>PLMK01000073.1 GCA_003142475.1 Ignavibacteriota bacterium
ATTGGGGATTCCTTATGCTCGGAGGAATGTCCGGCGGCGGAATGGGAATATTCGTCGATCCAAGCATTTATGAAGAGGCAAAGAAGGGGCTTTTAACTATTCTCCAAGAGACAAAAAATGAAATGGAAGAATCTCTTCCATTTGCAATGAATCCGGTTGTTTATAATTTCGCAATTAATAAACAAGGCACTATAGCTCATATTTTGAGCGACAACGATGCTTTGATGCCAAGAAAATATTATGCATTACTTGTTCCGCAATTAGCCAGTTTGAATTCCGAGAATATTCCTGATTCACGGAAAATTGAAATCGATCTGTTTTCATTAAAGACGGCACAGAATGATGAGGCATTCCCCATCCTTCGTTCCATTATAGGCAATGTATTTAAATACTCCAATAAGGCAGAGATTGCCGAAAAACAGCAACAGGATAGAGAAGCAGAGCAAATCAAGAAAGAAAATGGATTTGATCCTATTCAACACGAACAAATACGAAATGATTTACGAAAAGGTAGAATCGGACTGAACCGAAATCGTTTGCCATTAGAAACAATTATTGAAGATGTTTCCCCTTCAGATATCGCATTTTCAAATGAGCTAAACGACAATAATCAAGTCGGTTCTAAGGCGATTCAAGACACAAGTATTGCTATGCTCTGTTTAGCCGCCGGTGTCGGGAGCCGATGGACGAAAGGTGCTGGTGTGATAAAAGCAATCAATCCATTTATTTATATGAACGGACGACATAGGTCGTTTTTAGAGATTCATCTATCGAAAAGTAAAAAAACGTCTGAGATGTTCCACGCTTCAATTCCCTACATTATTGCGACAAGTTATCTAACGCATAATCCGATTGAAAAGGAATTACGAAGAACAAACAATTATCATTTCAATGGCACTGTGTATCTCTCTCCCGGAAAATCGATTGGACAACGCTTTATCCCTACCGAACGTGATTTAAGGTTTTTATGGGAAGAGATGCTTCAAGAAAAATTAGATGAAAACAAACAAAAGGTTGTTGATGCATTACACGAGACATTGATACGATGGGCAAAAGTAAAGGGTGAAGGAAACGATTATACAGACAATATCGCATTACAGAGATTGACTCCGCTCGGTCATTGGTATGAAGTTCCAAATTTAATTCGGAATGGAATTCTTGCACGTGTTATTCGAGAGTATCCCAATATACAGCATCTTCTTCTTCATAATGTTGATACGCTTGGTGCGAATCTTTCTCCTCAAATATTGAACTATCATATCACATCGGGAAATGTGTTAACATTTGAAGTAATTCCGCGACGCATGGAAGACCGCGGTGGCGGATTAGCCCGTATTAATGAAAAAGTCCGATTATTGGAAGGACTAGCACAACCGCGTGAAGAAGATGAATTCGGATTGAGTTATTATAACAGTATGACAACATGGATTCATATCGATAAATTATTAAAGATCTTTGGGCTTGAGCGCGACGATCTCTCTAAAAAATCGGAAACAGAATTGACCGAAGCAGTAAGAAACGAAGCACGTCATATTCCAACGTATGTTACGATTAAAGATGTAAAATATCGCTGGGGACACGGACAGGAAGATATTTATCCTGTTGCACAGATTGAAAAATTATGGAGTGATATGAGCGCGCTGACGGGTGTTCCCTGCGGATATGTTGTTGTTCCAAGAATTCGCGGACAGCAATTAAAAGATCCTTCGCAATTAGATGCATGGGTAAATGATGGCAGCAAAGACTATGTGGAATCACTGTGCAAACTATAAGGAATTGATGTACAAAAATAGATAAAAAGTTTTAGATTTCCGGTATCTTAGTGTTGCTCTCTGTTTCCTAATTTCTAATTCCTAATTCAGTGATCACTATTCATTGTTAATTATTCGCTCCTTTTTAATATGCTCCTTTGCCAAATAAAACTACCGGGATCGTTGCAAAAAGTATTTCCAAGTCTAATAAGAGTGATTGATTTTCCACATAATAAAGATCAAGCCATATCATTTCGCGGAATCCAATTTTGCTCCTGCCAGATATCTGCCAAAGTCCTGTAATGCCGGGTTTTAATTTCTCACGATCTCTGATTGATTTCCAAAATTCTTTTGTTTCTTTTAACTTTTCTAAGTCACTTACCGGCAACGGCCTTGGACCGACTATACTCATTTCACCTTTTAATACATTGATCAATTGCGGCAATTCATCTATGCTAAATTTACGGATAAGCTTTCCAACCCTGGTCATTCGAGGGTCATTCTTGATCTTGAATAATGCGCCATCAGATTCGTTCTTCTCAAATAACGATTCTTTAATGGCATCTGCATTTTTTATCATGCTGCGAAACTTATAAAAATAAAATTTTTTGCCTCCTTTAATTGCCGCTCGCTTTTGCCTAAATAATATTGGCATACCTGTTTCAATAAATATTGCAACCGATGCAGTTATTAATATCGGGCTTATTAGTAATAAAGACAGCGATGCAAATGCAATATCAAAAAGCCGCTTTAGCAAACGTTTCATCAAATCGATACGTGCTCTTTGTGGAGAAAATATTGTTATACCTGCTATATCGTATACACGAGACAAATGCAGTAGTTGATCGGAGTCTTCGGATAATACCTTCAGCTTAACACTATGTTTCCTGCAGAGATTTAATACCTGCACATATCCGTTGGAAACGGTATTTGTTGATGGAACAAATGCCCGGTCAATATTGTTGGCGATAACAACGTTTTCAAATTCAGACAGCGAATATTTAGGAACAAACGTGCCATGGATTTGCGTTGGTGTAAGAGGATCTTTTTTTTGATTCGTAACGATTCCCTTGATATCGTATCCTAATTCCGGAAAATTTTTAAATCTGTGAATAATATTCATACCACCGTTGTCATAACCGGCAAGTAGAACATTATGCACACCATAGCCACGCCTTTGCATATATTTAACAAATTGATTGAATAATAATCTTCCTGCAATAAACACAATAGGCAGGATCAAGAAAAAGATGATGGTGAATCTGCGTGGAATTGTATTGTTCTGGAATATGTACAAAAAAGAAAAAAGGCACAAAATAGTATAAAGGTAAGCTTTTCCAGCTAAGTAATATTGACGAATCGAATTACTGTGTGAAGTAGCGCGATAAACTCCGATCATCATTGCTGAAAATATCAGCATTAATCCGAATATCACTTCAAGTCGAATAGACATATATGAAGATAATGGAGGCAAATTTGGAATCAAGTTCCGAATAAAATATGCCGTCATAGCGCTTGTAATAATTGCTATAATATCTATTGATAATGCAAAGAATATGAGTAGCGTGCGCCAATTACGTTTTATCATATGAGTCTAATGTATTTCTTAGCCGCCCAAGACCAAGTAATGGCTGTTTTATTGACTATGGGTATAAATTTGTGGTAATTCTTGCAGATAAGCAATAGGTAACTTCTACTGAGGAGAACAAATACGTTGTCAGGGTTTCTGTGTTGCGGTATAGCAATCTTGACAAGGTTACATAAACACTACCAATAAACTACTTTTGTGTATAACGTATGCCGCTATGCAAAGTATGCCTGAATAGCAATTGCGACAGTATGTCTTGCATGGCGATTGTTAATCGAAGATGCTAAATTATACTCTGAGCAATTGCTTGATAGAGCTAACGATTGATTTTATCATATTCTTAAAAATATTTTGATATATAATTTTCAACTGCCTAATATAAGTATAATTCAAATTATCTTTATTTAAAAAACTATTTTCATATTTGTAATACGGAGGCACATTGCCAATATTTACGAGAAATAACCATTCTTTTTCTTTTTTTGTAAGATGATTTAAGAAATCACAATATGCCTTTTCATCATTAATCGGCTCTAATTTTCCATTTGCGAATAACGAATCTCTTATATAAAAAGCATTTCCAGAATAACAAGCTAACGAATATCCCTTATTCTTGGCTATATCTGAAAATACTTTTAGTGGTTGTCCAATATTATATTTAGCTATATTTTTTTCAATTCGATTATGATTATTGGGATGGTGACCAGCGTTAACCTCTATACAGATTACATTAGGTAGAATGTCTAATGTTTCAAATATTTCATAATCCAAACCATCAATGTCTATACTTAAAAAGTCAATATTCATATCTCTAATGTTTGTATACTTCTGCAATATATTTGATAATTTATTATTTATTGTATCAACAAAAGAATTTATTGTATAAATGTCATAACCGCGATAATTATCTTCAATATTTGAACACCTCTTTTTATCCCCTTCTATTAAAACTCCATGCCACCCCTTATTAATGATAAGATTTCTAATATTGCAAAAATGAATACCGTCCCAAGCTCCAAATTCACAACATACTTTATTTCTTGTTCCGATCAAATCAAAGATTTTTTCAATAATACCGTCTTCGCCATTCTGTGAAAATATATTCTTTTTGTATTCTAATAAATCAATATTCATAATATCTCCATCATGGTTTATTATAAATTACATTTATAATTTTGTAAATTATGGAAACATTTAGATAATAAAATAATACATCCGTACCTTAGTGTATCATATTTTATGATAAATAAATTTAAGGAATATATTCTCAATGAAAAAGCACAAGAAAGAATAACAACAAACAATGTGACCACTAAATACTGTGCATTCTTTGGTGGTTGGACTTGTTTTATTCTGATTCTTACAAATGGATCATCGGGCACTAGAAGCTGAAGTGGCGAAGTATTTTAAATACAAGAGTTATAAACGGCAAATTAGAGCATTATCTTAATGGATTAGCTGGAAGCTTAATTTAATGTCTGACGAATAGAGTTTTGTTATTCATGTTCTATCTTCTTTTAATGAATTTTATTTGAGCAAATGTAGTAATACAAATTGTCAATATTTTTGATATTTGTTTTAATATTAAACAATTCATTAATCCTTTTTCTTGCAGCAACGCCAATTTCCTCACGTAGATTTTGATTTCTAATCAGAAGAGATAATTTTTCTACTACATCATTCAAATCGTTCTCTTCGACGAGAAAACCATTAACCCCAGATTCAATAACATCTTTGTTACCATCGACATTGGTTGCAATTGAAGGTATTCCATTTCCCATTGCTTCTAGAAGTGCAAATGATAACCCTTCAAAACGAGAAGTTAATAAGAACACATCAACTTCATTATAAAAGTTTTCGATATTATAGTGTCCCCATTTTAATATTTTAATGAAATCTTCTGATTTGTGCTTGGCAATAATTGAAAATATATCCTCTCTCAGAAAATCTTGATAACCTTCACCTAGTAATAAAAATTTTAATTGAGGATATTCAGCATGCATTTTTAGTGCAATATTAATAAACATTTCAGGGTTTTTTTGATGAATTAATCTTCCCATCATTCCCACTGTGTTTATTATCCTATAGTCTCTAATTTTGTTGTAGCTCTCACAATCAATTGCATTAAAAATAACTTTAATATTTTCTGTACGATAATTTAATTCGTTTATTGCACGTGCTTTCTCTGAATCGGAAACAGCTAATAATACATCCGTTAAATAACGAAGTGATCTTTCAATGTTTCGAAATAATAATCTCTTAAAGCCTGTAAAACCAAGATAAGAAAAAGCATTGGGTGTAAAAATTACTTTTTTTCGTGTCACAAAAGACGCAATACGTCCTAAAACTCCCGCTTTTGCACTATGCACATGAAGAATATCAGGATTATATTTGATAACGACAGCTATAATTCTCATAAGAGAAATTATGTCAAGAAAATGGGGAGACCTTTTAATATTAACACAATAAACTTTTATTCCTCGTTCCGTGCATATTCTGGATAATTCTGATTCTGGACAAAGGATAGCAAATTCGTATTTTTGTTTATCACTATTTAGGATGATATTTAAAATATATGTCTGTACTCCACCATATGATTGTGTAACATGTAATATTTTTATTTTTTTATCCTGTGACTTCATATTTTATTGATTAAAGTCTGACACCGATATGTCGAGCGGGAACTCCACCAACGATTTCGTATTGGGCAACATCCTTTGTTACCACTGCGCCTGCAGCGATTATCGCTCCATTTCCAATTGTTACGCCTGGCAATAGAACAGCATTTGCCCCAATCCATACATCACTACCTATGAATACATCTTTATCGACCCAGCTATTTAGTCTAATTAAATTATTCTTATCTACACCATGATTCGAAGCTATTACACACACGCGTGGACCGAAAATCACATCATCACCAATTACTATTTTAGAACTTGGCGCCGCCCACAAAACACAGTCATAGTTAATAAATACATTCTTACCTACAGTAATTTTATCAGGATACTTTATGAAAACATTAGAATAAATCCGCGATCCTTTGCCTCTTTTAACTCTCGCAATCCGTAGGATTAATATACTTTTTAGTGCAATAGAATGAAGAAAAGTTTTAATAAATTTATAGAATATCGACATATTCAATCAACTTTCGCATTTTTAAGATAATTATTAGACAAACGTTTAATCGCTTGTAATAATGTTGTCGGTATAACATATAATATAATATTATATAATAAGCCTAAAACCATGAGAACACTAAAATCATAATTGTACAAGATTACAGCAATACGGCTTTTCACTTGTAATCTTCTATTCTTTATTGAGAGACCGTCAGGACTTACTTCATAATTAACCAACGGAATCGGAAGATTTGCCACTTTAAATCTTTTAACAAACTTTAAAAAATATGCATAATCTTCAGCATATTTATAATTTGTAGGATAAAGACCAATGGTGTTAACTGCCTCTAGTTTATAGATAACGGATGAATGAACAAATTCATTTTTAAAATGCATATTGCGTTTGATTGTATCATCGTCTAGTGCATGTTTAAATTGATAAAGCACTTTTCCGTATTTATCCGTGCAAAAAGCCCATGTTCCTAATAAATAGATATCAGGATTTTTCATTAAATAGCTATACTGAAGAAATAACCGATTGGGAATACAAGTATCCCCAGCGTCTAACCTTGCGATGAACTTATATTTTCCGTCATTGATAATAAAATGTAGCCCCGCATTTAAAGCATTCTCGATGCCAACATTATTTTCAAGCATAATGAGATGTATCTTATTTAACTTATTAAAATTTCCTTCAAGATAAGACAATAATGGTTTTTCATAACTTCCATCATCAACAATCAACACATCAATAGGGATATCTTCAGAAATTGAAGTCAACGACTTATAAAGCCCACTCAAATTATTGTAATGTGGAATTAATACAACTACCTCGCTATTTATAACCAACTTCGAAATCATAATTTCTTCTGAACTAAACGATGAAAATCAGTCAATTTAATCCTATTGCAATTGCTATGGACAATATCATTGAAACAATTATCTGAAACCTTAAATCATCGATTAATAGCCTAAAAAGCACTCTATGAGAATATTTCCTAGTCGAGCCCCATTCCTAAATTATTTTTCTGACAAATTGTGGGCACAGAAACAACGAACAATATTACAAAGAACATTATCTGCATCGGAATAGAATAGAATAAATTATTGCCTGTGAACATCCAATGAATAACTTGAGTTAATAAACCATATTTAATTACGACGGCATATTGCTTCATCTCATGGTCTTGAATATTCTTTTTAAGTGCATTATAGATACTATAGACAAGTGCAAGGAATATGGATAAACCAATAATACCTGCATCGTATAAAATCCCCAAATACGTATTGTGAGCTCCCTCAATAAAAATCCCTTTTGCGCCTTCGCTTCCATAACCATAGCCAGTAAAAATATTCTTTAAAATCTCTTCTAAATAATATCCCATCATTAACAAACGATAATCGCTGCTGCCTTCATTTGATCCATGTGCTTCCTCTCTTAAATTTAATAAAAAGAACACAAGAATGAAAAATATCACTCCGACAAGTAACAGTAAGAATATTTTTTTCCACCGATTTGAATATCCTTTGGTTTCATTTAAGTAATAGATAATTATATAAATAAATATCGCAATATATGCACCTCGTGTCTGACTAAAAAGTGTTTCTAAAAATATTAAAATGAACGCAATAATGAAAACTGGTTTATACGTCTTTTGATATTTAAAGAAATAAAATGCAGATGGGACAATTAATACCAATATTTGCGAATAGATTACTGCAGACAGGTATATATAATTAACTTCGAGACGGTAATATGAATCTAGAAATGAAAGCGGGGATTGATAAAAATATCTCGATATCACGACCATCAACATGGACAAGACCGATGATTGAAGCATCCATTTCAATTCTTGTTTGTTTGTTATCCATATTCTTCCGATAACATAAATCATGAGATAGTATGGGATCCAACCATAGAAGCGTTTTGTGATAATGTCGCTTAAGTCGTTTTGGAAGTAATATCCAAGAACTATCCATGAAATGAATAATGTAAAAATAAAATCGATACGTGAAAACTGCGATTTTTCAGCTCTTTGATTTAAAAAGAAAGAGTAAAAAGCAATAAATAGACAAATAATTAGGGCAAGCTGTGTTGCCCCAATACGCAAAATAAATCCTACTTGATTTAAATATTCGATCCCTAAATATCTATCATGTGCGGCGAACAATGGAATCCATATTAGGTACCAAGATAGCAGGAAAGATATAGGTAGATTTTTATATTTAATTACACAAATCCCTGAAAAGAGAAATGCAATAGCTAAAAAAATAGAGGTTACATTGAGGGTAATACTATGTGCTGCCCAAATTAAAGAAACTAAAGAGACGATGATTGTAAATAATTTCATAGCTGCCGTTAATCAACTCAAATCTATTAGACTTTGATACAATTTCTCATATATAGTTACAATATTATTTAGATTATACGTATTTAGTATTGCCGAATAACCAGCCGCTGATAATTGTGAATAATAGTTTGCATCCATTGTTAACTGCTTGATGGCTAAAGACATTTCCCGTTTTGAATTGACTATGATCCCCCCTTGCAACTCTTTAGTGTTTCCCACATTAGTGCTTATCCATGGTGTTTTCGAGCACATAGATTCAAATATAACCAATGGTGAACATTCTACTTTTGAACCGAACAGAAACAAATCTGCTTGCTTGTAAGCGTTTATAACATCTTGCCGCGGTAAATGCGTGAGAATTATTATCTTTTTTTTATGAAGATATTCTCTACTCTTGCACGAAAAGTAACAATCTGAGTATATCTTAAATTTATTAGTCGGGTTACCGATGATTACTAAGGTTGCGTCATTAGATTTACTATCCAAGAAAGAATCGATTACAAATGCATGCCCTTTGTCTCTATAATGATTTGATACACTTAAAAACATTAATTTTGAATTAATATGGTATTTGCTTCTGAAATCACTTTCTTTATTGGAACCTTCAAACTCTTTCATATCAGCAAAATTAGGAATAATCGAAAAATGTGAAATATTATTTCTATCCCCAAATAGTTTATCTTGATAAATTGCAGAATGATAAATAAGACCGTCATACTGATTTAGATATATAGGTAACATTTTAAAATATTCTGCATATTTATTCATATGAAGACCGGCATACCCAACTGTTGCAAGAATTTTTTTAAATGGAATTCTCGATAATACAGGAAATAGAAGATCTGTTGCCCATGTTTGAGCTGCATAGTTCATCATAAGATTAAAAGAACCTGAAAGCACCGCATCTACATAAACTTTAGATTCATAACCTTTGATGCCCCTTACAATATTACCGCTTACCTTAAACTGTTTTATTTTTACGCCATTTAATTCAGAGAAATCTCTCCGTTCATCAAATGAAGTATAGACTGTAACGTCATGCCCACGCTGAATAAGTTCTTCAGATACCTTGCGGACTAATTCTTCACTACCGCCAATCTTTGGATAATATCCTTGAACAGTATGTAATATTTTCACGTATATTTCTCTTTTTGAGAATCGATAAATAAATTATGCAAAGATTCTATCGAATATTTTTTTAAATCGAATTTCATATGTATGTTCGCGAAGAAACCGATCATAGCCTGCCTTTGCAATATTCTCCCTTTCAGATTCGTTCATAATATAATATCTAATTTTATCTTCAAGCTCATTAAAGTTCTTATAACAAACAATTTCTTTCTCAGGAATAAAATACTCTTCTATGCCAGCTACATAAGAAGCTAATTGAAAACTTCCAGTTGCCGGAATTTCAAAATTACGTGCTTTTATTTGATCTCTTCTTTTATTTTGCCAAAACATTAAAAGATGTCGAAAAGAACTAGAAAAATTTAAATTAATTTTTGACTCATTGAATACATTTATCACTTCATCATAAGTTAACCTTCCATTTTTTGCACCAGTACCCCAATTCTGGATATTAATTCCATGTTTCTGCAATTTATCAATAATTTTTGCCCGATCACCATACGGTTGTCCTATAAATGTTACATCATATTTTTTAAGAACATTATTTTTCTTAAAAATATAATGGTTTGCTCCCCATTGAGTAAGTATCACATTTTTGTAACCAATACTTTTGTATTTGGGGATTGAAAATATATCTGTTGTTGTTGACCAGGTAAATGATGGCGCCCAAAAACGGGTGAATGCATCAAATCTCCATTGATCATCACAAAACCAACTTAAAGTCTTTNNTCTGTAGCAGTTTCTTTTGTTATTGCGGTAATAACATTTTTATCGATTTCATCTTTAAATAAAACGCAAAACAACAAATCGGGTTTATCCCGATCAACAGTGTCCCTGAGAAGTTGATTCATCTTATACTTCCCATGAACTTTTATTAATTCCATATAATCAAATCGAATGATTGTGTGTCCCATGGCTTTAAATGTCTCATAAAACGCAGATTCTTCAAAACTTTTTCCACGTTCACGAAAACCATAATCAAATTCCATCGCGACGTACAATATTTTCATATTGTTCCTTTTTGGGTCAGAATATCATAATAAAAATGTCTTCAAGTACCTATATTCTTTCTTTTTTAGTGCAGTCTTGATAGCGTGGAGCCCAGTACGATATTTTTCAAATAATATTCTTATATATTCATATCGTGATAATTTTTCACTCCGTTCTAATTTATGATAGATTTGAATCAATCCCCGATATGTTTGTAAAACATCTTTGCTAATATTCCCTGCATGAATCCTATACAAAGTCAAAGGTTCAGAAAGACTGACGATCGGATAAGAACGTCCCAACCTTAACCATAGATCATAATCTTCTAAAGACTTGAGGGATTTGTTTTCATCAAATACACCACTCTGAAGTAATGCTTTCTTTCTAACAACAACGGACGAATTTATAATAAAATTGTTATGCAGCAGCTTAAAAAAGACATTTCCACTAAATAAATTTTGATTTTTAGTATATAATTCATTTGTAACAATTTCATCTTTAATTAAATAGGCATTTGTACAAACCAATGCACATTTTGAATCCTTCATTAAAATATCTGCTTGTTTTTCTAGCTTTGAAGGTAACCACTCATCATCAGAATCCAAGAAAGCGATATATCTACCTTTCGCAACTTGGATGCCTCTATTTCTTACTATAGATTGTAAACCACAGTTGCTCTGATAAATATATTTAATTCTATCAATAATATTCGAATCTTTTAATATTTCTTTCGTATTATCAGTAGACCCATCATCCACAACGATGACTTCATATTTGTTTCTATCGAGTGTCTGTGCAAATACACTTTCAAGAGCCCGCCTCAGTAATTGAATACGATTATAAGTTGGGATAACAACCGAAAACAATAATTTATTTTCCATATTGTATTGTTCGGTGTCCATCAGAATATTATCCGAACCACAATCCCAAATCCACACATAAATAAACTCCTGAATCAGCACATCTAAACCAAATGAACATTGTCACCCCAATACAAAATGGCACACACTCAAATCGTCAAACTTTTTAAGCGTACTAATAGTGCTTTATTCACAATAATAATCGAAGATAGATAGAATAAACCTATAAATACCAAGCCATAAACAATTCCTTCAATACCATACAATCGTACAACAAAATAGTTTCCAACTACTGCAATAACTCCAGTGATAATTTTGGGTTTAAGATAAATTCTCGGCACATTTAAGGACATGCCCAGTGTGCTTAGAGCTTGTCCGACATAGAACAAACCCAGTCCCAAACACAAAATAGGCAACATTGTCCATGCATCTTCAAAAAGTGGATTCCCAAGGAATAAGATCAATTGGCGGCCGAAAAGGGACGTAATGAATAAGGCTATTAGGGTAATTATACCCAACACACCTACAAATAACAACAGGAAAAAAGATATTTGTTTTAGATTTGCCTCGTTTTTTAAATCATTACTTTTCTCATAAATGGATGGTATAATAAACTGCGAGATTACACCGTAAGGAATAACAATGAAAATATTGGCTATGGTATAGATAAAAGAATATTTCCCTAGTACAACACCTCCAAGATATTGAAGGATAATCCATTTTTCGCTGTACATCTGAAGCCATGAAGCTATTCCCCACAAAAGAAATGGCGAACTAAAGATCAATATCTTTTTAAATACTTCATGTCTAAAACCGGTTTTTATCTGCACTTGAAATGGGATAATTTTACTAATAAAGAACACTCGGTAGACGATGATCACTAGAAGAGAAAAGGAAAAAGAAAAAAGAATAATTGTAATAGAAGGAGAAATCCACCAATAGAACAACAAGAGCGTTGAGTATGCTAATACTCTCTCCCCGATTTGTAAAACACTATTAATCTTTCTATACTTTAGCAAATTTAAAAAAGAAATTAACAACGGATTGATTAATGTCATCATTAGGAATAAACCAATAGCAGATAAATAAAGAAAGAGATATCCACCTAGAGCTATTTGTAAGTAAATACCTGCTAAAACAAAAAGGAATAAAATGCTCACTCCAGAATTTCGAAGAAACTGTACCATCAATTTTGTATAGGCGTGCGCATCACCTTTTTTTTCGTAATCATAAAAAAAACGCAAAAAAGATTGTTCGGCAGGGCCAAAGTAGACCAAATTGATAAACCCTTGAATTGTTAAGATTAATGAATATTTCCCGAACTCTTCTGGGCCTATTTTTGAAATTTGTTTTGTAATGAATATTCCCAAAACAAATGTAACACCTTGCCCAAATATCAGCCATAAAAGGTCATAAATATTTTTTTTATGAAAATGTTTTTTAATAGAAATGAACTTCAAATTATACTCGGTTAAATTAAGATAATGTTTTGGATCATCAGTGTTTGACTATTAAATATGTTCTGGATCGACTCTCTTAATCTCTTAACCATAAATACAAATATTCTTCCTGTTTCGAATAAATTTCAATATAATATTATGTTAAAATATTCTACTTTACAACAAACCTAATAATGTCATTCTTAATTTCAAGCTCATAACTATTATTTTCCCCTTTGATAAACTCATTCAGTTCTTCTATGGTAGGATAATCACTTTGCCCTATAAACAACCTCGCATCATCAATAAGTAATACATGATTAAATTTTTCCGTTTCGAGTATTGCCTTAAGTTCTTCCAATATTGGACAATCTTTATCACCCCTCGCTGTCACTCCTTCGGAATAATGACCGTCTAACCAAAATATCGCCGGTTCTTTTATGTCCTGTAGTATCTGAGGCAATACCGTTCCACTATCGCCTTTATAAAGAATTACATTTTTATTTTTTTTGAATCTCATTTTTGCTTTCTCAAAGAGGTCTTTTCCCAATTCTATTGAAATGACATTTTTAAATCTTTTTCGTTGAGCTTCTACCATATCGCCCATATATGTCCCAGTCTCAATTAAGATAGAGTATCCATATTTAAGCTGATATTCTTGTATCGTTCTTATTTTTATAATATGAGGTGGAGGAACAGGGCAACCTCTATTCTTCCACTCTTTTAATTCTTTTCTTTCTTGCAAATAGAGCCTTATTTTTTGTCTAATATTTAAAATATATTTTGGCAATAATGTCTTAATAATTTCTTTAGTCATATTAATTCTCTTTCAATCGATTTTCATTTACGCCATTTTACATGGCATGTCACCCTATCGCTCAATTTAAATATTACATAAGATATGTTAGTCGATAATACAATAGTTTAATAGTACAAATTTAATATAATTTAATATTCGCAAACAATTTAGATCGACTTTACAACTTATTTTGTCATAATTATCGAATTCGCATGTAATAAATATCGTGATTTATAAAATGGTAAAATGGCGCATATTATTTTCTTATACATTATCTGCCTATCGTACAGTAATTGGATTTATCGTGTTAAATTGCACTTATCTTCTTAAATAACATCGTAACCATTATAAATAAATAGCAGATATCTTCATATTTGAAAATACCTGCTATCTCAATAAATAATTTTTATATTCAATAAACAATCCTCACTACAAACTGCGAGGAATATAAATCAACAGAGAATAAAGTATTCCTGTTTATTAAAAATATTATTTTATCAATCTAAACTTATTGCACCAATTAATAATATTTTCGCCGTACATCTGTTCAATAACGCGATAGCTACCAGATCCGACAAATGCCAGCATCATAGATACAAGGACAATAATGGATCTTTTGGGTCTTTCTTTCTTTGCAGCAGCTCGTCCATAATCCATAACATTTATAATCGGAGTTGTCCGTATCTCTTCAATCTTCGCAAGCTCATACTGTTTTTTTAGCTCTGTATACATTACGGTATTAATCTGCACTTCACGCATAAGCCGTTCCTGATCTAATAATAGTTGCGGCGAACTGCTTACCATTCTATTCTTTTCCCTAAACTCTTTTAAAGCATTCTCTGCTTTTGAAAGGTCTGCTTTCACTTCCACTAATCGTGCTTCTATCCATTTCCTTTGCTCCAAAGCATTAGTGTTTCTCTGTGTCCGAATAAATTTATCCGCCACACAAATTGTATTATTCAGTATGTCTGCAGATAACTGCGGCTCTTCTGTTTCCATTGACATCGTCAACACGACTGTCTTAAGGTCCATAGCAACATCTAATATGGTTCGAAGATTCAGCAATGCAACTTCATAATCCCGCTCCGGATTCTTTTCCTTGATATTCCAGTATTGGATAAGATTTACAGAATCAGAATATTCTTTTGTTTTGTACTTTGAATAAATAACCGTCCTTAACACCGACTCACTTTTAAGAATTGTCGGATACAACCGTACGACTGATTCTTCTCCACCAACATTAACACCAGCGATAGCAGCAAGACTAGATAGGCTGCCGCCTAATCCTAGTTTAGATTTATCAGTATCTGGCAACAGTACCGCTGTTGATTTAAATGTTTCGGGCAATATCAAACTAATAATTATTGCCAGTATCGTTATAGCACCTGTAACAATGCAAATAAATTTTCTGGATTGCCACAGGAGCGAAAGTATATTCGTCCAATTGAGACGAGATGCACCTTGCGCTGATTGTCCGGAGGTTTCTTCGATATTTTGAGATTGTTTCATTATAATTTTCGTAATGTTACTATTTTGTAATCTGCACAATCGCTACCATCATCGTCGCTATGGCCACAAATATAGTTGCCCAATCGCGCATAATAGGTAATGTATTATTTTCCTTCACTATTTTTTGGGGAACAGAAATTACGCTTCCTCCGGGAATATCCGGATTAGGAAAAATAAACCAACTCTCTTCCCACCTTCTCCCATTGGGCATTGTAACAAATATTCTATCATCATCGGCTTCATCTTTCAAGCCGCCGGCTTGCTTTAAATAGTAACTGAGACTTGCGCCTTTCTTATAAACGACTGCAGAAGGAACAAATATTTCACCGCGTACTAAAACCACTTCCTGTTTGAAGGCAATGTTAACAACATCGCCATCCAGCATTGAAATGTTGTCTCGCGAATTATCATCATCGAGCACTTTCTCAAAATCGACAGGTACCAAACCGGCATTATTCCATTTGCGCACAATAGTAGAGCCCACTAAATATGCCCCGGTACGCAATCCTCCTGCCCGTTTAATAATACTCGAAAGTTTCTCGTTTTCTTCCTGCAACGCATACGATCCTGGATACGTAACATATCCGGTGATCGTAATAAGCCGTTGGCGGTTAAACTTTGGATTAAACGGCACCATAAGATGATCAAAATCTTCCAGGACTATGGGCTGAGTTTTTTGGTCATCCCAATAATTCTCTGTTACATTAAATTTTCTGATTTTGCTCAAATAACCAATTTGGCTTGTATCTAATTTTGCAAGTTCCCAGCCTTGTTTTGATGCTGCTTCTGTCAATCCGCCTGCCATTACAACAAGATCCGCCACTGTCATATTCTCAGCACGTGTATAGATTCCCGGCTTTCGAACTGCCCCGGCAATAGAAACGGTCTGTTCAGGAAAGAAGTATTTCTGCTTATAAATAATAATTGAATCTTCCCGTTCAAGTTCTAGATTCTGTGTAAGATCTCCCTGTATGGCAAGAGCAAGGTTAAATGACAGGATCTGTCTTCTAAAACTTGGAAGCACACGAATAAGATCCGCTCTCTCACCAAACGTGTCGCTTATGAGACTGTCCGCCTCTTGCACGAGATCACTAACCCGCATCCCATTCTTTAAAGCAAAGACTCCGGGTTTTTTCACGTTTCCTGTTATGGTCACTCTATTTTGCAGGAATTCATTTATCTGAAGAACAGATACTATATCGCCATTTTCCAGTTTGAAATTACTCTTAAGTAAATCTTCTGCTGAAGAATATTTCACATCAAGATCGAGTATGTTCTTCGAATAATTCTTCCGTTCGGCAAAAGGAATGATACGTTCCACATGTGCCCGATCATAATATGCATTGACCTGAAGGCCGCCAGCCATGACAAGCAAGTCTTTGAGCGTCTCATCGGATTTTAATTCATAGATTGCCGGTCGTATGATATTCCCGATAATTGCAGTTCGCTTACCAATAGTCTTGACGAACACAACATCTCCATCCTGTAAACGAACATCTTTTGACTTGTCGCCTCTGAGTATATAATCGTAGAAATCGATCGTTGAAATGTTTTTATTATTACGTAATACTTCTATCGAACGAAGGGAACCATTAATATTCGGTCCGCCTGCAACGTACAAAGCAAGAAAAGAAGTTGACATAGAAGAAATCGCATAACCGCCCGGTTTCTTCACTTCACCTAACACAAAAACCTGTATCGTTCTCAGTTTACCAATCGATACATCTAACCACGTGTTTGCATCATGTCCGCCATTGCGTAGCCCTGAATAAAATGAAGTGAGTCGATTTAACAATCGCGTTTTCAATGCTTCCACTGTCACTCCTTGAGCAGGCACTGGACCAACATTCGGAATAATAATATTTCCTTCTCTCGAAACGACAAATTGAGAAAAGAGCTGCGTTTCACCCCATATAGTCAACAATAATTCATCACCCGGACCTAACATATAATTTGATGGAGTCGGCATATTAAGCACAGGTTCAAATGTGGACGTTGGATATTGGAATAAATTATAACCATATGGCTGGAGTTTAGCCACTCCAGTTCTTCCTTCAAAGCCCGGTACAGAATCTGGAAGTTGCGGTACAGCGGCAGGAACCGGAACTGCTTGCTTCACAGGTTGCTCCCCCGCTCTTTGAGCTTCCGTTGACTGCTGAGCTTTCTGTTGAGCTGCTTGAATGTCAAGATATTTTTGCAGGTCAACACCAAGTGCATTAGCTTTTACTTCTGCTTCTTTTTCATTCATTCCAAGTTCTTTAATTTTTGCCTTTATCTGATCTGGAGTCATATTCTGAAGCTGCGTATCCGCTTGTTGTTTAATGGCTTCTTGTTGCTGAGCATTTATGCAATTGGGTAGTATCAGATAAGAAATGAAAAAGAATAAAGAGAAAATTAGAAACAATCGTTTCATAGTAACCTTACGTAAAAGTTATTGTACATTTTTGAATTCTTTTTTTAGTGACTTCCATGTATTTTTAAGGTCTTGCGAAATTACCTTTGTCTTTGCAACAACGGGCATAAAATTTGTATCTCCATTCCACCTGGGCACAATATGGAAGTGAATATGTTTGTCTATTCCGGCACCTGCTACCTTACCTAAATTTGCTCCAAAGTTAAATCCTTGCGGCTTTGAAGTGTTTTTAAGCGCCTTAATACATTTTCCTGTCATCATCATAATCTCTCCATGCTCTTCACTGGAAAGTTTAGTAAAGATAGACGTATGCCGATATGGGACAATCATCAAATGCCCGCTATTGTACGGATATTTATTCATCACAACAAAGCAGAATTTTCCTCGCCATATAACGAGATTTTCAGCATCAGAAGCTTTTTCCGTCATTGCGCAAAAGAGACATCCGCGTGATTTTGTTTTATCACTGAATGTCTGAATATATGCTGACCGCCAAGGGGAATATAGTTTTTTCATCAAGACTAGTAAATAGTAATGAATGCTTGCCCACCCACCGAAGTGCAACAATCCTTAAGCACAAAAGTGGGATGAATAAATCCTATGCAAATAATAACAAATACTACTTCAACAGCAATTTATGGAACAAATGCATTCCAATCAAGCTGACAGAACTCTATAATTCATATTTCACATTAAGCGTCGGCACAAATTCTACCAAGTTTCCATAAATTCTTCGTGATTGAATATGTCCTTGCAGTTGAATTCTATGATTGATCTTTGAGGCATTCAAAGCTGCTTCAAGCGCACTGAAAACGTGATTTGCAACGATAACATATGAAACAGTTGTCCCAATATTGTAGTAACTATTTGCCTTGCCTCTCATATCGCTGTATGCTAGAAATCGCGGAGAAACATTCCCTATCCCGTTATTGGCAATTACATCCGCTCTTGTATATGATGTTGCATCATCCCATCCGCCGCCAAATTGTGAATATTTTCCAATCATTTCGTAGAATTGCTGATCACCATGCGGTGCAAGTTTGTGCGTGAAACCTGTCGGTTGAATGCTTTGATCGCTGGCTATCTGATCTTCTGCAGTATTTAATTCCGCCCACTGAACTTTTTCCCATGATTTAAGACTCTGATCTGAATTAATATTTATTGTTTTACCAAAGTTTAAATTAATCCAAGCAGCATATTGCGCAACTGACCAGTGTTCATCTGCATATTGCTGGAAGTCATTCGTTTGCCGGTCACCTTTTTTCTCATATGTTGCATATACAACCCACGCTAAGACTTCTGCACCAAAAAAAGCAGCACTCTGCCAGTAACTTTTCGTATAGAATTGTCCTGCACCCGGTAAAACAGCCGAATACAATCCTGCCGCTAAAGGAGAATAGCGGGTTTTCTTCATAACTGTTTTATTAGTGGCGCGAATACTGTCAGATAGAAGATCTCTATCAATATTCATCTCCAAATCACATTGGAGACTGCCGGTAAGACAGATGCCTTGCTGCTGTTGAACAGGCGTATATTTATACTGCCCATGCGCATGAATGGACAAGATGAATAGCCCGCATATTCCAAATATCACAAATCTATATTTCATAATTACCTCATAAATTGCCGCGGCATGATGTCGTTTAATTCAAAACCGAACAAGATGCCCAAATAGAAACGCCATTCATGTCCATATTGGACAGTGGTTGTATTAATATCCTGCACATCCCTGGAAAACCGATTTAAGCCATATGCACCTGAAAAAAAGATGCGTGTTGGATATGCATAGAAAGAAAATGTCTCAAGCCGAAGTTCAAATCCTACATCTTGCTTCCATTGATCTATAGATGGTATTTCACCCGACCATGCATTTCCTATATCATAAAATACAGATCCGTAGAGTTTGGAAAAATAGATTTGAAGAATTCTGAAATCTAATTTTGTGGCAATCGGAAATCTATACGTTGTATTCAGTGTAATTGTTTTATTACCTCCGAGCGCATAAAACGAATAACCGCGCATTCCAATTAAGCCGCCTGCATAATAATCGAAGAACTCATCAATAGTCGGTCCAAGTATGCCAGAGGCATTCAATGCGAACGAAAGTGTATGCCTTGGAAAAGGCAGAGCTATGTGCTCATTCCAAGCTAGCTCAAATCTTGAAATATTGTAATTCGTGTAGACAGGAACGCGAAACCCGCTAGATGTTGAAGTCGAATCTGTCGGATTAAATTTATCAAACTCGAAGAAATATTTCAATGAAAATGATCTTCCGACCGGATTGATATCTTTATCCAATGTTCGCAGAATACCATCATACTTAAGCTGTACCGAGAAGGTATTACCAATGAAGTATGTAGACCCAGAAGCCGGTATTACAGGCGCACCGATAGGGATGAGGAGGGAATCGTACCAACCACCAAAATCCTGACTGTATCGACTCATTGAATAACCCAATTTTAAATCACAGTTTTCAGAAAATATTTTTTGCTTAAGCGAAAAATCAAACTCAGACAAAGTATATGTAACAACCGTTCTAGTTGTTAACGTAGGATTGTATGAATAATCAAAAATAATGTCACGGGACCGAGTAATATTATAAAGCTCTATCGTAGCTGTCGGCTCTAAGCCCAATTGGTAAAGAATCGGCAGCCGATCGCTGTATTCAAAAATAAAAAATAGATCTCTCTCCAATTTTCTATTAATGTCTGCGCCGCCAAAGAGACTCATTTTATCGAGCACATCGGAGGAAGTTATATACAAGCCTGGCTTCACTACATCAAGTCCGCTGCTGTTTTTATTATATGTGTCTATACGAAGTAAAGGAATAATTGAGATACTGGTGAACACCGAATGATAAGGTTTAGCTTGAGGCAATGATTTATTTTCATCAGGCGAATTCCCATTTGTCGCCTGGACCGATTGTTCTCCGGTTTTTTTCTCTATCAAGCTGCTGTAAAGATTCGGCGCGTTTAACTTTGTTTGCAGAGAATCTTTTTCTGAAACCACTGACAATAGAACATCAATTGAGTCTTGATGTAAAAGCGCAATTTTATATCCGGTTGATGAATAGTCAACGTAAGCGACGTCTCCTTTATTGTTTACTGTAGGAAGAAATGCGCCGCCAAGAACATTCGTAATTTGTTTTTCATATCCGGTCGGGAGATTAAGTGTGTATACATTAAAAATACCGCCCTTATCCCAAGAATATAGAAGCGTTGAATCAGATGCAAAAAAAGGATTTCGGCAATCTCCTGCATGTATTAATACCTGGAAATTATTCCCGTTTGAATCGATAAGGGCAACAGATTGGTTGTGTCCGGTCGAATATCCGAAAGCAATCCTTGTACCATCTTTTGACCATACGGGAGTATAAACCTGCTCGCCATTTTGAAAGTGCGTTACGCGGGAAATATTTTTCCCATCTGCATCGCACATACCAATATTGAGCGTGCCATCGCTTCCCGTTGTGTATATAAGTTTTTTCCCATCTGAAGATAGTTTTGGGTTTATTGCACGCAGTCCATGGGTTAATCGCTCTTCCTTTTCAGTGGAAAGATTGAATCGATATAAATCGCTGTATCCCGACCAATGCGGATTTTCCCGAGTGATTTGCGCATAATAGATATATTTATTGTCTGGAGAAAATGATAAAGATGAGCGAACGAGAGTTGACAGCGCTTCAGGCAGGATCATTTTTGATGTTTTCGTTGCACAGTCATAAATATAAATACTGCTCGCCCAACGATCTGTGCCTTTATTAGAGACGTAAGCAATTTTAGAACCATCCGGCGAAAACACAGGATAGAAATTTCCGAATCCTTCTTTCTCAATAATATCTCCGCCTTTGAGCATCGGTTTCAAAGAATCTTCAAGCTGTTTGTATTCTTTTGTCTTTTCCGTTCTCCACTCAGTGTAAAGTTGTTCACCTGTTATTCCGAGTACAGCTTCAATGGCACCATCAATTGTTAAACGAAAGAGTTTTGAAAGTTGTCTCGAGATTGCTTGAAGTTTATCAACGCCGTATTTCTGCCCTATATATCCTACAAGAGAAAATCCAGAATTGTAGACAGATTCATTTCCAAGACTATTTTTTCCGAAGAATGCCATCTCATTCCATGAAAGCGGGTTTCCATCAATTAGATACATTCGTAAAATCATGTCGCGATGAGAATCCCATGTGTCATATCCCAGCACAGGATTGTTATACTGCGCAACACCTTCGGCAAACCATGGCGGTACAACAAATCCGGAAATCGGATAAGAAACTATGACATTGGGATAACCATAGAGGACATCCGGGCGGCTCTCTTTTTCATAGCCAAGCCATTGAAAATAAAATCCCGGTACTTTTCTACCGAATTTCATCGCTGTCTGAATTTGTATAATATGCGTGAATTCATGTGAAACTACATTCCATAGCCACGGATGAGTTCCACGCAATTCAAAATCTAACGCGGGCGCGTAAATGACAATCTTATTATCATAGAAATATGCACCGCCATTTGAGTAATCATCATGGTCACGAACGATAATACTGACTTTCTGATCAGGTTCGTGGCTGTACATGGTTGTAATCGGACCATAAATGCTTTCGGCAATCTTTGCTATTTCGTGTCCCGTGCGTTCTGCGCCATTATGGAAATGAACGAGAAAATGTTTTGTTTCGATTGTCTTCCAATCTAATTCCGGACTACTGTAATCCTCTTGGGCAACGACAATTGAAGATATCGCGAAGAACAAACTAACTATTAAAAATAATTTATACTTCAAGTTTCCTCTCTATGGAAATAATAGAATATTTTTTCTTTTGTACCATACCCTTGAGCGCAATGACTTTTGCATTGCGCTCGTTCGGTCATCTTGAACTGGTTAGTCAGTAAAATATATTATGTGATAATTATTTTATAAAACACAGTGCAAACATTTGCTTACGGGATTATAGCATTATTTAATAATGTATTTTGCCATTAATTCTATACCGTATTAAACATTCTTCATAATAATCTGGCGATCCTACATAACCTTGTCTTTGGCTGACGAGACCAATATCTTTTGCATATGCATAATAATAATTTCGTTCTTGCATGGAATGGGGAGTAGGTTTGGTTGCCTTTAGGCTGCCAATTACATACTTAGCCGAATATTGACCTGCGGGAACTACACATACCGAGTCTGAATTCTTCATTTTCCAAGTCATATAAAACGTACTATCATGATGAGTGGGGAAGTCATAAGGATAAAATGCAATAAGATAACTGGTATCTTGATTTATTGTAAATAACTTCGCGCCTCCATTTGTTACAATATAATCAGAAGAATCTCGTATGAAGGCTGGGTTAGTCGAATGAGAAGGTTCACTCCAATAAGAACTACAGACCACTGCGCAGACATTGCCGTTGCAAATGCTGTCTTTCTCTACATAAACACTATCAAGTAGATTCTGGTCTATAAAATTCATTGTTGAATCGGACGTGTAATATTCATAAATCCAATAATTGCCAACTGCTAACGGATAATAATCTGTAACTTTTTCTTGCACACCAATAGATTCAACAGGATTCGATCCTTCTTTCTTACAAGAGGCAATAAACAATGCCATCATTAAGAATACAATTGACCGTTTCATATAAATACTCCTTCAAGATAGTTGAACATATTGTTGTTTTTGCGATTTCTACTCCAATCGCGGTAACAATTTTATGAACAACCCTCCTGTAATTTTTAATTTAAATAAGAAGTATTTATTTTACTATCTAACATCCGTAGCAATATTCCGGAACTCTTTTTTCTTCGTCCAACATAAACCAATCATTCTAAAGTACATCTCATTTTACCACCGCTATCTTAATAAACACTACTTCGCTCTTGTTCGCACCATGAGCCTCAACACGGGCGAGATAAACACCGCTTTGAATATTGGAGACATTCCATGTTACCTCATTGTCCATTCCTGCTGTTCCATGTCCAGACAATTCTGTTATCTTCTTACCGGAAAGGTCAAGGATGGTGATCGTAACATTAGCATCCTCACTTGTAAAGTATCGAATTTGGGTTGATTGACCATAAGTCGGATTCGGCCAATTATATACGCGTGACTTAGGAAAGAATTCTGTACTAATCGGAATAGCCTGCGTAACATTCACATCCGCATTGCTGTGACGTTCATCGCCCAGATACTGCCACCACGTTAATGAAGTTGATGTTGTCGAATTCGAAGTAAGAAATGCATCGAACGAACCGTTTTCAGAAAGGACTGCTATACCTAATTTGTTAAATGGACTTGTATAAGCCATAGGATATGCTTTTCCTGATGAAGTTACTTGCATTGGGAAACCTGAGAGCAATTTTCCATTTCGATCGTACACCCACATTTCACCATCGTTCGTTAAGAGAACAATTTCTTGCTTAGTATCTCCATTAAAATCCATAACAAGCGGCGTACCTGTAAACTCCAAGCCGGTTCGGGCTTGAATGGGAAAACCATCAAGCATAGAGCCAACACGGCTAATAACCGAGAGAGAATTTGTAGATTGAACTACAGCATCTTTTTCTCCATCACCGTCAATATCTGCTACAGCAAGTTCTTGAATTCCGGAGCCCGGAACGCTTATCTCATAATTTTTCTGGGACAATGATTGGTTATAGGAAACTACTTTGTTTCCAGTCTTTTCTGCTGAGATTATGTAATTTCCTCTTGGAGATACTGCCGCTGCAAGCATCCAACTATTTGAAGAAGTAGGTAAATCTACTGTTAAGTTCTCGCTATAGATTCTATTTCCTGATGTAAAAAAATATTCATTTGATTTTGCTGATGAAGATGTTGGTAGTAAGGTAATTGATGATATCGAGTCAGTTCCAACTGAACGTTCAGAAATCGCATCGCCATTTGTGTTAAACTGATAGATCGTTCCTGATTCTGCGCCAACAAGAATGGACGACGAATCTAATTGGGCAAAACAAGGCGAAGTCGTGAAGCGATGCGTATAGGATTTTTTTATACTATCAAGCGAACTTAGCCCATTATGAAATGCGAATTTAAAGATTTTCAAAACGCTGTCTTGTACGCTCGCGACTATTTCAGTGGAATCTGGCAGTACATTCACTGCCACCCCGTTAGCAGTTGAAGTGGCAGACAGGAGATCCGTTGTATTTCCTAATAGACTTTGTCCATTGTTTTGCAGTGCAAAGATTCCATTGCTTGTCGGAAGATAGAGATGATTTTTTGTTGATGTCGGAAATGAACTCACGTTTGTGTTTTTAAATTCGCGGTGCATTAAAGAATCGCGATGAAGTATCTGATTCCCGATTTCCACCGTCATTGTCATACGTGGTGATCGTGAACTAAAATCTTTAATCGTTACTAAACTTGCGGCACTTGAAAAGCTGTTGCTATTCGGAAATGAGTTCTGATCAAAGATGTTTTTATAGGGATCTGCGGGATTGCCATTAAACCAGCAATCGAGCGCCCATCCATTCTCTGTCCCCCATTCAGCAACTTGTCCTATATCTTTTGCACCATCTGCTTCCTCCAAATCTACCCCGCGATGTGTCAAGTTCGTATTGATAGAGTTTGTGCTTAATCCTGCTTGAATCACATTTTCGTCTATGTGCCAGATAAGTATTCCACCGCCGTCATACAGATGCGTTGTATCCATGAATCCAGGCAATGCCCAATCAAAATTGCTCACGTCTACTACAGAACCGCTGATTCCGTTCACACTATCATACGAGAAACCGGTAGTATCTTTGTTGAAATGACGCCAAAGCGTATCACCTTTTGCATTTGCAATTTTTATATCTAAACCTGTTCCTTTTGGATTTCTATTTCTATTTTCTATAAGAAAATATTCTGAAGAAGTTATTGGAATCTTATAGACCGTGTCTTGCTTAGAAGGATATTTTAGTCCAACCGCCGGTACTGAAAGATTTACTGATGAATTTACAATTGTTATAGGCGTGAGCCATCCTAAATATATTTTTTCCCATGCACTTGGTTCCGGTGGAAAGAGTCCATTATATGCAAAGATATCTGCACCATCCATTAATCCAAATTGTCCTATGCCGGAACTTCCTGTCTTTGTATTGAATAAGTCCGGTAGCCCCAAATAACTTCCCACAGATGCGGCAAACATTCCATTGATACTTAATTCATATGTCAGTATGCCTAAAGTGGTGGGAATGTTGCGCGATTCAGTTTCCGGCAGGATAATTGTGTTTTTGATCAAACCGTTCACAAAGCCAGGAAAAGATGATTGCCCAAGTGCGACGGCAAATGCGGTCGAATCAAGATACAAAGAAGGAATATCATATGGAGCAGGATTTACTCCTAATGAGCTGACTAAATCAATATCGCGTCCTACTCCCGCATGGAAAATAACAAATGCATCATATTTTTGAAAATCGATTTCAGGATAAAGAGAATCTGCAATTTGCCAGCTCTCTCCTGCTAGTTCAGCAAGGTTCTTATTGTCATTGTTATTTGTTGGAGGTGCATAGGACTTCATCGATTTCGAAAGTGTAATTCGTTTACTGTCAGCATACACTGCACCTGTGACAGTAAGTTTTCCATTAGATACTTTGCGGAAATAATTTTCAACAAATTGAATTTTGTTTGCGAAGTACAAGGAGTCATGAGGCGGCGGATCGATCAGTGTGTCCGTAGCTACAGTCGAAATCGATTGGAATTTTCCATCACCGGTTGTCCATTCATCGGCATCAGTCTGGAATTCTACCATAATAGCAAGAATACGAACTGTGTCCCGCGGTGTTATCGCGTTCGTCTGTACCTGCTCGGAACTCATGCGTTTTTGCAATAGATGCGAAAACGCATTTCGTTTTTGCGCAAATGAAAAATTGCTTATAAGAAGCAACACACATATTGTCCAAGCTCGTGTCACAAGCACTCCAATCTTTATTAGAAACACTTCAGCCTGCTATTCAAATATCCGGTAAAAAGATCATAGTAAAACGCGGATGACAAAACCATACCATCTGCAAAACGATGAATGTCGCAGAGGATTCAATGAATATCCGATACTTAAATTCTTAATTCACATCACCGCCCCAACCAATCGAAAGTGACAGGCGCAGCGTTCCATCTAGTGGATTTTGACCTTCTAAAGCGCTAAGGTACCCAAAATCGAATGCATAGAGATCATATCGAAGACCTGCGCCGAATGTCATGAACTTGCGGTTTCCTTCTCTCGGATCCTCATAGAAATATCCAAAGCGCAATCCAATGAGCTTAGGAGAACCGTACCAATATTCTAATCCTATCGCAGAATCGAACCGGCGTATTTGTTCGCTTATATTACCGCTTGTCCAAGTGGTAAAGAATGCTTTGTAAAATTCATCCGATGAAGATCCATATCGATTCACCAACAATCGGTTTACTTCTACAGTACCATTAATATTATTATAATCGCTTTCAAGAAATTTGTATGCAATACCAAGACGAAGATTCATCGGTAAAGGATCTGCTTGTGCTCTATCGATGTAAGACATCTTGGGACCAATATTGGCAATATTCGCACCAAAACTAATGCTCTTACCAAGGTCAACGTCAGTAAATGGAATGTTACATACAAGCGGACGATACAACAATCCGATATCGAAACAAACTCCAGTGGCTGTCCCAGTTCCTTTTTCTTCACCCGCCCCAAAAGGTGCAAGATGTGAATAGATAATCCGGACACTGGTACCAATACCAAGTTGTTCAGTGAGTTTGGTACTATATGTCAAGGCAAAAGCCATCTCATAGCCGGTAAACGTCCCGATCACATCTGGGGAAGAACTTGTCTGATTAAACTCACCTAGATTGAGATAAGTCAATTGAGCACCTACTATACCATCTAAATCTTCAACGGGCTGTTTGTATGCGAGATGCGCAATCCATAGATCCGACAATCCCAAACCAGGAAGCCAATTTGTATGGGTCATTGCAAGTTCAGATCCTTTTTGGAATGCAAGTCCCGCAGGATTCCAAAATGTAGCCCAAGCATTATCCGCCAATGCTACACCTGTTTCTCCCATTCCGCTTGATCTTGAGTCCGGAACAATGAGCAAAAACGGAATTGCTGTTGTTGTTTGTGCTCGCACTATTTCTGGAACACAAATTCCTAATACAACTATTACAAAAACCATTTTCTTTATCATAACGTTCAATCCTCCTAATAATAATGAATACCGATATATTTTCTGATTAATGCGATTACTATGAACGAATTATTTTCAGAATCACTTTTTCTATCATTTATATGTTTGAGACAAGCTTTCCAACAATCGACTATCGCATTACAGCAAGCTTACCGATTGTTTCACTTGTGCGTTGTACATTTTTATCACGGGCAATTAATTTATAGAAATAAACACCGTTTGCGAGTGCGTTTCCATCGTTATCTTTTCCATCCCATGGTATCCTCACAAAGTTCTCTACGATATTTTGTGCGTTGATATTTCCAATTAAACGTCCTGCAATTGAATAAATTTTTATTTCCACGTCTATCGGATCAAACGATGTCCGTTGGAATGTGAATGTTGTCGAATTTGAGAACGGATTTGGATAATTCACGGCATTGAGCACCGCAAAATCGTCGGCAGAGTGCACCTCAAAAAAAGTTTCAGCTTCCGATGAATTGTTCTGAATATCCCACGCTTTCACGTGCAACGTGTATTTACCATCACTAAGATCTTGCAATTGATAACGCGCTTCGCCTTTTTTGTAATTATCAGGACTGCTACTATAATTATTAGAAAGGTTGAATGTCCTTTCCGGATTATTGATAGTAGCTGATAATTGATGTCCAACCCCAACAGTCGATGTGTTAATACCGCTTTCATCTTCAAGCTGCACAATAATAGTCGGATTGCTCTTTACCACACCACCCGGATGAAATGAAATGGTATCAAGATACACTGCTATAACCGGGCCAACTGTGTCTCTCGCTATTGTTGTATCTATGCCGTCAATCATCACATTTTCTGTGCTTCCAGTTCCATCAGATTGACCGCTCCAAGCATACATTGATATCCGCGCATTTTTTCCAATTGTTACATCTTTGGGAATAGGAACGACTGCTCCATAGTGTCCATTAGTGATAGATACAACACCACGGTAGAGAAGACTGCCATTAAGTTTAAAATTAAATGTGCCAACTCCATCCACAATTGACATTTCCTTTTGCGAATCGAAAAGTTGGAGTGCACCTTCGCCATTGAACGAAGACATTACTACATTATTTCGTTTCATTGTACCTGCAATGCGGGCAAGTCCCAATGATTTTATCTTAATAGTATTATTTGTTGCTATGCTGAAGCCATTTATACTATCAACTGTAGCAGTATCTTTAGGTATCAATAGGCGGACCGTTGGATCGCCGAAGAGATGAAATTTGTTCGTATTTTGTTGATCTGAATTAATCGATTTTGCCAAAAGGCATGCATCGCCTATTCTCAGAAACTGTCCATCGGAATTTCTTTGTAAGAGGTAATTAAACAAGGACATGTCAAGTGTAAAGTTTGGACCATCATTTACTACGCGCGATGCAGTAAAATCAGCAATAGCACCGCCTTGTTCCATTGTGACTAATAATTCTCCTGCGCTAATCTCGCTTGGATTATCATACCATCCAAAGCTGCACGTCGCTGTCGCAGTAAATGTCAATCTATCTTTGTTGACAAGTTGCGGTAGGTCACCTTCTCGTGTAAATACTGCTTCATGTGCCCACAATCGATTATTACCATGACCGATATAATTAGTAATGATCGTTCCAGAATTAAATGCATCAACAATTGCTTTATTTACATCCGGTTTCCTGCGCCCCCCCCCGCTGTTAACGGTAGAATATGCAACTTCATAAATTTTGTTCTTTTCATAACTCTTGAGCGCATCATTTTCAGATATTGCTTCTGAATGATCAGTATATAGTGAGCCATCATCTCCCTCCGAAGTTTTTCCGTCATCGGCAACAAACGTAATTCTATTTCGCCATGGATCTAATGGAGCAGTTTCGTATGAAATTACTTTATCTATCATGATGGCAGCATCATTGAGATTGCGCACCGGAAATCGACCGATTGCAANNAGGAATTTGATGAGCCAAGTATAACAAATTTATCATCACTTGGATATGAATCAAATGTTGTAAAAGAATATTCTGTTTCGTACGGTGGTATCCAATTTCGCTGGGTCGTGCTAATATTCTTATAATCAAAATGTCCATTGCCAAATAACAAGACATATCGTGGTTTTGGATATGCCCAATTGTCTTGAGTATATTTTAGGAATTCTCGTATGGACAAAGGATCCGGAAGACCGCCGGAGAATTCGTTATAAATTTGGTGAATGTCCACAACTAGTGTATTTAAGCTATCGTGCAATTGTCTATGATCTCTTAACCTGTTCGCTTCAGAGATAAATTCGGTCGGTGAAATAATAATAAAATCGATTTGATCTTGAAAATCATGAAGATTATTTGGCGTAAATTTTTCAACTTTTACAGCGGCTGACGGAACCATGTAACCATTTTTACCAATCACGGCAATATTACGTACATTTCTCGCAGTCTGTTGAAGTTGAAATGTGCTTGAAGAACCCGTCTGACTAAATATTATTTGCTTCACAGCATTAGGATCTGTCACGTCGAAAACGCGGACTTCTGACGAAAGATTACTTACCGTGTATTGAATTGATCCTATGGTATCTGGTGTCGTGAACAGAAGTGCATCATTCAAACCTTCAAATTTCCGTTGATAATAAATTTCCAGCCAATCTAGCCATGTCTCTGAAGTTTGATCGTTGATTGTCATTTGAATTTTAACTACGCTCCTGCTCGAATCAGGTTGAGGCAATCCTCCGGTTGCAGTAACCAGCAAATCTTCCGCATATGGATCAGTCTCGCCAATGCTCATGCTTGTTGCTGCCCCCATCGCACTTTGACTTTGCTGAAGTTGTTTGCCATTCTCAAATATATACAAATAATCTGTGGATGGAGAGCGGCGCATGAAGTTAAATGCATAATTGACTTGTGTATTTGAGACTATTCCTGGAAGCGAATTGTAATACGTATAAGTATTATTTATTCCTGAAAATTCTGACCACGCCCATCTTTTGCCGGTGTTTAAAAGATTTGTTTGCTCTTTCTCGTTAAATATTTTTTCCTGAAAATATTGTACTGATGTCGAAGCGGAATTCGCAGAGACAATTGAATCCATCTGCCTTCCTGCTGTTCCTTGACTCACAGTAAAGAAATAGTAATTCGTGTCAGTGTAAGGATTAATATAATGTTGAAAATTTTTGTCGTATGCATTGTAGCTCCAACCCCTTACTCCGCATCCATAGAAAACAATATAATCCGCTGTGTCGATACCGCTGCTATTTTTACGTACTACAAGCCTTGGGATTTCCACTAATGAGTCTGGCCTCGGATCTGTATTGTTATCCGGAATTATCAAACCACCATTTCCAAACAATCGAATTGAATTAATATCACTAATTGAAATATTCAACTTACGCAAGTAGTCAAAATTCAATTTATACATACCGGCATCTGTTACGCTGATTCGGTACCAATCTCCTTGTGCAAACGGAGAATTGCCTGTAGTGGTTTTACGTAACCCTGTCTGCATTGTTTTGGTAAGTTGCGCTTTCTGCGGAAATTCGCCTCTAAGAAAACAGGTTGAACGCATACCACCCTGTAACGCATCTTTGAATTCCAATCGTACAATAATTCGAGAATACACTCTTACTTTTTCTCTGTCTATCACTTGGATAGGACGCAGTATAAGCGTTCCAACAAATCCAAGGCTTGTTTTCCCTATACGTGCAACTTCAGCAAGTCCTCTTTGTGATGAAGATCGCGCAACTTGGACAAACTTTGCGTCGTTGTAACTTTCAATTATTCCAAAATCTTTTAATGATTTTATTGTCGGTTTCGGCAGAAGCCTTATCGAATCTCTAACCTGAAATTCACTCCCAATCACTTGAAACGAATATCGCGTTGATGGAAAAAGCAACAGAATATTCCGCGAGAAATCCGCTTGCCCGGTAGAATCAAATGTTGTTTGACTTTCAAAGAAACGAAACCGAGTAAAAACACCTCCCTGGGTCCCAGTCATATGCTCGGTATTGATGTGCGGTGTAAATTCAAGAATAACGGATTGTTGATCTTCATTTATAATTCGGATATCTGTTAACGGTTGTGCAATTCCCGTCAGCGATACGATTAGCAATAAGAATGTAATTACAAAGATATTTTTCATAAAAAAAAAGCCAAACGAGAGAAATTTATATTTTCTCGTTCGGCTAAACTTTTCTTTAAGAGATTGTCAGCCGAACTTGAAAAAGGTTTATACTTCGAACATAATTCCTATATGCTAATAGCAACAAATTACTTTAGGAACCAACCTTTATCAAGTTTTCGATACAATCTCCGTGAACATTCTATTTCTTATTATTGTATAAAAGATAGCAAATGAAACTAAGATTGTCAAGCATGAGTTCCGAATCGATATAAACTGATTTGTGGCGGCTGATATGCGTTTTCTGTTTTTAGGGATAAATTTCGAATCTAAATTAAATTTTTAGTTAGTTTCATAATTTTTTAAGCATTTAGGATGCTTAAAGTTTTTAGAAATACATGATTTGTTTTGCAGTTGTGGCAATATTTCGCTAAATTATTTTAACCAAAAGAATTTAATCTAATTTAGGCAATATGTCGAGACCACTTAACATTCTCTTTGTTACGAGCGAAGTTTACCCTTTCGCTAAGACTGGCGGGCTTGCAGACGTTTCTGGTGCCCTTCCTAAAGCAATTAAAGATCTCGGTCACGAGATTCGAATAATGATGCCGCGATATCGATTTATCGGTGAACGGAAGTTTAAATTGCATGACATCATACGTTTGCACGAGATTCCAATTCCTGTGGGAAATATTGTTGAACTCGGAAACGTCAAGTCTTCATTCATCAATAATTTAAAAGAAAAGGTTCAGGTTTATTTTCTGGATAATGCCAATTACTATGGTCGGGATGGTATTTATCAAAGTCCAACGACAAAGAAAGATTATAAAGATAACGATGAACGGTTTATATTCTTCTGCCGAGGTGTAATAGAAACATTAAAGCGGCTTGGATGGCAGCCGGACATCATCCATTGCAACGATTGGCAAACGGGTTTAATACCTGCATACCTCAAAACAATGTGCATAGCGGATCCGTTTTTCAAATCGATGAAGACAGTTTTTACCATACATAATATGGCATATCAAGGCGCTTTTTCGCATGAAGCATTTTTAAAATCGAAACTGCCTGCAGAGTTGTTTAATCCGAATGGCGTAGAAGCATACGGTAACTTTAACTTCCTTAAAACAGGCATCTTTTTCTCCGACGCTATTACGACGGTCAGCGAAAAGTATGCTGAGGAAATTTGTAAATCTTCTGAAATCGGAGCCGGACTCAACGGATTGCTTACGACACGAAGAAAAGACTTAAGTGGAATTCTTAATGGCATTGATTACGAAATTTGGGATCCTGCTACCGACGAATTCAGCTTCCGAAAATTTGATGTCAAATCTGTTGAAGCCAAAGTCGATAATAAACGAGCATTATTAACGAAGTTAGGGATGGAATTCTCCGAAAATCGACCAGTCATTGGGATGATTAGCAGACTTGCTGATCAAAAGGGATTTGATTTATTTTTTGATATTATCGAAGATATCATTCGGCTTGATGTTCAGATAGTTATGCTTGTTGCAGGTGAAAAAGAATATGAAAAGAAAGTAGAAGCTCTCCAAAAAAAATATCCAAAACACATTTCTGCATTCATTGGTTATGACAATGAATTAGCGCATATGATTGAAGCGGGAACAGATATGTTTCTTATGCCGTCTAAGTACGAGCCTTGTGGATTAAATCAGATGTATAGCATGCGTTATGGCACGGTTCCAATTGTCCGCGCAACCGGTGGATTAGACGACACAGTAGAAGATTATACTGGTAATGGAAAAGGAACCGGATTTAAGTTTGAGAAATATGAATCTAAAGAATTGATGAAAGTGATCCAGCGGGCACTTAAGGTCTTCCAGCAACCCGAAGAATGGAAACGATTAATGCGAAATGGTATGATGTGCAATTTCTCTTGGGAAAATTCCGCACGGAAGTACATCAACCTCTATAAAGATCTTTTAAAACATAATACATGAAGCTAAATGACGTTGGATTTTTTCTCGTTCGTAACTGCATGAATAGTGCAGAATCTGCTCACCTCCACCGTCCAGAATATCTCTAATTGAGATTTTTTCTCATCGTATCTATTGAAATAAACAAAGGATATTGTGAATTGAAGATGTTTCGTTTTTTTCCCCTCTTCGGCATCGTATCGATGCTGTTTCTTATCAATGCCTGCAACGACACACCAAATTCTATTGGCAAAGGTTCGCAGCCGCCAGGAGATTACGGTAGTGTTCATGTCGATACGTTTTACGCCACAGACCATTCCTCACTTCCGCATCTTTTATTCACATCATCAATTGACCGATTTATGCTTGGAAAGTATAAAACGTATCAAGCGTGGACTTGCCTCAAATTTTATTCATGGCCGGATTCTCTTATTGGAGTTAGAATCACTGGCGCTACGATTCAATTGAAAGGCGTATATCATTTCGGCGACTCATTAGCGCAACTATCATTCAGCGTGCATCGCGCAATGTCTAATCTTTTCCTGAGCGATTCATTAACATATGATTCGCTAAATATGAATACCGTAAATAGTGTTAATGGTGTTTATTACAATACCTCTCCTCTTTCGGTACAGACAGTTATCCCCGTTGGAGACACAGAGTCGATTTCAATAAAAATTCTCGATACAACGATGTTGCGTGAATGGTTCTCGACAAATACCGATACCATGAATCTCAACGATGGGCTTATCTTAAAACCAACAAATTCAAATGTTATTAGAGGATTCTACTCTTTTAATACATCTGATACAGCTTATCAGCCAACTCTCTATATTGATTATATAGATACAAATGGCAATTCTTTGAGCTATTCGCATAAAGTTGGAGTCTCTGAATATGTTTCGACAGTTAATCAGGCAAGTCTCATAACAGATAACAATCTAATTTATATACAAAACGGCATTTCTTATCGAGGACTTGTATCGTTCGACAGCATTCCTATTACTTGGCCTCTATCGATTCACCGTGCAGTTCTGCAGGTCGCTTCATATTCTTCAGAGTTTGTTACTCATGATACACTATACGCACTTTCTGTAGGCTCATCCGGTGAGAGCGATGGAATTGCTTTCGCATTAAGCCAACGTTCGACTGATAGTTCAGGCCATCCACTTTATTCGTTTGAAGTACGACCAATTGCCATTCGATGGCTTAGCAATGCTTCAATACGAAAAGTAGCTTTATGCGGTTATACTGAAAGCAGCTCTTTCGATCTTTTTAAATTTTATGGCAATGGAGCATTGAAACCAAGAATTATCATCACTTATTCTGTCCAACGTTGATAAGTTTGCAAATTATGAATAATTCCAAAATCAAAATATCTTTAATCATGACATTAATCATTGCATTTCCGTCAATCATTTTTGCTGGCGGATCTTCTTTTTCTCGGTACGGCTTTGGTGATATACTGCGCGATGGCGATAGCCGAACGTATGCTATGAGCGGAACTGGAATTGCATTTATAGATGACGGATTTATTAACATATTAAATCCAGCTGGATTAGCGCGCATTTCTTATACGAGATTTTCCGCAGGATTTGAGTACAATAATTTTTTATCAAAGGATGAAACGGGTTCTTCATTCTATTCAACAGGCGGATTTCAAGGATTAGCTTTTGCTTTCCCGGTTTCAAGAGAAAATGGAATTGTTATGTCTGCCGAATTCACTCCATACAGCAAAGTTAGTTATGGCATTACTTCTTCCCTTATTGACCCTTTAACACAATCGTTAGAAAATACAACGTTTTATGGCAGTGGAGGCATATCTAATATTGGTTTAGGGCTTTCTGCTTCTCCCTTAACGACGCTCCACATCGGCGCACGCTTGAATTATATGTACGGAAGTACACGTCAGTATCAAACCACTTCTTTCGATAGTACATATTTAACTTCTACAACTTTCGACCGCACCACCTATTACTCCGGTTTCACATTTACACTAGGAACAATTTATGAAGGCATAGGTGACCTTCTCAATGTCCAAGCTCTTCGTTCTTTTACTGTTGGATTTACTTTAACGACAGGTACTTCACTTGATGCTGACATACAACGAACGTACTCCGCAAGTTCCTATTCCTCCAATGATTCGACCGTTACGGAAAAAGGCACAGCTGAAATTCCCGCTTCTCTTGGCTTTGGACTTTCTTACTTGTATCAGAGTCGGTATCGTTTTCTTGGAGATGTGGTGACCGAAAATTGGGGAAGTACAAAGTTTTTCGGTTTACATCCCACTGAGCTTCGGAATTCTTTACGAACGAGTCTCGGATTCGAAGCATTGCCCGCGAAAGATGCAGTTACTTTTTGGAAACGTATTGTTTACCGCGCAGGGCTTGCTTATAACTCAACATATTATCAAATCAACGGTATTGGAATTGATGAGTTCCTTGTAAGTGGAGGTCTTGGACTTCCGGTGGGACCTGAATCTCAACTCAATATTGGTTTACAAGTCGGTGTACGCGGCAGTACAGATAATCATTTGCAGAAGGATACAATTATTCGTCTTTCTGTTGCGGTATCTGCTAGTGAAATATGGTTTTTAAAATTTGACGAGGAGTAAATTCTATGATTGCGCTTGGCAGCGATCATGCAGGTTTTGAGTACAAAGAGCATCTCAAAAAACTTCTTGTTGAACTTGGAAGACCTTATCAGGATTTCGGTACTTCTTCTGCGGCTTCTGTTGATTATCCTGATTTTGCGCATGTAGTCTCTAAGGCGGTCGCTTCTGGTAAAAACCAATTTGGTATTTTAATTTGCGGGACTGGAATTGGCATGTCCATTGTCGCCAATAAACACAAGGGAATCCGTGCCGCTGTTTGCGAATCTATTGAGTCAGCAAAACTTTCGCGCGAACATAATGACGCCAACGTCCTTTGTATCGGTGCACGCATAACCAGTTGGGAAACAGCAGAGGAAATTGTAAAGACTTTTTTAACAACTCCATTTAGCGGTGGGAAACGGCACATGTACCGAATTGAAAAGATCCATTCGCTTACAGGTTTGTAAAATTTAACAAATAAATTCAATTCATCATTTATTGTCAAACTCAATCAACTCATGAATAATCTCAAAGTATCTGACCCGGAAATATTCGCTTCTATTCAGGGGGAAGTTCACAGACAAAATTCAAAACTCGAGCTGATCGCTTCAGAAAACTTTGTTAGCCCTGCTGTTCTTGAGGCGCTTGGCAGCGTTCTGACAAACAAATACGCTGAAGGTTATCCGGCGAAACGTTATTACGGTGGATGCGAATTTATCGATGTTGCCGAGAATCTGGCGCGCGACCGTGCGAAAAAATTATTCGGGGCTGAATATGTCAATGTCCAGCCGCATTCAGGATCGCAGGCGAATATGGCTGTCTATTTTTCTTTCATCAAACCGGGCGATGCTGTTCTTGGTATGAATCTTTCTCATGGTGGACATTTGACTCATGGATCTCCCGTTAACTTTTCAGGACAATTATTCCGCTTTTCCGCATACGGCATCTCAAAAGAAACCGGTAGAATAGATTATAACGATGTTGAAGAAAAAGCAAAACGTGATAAGCCGAAAATGATTACTGTAGGTGCGAGTGCTTACTCGCGTAACATCGATTATAAAGCATTTCGTGAAATTGCAGACAAAGTTGGTGCGTTCCTTTTCGCAGATATTGCACACCCCGCAGGGTTAATTGCGGCAAAACTGCACAACGATCCTCTTCCCTTCTGCCATGTCGTCGCAACAACAACTCACAAGACACTTCGCGGCCCGCGCGGAGGAATGATTCTGATCGGTAAAGATTATGAAAATCCATTCGGACAAGTAGCACCAAAATCTGGCAGAAGAAAGATGATGTCGGAGTTAATTGATTCGATGGTCATTCCTGGCATTCAAGGTGGACCGCTCATGCATGTCATTGCGGCAAAGGCAGTCGCATTTGGCGAGAATCTCAAGCCGCAATATCGCACGTATGCAGAACAAATTATTAAAAATGCGCACGCACTCGCTTCATCTTTAATTAAGCGCGGCTACAATATTATCTCTGGCGGTACAGATAATCATTTGATGCTTATAGATCTTCGTAACAAAAATCTAAACGGTAAGGAATCTCAGGAAGCTCTTGATCTCGCTGGCATAACGGTGAACAAGAACGCAGTGCCTTTTGATGACAAATCGCCACTTATCACAAGCGGAATTCGGATCGGTACACCTGCAATAACAACACGAGGAATGAAAGAAGCTGAAATGGAAATTATTGCAGAATTTATGGACCGTGTCCTCAATAACCGGACAGATGCAAAATTACTCAAACAGGTTAGTGAAGAAGTAAAAACATTTTGCGAGGGATTTCCTCTGTATGCTGAAATGATCTAGCAGCTGTTCATGAGTATTTCAAAAATTATAGTCGAGAAGATATTTAAGTCCTACCACAGCATTTCCGATGAACGGGAAATGTCATTTCTCGATCACCTCGAAGAACTGCGCAAGCAAATCATTAAAATGATTATCGGCATTCTTGTTGGCACCGCGCTGTGTATTTTCTTTGCTGATTTCATTGTGCAAACCATTCTTCTTACTCCTCTTCGATCGGTCGGACTAAAAGCACAGGTACTTTCACCATATGGCATTGTAATGCTATATATGGAAGCAATTCTGATCTGTGGCGTCATTATCAGTATGCCTTATACTATTTACTGTCTTTGGAAATTTGTCGCACCAGGTTTGCTTCCTAAAGAACGGCAATATATCTCGCGTATTGTATTTTTTACTTCTCTTTGCTTTTTTACTGGTATCGCTTTTGGATATTTTGTATTGCTTCCGGCTGCACTAACATTTTTTTCGACCTTTGGCACACAAAACATTGAGCTACACGTTGCGCTAGATCAATATGTCAGTTTTATGCTTGCGTTATTGCTTGGAGCAGGACTTGTCTTTGAGCTGCCTATGATTTCGTACTTTCTATCAAAGATGGGAATACTTACACCAAAATTTATGCGGAAGTACCGCCGGCATGCGATTGTTGTTATCCTAATTATTGCCGCAGTTGTAACGCCGACTCCCGATATGGTTACACAAACACTTCTTGCTTTGCCAATGTTTGCACTCTATGAAGTTAGTATTTTTGTTTCTAAATTTGCCCAGAAGAAAATAACTCCATCAGAAGAGAATGTGGCGTGAATATTTTACACTTATCTAATAATCGTTCACTCGACACAATTCGTGAACCTGTGGAAGAAGAACTAAAGAAATTTGATGTTGTATTTAGAGACGCAATGCGTTCTCAAGTTGCCCTTGTAGATGTTGTTACACGTTATATTCTACGACAAAAGGGGAAACGCGTTCGTCCTTTATTAGTTATGCTCAGCGCAAAATTGTGCGGTGAGATTAACGAAAGTACTTACCGCGCCGCAACACTTATTGAGCTTCTCCATACAGCCACACTCGTTCATGATGACGTGGTAGATGATGCAGATACACGCCGCGGGCTTGCCTCCATCAATGCTGTCTGGAAAAATAAAGTTTCTGTATTGATGGGCGATTACCTTCTCTCACGCGGATTATTGTTATCATTACAATACAATGATCACTATTTTTTAAATTCAACATCAAACGCGGTCAAAAGAATGAGCGAAGGAGAATTGCTCCAGATTCAAAAGAGCCGCCAACTCAATATTGATGAAGAAACATATATTAAAATTATTAGCGATAAGACGGGATCTCTTTTTTCAGCTTGCACAGATATTGGAGCGGCAAGCACTACACAAGATCCAGAAAAAAGGAATCTGCTAATAGCTTATGGGGAAAACGTTGGAATGGCATTTCAGATACGTGATGATTTGTTAGATTATCTTGGACGAAAAAGTATTCTCGGAAAATCTACCGGTAGCGACATTAAAGAAAAAAAATTAACTCTCCCGCTCATCTATGCACTTCAAAACAGCAATCGACATGAAGCGACACGCGCATTGAGATATATAAAGAAAGGCGTGAAACAAAAAGAAATTGTGTGGGTGTTAGACTTCGTTCGTTCAAATGGCGGTATTGAATATTCATCACGTAAATCAGAAGAATTTGCTAATCTTGCGAGTAATTCACTCGTTTCCTTCCCTGATTCTCTGACCAAAAAATCACTTCTTCAATTCGTAAGCTTCGTTATAGAAAGAAACAGTTAGGCAGATATTTTAAATTGTCAATTTGGAAGAGATAAAAACCACCACCGCCTTATTTGTCAGGTTAGAATCATGTTCGTAAGAATATTTTGCCATTCATCCTAATTTATATTGTAACTTCATTGGATTACTTCATCGGATAAATTCTCACAGTCTAATATCCACCTGTTGATAATTGAATATTCAATGTATCTTATGTAAATGTATTCCAGGTATTCTATTCCATCGGATGTGTTCGTGCTAATCCGCAATATTTATGATCGTGACAGCTTATTGAAAATGAAATAAGTGAGAAAATAAATATTTTCATAGTAATATCCTTTATTCATTTTTTTGATTATTCAATTCTAAATTGACCCCTAAAGATAATCCTCTTCAAGAATATTATCATAAATATCTTTGATTCAGTTACAAACTTTCCATGGAATATCCAGTTGCTTTATATATCGACTCGTTAAACCTTTTTTTATATAAAGAAACACAACCTTAGTTTGAAGATACGGATGTGTGCGTTATATTCTGTCAACGTCGTTTTCGCCATTGTTCTTATTTTTTACTTTTAAAACAACAAACGTTATATCGTCGTCTTGCATTTTGCCCTTTACCCATTCCTCGCCTATTTTTGAAAGATGGTTAATAATATCCTTTGGAGATTTGTGCCCAACTTCTTGGATGACTTCTTTCACTCGAGAATTGCCAAGTGTCTCTTGTTTGTCGTTGAACATCTCAGGAAAGCCATCGCTCATAAGTATAATCGTATCACCAGCAAAAAGCTGCACCTCTTTTTGTTCATACGGAAAATCTGTAAAAGCTCCTAATGGCATTCCTTTTAATATTACTTCTTCGATTGTATGAGTTGCTGTTCTATAAATAAGCGGATACGGCATGCCCGCAGATGCAAAAACAGCTGTACTGTCTTTCATACGCATCAACAACATAGAAACAAACATAGACCGCAAATTCAGTCTTTTAATGCTTTGTGTCATCTTTTCGAGGATTTCCAGAAGATTCGGAAGATGAGAAAAAGCGGTGAAGCGACTCTTGGCAATCACCACCATCATTCCCGCTTTTGTACCGTGCCCTGTTGCATCGCCGAGAGCAACAGTAAGCGTTCCATCTGGCGTTACGTCGAAATCATAATAATCGCCTCCAATTTCGGTAGCGGTCTTCATGGATACCGCAATATCAAGATTCGGGAGCACTGGTAATTCGTTTGGTAGCATGGAAAGTTGAAGCGCTCGTGCTTCTTCAAGCTCTTTCGTTTTTCGAGTATTGTCCGCTTCGAGCACACGGCGTTCAATTTCCATTTCCTGTAATACCTTGCGTTGATTCTCTATCTTCTCGGCAATTTCCTCCGCAAGACGTATATTTTCAAGCGCAGTTGCTGAATGCGATGCCACTGAAGTCAGTAAGCTTTTATCTTCATTTGAATAAACTTCTTCTGAACGGCGCGAGCCCAAGAGCAATAGACCCGTAAGCCTTCCACCTCGGCCCATCATAGGAATAGCGCACTCGGGATGCAATTCTTCAAATAGAATATTTTCTGATTCGATTGCGTGTAAAGAAAGCGGAAATTCCAACGCCCGACGATTTTTTGCTATTTCGACTAAAAAAGGATTTTGCGCAGAAATTTTTTCCAGCTTCTGTGGCACTATACCTGAAATAAGTTCCAGATAATCGCTATTCGTTCGCAGGTAGATGACAAGAAAACTGGGTTGCAGCGCTTCCACAATGGAGTGTTCAAGTAATTGTACCAATTCTTTTCGGTCTGTGGTTTCAGCAGATTGATTCGCAAGATTTTCCAACAGTATTTTTGCGTCGTATGCTTTGCGGAAAAATGCTTTATCAATGCTTCCGCTGACATGCCTGTGGATTCTTGTGCCGCCCCACAAAATCGCAACTCCAAAACCCGAACCAATCGCGATGACAAATGGCTTTGTGATTTGAGCATACGATTCAAGATAGCTCGAGATGGACAGCGCAAAAAGAAGAACAATGCCTATACATGCAAGTAAAAGCAGTAAAGTAAATCCGCGCTGTACTAAAAGATAGCGGGCGCTTCTCTTTAACAATACCGGAATTTCAAGGACTCTATGCTTGACAACTGCATATGCAAATGAAAGAGGAAACATAAAGAGCGATATGACAAGCAGTGTCGTAACCCAATTCGGCTCGCGAAATCCTATAAACTCTCGCGCTATTGCTTGAAGGATATTCGGAGCAACTCCGATTCCGGAACCCCAAAGGATAACTCGTATTTTCCGCTTAACGTCGGCATTCTGTGCAAAGAATAAATTTAAGCCCAAAGAAACAAAACCAAGAACGAGAAAGAGAACTGTAAAAATTAGAGTGATTCTTGTCGACAACAATTCTCCTGCCATTGTATCGAAGGGAGGAGGAAGCATCATTCTCCCCTGTTGAATTCCAGTAATACTAAACGATAGACCAATAAAAATTGAAAACCATTTGAGCCACGGCAAGCGTCGATCAATGGGTGATCGGACAGGAAAAACAGCAAAGAAGAAATAAAAGAAAGGTCCGACTAAACTGAGAAAAATTGATTGATAGCCCATAGCAAACGGGAGGAATGCAGGAGCTATAGCTAACTTGTTACTGAAACTCGGTATTGCAATAAAACTTCCAAAAAGAAACGCTAACATCCACACGATTGGATCTTCGATACGCAAAAATAAGACGATTAGACCTACAATGACAAAGGGAATGGGAAAAGAATTTCGAACTTCGCTGGCGATATTTTCGAGATTTCCCTCACTCCTCATGGATTGACGCAAACGAAAAACACCTGTTATGTATACAACATTTTCCACACCGGGACGGTTGATACTCATTCGAACGGTGTCTCCTGGATAGTGTTGCTTCCAGGTGCGCATAAGATAATTTCCATCCTCGACTTTATTACCATCGATAAGAGAAATTTTATCGCCTGCTAACAACCCTGCTTTCTCAGCCGGACTTGCAGCATAAACACTTTTTACAAGCTGCACACCCTCTGCAGGAATAAAATCAGTATCAAATCCTAATTCAACGGCAGAAAGATCTTGACGTGCTCTGGCATCAATCATCCAAAGTGTGCTGTACAAAAGTGTTGCTGCAGCATAAAACATAGCAACTAAAATCAATACTGGACGCGGAAACCGAGTTATGCGAATTTTATTTAACTTTAATTCCATCTGCTAAGCATCCTTCTCAACGAAAATGTTTCATCACAATGAATGCCATTGCCCTTTTAAGCCAGGACGATCTGTGCACCATAATCAGTGACAATTTACGGGTTCTTTATTCCGTATGCCAACTGTTCAATGCAGTTAGCCGGTTACTGTGGGCATAACAAAAGCATAGGATAAGTCTTGGTAGATTGTTGCAGCCGGACCGCGATCTGTGATCCAAATTTTAATAATGTTCCTTGAATATGTTCAGCCTGCTTTATGATGAAGTCCATCCGGCAATACAATTCTCTCTGCTGGCACTTGTTCACTTTTATATACGTGAAACTGCTTCTACCGGTTACAATGGACATTCATTATTCGATTCAGTTTGACTATTCTCTTGCGTAAGAAAACAATACGACAGCGAACTCTTTCGTGTCCATGTCATAGTTTTCATACATACCTATATAATACTGAAAGCATTATTGCTGTTGGCAGAAGTGGCAGTTGCATTTATCGGATTCTGACCACTCCACTTGCTACTTGTTTGAATTTGGAAATAACCAAGGGATCATGTCCTGGGATAATTAAATTCGTGTCAGCAACAAGTGTCTTCATTCTGCGTAATTGTGTGACATATGCATTAGCATTAAATGTTAATGGCACCGAGAGAAGGTAATTAAGATTATAGTAGAACCAGCAGTCGTCAGACGCAAGGTGTACCTTCTCATTTTTCGAGTTGATGAGCAAGTGCTGGGATTCATACGTATGCTTCGAACCAATAAATACCCGGATGCCCGGAATGATTTCAATGCTATCACCATCAACGAGTTGAAGCCTTCCTTCCAGGTTGGCTTGAATGATCTTTTGTACATCCCTCTTATCCAGACCCTTATTGGATGCGCCTTTCTGCCAAGCATCCCCAACAAAATAGGAAAAGTCATTCTTCTGCATCCAGATTGTAGCTTTACCGAACAATTGAAGCCCACCAATGTGATCCGAGTGAGGATGAGTTATAATGATGTCAGTGATGTCATTTGCATTTACATTTATCCTTTTAAGAGCAGAATCGGGTCTCTGATATTCTCGCAGATAAGGAAGTGGTTTTGTGCTATCTCGTAAGTATCCGACGTCAACGAGGACTTTTCTACCGTTGTCACCGTTTAAGAACCAGATATAGAAAGAGAAAGTTACACTGTCGGTTGAGTTTGCGCCAATGGCGACCTCAGACACGGGCTTGCGAACAGGATTTTTTGCATACTCAATTGCGTAGATCTCGTACACATTTCGTGTTTGAGATAAAGCAGTGTTAACGAGCACAAATAAAAATACAACGGTTGTGAGAGCTCTCATGCTGACTCCTTTACGATAGTCTTAATTGCAATAACCAAACAACTCTCGATAAATCGGGGATTTCTTTTTTTTCTTTCTTAAATGCAATTAGAATATTACCAGTAATGATGCACGGTTGGTCGTACACATCTATTATAAATCTCCTTAATATTTTCCATAACGAAATTCGAAAGAGGAGGCATATCTACAGATTTGATATTCTCCTCCGCTTGTTTTGAATTCTTCGCTCCGGGAATAGCGCACGTTACAGCGGGATTCATAAGAATCCATTTGAGTGCAAACTGCGTCATAGTCCTTCCTGCGGGCACAAGCGGACGAAGCTGCTCGACAACTTCTAAAGCCAAATCATAATCTACACCAGAGAATGTTTCTCCACGGTCGAATTCTTCACCGTGCCTATTAAATATGCGGTGATCATCTTTTTCAAATGTTGAATGTCGAGTCATTTTTCCTGTGAGCATTCCCGAAGAGAGAGGAACTCTTGCAAGTATTCCGACATTTCGCTTTCGAGCTTCAATGAAAAATAAATCTGCCGGTCTCTGGCGAAATATATTATATATGATCTGAACGGATTGCACATTTGGATATTCAATAGCTTTGAGCGCTTCTTCGACCTTTTCAACACTGACACCATAGAACCGCAATTTCCCTATTTGAACCAAATCATCTAAAATCCCAAAAACTTCCGGCATATAATACACTTCCGCTGGAGGACAATGCAGTTGAATCAGGTCGATTGTGTCGGTATTCAGATTTCTAAGACTTCGCTCAATAAAAGCAGTTAGATTCTTTTTGTTGTACCCGCCAGCTATATGCGGATTCAATCGTCTTCCTGCTTTTGTTGCAATTAAAAATTTTTCCTTGCGCTCCTGCCTTAATTGCGCAAGTAAACGTTCACTCCGCCCATCGCCATAAACATCTGCAGTATCAAAAAAGTTAACTCCTAAATCCAAAGCACGGTGCAGAGCAGAAAGAGAATCCTTGTCATTAACGGTTCCCCACGCACTTCCAATAGCCCAAGTGCCAAAGCTAATGGCTGAAACATTCCAGCCGGTTCTTCCAAGTGTGCGATATTCCATTTTTATCCTCTATGTATGAAGAAATCAGAATTGCTGCTTTAGTGTATCCAAGACGAAGCCATATGGTGTGCAATTTTAGAATTTTAGCCCTAATTTTTCTAATCTTTTCTTCATCTCATCAAGTACTTCAATTTCTTTTTCAACAGAATCGGCTTCAAATGTTACAGAGAAGCGAACGTATGCACCAGCGTCATCCCAAGGGACTGTCGAAATGAGAGATTTACGAATTAAATAATCTGAAAATTCGGACGCGGCATTAAATGTGTCTCCGTGCGTAGTTCCCTTTGGCGCTTTCACATAACAATAGAAAGATCCCTTTGGTTTTTTGGCATTAAACCCTACATCAGATAATGCCTTGACAAGTGCATCGAATCTTCGTGAATATTTCTCAACAGTTTTTTCTGTTATACTTATATTGGATAATGCAGTAATTGCTGCTTTTTGTATAGCCCTAAACTGTCCTGAATCGGTATTATCTTTCACAGTCGCGTATGCTTGTACAGCTTTGGGATCGCCGCAAATGAAACCTATTCTCCAACCAGTCATATTGAATGCTTTCGATAAAGAATGGACTTCTACTCCAACATCTATCGCTCCATCAGCAGAAAGAAAACTGAGCGGTTTATAACCATCATATGTCAATGCGCTGTAAGCGGCATCGTGAATAACTATAATTCCATGGCGATGTGCAAAGTCGACAACATACTTAAAGAACTCCGGTGTTGCAGTTGCTCCGGTCGGATTATTCGGATAATTCAGATAGAGAACTTTTGACTTTTTGAGAATTGATTGAGGGATTGATCCCAAATCTGGCAGGTATGAATTTGATTCCAGCAACGGGAGACTATAGACTTCTCCACCCAAATACTTTGTATAGGACGCACTAACCGGATAACCAGGAATTGTGGTGAGAAGAATGTCTCCCGGATTGATAAAACAAATCGGTAGAAGAGCGAGAATGGGCTTTGAACCGATTCCATGGATTATATGCTTTGTAGGATCTAAACCTGCAATGCCATAGACTCGATGAAGATAGTGAGCAGCAGCTTCTTGAAACTCTGGAATTCCGTTGTCCGAATACCATCGGTTCTCCGGCTTTCCTGCCTCCTGTGACAATTTTTGAACAACAAGCGAGTCAGCAGGCCAGTCAGGCTCACCTACACCCATGTCGATCAAGGATACTTCAGGATGTTCTTTTTTCGCAGCAGCTTTTGCTCTCTTAATAAGTTCAAATTTATAGATTGCCGTAGATTTTCCAAAGTTTTGCCCGCCAAGCCTTTCAGCTATCTTATCATCAAAAAAACTCATACATACTCCTCAATGTCTTAAACGTATACAATTATAGTTTTATTTGTCGTCAACTTGCTCAATTCAGTAAAAAACACTATTGCAGTTCCTCTAATAAATCTGCGCTGAGCGTTCCTTCCGCAATTTGTTTTACTTCGCCGGTCATCGTTATATTCCATGATTTGTCAATGCTGATTGTAAGTATACCACCCAGCATTTTAATTTTCACTGTCTGTTGAATCAATCCTTTTTTATACAAAACAGAGGCAACTGCACAAGAAGAGCTCCCGGAAGCAAGAGTGAATCCTGCGCCTCGTTCCCATATTAATATTTCGACTTCTTTCTCATTAAGCACTTTTGCAAATTGTACGTTTATTCTATGAGGAAAGAGTTTGTTGTTCTCTATTTGCGGACCATATTTTTTTATTTCATCAATATTAAGCGTATTCCTCAGAATCACACAATGAGGGTTGCCTACAGAAACACAGTTTATTGAAAAGGCTATATCCTTAAGTTTTAAAATCTCATCCATACATTCGGGTCTATTACATTTTACAGGTATTAATGCACTTTCAAAGATAGCTTTTCCCATATCAACTTTAATAATTTTTGCTCTCTTCTTTTCATATTCAATAATAGAAGCATGAACGATCCCGCCTTTTGTCTCTACACTGAAATTCTTACTATTGCTCCACTGATAATCATAGAGGAATTTAGAAAAAATTCTTAGCCCGTTGCCGCTTTTTTCAGCTTCGCTGCCATCCGGATTGAATATTTTAAGCCCAAAATCAGCTTTGCTGCTTGGAACTTTAAGTAATATCCCATCAGAGCCGATCCCAAAATGCACATCGCATATCTTTTTAATATTCGATTCGTTGACTTTAAAACTAATATGTTCTGAATCGAATATAATATATTCATTTCCTAATCCATGCGATTTTACAAAATGATTCACTTCCATGCATAATTCCTCTATAAGTATTAAGTCAATTTTATTATCCCAACATTTCTATCGCCACATATATTGAACTACTCAATATAATGAAATTAAGGTTTATTTTTGCGGTCCGTTAGATGTGTTGTGCATCGATTCTCTTTCGGCTGACCAAGGGCTTGTTAGTATGCGTGCATCACTCACCTGACACTTTAAAGTTTATTACGCATTTGCGTGATAAGCTTTGATTAGTCTAAACCATAATATCTCTTGCATTTGGAATTGGAAATATTTAGTTTTTCACAAGCTGTTTACGAACGCCGGCTTGTCCGCCAATATACCAGGCTTATCTCTCGATAGGCGGATGGACAATCCAGAAAACAGCTTAGTTCGCCGACGAATTCCCGATAGAACGTTTCAATCTATACAATGATTTGTTGTACGATAACGTACATCGAACAAGTGTGCTCCGACTATTTGTATTGGAGGCAACGTGCACACTTGAGGGAGAAATCTCTTCATTGTAATGCTATCCTCAAAGAAATAGTATCCACAAGTCATTTTTTTATTTCAATAAATTTATAAGGAGGTATTATGTGGTTTCATAGATATAAATTATTCTTCGTTATTACGATATGCATATTCACCCCGCAGATAATTATTGCGCAATGGGCAACAAATCCTTCTATCAATAATGCCGTCTGCACTGCGACAAATAATCAAACATATCCAACAATAGAAAAAGTAGCGATCCATTAACGTTCTGGACATCAAATATCGACAGCGGCTACTCGCAGGAGAATATACCGCCGGTTGGTATATCCGGCGCAAGTATCTCAGCTCTGAGCGATGGCACTATTGCTCTCCGCTGGAATAAAGACCACGTCGATCCTGATTTGATGGGCTATCAGATTTATCGATCCTCCACAAGCGGATTTCCATTGAATGAATCGACAAAGTTTGCATTGGCGTTTGATTCAACATTTGTGGATGCAACTACGAGTAAGGGAACGGGCTATTTTTATCGCATAGCTGCAGAGGATGTTCACGGAAACATGGGGGCGTCGAGTATAGAATTAAATGAGACGTCAATCGACGTAGAGCTGAGCTCCTTTACATGTTCCATTTCTTCTTCTGATGTCCTATTGCAATGGAGAACCGAGACAGAGAAAAATAGCTATGGATTTGAGATTGAACGAAGAGTTGTCAGCAGTCAGGTATCAGCGATCAGCGATTGGCAAAAGATCGGCAGTGTGCGAGCGCATGGCACAAGCAACGCTCCAAATGAGTACAGTTTTACTGACAAGAACCTCTTAGTCGGCCGTTACGATTATCGCTTGAAGCAGATTGATAATAGCGGTTCATTTAAATATTCGCAGAGTGTTGAAATAGAAATTATAGCGCCGAATAATTTTACGCTCTTCCAAAATTATCCGAATCCGTTTAATCCGTCAACAACGTTTTCATTTGATATTCCATCGAATTCATTTGTCTCGCTGAAAGTTTTCGATCAATTAGGAAGAGAAGTGGCAAACATTGTTTCCGAAGAACTATCTGCAGGAAGTTACTCACGGCAATGGAATGCAGCAAACTTGAGCAGTGGTATTTATTTTTATCGTTTGCAAGCAGGTTCTTTGAGCGAGACGAAGAAGCTCACAATGATGAAATGATACGATTGCTTTTGCGAATGATGCAAACATTGAAAAAACATAAATGGGCGAGGATACCTCGCCCATTTATTGTTGCCAG
>PLMK01000010.1 GCA_003142475.1 Ignavibacteriota bacterium
GAACCGCACAGGAACGAATCAGGCACAAATCAAATGAGGTGATAAAGATTAGGAAACAGTCTCTTTATTTTGCTGAATCAATGGTAGAACGTCGTGTTTCTCTGCATATTCAAGAATTTTTTCACTTTCCGAAATATCCACATATTCAAATGGAGAGTTCTCTCTTAGCTGCTTCCAGATTTGAAAGTTTTTTGTTCTTTTTTCTTCAGGTTCGTTTGCGATGACAAAGCCAAAGGATTTTAAGTTCGGACCTTCAAAGGCTGCACGCAATAAAAGCAATTGACCCAAATCATATTCGATTAGATTCACCCTTTGCTCTAGGTCGATCTCCTTAGCAAATACGGGAAATTTATTCATACCAATTAGATCAGGTTTAACCGGAGCGATAAGATTGGGAATTTCAGGAGCCGACAATTCTCGGTCAATATTGAAGTGTCTTTCCAACTGAGATAAATGTATTGTCTTATATATACTAAAACTGTTTATCCTTGGCACTCCTTCTACGATCGATGTTGTATCATCAATAAATTGCTGATATAACTTCTGGAATATTTCCTGCGTTGCTTGAACAAGTATCGGTTTCGGAGCAGAAAAGGATATTACATTATTATTATACTTGCTGAGATAATTAATATATTCTTCTGAGAATAACTTATGCATCATGTCCGAAGCAAATACTGGTTGTCCTTCCGATCTTCCCGATTGCTCACTTTCCATCATTGCATTTTGTTCGATATTCTTCAAGGTGCTTCGAAGAATGGAATAGCTATTATCGCTAAGAAGTTGTTTCAAAGCTTTCAACTTGCCGTGGGAATAGTTGAAAAACACTTTTCCTTCACTTGCGAGTAAAAGTCCTAAGGTTATTTTTTCCTGAACTTCAGGTCTAATCTGGGCTGAGAGTATGCTATATATTGTTTTCATGGCTCTTTATTAAGATTAAATTGAATGTATTCTAAGAATTTCTGACGGCATTCTTCCTGCCATTGTTCACTAAACAATTGTTCTTTCATCAGGGAAAGTTGAGTCTCAAGATCGATATGCCATTCATTTGGTGTCTGCCCTAGAATGGTTTCAAGAACTTCTTTACATTGGTTTATTGAAACGTACCACTTCTTCTTCAGCAATGCAACACGTTCTTGATCGGCAAGCTCTTTTCGGCTAAAAATCCGTAAAAGAAGTGGGCTTGACAATAGCGTTTCTTCCTCGGTAAGTACTGTTAACCCTCTTTCGAGATTACCACCATTGAATATTTGCTCATGATCATATGCCAAAAAATGAGTTCCATCATCTTCAACAGAAAGAAATAAGTTAAAGTTTCCTGAATGACGGTCTTCATTGCTTAACCACAAATCAAAGAAAGCGATCGTAAGAAACTCATTGGGGTCTGCAAATTTTCCTTTTTCATAATTCGACATTGCATAAAGGAATTGATCTATTTCCTTATACTCACGATTATAAAGTGATCCGAAACACGGATATTTGAGATTGATAGAACGAATTCCGAGTTCAGGCAGTAAATGTTCTTTGTAGAGTGTAACTGCTGAAAATTCAGGAACATGTATTCCCCACTCTTTTGCAAACGACGCGGCTATATATTCCCTGAACAATTTATCAGCAAAAATTCCCGACATATGGTATTTACACACGTAGAAGTTCAAGTCGCTCGCGTGGACGAGGAGTGGCTTACAGCCTGTATCATATACTTTCTCAACAGCTTCTATGCTGTTTAATCGATTCATTTCTTTTCTGCTACCATTCGATATGCAGGTTCTGGAGTTTTATAAACAGTTTTAGGTTCAAACGCTTCTTTCAACACCGCTTGCAACAATAACTCTGAGTGCTTCGCATTCTCATCGATTTGTTTTTCGAGTTGGTCACTATTGGAAATAAGAGAATTAATTTTTTCGACAATATGATGTTGTTCTGAAAACGGAGGCAGAGGAATTGGTAAGCGTCTCATTGATCCGAGTGATACATTTTTAATAGTTGTTTCAGAAGCTTCTTCTATGGCATATTTTGAGAAGTAATTACTCTTAATTAAATAACCGAGGTAATATTTGTCGACACCTTCGAGTAAGTTGAAATAACAAGCACTTTTACCTAAAATAATTTTTTCGTTTTGAAAATAGGCAAGATTACCTAGTGTTCCATTAATCGATACTAATACTGTATTGGTGCTCATTTCCTTTTTGTATTTCTCATACTCTATTACTGAGACTCTTTTTGTATTGTCTTTTAATTCAATTGTCCCATTAATTAAATTATTTCCATTTATAAAATAATATTCTCCATCTTTTGAATATTGTGGTGTTCCGTGGAGACCATCTCCCAAAATTGAAACTATTTCCCCCAACCTGCACCACACCCAACTTTTTGGCAATTCAAACGGTATTTCCTCATCTTTTATCGGCGGGAGCAGTTTCTCTTTCCGTATATCTCCTTCGGCTATCAGTTTCTCTTTTTCTACTTTTATGCGCTTGAGCAATTCACTTGCCGGTTCATCATTCGGGTCTTGCGGCACGAGCTTCCCTTGCACCGCCTCTTGTAATATCGCTTGCCGTAATTTTTTGAGAAGGGATTGTTGGTGAGATAGTTCATGGCTTAGTTCAGAGTATTCTTTTTCAGTATTTAAAAACCGTTTTACAATATCCCTTTGCTCTTCTAAGTCTGGCAAATCAATTTCTAAAGGTAGAAGATGTTTCGGTTTTATTTCTGTTTTGATTCCTCCAGGAACTTGTTCCTTAACAAGTCTTGTAAAAACCTGGCTTTTTAAAAACCACTTGAGATAATCAATTTCAATCTTCTTTGAATCAAAAGAGTACGATGAATAGTGAATCGTTGCGGTTATATCATCATTACCTTCGTAGACTGATAATGCACCTTTTTCAACATTAATACCTGAAATTACCAAATCCCCTTTTTTAATAAGGATCATATCGGTATTGGAAGATTTATCTGAGAGATATATTCTACCAGAAAAATCAATTTTATTAATTCGTTGAAGAGACAAAATACTTTTGTCTTTTGGTTTGAACCGATCTTCTCGTGTGGTAAGAAATTCTCTAAACGCTGTTCGCATTAAAACTGACTTTTCAAATGTTTTAATAAATCTATACTCTTAATAAAAGAGTCATTCATCTTAGCAATAAGTTCACTACTTGTATGATCAATTTCATCCTCAACAACAGTTGGATTATTGATATCCAAATCAAATCCACGGTCTTTAATCGTAGTAATATCAACCTTCCAACAAATCTCATTCTCCTCTCGTTTCTTCCACCATTTTTTTATCGGGTCAAATTCTTTTAACTGTATCGGCCGTGTTTTATTATATGCCTTTTGTCCTTCGGGTAATCGGTGCTGGTAATACCACACATCTTTTGTAGGTTTCCCTTTCGTAAAGAATAGTAAATTGGTCGCTACAGACGCATATGGTTGAAAAACCGAGTTTGGCAATCGTATTATCGTATGGAGATTGCAATCTGTCAGTAGTTTTTCGCGAATACGTTGTTTTATACCTTCACCCGTCAACGAACCATCCGGCAATACAATCGCTGCACGTCCTCCATCTTTAAGTAAGTGAACGAAGAGAATAAGAAAGAGATCGGCGCTCTCTTTTGTTCTGTACGTTTGAGGAAAATTCTTTTCATTATTATTGGAAACCGTTGCACCAAACGGCGGATTGGCAAGTATGATGTCTACACGGTCCTTTTCTTTGTAACTCGTTAGTTCTCTTCCTAAACTATCGATGTAAGTAATATCCGGCTCTTCAATATCGTGAAGTAGAAGGTTGGTAATAGCCAGCAGATAGGGAAGCGGCTTATATTCATTGCCGCGCACAGTCTCTTGCAATATCCGTCTGTCATGAACATTCTTTATCTGTTTCTTCAGATGCTCAATGGTGCAGGTTAAAAATCCACCTGTTCCGCACGCTGGGTCAAATACCACTTCGCCAAGTTTTGGGTTCACCATATCCGTCATAAACTGCGTTACTGCACGCGGTGTATAGAACTCGCCGTAATCTCCGGCATTCTGCAATTCACGCAATATAGTTTCATACATTTCACCAAACAGATGCCGTTCAGTAGCAACATTAAAATCAAGCTCGTCAAGCTTGTTCAACACTTTACGGATGTTGGTGCCGCTCTTCATGTAATTATTATTGCCTTCAAAAGCCTCGCGCACTAAGTATGCACGTTTTGTTGAAGGCCTTAACTCCCTGAGTGCTGGAAACAATTCCTGATCGATAAATTTTGAAAGCTCATCCCCCGTTATTCCTTCTGTATTTTCTGCCCAATTACGCCATTGGTATTTTTTGGGAATGGGAGATTTGTATTTATCGTTTCTCAGTTCAAGATCTTTGTCGTTATCGTCAAAGATTTTCAAGAAAAGCATCCAAGCAAGCTGCTCAATGCGTTGACCGTCACCGCTCACGCCGCGATCTTCACGCATAATATCACGAATGGATTTTATTACACCAGAAATGTTGTGGGACATAGTCTTATTGATTCAAATTGTAATATTAATAGGTGGCACCAACTAAACAATATTCTGCAATCTTTGCGTCCAACTTCCATAGATTACTTTTCTTATTCTGATACATTCTATGGGGAAACATATCAGCAACCATTTCACCATACTTTGCACGTATTCTCTTTAAATCTTCCTCAGGAAGCTGGCAGATTTGAGACGAACAAAACCGATGGTAACCCTGATACTCGACTATTCTTGCATGTTTTTTTTCACTAAAGAAGAATGTGTCTTCTGATGAAATGAACTTATGTATCTGTGGTACTTTTAATACTCGTTTTGAAATATATACATCATCAAATACCGGAACTATTGTTGGGAAAAAATGGTGTAGTATCTTCGATCCTAACATCGGTTGAGGTATCTTTGTTTTTTTAAGCAATGAGATTCTTAGCATACTTCTTGAAATCCTAAAAATAACATCTCTTCTTTTTGCTATGGAGAATCGGTTAAGTGATCTGAGAGAATTGATGTTATTCCCGTTTAACATTTCAGCAAGAGAAATTATTTCCTCTATTATTATTCGTCTCATTATATGTTTTGATGATAAACGTGCGCCTCGCCGAGCCTGCCACTCACCGGTTAATTGCCAGATACTCTCAAATGCTCGGTCTACAACTCGGGTATTTAACCATGCCCAAATGACTTTCTTTCCCTTCCGTTCATATTTATATTTTTCAGACTCATGAATCGACATAAACGGGGCAAGACTTATTGAATGTCCTGCGGCATCGAATGATCTTTTAAGATTTCGTAGAGTTATAAGGTTGGTTGGCATGCAATTTACGCCGCCATCGAATAAAGTTGTTGTTCTAATTCTTTAACTGCGGTAAGATAGTTTTCTTTATTGCCAAAGAGACTTATAATCTGAGTTACTGAACCAAATTCATCAAACGGCGGCACCTTAAGGACTTCCATCGACTCAAGATTTTCTATCCCTTCAGTTGCATACTTTTCAAGCAGTTTTTCCAGTACAGACCGTGCTTGGTCGCCGTATTTTGTAAAATAGTTACGCTTCTTCACATTATCCGCACGTTCTCGCCTGGTCAGGGGCGGCTTATCGAATGCGATGTGGCAAATAATATCGAAGAGATCGAGTTCTTTATTCACAGCTTCCTGCAATTCATCAACGAGAATGCCTTGCTGTTTCAGTTCTTCAATCAATGCTTCTTTACGGTCAGCACTATTCCATCGTTGTAAAAAATCATCAAGTGATTTAAACGAATGTTCAATCTTTTGTTTTGTAAAGTCTTTCAGACTTGATGTGATCGGCTTTCCATATTCATCAAAGTAGGTTTCGCGGATAAGAAATACTGATACATCAACATTATTTACATAAATCTTCTTTCGCTTCTCGCGCGGTTTATCCGAATATTCAGACAGGGCATCTTTCACCTTTGGTTTCTCAAAGACAACTTCTTTTCCAGATACTTCATCAATAATAATCTCTTCGGTGTTCGTTTCTGCATCGACAATAGAAATATCATCATCCTCTTTTACTTCTTTTACCTTCACCGGATCACCGTCGAACTCTTTATCGCAAAGAGATCCGTCACACTGCGAAAATCCAAAATGGTAAAGTATCGCTTTCCATAATCCTCATTAATTCGGGTACCACGCCCAATGATCTGTTTGAACTCCGTCATAGATTGAATATTGCTGTCCAAGACAATCGCTTTACAGGTCTGAGCATCAATTCCGGTCGTCATAAGTTTTGATGTTGTAGCAATAACAGGATATTTCTCTTCGGGGTTGGTGAAATTATCTAACTGCATCTTCCCTTCATTATTATCTCCGGTTATTTGCATAACGTATTTATCATTTTCCGCAACAAGATCGCTGTTCGCTTTCACCAATTCATTACGCATTCCTTGAGCATGCTCAATATCAACACAGAACATGATAGTCTTTTCAAAACGAGTTCCCCCCTTTAAGAACTCCGTTATCTTCTTTGCAACGAGTTTTCTCCGTTCATCGATAACAATATTGCGATCAAAATCTTTTCGATTATAGATTCGATCTTCAACAGGATTTCTATCTTTATCCAAATATCCCTTCGGCGGTCGCCATCCATCAAGATCAACATTCAAACCGATGCGTATAACCTTGTATGGAGCAAGAAATCCATCGTCTATGCCCTGCTTCAATGAGTATGTGTAAATTGGATCGCCAAAGTATTCGCTGTTGGAAGTAACGTCTGTTTCTTTTGGTGTTGCTGTTAATCCAATATGTGTGGCATTTGAGAAATAAGTTAGTATCTCTCTCCAGGCGCTATCTTCCTTAGCACTGCCGCGATGACACTCATCAACGATAACAAGATCAAAGAAATCCTCAGAGAAATCTTTATATGCATCTTTGATATTAACATCTGTACTCGATAGTCCTTGATATAAGCCCAGAAATACTTCGTATGCTTTGTCTGCGCTATCGATACCACGCTTATGAGTCGAGACAAGAGATTCTTTCCCTTGTGTCTCTACTACCTTCTTCTTAATCACTGTCATCTTATCTCGGAAATATCGGAAGTCGTTACGGCGAGCCTGATCTATTAATGCTGTGCGATCAGCCAGGAATAATATTCGTTTCTTTGCACCTGCTTTCCATAATCGATAAGCGATTTGGAATGCAGTATAGGTTTTCCCTGTGCCGGTCGCCATCACAAGGAGAACACGCTTTTCACCTTTCGCTATTGCTTCAATCGTTCTATTAATGGCAATCTGTTGATAATAGCGTGGCTTTCGGTCGAAGCTATCAGGGTAATAATCTTGCTCAACAATCTTCTCAACTGTAGGTTCTTGGAGTCCTTTGTATGCTTTATATTTATTCCATAACACATCCGGTGATGGGAAACTATCTAAGGAAATCTCGTTTTCAATTTCTTCTGCGCTTGCAGTCTTATCATGAAAATAGAATCCGTTACCATTGCTGCTGAAAACGAAAGGAATATCTAAGATTTTTGAATAATCCAACGCCTGTTGAATGCCGTCCGAAACAGAATGATTAGCATCCTTTGCTTCAACGATTGCTATCGGAATATTGGATTTATAATACAGGATGTAGTCTGCACGCTTCTTTTCACCACGACAAGTAAGCTTACCTTTTACATATATCTTGCCATCGGTGAAAGATACCTCTTCCATCAATTGGGTCTGAATATCCCATCCTGCTTTGAGAATTGCAGGAGTGATGTATTTCGTACGTATATCTTGTTCGGTGAGATTATTCATAGAAACAAGAACCTAATTGGTCAAATGCCATCGGTGAGCCGCTCAATCCCGAAACAGCATTCAATAAAATGTAGTCATACCTCATATCTTGTTCAACTTTCTTTTTCATCACATTTGTGAAATCAACCACCAATAGCAGAAAGCTTCTAATAACGTTTGATACGCATCCTAAAAATCCAAACCGGTATCAATTCCAAGTAATTAGGATAAACAAAAAACCCATAAGACAATTAGTGAAAGCAAGTCCTACGGGTTGTATAATTGTTGAGTATTAAATTCAAAATTACATAAAGGAATAACAATTAATGGCATTAAGGAACACGCCTTTCCCCTAGTTTTTTGCTAACCAAGTAGTTCTTGCCACAACGTAAACATTCGATAAGAATTTAGCCAAAAGGTGTTTCAATCACAAGGCAAGGTTTGTTTATTACCCAATAATAACGAAATAATAAATCCTCGACGCACTACCAGACGTTGAGGATTAGGGAGGCTAACTATGTGCCGTCGGGGAGACGGCACAGGAGTATAGTAAAATGTGTGCTGTTTTTGTTAATACTTTTCTGTTTGTATTTATTATTCTTCATCTTCGTAAAGAAAATAATATTCGTATAAAGTTTATCAATAATTACTTGTTAATTTCTATGATTGAATCAAATGCTTTCCGATTTTGCCATTCATCTAATTTTTTACAAATAAGAGACGCAGACAATAACATATGATGTCTTCTTCTTTTAGAAATTTGATAGAATCTTAGCAAGGAAAGAGTATGCATTAATAATCCTACATAATAGGCTTTCATATTAGTTTCTGGACTTATTGCTTTACCAGCATGTTCTCTAATTAGTTGAATTGTTTTGAAACCCTTCTTAAGCTCTTTCCTCCGGATGTCCTTAAGGAGATTGCCTGTTTTTTCCTCAAAAGAGCAGTTTTGCAATAATAATAACTCAAATTTCAAGATCTTATCTAATTCCATTTCTTCTATAAGATTGAATTTTACTTCTGTTTCTAATTCAATAAAATCCCTCAGAATAAAACTTTTCCCAACAGAGTAGAAATCGATTAGCCATGATTCTGAATTTTTATCAACAAGTATATTTCCACTATTCAAGTCGCCATGGACTATGCATTGATATAATGCAATTTGAAATGACCCTTTATTAATTAACCAATAAACTGGATTGATAAAATCACCCTTGATATTAGGGAATGATATCGTAGTATGTTTAAAATAATCTGGTGTCTTTTTTTTCAACCATTCGTTTTCTAATTTATCGAAGCTAAATTTGTAATAACCCTGATATGCATCAACTATATTTATGATCTCACGTTTTTCCCTGTCCTTATACCAATGCTCACATATCCTAAATACATTTTTTATTGATTTACTAACTGATGTCCATTCATGAGTTTGATAGTATTTCTTAAAAGTAACTATTGTTTCTGCAGAATCTCCTATGAGTGTGTACTCAATACCACCTAATAATTTTGTAAGGGCAATATTCTTTTCGATTCTTGCGGTACGAAAAGCTGCGGTTTTTGGCTTTACATAATCTCTGTAATTGGAGTACTCAATCAAGATATCATCTTTTAAACCTATTTTAATGATTACTGGAATACTCAAGCCACTTTTTTCTTTTGTAGCATGCACCTTTATTACAACTGTTTCGCTATATCCACCCACATTCAATATTTCTATATCAGCTCGCTTTTCCTCATAAAATAGTTTTTGTACTACTTCTATAATTTCTTTTGATAACTTCTCTTCGTCGTAAGAACTTTCTTTTATTCCTCTTATATGATGTAATAATATTTTTACTAAACCATCGATTGAATTTTTTCCATCAACATAAATATCTAGATCAAAATTAATTCTAACATCTTCTCTGAATATTCTATTTATCTCTTCAATTGTATCTTTCCAACCCTTTGTAGTGATATCTCCTTTAAATATCCATCCATCTGTAATTGGCATCCCATGCATTTGCTTCTTGCTAAGCGAGTTAAATAATTCTACGGGAATATCATTTTGACAACCAGTTATAAATATTCTTCTTATACCTAGATCAATACCTTTGATAAATTCAATCCCTGAGTAATCATTTGGATCGTTGTCATCTATAAGATGAACATCGCTTAGGACTAGATGTATTGTGTTCGATTTTAAAATTTCCAGTGCATTATTCACATTTGAAGCCACCAGAATGTCAAATCCCTCTCTTTTCAGAAACGGCGGATAAGAATCTGTTACCGAGGAATTATTATCAACTAATAATATTGATCCTTTTGTGCTCATTCCTTTCAGGAAT
>PLMK01000040.1 GCA_003142475.1 Ignavibacteriota bacterium
AACAGGATCAGTATGGTCTTCTGATACTAGTTCTCCGAATGGAAAATTTACAGCTGACAGGACTATTCTCCCTGCTACCGGTGGAACCATTAAGCTCAAATGGACAAGCATCAACGCCACGTCTGCTGCAATTAGTCCTATAATCGGTATCGTAGCGACGAATGATAGCATAGAAACTGATATAATTTACACTACAACTTTATTTGTACTTACACTCACTGGACCAACTGGATCTATTGCAACCTATAATATACTTGTAACCGTGGAAAGCCAGCCAACCGCTGGTGCGAAGCTAAAATATTCTTTTGAGCCGCCCTTTCCGAATCCTTCCAATGGGAGTACGATGATCGAGTTCATGATGCAGAACGATGGATACGCAACTCTGAAAGTATTTGATACTCTCGGCCGTGAGATAGCAACTCTTGCCCAGGGCGTGTATTCAAGTGGCGTCCACCGATTCCCGTGGAATATCGGAGGCCTCGCTAGTGGTATCTATTATTGCAAATTCGCTACGAGTTCATATACTAAAATACAAAAAATGATAGTGCTACGATAAAAGCCTTAAAATTTTAGACGATATTCTATCACAACAAATGACCAATTGATAATCTTTTATTATTACACTCCTCGCGGTCCAATAATCGTAAACTTCTTTTTTTGATAAAATTCTCTTTAATGAAAAATGGTTATCCTGGCTTTCCGAAGGTAGAGGATAAAACAAAAGGCCGCTTACTCCCTATGCGATCACCAAGTGTGTCAACGAACTCTATGAGCATGTCTTCATCCGATATTATAAACTTGTGACCATTGGCTTGCTTTACACTGATGTTTTTTGCTGGCGATGATGTCCAACTGGAGTTAATGCATCTGTGATTCACAGATGCATTGGTGTACTGCCGTGTGGAAAAGCCTTGACGATTTACTGAGATGGTGAAACGCGCAGGAATTTCTATATGACTTTGATTTTGCAGTTATTGTTAATAAAACAATTATGGACAATTTAGATACTGTGGAGAATAAATTTCTATTAGATTAAGCAATAAAAAGTTTTTTATTCGTAGACTTAATTTATTGAATTTTATAAAATATTGCTATGAGTAAAGTCATATTATTAAAGATAACAAGATTATGAGAATCAGTATAGACAACATCATAATAAAATGGCTTTGGAAGAGAATCCACCATTATGATCATGAAAAGTACTGGTCTATGAGACAATGTGTTGTTTTGCCAACAAATAAAAAAAGTAAATTTATAAAACTGTGGTATCTTTATAAAATTAAAAAAATGGATGCTTTTAATAATTCGTCTTTTGGAACGGATTTAAATCAGGGTGCACTTTTCCATACTCCTCCAGATTTACCTCATGGACCGAATGGCATTATTGTAGGGCATGATTGTATTATTGGTAAAAACGTTAGAATTCATCAACAAGTTACAATTGCGGCCGGTAATGTTGTTATTGGGGATAATGTATTAATAGGAGCAGGCGCAAAAATCCTTCCAAATGTTACCATCGGAAATAACGTAAAAATTGGAGCAAATTGTGTGGTTGTAGAAAACATTCCTGATGACACAACGGTGGTTTTGCAAAAGCCTCGAGTAATTCAAAATAAAAAATAATAAAATTTGTTTTTATTACTAAAGCACATTTTGTTAAGCTTCCTGATAGTAGCTTCTATAGTTTGGTAGACAGCTTTGCATTGCCATTATATACTTCAGGAGATAGGATGACAATATAGTACACCCTGTCACCCTGCATTTTGCACAACCGAATCTTCATTTTCTTTTTTTGCAAGCTCATCCGTTCCCCGCAATTCAACAATCGTTAACTTCTTATAATCATTAAATCCTCATTGATGAAAACAGAATGACTGTCAATTCAGGCGATAGCAATGAAATGTCGGTTCCTGCCGGGCAAAAATTACAAGGTGCGCAGATAGCGCCGCGCGGAAAAACCCTTTGGAATGCTATTGTTAGGTTTGGGGCACAATTTATATCGATGTTGGCCAATCTTCTGGCTACCCCATACATCATCCGGAAACTTGGTGTGGAATCCTACGGAGTTATCAGTGTTATTAATACTATGATCAGTTATATGGCCATTGCTACGACCTCGCTTACGGCTACCGTAGGCCGAAACTTGACGTTTGCTATCGAGTGTCAGGAATACGAAAAAGCAAACAAGGAAATCAGTACAGCTGTCTATGGTTTGGTACGTCTGTTTGTAATTGCATTTTTCCCCCTCTGTGCACTTTCAATTTACATCGACCATTTGATCGTTATTCCGCCTAATTTGGTCGCTGGAGCTCGTATCTTTAGTATTTTCTCCATTCTCTTTTTTATCTTAATTACATTGTCTGGACCACTAGGGGCGGCGATGTTTGTACGCAATAGGCTTGATCTTGCCAGTGGAGCTTTTCTCGCTCGTACCCTCTTCTTCATTGCCATTATCGTAGCTTTCTTCAGCACGGTGGGTGCCAGTCTACCGATCTACGGTTTTGCTATGTTTGCTAGCAGTCTTCTTTTATTCTTCACGCATATATGGATACACAAGCATCTATTGAAAAGCGTTGAGATTTCGAATCGATGGTTCGATCGTACTATTCTGAGGGATATCATGTCATTGGGTGGTTGGATAACATTCTCTCAGATTGGCGGACTGCTTTTCCTGCAGACGGATCTAATAATTTCGAATCGCATACTCGGTCCCACTATAACAGGTCAATTGGCAGCTATATTGGTTATTCCTCTTCAGTTGCGTGTTTTTTCAGGTCTTGTATCCAGCCTTTTTGGTCCTACTCAGGCAGCCATTGCTGCGCGCAAGGACTGGACCGCGTTTTCAAACTACCTTCTCCGTTCTCTACGGCTGACGACTCTTTTTTTTGCTCTTGTTGTTGGAGTCTTTTGTGGATCCGCACATGAAGTCTTGTCCGTATGGCTAGGAAAAGAATTTGCATCACTTACTCCAGTGGCGCTCATGCTTACGGCTTATCTGGTCTTAAGTCTTGGCTGTTCACCGTTAGCAGGCTCAGGCCTGATGCTTGGAAAAGTAAAAGTTCCGTCAATCGTCACAATGGTTATGGGCGTTGGAAACGTAGCGATTTGCATTATTCTCGCAAATACAATGGGATTAATGGGTATCGCATTATCTCAATGCGTGATGTTGTTATTATTAAATGTGGTGTTTACATCATGGTATGTTTCACGCATATGCAGTATAAGCCTTCGTTCAATTTGGAGCGAACATTTCATCGGTGTATTGTGTTTTCTGGGAATTACTTTAATCAGCTATGGAGTAAACACATTTGTAGCTCCTGTTTCGTTGATCATGTTAGTAGTTTCACTTTCACTCTCCGCTGGATTAGGGTTATTGCTACTGCTACCGCTAGGAATGCAGGCACTTCGAAATAATTCTTGATGGGAAATAAATAAAGGCAATAATGCTATTTGCAGACAACGATTGATCTGAATAGCTGATTAATTTTCAAGTCAAGCTAAATTGAGTTTCTGAAACGAACAATCAACTAATAGAGATAACTAGTTACACTTTCATGAGTAGACCCATGCTTCTATTGTCCTCTCTGTAGTTATTCATATTTAGTGTTGAGACTCTTAGTAGGGCTATCGTTTCGATCGCTCGTGGTATCGCTTAACGGCGAACACAATTATTTTTCTTCAGAGTTTATTGTGTCTCAGCGAGTTCGAGATCAGCGTCCATGGATACGAGATACGCTTTCAGCTTCGCGACGCAAGTGATAGTTCATGGAATTGACTTTCAGAAATATTGCAAAAGTTCTTCACACAATTGCAATGACGTTTCTAACCAGATGGATAATTCGCAATAAGGGATAGAGGAAATCAGAGGTTTTCATGAAGAAAAATGTAGGTATAATAACAATTCATTATGTTGATAATTTAGGTGGTGCTCTCTTAGCGTTTGCCCTACAAGAATCAGTCGATCGAATGGGTTACAATTGCTACATCATAGATTACGATCCTACACTCCTTCCTTCAAGGAGAAGTTATCTCATCAATTCAATTGTTCGAAGAATTTTACGGATACCAATCTATCTTCGTGATTTCCGATACTATTTCAACCTTCTCGTTAAGAGTCATGGATCTGTTTTACCTCCAATGCATATGCACCGTTCCGTTGGATTACGCAAGACGAGGTTTGATTCTTTTCGGTGGAAATACTTCAAATTAAGTGAACACCACTATAACTCAAGTGAATCATTAAAAAAATCTTCGCCACAGTATGATGCCTATATCTGTGGCAGCGATCAAATTTGGAATCCCTTTATATGCAAAGAACCTGATCAAGCAAGGAACGATCCGGCTTATTTCCTAACCTTTGCATCTGAAATAAAACGGATCTCGTATGCTCCCAGCATTGCACTGCCCAGTATACCTGAAAAGTTTCGTGAAGAAATGACAGAGATGCTTCAAGGTATTCCATACTTATCCTCTCGTGAAAAGCAGGGTGCTGAACTCATTAAAGAACTCACCGGAAGAGATGCTAAAGTCGTTGTCGATCCAACATTATTATTAAACTCGGATCAATGGAATCAAATCGCTACGGAACCCCAAATAAAAAGTCCATATATTTTATGTTACTTTTTAGGCGACGGGCAGGAGTACAGAAACTTTGCGGAACAGTTGAACAAGAAGACAGGCTACCGCTTAATCGTTATATCTCAAAAATTACACGACTTGGAGACTTTGGACCCTATCAATTGCAGTGACGCAGGGCCTGCAGAATTTCTGGGGTTGGTCAAGAATGCAAGTTGTGTTTGTACGGATTCGTATCATGGCACTATATTCTCTATCAACTTCAAGAGACCTTTTTATGTATTCGAACGCCCCGGGTCTTTTGGAACACAATCATCAGCGACTCGCATATACAGTATTCTCGATCTCCTAGGGCTTACTTCCCGATTGATGAAGTCTGACATGCCGATTCCTGAAACGCCCCTCCAGATAGACTATTCAGAAGCTGAAATTTTGCTGCAAAAGGAACGTGCCCAATCGCTGCACTATCTCGAAGATGCTTTGAAGGAGGTGACGCGTTATGGAATAAATGCTGTGTCTGGCACAGATGAGCATTCACAAAAATGAACAATCAATCCCCCATATTAGTCTCGATTATAGTTGTGGTCTACAATGTCGAGCCGTATTTGCGCGAGTGCCTAGATTCACTTATCAATCAAACGTTTCATGAAATTGAGATCATTTGTGTCTATGACCGTTCGAAAGACAGTTCGCTTTCTATTCTTCAGAAGTATGCTGATAATGACAAGCGAATAAAAATCATAGAAAGACCGATCAATGACGGCTTGCCGACGGCTCGGAATGTTGGCATGTCTCATGCCGAAGGGAAATACATTTTTTTTCTCGACTCCGACGATTATTGTGACACGGATTTGTGTCGTAAAGTTTTAGAGTGTGCTGAAACAAATCAAGCTGATTTGGTAATCTATGATTACGTAGTCTTTTATAGTGTAGAAGATCTCAATGCTAATCGCAAAAAGAGTTCTACCTTGGTCTCGCTTAATCCTTCTGACAGATCCTCATTACTCAAGATTGGTGCTTTCGCATGGACCAAGATGATCCGCTCAGATCTAGTTCATTCGCTAAATTTGAAGTTTCCAATAGGTCTTAGTTATGAAGACATGCCGGTGCACTGGCAACTTGTGACTCGTGCGAAGAAGATAGCATTGTTGCCGGAACGTCTATGCTTTTATCGACAGCACAATTCATCGCTGTCTTATAGAAGAGATTGGTATATTGCAGATAGGGTTATGACTTATGATATTGTTCGCAATTTTCTTATTTCCCAGAATTTATATGAGACATACCAAGATATTTTCCTGGAGTCTGAATTAGATGTTTTCTGCTGGCTTTGCGAGACCATTAATGTGCCAGACAGGGATCGGATGATGGCATTAATCAAAGGCCGTCTTAAAGAGGAGCATTGGGCATATATTAACTCATCCAAACCACTTTCTTGGAGAACGAGAGATTTTTTTAGGGAAATGCGCGGTTCTTACAGTGCTAAAGCTCGACGTGCCTTATGGTTTTTTGCGAGAGATTGCTACAGAAGCATGAAGAGGCTGAGAAGTTATACTTCATAAAACGTTTCTTTTTCCAAGCGTACGACCTAAAAAATAATAGTGCATGTTGTTGAAAAATGAAATGCATCAGAACACAGAAAAAGAACATCGCATAGAAGCATTAAACACTATCTTGTGAAGAACGATAGAATTGCATGTAAATGATAAATGGAAAGTACATACGATATTGCAATATTCAATATAGCATTTCACCGATTACTCAAGGAACCTAAATGAAAAAACGTCGATTTTTTGTAACCGGTGCAGCTGGATTCATAGGTAGCAACCTCGTTGATAGATTACTACAGGATGGACACGATGTTATTGGGTATGATAATTTCTCAACTGGTCAAAAGGAGTTCCTTGAGGAATCCAAAGGTAATTCCGCTTTCTCGATCGTTTGCGGAGATGTACTAGATTTACCCAAGCTCACAGAATCGATGCATGAATGCGACTTTGTTTTTCATCTAGCTGCTAATGCGGATGTGCGGTTTGGACTGGAGCATCCCAATAAAGACCTTCAGCAAAACACGATAGCAACATTCAACGTTCTCGAGGCTATGCGGAAGAAGGGAATTGTTAACATTGCATTTTCTTCAACAGGGTCTATCTATGGAGAATCGTCGCTCATCCCGACACCTGAAAGTGCTCCATTTCCGATCCAGACATCTCTTTATGGAGCATCAAAGCTTGCAGCAGAAGGATTAATAGAAGCATACTGTGAAGGATTTGATTTCAAGGGATATATTTTTCGCTTCGTTTCAATTCTCGGTGAGCGATACACACATGGCCACGTATTTGATTTTTGTCGACAGTTGCGCGATCATCCGGATACCTTGCATGTTCTAGGCAACGGAAAACAACGAAAGTCTTATCTCTACGTACAGGATTGTATCGATGCATTGCTCTTCGCGATTGATATGGCTAAAGAGAAAGTCAACATTTTCAATCTTGGTACAGATGAATACTGTGAAGTGAACGATTCGATTGGATGGATATGCGAACGTCTGGGAGTCTCTCCGCATCGCGATTACACAGGTGGCGAACGGGGATGGATAGGAGATAATCCGTTCATCTTCCTTGACTGTTCGAAAATCAGAAAACTCGGATGGAAACCAAAACTCACAATCAAAGATGGTATCTTGCGTACAACAGAATATCTGAAGCAGCATCCTTATCTTTTTGATAAGAAATGATATTATGTGCTGCCAACAATAGAGTATGTTACATATTTTCAATTTCATCAGATGATCTGTACGGACGATACTTCTAAGTCTCTTTCATCTATATTATCGCAAATCTTGCCAATGATCATTCGCTTTTATAAGAAACACTTGGTCGAGATCTTTTCTCATTCATTCTGGATTGTCTGCGCGCTTGTATTGATACAATTATACTTCCATGTCGTCAAATCGTGTTAGGTATCACGGATGGGACTTCTTGAATGGCTGTATTTTCGGTCTGCATTATGATTATAGGCTGTTATTGCTCTTTCGTCTGCGTATTTAATAACCTGCTAACAGCCATATGATAAAGATTGAGATGTTTCGTTTCTACTAAGGAGGTTATTCTCATCCAGATATATCCTTTGATTGTTAAGTGCGCAATCGGTGGAATCCTGATTTTTCTCTTTCTTGTAAATAATTAGCGATCTCATATATAGGAGGCGGTAGTTTTTTCTCTTCTAATTTTGGTTCTACTGCTTGGCTTATTAGAATGGATGCATACCAAAAGGGTTCTTCATTGGCCCACTTACAATATTGAAAAGGCAGCTATCAATTGTTTTACTTACGAGCAGCTAGAAAATCGCGATTCGCAACGAACGTTCCGAGAAATTCTGAAATGATTTGAGATTATATATGAATCCAAAGGTTACCATCGTTGTACCAGTGTTCAAAGTTGAAAACACGATTCGCAAATGCGTAGATAGTCTCATTATGCAGTCTTTAAAAGAAATCGAGATCGTACTAGTAGATGATGGATCACCAGATAAAAGTGGCACTATTTGCGATGAATATACAGCAATAGATGATCGTGTCAAGGTCATTCATAAGGAAAATGGTGGTGTCAGTTCTGCTAGAAATGCTGGAATAAGGATTGCACAAGGGGATTACATTGGTTTTGTAGATAGTGATGATTATGTAGAAAGAAGTATGTATGAAGTCATGTATAATATTGCTGAGTCGAAAAACATTGATGTGGTCGATTGTGGACACTTCTATGAAACAGATGAGAGGGTTGATAAATTCACTTCGGGATTCAGAAAAGGCATTGTGCTTAATCATGTCGATTTAGTTGAGGCTGCGCAACACCCGGAAGATGGATTGAAAGATTTTTGGTTTTCATGGCGTAATATTTATCGTAGGAAGCTGCTGGAAGATCACACGCTTTTCTTCGATACAGATGTTAAATATGGTGAAGATGTGCATTTCAATTTGCAAGCTTTTCTTCTTGCAAAATCTTTTTATTCCACTGATCAACACTTTTATCATTACGTTGAAAACCCCAATGGTATAACTTGCATGAAAAACAAGGAATTCCTTTTAGAACATCTTTCAATGACCTATCAAAAAAGAGTTGAGATTTACAAAAAGTTCAATTTAGACTCTATCAACTGTCTTCATGGATTAAAAACGAGAGTGTGTGAGATTTTTCTTATGCAGCTTCTTATAAATGTATGGGAAGCACCAAAAGTGGACTTTGTGCAAGAGCTAAGAACAATTCGGAATAGCAAAATGATGTCAGAGTGCTTCATAGATTACAATGCAAGTAGGAACCTTTCGATATCATGGCAGTTAATTGTGTATCTAGTTAAGTACAAAATGTATCATTTGATTAATATCATCTGTACAATTAGATACAAGATCTTACATCTTAAATAGGATAACTCTAATGTCGAAAAATGTTCTGATTACTGGTGCTTCCCGCGGACTCGGACGAGCTATCGCACATGCTTTTTGGCAAAATGGAGCGAGTCTTATTATCACAGCTCGATCTGAGGACGATCTGAAATCACTGCAAAATGAACTTCGATCTTCTGCAAAACTGACTCAGCAAGTGGATTTTATAGTGGCCGATTTGAGCTCAGCAACAGCGATCACTGATTTAATAGCTCAGGCTCGAAGAGTATGGGACTATATTGATGTTCTTGTGAACAACGCAGCGGTTGTGGGTCCAATTGGCACGGCTTGGGAAGACAATTGGGAATCGTGGATATTCACATTGAATGTGAATCTTTTTGCCCCAGTACAGCTTTGCAGGCTTTGCATACCATGGATGAAGGAGTGTGGGAAAGGCAAGATCATTAATATCTCTGGTGGAGGGGCAACGGGACCACGTCCTCGGTTCTCGCCCTATGCGACTGCAAAGGTAGGGCTCGTCCGCTTTACGGAAACTCTTGCAATGGAACTGAAAGAATTCAATATTCAAGTTAATGCGGTTGCTCCGGGTATGATGAACAGTGAAATGACAGCGGCTGTTCTTGCCGCTGGGAAAGAACGTGCTGGTGAGAAAGAGTATGCTGATGCTGCCGCACAAGGAATCGCTATGAAGGATAATGCTGAAAAAGCGGCTAGGCTCTGTGTGTATCTCGCTTCTTCATTCGGCGATTCAATCACAGGTAAACTTATCAGTGCGGTATGGGATTCATGGGAAAATCTAGCAGATCACTCTGAAGAGCTAGCTACATCGGATATTTACACACTTCGGCGGATCGTTCCCAGAGATCGCGGAAAATCTTGGAGTTGATATGAATGTTTCAATTATAGGTTGTGGACTAATCGGACAAAAACGTGCAAAAGCACTCGGCACATGTAATGTTGTTACTTGCGCAGATCTTGTGAAGCAAAAGGCTGACAGCTTGGCAAGAAACTTCCCTGGCGCATCCTCAACATCGGATTGGCATGAAGCGGTATCTGAACAATCCGTTGATATTATCATCGTAGCTACAACACATGAAAAACTCGCGGAAATTACCTCGGCTGCTCTCACAGCTGGCAAGCATGTCCTCGTTGAAAAACCGGCAGCTCGCTCAGCCAAGGAATTGAACGACGTGATCAAGCTAGCGAGAAGTAAAAACTTGCGTGTGCATGTTGGCTTCAATCATCGTTATCATCCTGCTCTCCTCAAGGCAAAAGAAATAGTTGCTTCTGGTGTAATTGGAGAACCTCTCTTCGTTCGAGGACGATATGGACATGGTGGCAGGATTGGATATGAGAAAGAATGGCGGGCGAACCCTGCTCTCTCAGGCGGTGGAGAGTTAATTGACCAGGGAGTTCACCTGATTGATCTTTCCCGATGGTTTCTCGGCGATTTTGTTGAGATCGATGGCTTTGCTCATAATTACTTTTGGAAAATGCCCGTTGAAGACAATGGATTTATGATGCTGAAAACTTTGAAGAAACAAGTTGCATTTCTTCATGCAAGCTGTACGGAATGGAAAAATCAGTTTTCATTTGAAATTTTTTGCTGCACTGGTAAAATTGAAATAAGTGGTTTGGGGGGAAGCTACGGTATTGAAAAAATCACTTTTTATCGGATGCTTCCAGAAATGGGCCCTCCCGAAACAACCAGCTGGGAATACCCAAGAGGGGATTGCTCGTGGGAGTTGGAATTCAAAGAATTCCTGGATGATATTAGGTTAGGGAGAGAACCTGCTGCAAATTTGGTCGATGCACATGCAGCGCTAAGTATCGTGGAACAAATCTATAGGAGATCAGGATATGATTATCACGCGTAGCCCTCTTCGGATTACACTTGGTGGCGGGGGGACCGATCTTCCATCATACTATCGTGAGCATACAGGATTTCTAATTGCTGCGGCTATAGACAAGTACGTCTATATCACACTCCACGAGACCTTCGAGCAGGAACTTATTGTAAAGTATGCTAAGATGGAGCGAGTTAAGGCCATCGATCAGATTCAGCACCCGATCATTAGAGAGGCACTTCGCCTTACACACATCGAAACACCACATCTTGAAATCAACAGTCTGGCCGACATACCAGCGGGGACGGGACTCGGTTCATCAGGAAGTTTTACCACTGCATTGTTAAAGGCATTGCATACTCATGAGAAAAACCTAATGCACCCACGCGAGCTTGCAGAACAAGCATGTCGGATAGAAATCGATATCCTTGGCGAACCAATCGGTAAACAGGATCAGTACATTGCGGCTTTCGGGGGGCTCACCTGTTTCCGATTCAATAAGGACGATACTGTGGAGGCATGGCCGCTTAAAATCAGTAAAGATATTCTATACAGTTTAGAGGAGAATCTGTTATTGTTTTATACGGGTCATTCTCGATCAGCTTCAGATGTACTCAAAGAGCAGAAAGACAAGACACTCAGCAACGATAAAGAAATGATAAGCAATCTCCACTTTATCAAAGAGTTAGGTATTGAGAGTCAGAAAGCGCTGGAGGAAGGCCGCTTGCATCAATTCGCAGAACTCATGAATATTCATTGGGAGCACAAGAAGAAGCGCTCTGGTAATATGACAAATCCTAAGATTGAGCAATGGTACCACACAGCTCTTGATCACGGTGCTATCGGAGGCAAACTCATAGGTGCGGGGGGAGGCGGGTTTCTGATGTTCTACACCGAGGACAAAATTGCCATTAGAAACGCAATGCAGAAAGAAGGATTGGAGGAAGTTCGCTTCCGGTTTGATTTTGAGGGTACAAAAATAGTGGTACAGTCGTGAAAGATATATTGTTTCCTGTAGCTATCCTTGCAGGTGGTTTAGCAACGCGGCTTCGTCCGCTCACTGAAAAGATACCCAAAGCGCTTATCGAACTAAATGGCGAACCCTTTGTGGATCACCAACTGAGACTCCTTCGCCGTTCCGGCATTAAACATGTAGTTTTATGTGTGGCGTATCTTGGTAAAGAAATTGAAAAAGTGGTAGGAGATGGAAGTCGGTTTGGTCTCATAGTTGAGTACTCTTATGACGGTGACGAATTAAGGGGTACTGGAGGCGCAATTCGTCGAGCTCTTCCGAAATTGGGAGATGGTTTTTTTGTGATGTATGGAGATTCATACCTTGAATGTGATTTTGCCGCAGTGCAATCTTCCTTTGTCAATAGCGGCAAGAATGGATTAATGACTGTTTATCGAAACGAGGGTCGATGGGATAGAAGCAATATCGAATTTGCGAATAGTGGTATCTTAGCTTACGACAAAGTTAATAGAACACCGGCAATGAAACACATAGACTACGGGTTGAGCGTATTCCGCCGAGCCGCGTTTTTGTCATTTTTGGACAACGAGTCATTCGATATAGTCCGTCTTTACAAAACTCTTCTTTCTGAGAACCAGCTTGCGGCATACGAAGTGACTAACCGATTCTATGAAATAGGATCTAATGAAGGGATTATGGAATTAGCCGATTATCTAAAAACACAAGAAAAGGAAAAAGCACAATGAACTTTACTGAATCTTTTCTTTCGGAAGCAAACAAGATCATTGAATCTCTCGATTGCCAATCGATTGAACGAGTCGTCGGCGTACTTGCCAATGTGCAGAAGATGGGGGGGCGCATTTTCTTTCTAGGCGTGGGGGGAAGTGCTGCGAATGCGTCACATGCGGTGAATGACTTTCGAAAGATCGCAGGTTTTGAAGCGTACGCTCCAACCGATAACGTCTCCGAGCTTACGGCAAGAACAAATGATGATGGATGGAAAAGTGTTTTTGAAGGTTGGTTGAAAGTAAGCCGTTTGAATTCTAAAGATGTTCTTTTCATTTTCTCCGTCGGCGGGGGAGATCTTGAACGGAATGTTAGTCCAAATCTTGTCCTTGCCCTCCAATATGCAAAAAGTGTTGGAGCAAAAATTGTTGGTGTTGTAGGACGGGACGGAGGATACACATCGAAAGTGGCCGATGCGTGTGTGATCATTCCAACTGTTAATCCGACACATATCACTCCACATACTGAGGCATTCCATGCAGTCGTCTGGCATCTTATCGTTTCTCATCCAGATTTAAAAGCAAATCAGACAAAGTGGGAGTCAATGAAGTGATAGAGCTGCAACGTAAAGCTGTCTTCTTTGATCGGGATGGAGTACTCAACGACGCAATAGTGAAAGATGGTAAGCCATACCCTCCATCAAGTATGAATGAATTGCACATAGATGAGGATGTGCCAAGAGAGTTGAACCGACTTGTGTGTGAGGGCTTCATTTTGATAGGTATTACAAATCAGCCAGATGTTGCTCGTGGAACTCAAAGGCGCGAGGTTGTTGAGTCAATTAATGAGGCTATTATGAAAGTCCTTCCACTTCATGAAATTCGAGTTTGCTATCATGACGATGCGGATCATTGCAAATGCCGAAAACCGAAACCCGGTCTTATTTTGGACGCTTCAGAAGACTACCATATCAATCTCGCATTGAGTTATGTGGTCGGTGATCGATGGAAAGATATTGAAGCTGGGAAACGGGCCGGATGTCGAACGATCTGGATTAATCGAGGATATAAAGAAAGACAACCAGATCAAGAGGATGCTGTATTTGTTAGTTCTTTAAAAGACGTTATAGATTTTATCATTAATTCACAAAATAAAATGAATGGAGATGGAGGATGAAAACCATTGCTAACTTGAAAGTGAAGATTTTTGCAGATGGAGCAGACAAACGCGGGATGCTTGAAATGTACAAACTGCCATTTATCAAAGGGTTCACCACAAACCCAACGCTCATGAGAAAAGCAGGCATATCGAACTATGTGGAGTTTGCCCAAGACATTCTCAAGGAGATACCTGATCGTCCAATTTCTTTCGAAGTATTTTCAGATGAGTTCGATGAAATGGAGCGCCAGGCAAAAACCATCTCTTCGTGGGGGAAGAATGTGTATGTTAAAATTCCTGTTACAAATACGCGGAAACAGTCGTCGGCAGCATTGATCCGGCGACTTTCACAGGATGGTATCAAGCTTAATGTCACAGCTCTACTATCGTTATCCCAGGTTAGAGAAGTAGCCACCGCACTTTCGAGCGGAGTCCCTGCGTATGTCTCAGTGTTTGCTGGACGTGTTGCTGACACAGGCATAGATCCAGTGCCTCTTATGACCGAGGCTATCCAGATTCTGAAACCGCTTTCTAACACAGAGTTGATCTGGGCAAGCCCTCGTGAGCTCTTGAATATTTTTCATGCCGATGCAATTGGATGCCACGTCATTACAGTAACGAATGATATCTTGAAAAAGTTGAGTCTTGTCGGAAAGGATCTCGACGCGTATTCATTAGATACTGTTAAAATGTTTTATGAAGATGCCCGGGCTGCAGGATTTTCTTTCTGAGATATGATGTTGATCAAAAATCAACTTCATGAAAAGCATAGGACGTATTTACAAATTCAAACTAACTACTTTTCCAGAAATCGAGAGATTTCTATCAAGCAATTGTGGCTTTTCCTTTGTCAAAGCTCGGTAGGCCTTCTCATTCTGTGCACAGGATTGCTGTAAAAAATGATGTAGGTTTTTTTATTTCTAAGATTATTCATCTTCTATAAAAAGATACGAGCGTATGACATTAAATAAACCAATTCGTGTATTGCACTCTTTTGGTAGTCTGGGAAGGGGAGGAATCGAAACATGGCTCATGAATATTCTGCGACTCCATTCGGATGAGATTAAGTTCGACTTTATTCTCGGTAAGTTGGGTGAGGCTTATGAGGAAGAAGCAAGAGGTTATGGTTGCCGAATTCACAAAGCTCCTCCAATCCGACAATTGAGCAAGAACCTCAGTTTTTTGAGAGAGGTTCTCACAAACAATCGATATGATGTTTATCATGCTCATGGTGAAGAGTTTATGGGGGATAGTGTGAAGATAGCAGCAAAGGCGGGTGTTCCTGTGAGAATTGCTCATTGCCATAGCACAAAATTGGCCAGAGGGAAAAAAGGATTTGAGATGCGAATACGTTCATTGCGACATAAAACAATCGATCGTTCTCGCATTCTGTCCCACGCAACAGACATTCTCGCTTGTAGCAGTGATGCAGGTCGTTTCTTAATGGGACGTCATTGGGGAATCGATCCGAGATGTAGGACATTATACTGTGGGATTCCCCTTGAGCATTTCAGTATAGCTCTCAGTAAATGGTCTAGAAGTGAATTCCGCAATGCACATGGTATTCCGAATGATGCCATTATGATAGGTCATGCCGGGAGCATGGGGCCTAGTCCTGTGAAAAATCACTCTTTCATTATCGAAATCTTCGCCGAACTGGCTCGACGGGATCAGCGTTATTATCTATATCTAGCCGGAGATGGTCCACTTCGTCCCATGTTGGAACAAAAAGTAATGGAGATGGGTCTTCAATCGCGTATCTTGATGCCCGGTTTGTGTGATGATATACCTTCGCTAATGATTCATGGATTTGATATTCATATACTCCCATCTCTTCAAGAAGGATTGCCAGTTGTAGGAATGGAAGCGGTTGCGAGCGGACTTTTTACTATCTGTTCTGATACGATAACTCGTGATTTTACAGAACCATTTTCGCAAAGAGTGTTACCGGTTTCGCTGGAGGTAAACGCATCGATATGGGCGGATCGGGTTGAGGAAGCTGTCCAAAGAAGAATTTCTGTAGAGGAAGGGATTGCTATTATAGAAAAGAGTCCATTTTCGATTCACAACTCTCTGAGTAACATGCTCAATATCTATAAACAGAGACTACAAACATGCTTATAAGCAATGATTTCCTTTCTAGTATTCTCGTTAACTATAATAAATTTTAATATCTTTTCGATCATTTAAAGAGTTTTCATGCTGGTCTATCTTATCACACTCTTCGTTGTTGTTCTGTCAGCTTTTCTGGCAGAAAAATCTAAATCCGTTTTTGTGTCGCGATGCCTCCTCGGTATTGCATTTGTTACGATGGTTTTTGTAGCGGGTCTTCGGGATAAATCAGTGGGAACGGATGCAGGATACTATGTGAGGGATTTTAATAAAATACAGAAATTTGCAGACGTCGTGGATATAACAAGCAAAAGACAGGAATATGGTTTTTGGATCTTGATTTGGTTGGTACATTTAGCTTCAAATGAGTATATGTTTTTCTTTTTAGCTATTGCATTGATTGTTGTTGCTTGTTATCAGCGGGTCATTGTTGCGCATTCAGCAAATATTGGAGTTTCTTTTTTTATCTTTATTGCAATGTTCTATACCTTCTTTTTTAACGCAGCCAGGCAAGGTATTGCCTGTGCAATCTTTGCTCTGGCAATAGGTCCGCTGCTCAAGGGAAATTTCAGAAAATATGTTGGTTATGTTCTTCTTGCATGTCTTTTCCATAATACAGCGATCGTTATGCTGCCAGTTTATTTTTTAGTTAATAGAGCTTGTACGTTTAAGAATTCTTTGATCATTGTTTTAGTCGCCTGCTTTATGCTGTTTTTTGCCGATAAAATAATCGCATTTGCTGCTACTTATCAACCAAGATATGCAGAATACGGAGAAAAAGGTATGGGCGGTGGGTACTTATCAGTTAGTTTTACTGTAGCAAATTTTATTTTTTTATATCTATTCAAAAAATCTATCTCTATCGAACGAAAGCAATATGATCTTTTTCTCAACATGCTTTTATTTCGTATTAGGTCTATCCGGGTCAAAAAAGGTCAAAATCAGCAGTATTAATTTCACTTTACTGACCCTTCAAGAGGTTGGGCAGGCGGTAATGTTAGAGGCCGCCCAGGTTTGTCCTTTCGATATCAAAAGCAGCGTTGTGGACTACCAGTTAATTGGCACTTATGAAGCAG
>PLMK01000075.1 GCA_003142475.1 Ignavibacteriota bacterium
AGCTGACGGTTGCCAGCTGGGTGCGTTAAACATGGCGAGCATAGGTCAATAAAAATTTGAAAGAACCAGCGTGAACTCATTTCGTTTGATGCATGTTGAAAGTTATCAACGCCGCAGCTTAGCGCCGATCCGTTAGAACGCACGAACAACTATTTGTGGAATTGGAAATAACAAATAATCGGATAGAGAAAGAAATGAAAGATTCGGAAACAAATTTTAGCCAATCTTACTGGACAAACAACGAATTTGCCAATGAATTCTTACAAGATAGCGACATCTATATTCCCGAACGGAAACAAGTACTGCATTTAATCAAATTACTATTTTCATTTTATAGTAATAAAATAGACCAGCCTCATATAATTGATTTAGGATGCGGCGATGGCGTTGTAACGAAAGCGCTATTAGATGTTAATAAAAATCTTCTAGCAACCTTGATCGATGGTTCAGAACATATGATTGAATCTGCAAGAAAGAACATTCCAAGTGCAAATGTCAAGGAGATCGCTAATATTTCATTTCAGGAAATTTATGGTTCATCTGCTATTAAAGATAATGCAGATTTTATAGTTTCATCATTAGCTATACACCATTTAAGCGAGATTGAGAAAAATCATTTGTTCAGGTACATCTATACCAAATTGAACCTTGGAGGCTTATTTATAAATTATGATCCAGTTTTACCTCCTTCACAAGAACTCGAACAATTCGAATTAACGATGTGGAAAGACTGGATACTAAATTATGAGGCAGTTATAAATCCCAAGAGAGATAAATCACTGGACTATATTCCATCTCAGTATAAAAGTAATAAAGACAATATCCCGAGTACTTTAGATTCACAATTAGAGATGTTAAGAAGTGCAGGATTCTTAGATGTGAATCTGTTCTATAAATATGGTTTATTTTGCTTATTCGGAGGGAGAAAATAATTTTATCATTAAGTATTCTACCGCGTGCGTTCTAACCAGGCGCTCAAGCTGACGGAGTGAGCGTGGGAGCAATTTACATGGCTAATGGTGAGTTGAGGTTTTTATTATTCGGTTTTTAGTACCTATAACTTTGATACTTATCAATATGGTTATCAGCATGAACTCGTTTCGTTTTCAGAAATATGAAAATTATCAGCGCCGCAGCTTAGCGCCGATCCGTTAGGGCGCTTACAATAATTATGACATCCTCAAACAAAATATTTAATTTGATATTACTTATTATTTTTGCTTGTCTGCATAACCATGTTAAAGCCCAGGATATGACAGCAAAAGATTTCCAAATTAACGGCATTCGGCTTAAAATGCCCTATGACTCTATCGAATCACGGTTTGGAACTCCCGATAGTGTACGAACCTTTAATGGTGAATGGGAAGAATTCACTGCACACTATTATCCACAAATCGTATTTTGGACTAATAATAATGATCATCGGATATGGACAATTGATATCTATGATACTACTTTTGTAACATTTCGTGGCGTTAAAATTGGTGATTTGGTAGCGAAAATTGATAAACTATATCCTACAAAAAAACTAGATACTCATCATGATGATTTTGGTCGTGTAGGTCCATACGATGCAGGTTTTGATGAATATACTGATTATCGTCTTTATGATTATATGCCAAATGTCGATGAAGGGTTGATATTAATATTGTTTTCGAAAGAAGGCATTCTTACCAAGATATTATTTTACGTTGGAGTACCTGAATAATGTAAGCGCCCTAACCAGGCGCTCAAGCTGACGGTTGCCAGCTGGGTGCGAAATTCATGGCTAATGGTGGGTTGAAGTTTTTATTATTCAGTTTTTAGTACCTATAACTTTGGTACATATTAATTTGGTTATCAGCGTGAACTTGTTTCGTTGGCAGTAAACTTAGGCTTCCATCCACCGCAGCTTAGTTGCCATCCGTTAGGGCGCACGAACTTCTATGGCGTAATTATACAAGTTATGTGATTATAATAAAATCTGGAGAACTATGAAGGCACTTATAATTTTTATTCTATTGTTCATTGCTGAATCTACAAGTTACTCACAAGGATTTCCTTTCAATGATGAATTCATTGATTCGACAATAAATAATTTTAAACAAAAATGGAATATTCCCGGTATTTCAGTTGCAATTGCAAAAGATGGAAGATTGATATATGCTAAGGGTTTTGGATATGCTGATACAATTAATAAGGAACCCGTTACTACAAATAGTTTATNNTTCAGAACAGCAAGTTGCGCAAAAACGATTACAGCTATTGGAGTAATGAAATTAATAGAAGATAATAAACTCAGTTTAGACGATATAGTTTTTGGTAAAGATGGAATTTTGAATGGTTCAAATTACATGAATATTGCTGATAGTAATATTTATAAGATAACTGTTAAAAACCTTTTACAGCAAACCATTGGCTGGCCTGATATTGATATTCTTGGAGAAAACGATGCTTCCTATGCATTAAAAACACCTATTCCTGCGGGTGTAAATGATAATGTTAAATACATTTTGCAAAAGAAACTTGATTTTATACCATCAACAGCCTATAGATATTCGGACTTCAATTATTTATTCTTAGGAGAAATAATAAGTAAGATTGCACAAAAGAATTATGTGGATTACATATTATCAGAAATTCTTCATCCAATTGGAGTATATACCACTATTCCGGGTAAGTCAAAATTAGAGGACAGAGTTACTAATGAGGTTATTTATTATGACTATAATGGTGAAATGATACCATCGACTTTTGATACCTCAATGATAGTTCCAGAATCATACGCCTTTAACATGGTGCCAATGATTTCCAGTGGCGGCTGGATCTCCAGACCAATAGATATGATAAAAATAATATTATCTATTGATGGCCTTAACTCTCCACCAGATATCCTAAATCAGAAAAGTATTGACCTTATGACTTCAGTACCTGAGAATATTAAGACCAGATATGCAATGGGAATGTATGTGACAAAAAGTAATGCTTGGTTTCATGAAGGAGAATGTACATGGGGAACATCTGCATTGTGGTTTAAAACTGAAAACAATGTGTGTTTTGCCATAACTTGTAAT
>PLMK01000074.1 GCA_003142475.1 Ignavibacteriota bacterium
GGACATAGATGAAGTTCTGGCCCGGCGTCGTGCCCCAATGTCCGACCACTAGCGGCTTCACATGCGCGAGCTTCAGCGGCTCGCGCAACAAGGGATTGTCATAGAGATAAATCTGTCCGACTGACAGATAGTTGGCGGCACGCCAATAGGCATCCATTTTGTGGAGCAGTTCTGGCATGAGCGTGTTTGATTTTGTTTTCATGCTTCATTCCTTTTATCAAATCGCGCCACTCTTGTTTTTATCGGTTGTGATCGCATTTCGGCCTGAGCGGCGCACAGGCAGGCACCGAAAATGAAAATGTACCCGGAAACATAAATCCATAGCAGCAACGCCATGATTCCACCAATTACTCCGAAGACCACGTTTAATGTGGCAAAGTTTTTCAGATAAATTACAAATGGACTTTCGGCGGCCTGCAAGAGAGCAGTTGCACACAGTGCCGCTATCCAAACTTCGATAAACCGTGTGGGTCGGCGCGGAGCGAGCCGGTAAAACAGACTCAGACCGAAGAACACCAACAACAACGGAATGAAAAAGCTCCCCAAGGCATAGACCCAGGAATGGAAATTACTCTCTGTAAAGAGCCAAATCTTCGACATCCTCACCAGCGCCGGTCCAACCATACCAAGGAGGACAGCACCCACTGTGATACCGAGAAGTACCAGACTTTTTAGTGGCAGTCGCCACCAATTGTAATCTGATATGCCCCAGGCGCGGTTTGTCGCGCAAATGAGGGTAGTAAAACATTTGAGGGCGACCCAAACCAATATGAGAAACGCAATTGCGCCAGCATGCTTGCGTGCTTTGACAACACCGGCAATCGCGTTAAAAATGTGATGTTGTATCTCACCGCTAATCGGGACGTATCTTTCTATGTAGGCAACAACCTCTTTTCCGGCTCTATCCTGGTCAACAAAGTACGAGGAAATCGTGACAAGCAATACCATCAAAGGAAACAGCGAGAAGAATGCATTGAAGGCGAACGCTCCCGCCCATTGCGCCCCGTCTATCCGCAAAAACTTTTTGACGGCGAGACAAAGTATCGCCCAGACCCTGCGGGTCTTTTTGTCAAGCCGACTTGGTCTGATAAAATTTACGGCGCCCATAGATTTCCCTTGGTGGCGTACCAATACACATTTATCTTGCACAGCAGTTCTAGGGCGAGAGTTTTTATTTTCATATTTACAGTCACATTGTTCACCGTCATGCAAGGATATGCATGCCATGCCCATCTCTTTCATTTAAATTCCAACAACATCCTGCACTGCGGTTCGAAGTGCGAACCATGCAAACTGGATGAATGGGTCATCCGGCTGCCGGATATATTTCACCTCACCAATCTTCATCGAGCTCGATTCATTCGGTACATTGGTCTTGCGAATCGTGAAGTTGTTGGCAATGAATGATATGAATCCGTCAGAAAATCCATTTTCACTTCTTGTTTCTTTATTAATAGATGCAAGGATCAAGTCGTTGTAGACACCCCGCAAGGTACCACTGGCACGTCCTGAAACAACATTGACATCGAATGTTGCCTCCTGAAGGACACCTGTCTTGATACGCATCTGATCTGATATTTCAAGGAATGAATTGAGCGCTGTGAGATCCATTTTGCTCAGAGAACCAGAGTAATGGAATGAGAACTCCGGCGATGCAACCGGAATTCTCATAAGCACTTTCATCATCCCGGCATCCGCAAGATTCGCTTGTGCGTGAATGACTAACATAGCGTCGCGGCCGCTATGATTGGCAATTCCTTCTGCCGACACCTGCATGTTATCAAAGGTTATGAAAGCCGGCTTCGAGCCATACACAAACCCTTCACAATACTTCAGCCGTCCGTTTTTGAAACTCAGGCTATCGACCTGTAGGGTTTCTTTTATAGAAGAAAGAATCTCGTTTGGCATGAAGGGGCCTGAAGTGTCTCTGCTATCGGGTTTGTACTTGTTCACCAGAATGTCGAGGAGCGCATCGTGAATGTGGACGGAACGAGCACGGTAGCTCTTCCCTTGCAGCAATTCGAGACAGCTTAAACCCATCACACTAAAATGTGGAATCACAAAGCTCAATCGTGTTTTTCTGAATTTACTTTCTCCAAAGAACTCATCATCGCCTGCCAATGGATAAACCTCTAATGATTCAGCCACAACTTGTGAATCTGGTACTGATACATGCAGCTGTTTGCATCGAAATTTATATTGCAACTGCTGGAAGTTCAGTTCAATGTCTTGTGCATCGAGGCCTACAGTGAAAAAATCATTAGGTGCAAGACTTCCTCCCCAGAGAAGATGTATCCATCCAATCCCGCTTACGGAGAACGGACCCATTTTGCTCGAGAACGTGCCATCGACTGCGCGTAGCGCAACGGAGTCAAATCCAAAGCGGTTCTTTAAGACGCTGTAATTCATGTCGGCAATGCGTAACGAGTATGCAGGATAAGCCTCAGCAAAAGCTTTTGTAATCCTGGGCTTGATGAACCTATTCATAAAACTGCCAGGAAAGAATAGGAGCGTCAGTACGCAGATGAGCACTATTGCTCCTATGGCAATACCAGCATATGACGCTATTTTCAATGGTGAAAGCTTTCGTCGGTCAGTGTGTAGATGTTTATTCCACATATATTCTATCTCCTTGCTTTCAATTTCGCGCTCGCAATACGTGCATTTTCTTAAAAAGTGTACAGAAAGAAAGATTGATGGTTACAAAAGTCATATCACACTCACGAGGGCAACAACCCCTGATAAAATGATCAAAGCGCCGGAAATTCTATTGACCCATCTGAGTCCCTCCGAGTCCAACTTTCTTCTGAAGAGTGTAGCAACAAAACCAAGAGTCAGAAACCAAAGACACGAACCGATAAATACTCCGAGCACAAGAATGGACGCTGAAATGACAAAAAGTTTATGCCCCAACCCAAAAGCTGCAAACACAGCAATAAAGGCAAAGATAGTCACTGGATTGGTAAGCGCAAGGAGAAAGGCGGAGATGTATGATCCCAACAGTCCCTTTTTGTCGAAAGGGATTATAGGATCCTTACGCTTAGCACGAAAGGTCCTTATTCCAAGGAATAAGAGTAGTCCTCCTCCAACTAGACTCACCCAAAAGTGCTGGGTAGCGATCACATCCGAGATAAACGTGAGACCGAAAACAGCGATACTACCGTACAGCGAATCTGCGGTTGCAGCCCCAAGGCCGATGATCATGCCGCGTGAGTGTCCCTCAGCCAGCGTCTTGCGGATGCACATTATTCCTATCGGTCCAATAGGCACCGCCATCGCAAATCCAATAATCAATCCTTTTAGGAAAAAAATTGGTTCCATGCTCTCACGTTCCGATCAGCTTGTTGTTGTTGACTCAGTTAGGATCGGTGCTACGATCTTTCTAAAGATTCTCATTATCGATCAAGCCACCTCAATGTTTCAATTCAATTTGTGTAGCATGATTCACAATTTCTATTTCAAAAAATCTGGCTGCCATTTTATGGCTATCCCTGTTGCTATGGATGAAGAATATAATCCTAATGAAATGTTTTTGTTATGGAAACGATGAAGTTCGGGAATAAGTATACCGCACAACGCCCCTACACCCATCCCAACCATCACATCGGAAGGAAAATGCGCGATCGCTTTCACTCTAAAATATCCTTCAATAATAGGTGGAAGTGTGGCTGCGGCGTATAAAAGATATTTATTGTTTCCCATTCCAGGATTGTAATCACTGTAAACTTTTGCCAGAAAGAACGTGGATGCCGTAACAACGGCCTCATGGCCGCTGTAGAATGAATTCCGGTTATTAGCTGATTTTCTCTGGTCATAAGTAAGTTGATCATAATATGCAATAGGCCGGATTCTATTTTGAAAATTAACCCCGAGAGGACTCCATTCATAAATATTAGGTGTGATCGACATGGTTTCCACATACATGAGCAGCACATCAAGCCAATCCTGCCTGATCTGGTTATCAAACATAAGGGAAACCGGAAGCACAACGGTGAACGCAAGGAAATAATCTGAATAACTAGCAAAGGTCTGCATTTTAGAGGGGTCTTGCTTAAAAGCCCAGCTATCGATATTGTTTATAGTACTTTTGTTCAACGCCTGTATTTCTAAAACAGACAACTCAACTTTGTGAAATACCATTCCTTCTCCTAGATAATTTGCCGACAATCCAATGCCGATGAGAGTCCCTGTTACCCAATAATTAACATGGTAAGGATGAAATGAAGAATCACTCGCAGAAGATTGAGGATACACTTGTTGAGCCAAACAGACACCCAAAAAAGCAAGGATAATGAATCTACGGCGATAAGTTTTCATGATTCTGACCTTGTATTTATTAAAACTAATTTGATTGTGAATATAATGTCACCTAATAATTGTTACAAATTTAAAGTTTCAGATGGATCTCTTTTTCCAAGACCGGTGGCATACTCTCATTGGAATTTTCCGACCCGAGTAATATAGCTATCCATTGCGCGCCTTTACTACTTTCGAAGGCAAACTTCAGACTCATCGTAAGGGGTACGCAGAGAATTACGCCGATAAGACCGAGTAAGCTTCCCCAAAACATCAAAGAGAGAAAGACGACCAGAGTTGATAGTCCAAGCTTCCGGCCCATAAGGCGCGGCTCAACCACGTTTCCGATTGTGAAGCCAACGACAAAATAACCAGCAGCGACAAGCGCGGCAGGTCCCATACCGAGTTGAAGGAACGCCAGCAATACTGCGGGAATGGCAGCTATTATTATACCCATATTGGGTACATAGTGGAGTAGAAAAGCCACGAAACCCCAGAGAATGGGATAATCCACACCGAGAATGAACAACCATAATCCTATTATGCCCCCCGCGATCAGACTAATGATCGTCTTGATGACCATGTAACGCCTGATATCATCGACAAACTTCGTCACCTGGGGAAAAGCGAGTTCAGGATCACCAAGTATAGAACGGAGCTTGTGGGGGAAGCTTGAAGCTTCAAGAAGAATGAATGTTACTGTGAGCAGGACCAGCAGGATGTTAGGCACTAAGCCCATCGCTGTGATGAAACCGGCAGTCAGGCTTATCACCGCCTGCGGATTAAAGTACTCAAACAAGGCCTTTTCAGTAATTACGATACCCTTACCTGCCAAGAACACTCTGAGCGCCAAGACGTGCTCGTGTAGGCGTTTCTGATAGAAAGGTAACGCGTCGGAAAAGGTACTTAGGGACACACCTAAAACTCCACCGATAATCAGTAGAAGAGTAATCATACCCGCCATGATGATTATCACCGCTACAAAAGAAGGAATGTGTTTCCGTTTTAACCAGAGCACTGGCGGTGTTCCGAGGAGAGCTAGGAAAACAGAGAGAAGCAATAATGCAACAACCGACTGTGCCTGATAGATGCCATAGACGATGATCACGAGCGCTGCCACGCTGATGAGGAAGCGTGTTCCTTGCTGAGAATTAATTTGATCAGTCATAAACAACCTTTCCTTCTTCGCTCAAAACGAGACAATGTCCGCCACACAGCCGTTAGCTTCGTTTGCCTCCGTACGTTATCCGGCAACTCGCACTTGCGCTGTGCGCAGTAATTCATTGTTCCAGAGATAGCCGCGTCGGAGCTCATCAATAACGGTTCCTTGTTCGCTCTCTTTGTGTTTCGCCATGGCTATAGCTTCATGCAGATTATGGTTGAATGGCGTACCGACACTTTCGAAAGGGAGAACTCTATACGTCTCCAACAACGCAAGAAGTTTTTGATAAATGATTTGCATTCCTTTCACTAAGGGTTGCTCCGCGTCGGTTGCGCACTGCAATGCTTTTTCCATATCATCGACGATGTCTAATAGAGAAAGCAACATTTTCCGTTTACTTACTTCTGCAATCTTGTTACCCTCACACTCAATGCGGCGACGGTAATTCTTGAAGTCTGCCAGAGTGCGCAGATTCCGTTCACGCTCATGGATGAGCTCTTCCTGCAATTTCTGGATTTCTGCTGCTAAATCAGCCGGCGGCAACAGATTCTTTTCATTCTTGTGTATGTGTATTTCCATATACACCTCTTTTACTGATCGTTAACTTCCGTTTTGTGGAATTGGTTCAGAATATTTTCTTGTTCCACGTCTTTTATCTGTTCAGAGAGTTCAGCATATTCTTTTGAAAGTTCAGTTATCTCGTCTTCTGTTTTTTCTTCTGCATTAATCACCGCATTGCTTGCAGCCTTGTGTGATGCTACAAGTTCATTCACTTTTAAATGAAGTGAGGCAGAGAAATGGATAAACGATTTTTGAATAATAAACAAATATAAAAACGTAACACCAAGAATTACGTCTCCGATGGCAGAATGAATATCCTGAGTGTAAAACCGCTTGTTGGTGAGCCAGAATATGACCGTGCCTAATGCAATAATAAATGTGATGGAATTGCCGAGTATGGCAGTAGCAAGGGAGGTAAGTTTTTCAAAACCTCTTTCCGTATGCCTGTAAATATTTTTCATGACTTTTGACAATTATTATTTTATCATTCACGTTAAATTTGTTTTCGAAATATTCTTCATAAACATTTCATGCAACTTTTACAAGCTGCTTGCCAAGATTTTCTCCTGCAAATAATCCGATGAAAGCTCCCGGAGCATTTTCCAATCCTTCTACCACGTTTTCGGCATATTTCAATTTCTTATCCGTAAGCCATTTCGCCAATTGTTGTATTCCCTCATCAAACCGATTTTCGTAATTATGTACGATGAAACCTTGCATAATGGCACTGAATGTCAGCAAACGAGGCTGGAGCCGCGGCCCCATCGAAATTTGTTCCTCGTTGTATAAGGAAATTTGTCCGCACAGGGGAATGCGGGCGTACTTGTTTATCAAAGAAATGACCGCATCCGAGATGTCGCCGCCAACGTTATCAAAGTAAATATCAACACCATCCGGACAAGCTTCCTTCAATGCTTTCCTCAGATGAGGTACAGTTTTATAATTGATTGCGATATTAAATCCCAGTTCATCAATCAAGTACTTGGTCTTTTTGTCGGACCCGGCGATACCGACAACACGACAACCGTGTATCTTGGCAATTTGCCCTACAATCGTCCCTACCGCACCGGCTGCGCCGGAGACAATGACTGTTTCACCCTGTTTTGGTTTTCCAATATCCAACAATCCGAAATACGCAGTAAGTCCAGGCATTCCCAACACTCCCAGCGCTGTACTCACCGGAGCAATTTCAGAATTTATTTTCCGCACTTCTTTCTCACCAGCAATGGAGTAATCCTGCCAACCGAGATTTCCCACAACAAAATCGCCCTTGGCAAAGTTATTTGAATTCGACTCAACGATCTCTCCGACTATTCCCCCGTTCAGAACTTCATTGAGCTGAAAAGGCGGAACATACGATCTTCGATCATTCATCCTGCCTCTCATATAGGGATCAACGGAAAGAAATCGTGTCCGCAGCAATACCTGCCCATGCGTCGGCTGAGATATCGCGGATGTAATCAATTTGAAACAACTCTCATCTGGTATCCCAATTGGTCTCTTGACCAAAAGGATTTGTCTATTGATTTGTTGTTGCACTGTAACTCCATACTTCCTTTTAAATAGATTATTTGATGAAATCATTTAGTGTACATAGGATAGTCTGTATATCCTTTTTCACCCGGAGAATAAAATGTTTTCATATCAAGTTCTTTTGAGAGTGGCCATCCGTTTATGAATCGTTCAACGAGGTCGGGATTATTAATAAAAGGTCTACCGAATGCGATAAGATCCGCAAGTTCTCCTTGTAATTCTTTTTCGGCGCTTTCTTTTGTATATCCGCCACTAAGAATCATTGTGCCTTGAAATCTTTTACGGATAGATTTTTTGATCTCGATGGGTACTTCCGGTGCACCCATGCTGCTGTGGTCTACTATATGGATATACAGTATCTTTATATGATTGAGTTGTTCAGAAAGATATTTATATGTGTCATCTATTTCAGGATAGTACGGCATATCGCTTGCTACACCGTACGGAGATAAGCGTATACCGATCCTCTCATTTCCGATTGCTTCAACTGCACCTGCCATTACTTCCAATAGAAAACGGCAACGGTTTTCTATGCTTCCCCCATAGCTATCATTTCTTATATTACTCACAGGAGACAAAAATTGTTCTAACAGATAACCATTAGCGCCATGCAGTTCTATACCATCAAATCCCGCTTCTATAGCATTCGTTGCGGCGGAGATGTATTCTTGTTTCGTATGTTTTATTTCTTCAATGGTCATTGCAGTTGGGATTGGAAAATCCTGCAGTCCATGAGCATCTGTCCACATCTGTCCGGCGGGTTTCACAGCAGAGGGCGCCATAATTTTTGCATCTTTTTGCATATTCGCAGGATGACTGATACGACCGGTATGCATGAATTGAACAAATATTTTTCCATCTTTGGAATGCACAGCTTTTGTGATTTTCTTCCAGCCTTCCACTTGCACTCCGCTAAAAATTCCGGGAATACGGCAATAACCGAGACCGTTCGGTGAAGGAGACGTCCCTTCGGTAATGATGAGTCCGGCAGTAGCACGTTGTCTGTAGTATTCAGCCATCAATGTATTTGGGATATTACCTGTTGCACGAGAGCGCGTCATCGGCGCCATAACCATTCGATTTTTTAAATCAATTTTACCCAGTTTATAGGGGTTCAATAATCCAACATTTCTCATTCTACATCTCCTTCATGAACGTTATATTTATCACATTTGGTTAAAACAACAATTGGTTTACGGGTTCCCGAGAAACACGACGAAATAATTTTCCTATGGTTATTCAATTGTTCGTATCTGTCAAAATGAAAAACCTGCTTGCGCGACAAGTAACAACCGTCCTTTTTTTTCAATGGGTAAAAACGGGGCCAATTCCAGACCAATATTTATTTTCTTGGTAAAACCGATATTGACTATTCGTACCATCTCCGCCAAATCCAGAAACATCGACAAAGCAAAACCGCCTCGACCAATTCCAATATCAACTGGTGAATTTACGCCAAAAACTCCTATCCCCGCACTGACAGGAAATCGATTTCCTGTTTTTGAATCAATAAAATAGCACCGTATCATCGCGCTATAGTTTCCATATTGAATCGAATCATCGGCTCGTGTATCGTACAATACTTTAGGGATGGCGAGTGAAAATCCTAATTCGATTGATGGACCTTTCACTCGAAAATATTGTGTCATACTATTGGAACGATCCACTGCGCCGATTTTGATGGTGTAATCGGGTTCGATACGGATACCCAGAATTGCCCAATCGGGCAATGAATCTACCGGCACCATTACCTGTTCAAGCTCTTCAGGACGGATGTTAGCAAATGCACCATAGGCAGCGCGATACTGAATGAACATTGCGCGATCTTTGTGGGGATCGCCATGACTTCGATATGTTACTACACGTCGTTCGTAGGATGGAACCGCTATGCCGTCTCGCAACAGTATCGTTGTTGTTATTCTAACAAACTGAGGGCCCATGCCAGGCCGAATACTATCGCGTTGAAACCGCACCATAAGATTTCGAACCTCCTCGCGATCCAGTGTAACTGCCGTCCGGATATTATTGCTGCCAGCTTCGGGAATAACGCTGACGTATCTACTGAGTTGTTCAACGTCTTGGTGCTCTTCCACCGTTACAATACAATCCGTTACATACCGAAATCGTCGCCCCTCGGAATCCGTTACTCTAAGACTGATGGGAAACAATCCTGGTATTATAGTTTTAGGAATGATAGTAACGTATCGAAGTCGTCCAATTGATTTGAACGTTGTTCCTTCGATAAGCAGTATCGGAGTAATGATTCCCGCTGTCGCGGTATTATCGTTTCGTTGAATGACCAGAAGAACCGTGTCACCCGGAAAGTAGATCGACTTGTCGACAGAGATATCGATCCTCTCATCCTCATCTGTAGACTGAATGAGTACCGAAGTTTTTGACTGTGCATGGGTACTGGCTATTCCGATAACACAAACTAGAAAACATTCAATGAATTTTGATTTCAACATGTCATCTCATTGGTGATCATTATTATTACCTCATAAGGAACAGAAGCGAGCGTTCCATATTCACTGTCCGCCAACTTTAGTGTCACCTTGTCACCCTGCAAGCTGACCACGGTGACCGGTTAATTTTCTTTGCTAGACCCATCTTTGTCACATTTGTCTCAGTGCTTTCCAACCTTGCCGACCTTATCAGGTAACCCAGACTTCGTGGTGTGAGTGCCAAGCAACCCCTTTTCGGTATAAGAGCCAACAGAGTTACCCTCCGGGCCGAAAGGCCGCTTCACTTGCGGGGCACTTCCTGAATGATTGACCGTTACGGTAATCACATCTTGGTCCGTATTGCCACCCGCACCAGTCACATTCACCGAGACCCTATGATCACCGTCGGAAACTTTCGTCGCGTCAAAGCGAGCTCTCCACATTTGTGTCTCGCCGATGCGGTCCATCGACACTGCCAGTCCACCGTCGATCTGCATGGTTGCCGAAGCAACGCCCTTGTCATCCCAAACTTTGACGCGAACATCTGCCGTATCTTTGACGATTTGTGAACCACCGATCATGAGCAGTTTATCCGCAGGTGAAGTGATCATCACAAACGGCCAATTCCCTAACGTCTTGAACTTCCAACTGACCACACCGTTATCGATGTTGATGATTGAGTACCCGACCGGCCCTTCGCTCACCTCCCCGGTCGAGCGCGTAGCGGCATAGATCGTGTTTCCATCGTTAGCAATTTCGTTGTAGTGTGTGTGCCCTGCATCAACCATGATTACACTGTCACGCTGGATCACATCCTGCAATTCCGATGTCAGGGCATAGCTGTGCATAAAGATCACACTCTTGAGACCAGCCTTTGCCGCCTTATCCAGATCGTTGGTCAACCACGAGTTCTGAGCATCGCTGATGCCGCTCATTACGTCCAGAAATACGAAGTGGTACTTATTCGCCGTGAAGCTCTGGTAGTTCACTGGCTCCAAATATTGGTTATATAGAGTGGTTCCGCCCTTGTGATCGCGTTCGCCCGGAATAGCATACAGAGGCACTTGTAATTGGTCCGTTGCTTGCTTGATGAGCTGGTACTCACTCTCGGTGTGATTATATGCGTTGTCGCCTGGCAGTAGCGCGAAATTCACGCCGTTCTTGAGATACCGATTTATAACTTGGATGATTTCCTTGAAGTCGGCATAGTTCTGCTGATCACCCGTCGTGATATTTAAGTCACCAAAGTGGACCCAACTGACCACGCCGGGATTAAGGATAGTCGTGGTCGCACTGAGGGCGCCAGGATTGACCGGGGTAGGCCCGGATGGGTTGGACACTTGCACGGTCTGGGCAATTGCCGCCGATGTGCTGGTGACGAACATTGCGGCCGCAAACACTACAAACGCCAAGGGATATAATGCTTTCAGTTTCATTCTACTACCTCCTGTTTTGATTTTGAGTTCTATGTCGCCCATTCTCCAATGGAACTCAATACTTAGCAAGTGATTTCTTCTCTAACTTTCCCAGAAAAAGCCTTCTAAACTTCGCTGCACATTGAAGAACAGTCATCATGGTCACTGTTTCGATACCAACGATGCACCCACCGAGTGCATCGCTCTCTTGACAAATGTTGCCCTCGTACACCTTGCTATATCGGTTCTTCAATCTGCTGAATCGCTGTACAGTTATAGATCATACTTCTTATTCTACCTTTTTAAAATCAATAAATCCTCGCTCCACATCTGTGTGCAGTAATTGAACGCGGCATCTGTGACCAACATCTAAACCTTCAAAGCCACTCACAACTCTTCCTTCGACGGGCGGATGTAAAAGACGAACCCACGTCCCTTTAGCAGATGCGCCAGTGACGATGGCATCGAACCATTGATTTATCCTTGATTCCAACACCATAGCTGCTGCGGATTTTTCAACTTGTCGTTCAACCTTTTTTGCTGCATCCTCCATTTCGGTACATTGTTTTGCAAGTGTCTCCAATTCTTCGATCGTATAGGGTATAGAATCTTTCGCCATTGTTGACTTCAGTAACCTTTGTGTGATCAAATCAGGATACCGGCGATTCGGCGCTGTGGAGTGAGCATAATCTTTGACCGCAAGACCGAAGTGTCCGGCAGAGCTTCCTCCCGGAAGTTCGACGACATATTCACCAGCACCTAAAAGTTTGATGATACTGAGCGAAAGATCAGGAAAACGAAGAGGATCGGTCGTTTTTGCAGACAATAAGAATTTATCCAATGCTTTTGAATCTGGCTCTTTAGGAAGTGCAAAACCATGTTCTAAGGCAAGCTCGACGATTCTATCCCAGCGTTTTGGCGTCCGAACAACACGCCGAAGCGACGGTAACTTTTGAGCTGCGAGGTATCGTGCCGTCACACCGTTTGCCGTGATCATAAAGTCCTCTATGATATCTTTAGCACAGTTCCTTCTATCAGCCTCTATGTCCTTGATCTCATCTCCGTCAAATACAGGGTGAGCTTCTATTGTATCGAGATCAAGTGCGCCATGCTCATGCCGGAGGGATTTCAGCTTTCGGGCTGTGCGATCCTGGATTCGGAGATTTTCGTCGAGACCGTGGACGGTGCCGATTTCCTTCGGCATCGGCCCGCTTCCGTCCAGCCAACTGGCAACGCTATTGTAGGCAAGTTTTGCATGATTACGAACCGTTGCTCGATAAATATCTGAACTTTGTAGTGACCCATCCCCAGCAATAACCATTTCAACAATGATAGCAAGACGGTCTGATTCAAAGTTAAGGGATGTGAGATCGGTCGAGAGCTTCTCAGGCAACATCGGAAAAATCTGTGCAGCGGTATAGACTGAGGTAGTATTGTGCTTCGCATGATCGTCAAGTGCTGATTGCTTCTTGACGACAGCTCCAACATCGGCAATGGCGACAAGGATCTTTACGGCCCCCTCAGGCATGACTTCAGCAACGCTCAACTGATCCAGATCAAGTGAATCGTCGTTATCTATTGAGCACCAAGCGAGATTCCTCAAATCATGCATCGATTCTTCAACTTTTGTGACAGCCCCATGGATTCCGTTAAGCTCAGCAATCGCCTGAGGAGAAAAATCCGGAAGCAGTCCTCTTTCTATCATTACTCGACGTGCAATCCTTTGAAGGATGGCGCGATGTTGTCTTTCTTCAGTATTTGTCATATTAGTATCCATAACGAATTTCTATCCTTTAGTTTCTTTTTAATTTTTATCTCTTGTATGAAAATGTTTTTTGTTGTTTCCGCCTTGATAATACATCCTGTGATGACTATTCCTACAGAAAGAATATCCCGATCTGGAAGATTCTATTTCAGAAAGTGTTTCCGGACTTTTGCCACAATCTGGTTATCTGTCATTTTATCTGTTGATTCAAAACCGACAATGTTTCCATATAGTTTTTTATTCTCAAGCTTTTTTTTGAGTTCACTCTTTGCCTCGCCAGGACCAAATATCAAAATAGATTCCGCATCACAAATATGATCAAACACTTCATTATAGTAATCGTTTAGCTGGCCGGATAAACGTTTGTCCTCATGCTCCTCTGCCGATTCCTTTTGTGCCCCGCCGGATAAGCGGGCACTGTTTTTTAATTCTGATGATATTCGTTTTATTTCAGCTCCTTCGTCTGCCAAACTAAAAATCACTGCCTTATTATGATCAATCCACAATCCTACTCTTTTTTTCATAAATTTTCTTTTCTTTTTTATCTCGTGTATTTCAGCTGTTCAGTTTTATGGTTATATCCATAAACTCATTAGGAATTGTATTTATACTTCTTTAATAAATTGAATAAGATTATGCCTGAAGTATTTTCATAGCTTTCTCTCTTTGAGCTTCAGCAACTACTAATTGAACACCTTCCGCATTCTGCAGCGATGGTAGCATTCCACCCCCTTTGATTATGGATGCCGGAATGCCTGATGCTTCGAGATGTCCTTTTGCAATTTCAGCATCTATCTCGTTTTCATATTCGCCAATGACTACTTGCTTTTCTTCCATGCCCTCACCTCATTATTATTGTTGAACCGGATCATACTCTACATATTCTCCCTGAGATTTGTATAATTTCGTCATTTCTGGCTTCATCGTTGTAAGCAAACTTAAAAGTTCGCTTTTTCTTTCTTCTGAGAGAGACCCGTCTTTGCGAACCCTCTCTTCAATATATACCGATGCAACGGCCTCGCATAAGTCAGTAGTAAACGTTGCAACACCGCATTGGTGGGGCAAGTAATTTCTGATAAATGCAATGCCGTTGATTATTGAGCCATGCTCCATTATAATTTTTTCTTTGACGATCCCTGTTCAGGCCTTTTATTTATTTCCCGAATGCTACAGCTTGCTGTTTAACCCAAATATTATCAGAAAGCATACATCTCGCTGTGGTGTAAAAGGATACCAATGATTACGTTAAACGGGAATAGGTCGAAAGGATGAAAGAGGGATTAATCCTTTTGGGAGTTCGATGTTTTATAATAAACTTGACTAAATTTGCCAAAACTTAAATTTTTAACAAAGGGGGTGTGAAGGGTTTAGGAAAGCTGCGTCGTTTGCTTTATTTCAAAACCATTTCAAATATTTTGATTAAGGGAGTTGTGACTGAACGAAATAGCGTGTTCCCGCTATGTATTGTAATCACAACAATGGAACTTTCACTTTATTATTTCCAAACGAGAGCTAAGTCTTGATTATCGATTGCGGCTACAATTTTTCATTCTCCCCCGCTGCATCTCTGTCAATCATCCAAAGAAGATTTCCCTCAACTGGCTGAACCATCGTTGCTGGTATTTCTTTTCTTGGCTTCGGCGACTTAAGAACACGTTGAACTATGGGCGCTTTCTCCTTGCCTGAGACGAGGAACAATACTTCTCGTGCATTATTGATGCTCCGAAATGTCAGTGTAACACGCCAACTGTTCAAGTGCGGAACGAAGACTGCAAAGGCGAACGCTTTTTTTTCTTCCACTATCGCTGTTTCGGGAAATATCGACGCAGTGTGACCGTCCCCTCCAATGCCAAGCAAAACCAGGTCGAATCGCACAACGTCACTGACAATTTCTCGCAGTTCCCGTTCATACTCCGCTGCCGCAAGTTCAGGTTTTTTCTCAACCTCAATCCTATGAACATTCTTGCGAGGTATGTCAATATGGGAAATTAATTCCCGGTCGACCATTCCATAATTACTTTGAATATCAGTTGATGGAACAATGCGTTCATCCGAAAAGAATAGATGAACACAACTCCAGTCTACTTGGTCTTTCATAGGTGGCGTTCCCAACAAGTGATATACTGGGCGGGGAGTCTCGCCACCCGATAAAGCAATGAAGCAATTTCCTCGCTCTCTTATTGCCTTGTTGATGATCAGGACAATTCTCTTCGCAGCGTTCTGCTCGAGATCCTTAGTCGATCGATACACTTCTATGTTCGGATGATGTTCCATTCTTACGTCTCTGATGCCGGATCACTGCCATGAGGGACTTTGCTGTCGTGAATCCACCATCGTCCATCAGACCCAAGCAGATTGTTTGCAGCGTCGGGGCCCCATGTATTTGGTCTATAGCTGAGCAATGGCGGAGCAAAATCGCTTTCCCATCCAGAACGAACGCCATCGATAAAACTCCATGCAAGTTGGATTTCGTCGCCACGGGTAAACAGTGAGGCGTCTCCATTAAGGGCGTCAAGAAGGAGTCGCTCATATGCATCTGGTATGGCATTTACTCCGAAAGAATCCCTGAAGTGAAAATCCATTTCAACCGGTCTGGTTTGCATACCATGATTCGGAACCTTCGCCATAAATCGCAAATGAATCCCTTCGTCAGGCTGGATACGGATGGTTAAACAGTTGGTAAACAACTCTGTTGTGCCCGTCTGCACATCAAAAATCTGTGTTGGCGGACGTCGGAACTGGATTGTGATATCCGATGATTTTTCTTTCATCATTTTCCCGGAACGTAGATAGAATGGCACACCCTGCCATCTCCAGTTATCGATAAAGACCCTCAGAGCGGCATATGTCTCAGTTGTTGAATGTAATCCAACGCCAGGTTCCGATGTGTAGCCTTCATACTGCGCACGCACTGTTGCTTGCGCAGAATCTTCCTTTGAAATCTCCCTCAATGCAGTGAGAACTTTCACCTTCTCGTTTCGCAACGCATCTGCTTGAATTGTAGCCGGGGGTTCCATCGCAATAATCGTTAGGATCTGCAATAGATGGTTCTGAAAAATATCGCGCAACACACCTGCTTGGTCATAATACCCGGCGCGGCGTTCAACGCCAACAGTTTCCGCAACCGAGATTTGAACATGGTCGATATAGTTTCTATTCCAGAGCGGTTCAAAAATCGCGTTGCCGAATCGAAGCACAACTAGATTTTGTACCGTTTCTTTTCCGAGATAATGATCGATACGGTAAATTTGGTTTTCATTCAATACACGATGAAATTCATGATTGAGCACAAGTGCTGATTGAAGATCATGCCCGAGCGGTTTTTCGACGATGATCCGGCGGTAACCGTTTTGATTCTCTTCTTTCAGTAAATTCGCTTCAGCCAATCGTGCAACTACACTCATGTAAAATTCCGGAGCAGTGGCTAAATAGTACAGACAATTCTTAGCCGGAACTTCGAGAGCATCTATCTTTGCCGATAACGCGTTGTAAGGTTCAGAACCCTCAAAGTTTCCCTGCTGGTAGAAAATACGCGGGGCGAACTCACGCCATTTGTTTTCATCATAATCGTCAAGTGCAAACGCGGCAATTGCTTCCTTCATCTTATCGCGGAAAATGTCGTCGGTGTACGGTTTGCGAGCAAAGCCGATGATGGAGATGTTCTCGGGAAGACGTCTCTTGCAGAAATTGTTGTATAAAGCCGGAATGAGCTTCCGAGCTGTTAGGTCGCCTGTTGCGCCAAATATAACGATGGCTGTGCTCATGGGGGGAAGGATATTTTTTTATCTTATGATTTTTGTTAGTATAGTATAATTTAACAATACAAATGTGCTAAAATAGAGATTGAATGGCAATGTCATTGCAGTCAAACTCCTGTTTTTAAATAGATTCACTGAAAGGTGCTTCGAAAACTGGATTGAGTTTGGATAGGTTCCCACCACCATATGAAAAGAAATGAAATGCCCTCCAGCAACTCGGTTTGTCTTTCTCACAGTTTTGATAGTCCCATAATTCTATTTTCTTCCGATTTTACGGTTATGATTTATGGTTTTGAAAATAAAAAGATTTCACAACTTTGTTAGAAGAGTCCCTCACAAAATCGTAATCTTAACCTCGTTCATAAACCAAGCCAGAATTAGTACTAACTTGAATTACGATTTGATTACGATTATCGGCACTAGGTCGGACGGCGCCTTCCAATTAGTAAATCCTTTATAACTAAAAGCGAGACGGTAGTATGTTCAATAGCTTCTGTCCCAGTTGGGGGGCACTATGTTAAAAGAATTTCCGTTATTATTATCAATAATGATTGCGTTTTTTATGGTCACCACCTTGGTTTCTACTTTGTGAGATAAAGGTTTTTCTTATAATCTACCTGGACATTGAAAGTGACAAAAAAACAGTGAGGAACAAAATAAAAAGCTCAGATTACTCTGAGCCTTAAGCTAATGCGTTTTTCAACTCTTTTTTTTGCATCATTTTTTAAATAATATCTCTACGTCCTTTCCAGCTATTTCTCTGAATATCGGTGTGAGCAGTGCTTTCGCATTATTGATGCATGTCATTTCATATCCTGTATTTGCCGCCTCTTCGATAATAGTCAGTTCAGCATTTTTGTATGCCTCGTCAACCAGATTTGCGGTAGAGAATCCTCCCCAGTCAATATTATATATTTTGGATTTTTCATGATTAATTTTTGACATAAGAATTTCCGGCTTTGGCAAAGTGATAGCTATCTGCGTTCCGGAATCTACCACATCTTCTTTTTTTACTTTTTCGAGATCTATACCGGCAATAACTTCACCGGCAATGATCAACACTGCTTTCGCATTAGGCAAATAGAATGGCCTCTCTTTAGTCTGCTCTACAACATCTTTGATGTTTACTTTCACAAGCTCCAGCTTACCCATTTTTTCAATCTTATCAACAGAAAGTAAGTGCTCCGATTTGGATTTCTCTGTTATATTCCGATAGAGAATGATTCCAACAACACCGCTTCCGGTAACAACAATTATTAAGAGCACAAGTAATGTGAGTACGCGTTTCATCGAAATCTCCTTTGTAGAGTCTTTAATATGATTTCATATTTGTTTTACATACAGATCAGTTGCACAGAGATGGTTATATTGTAAGGAATTATTATTCCTACTTTTCCCCATCCTTCATCAAACCATAGCGCTTCATCGAGGAATTATTTTTCTTCATCAATGTGTCCAATTATTTCTACTTACAATAATCTATAGCCGAGATTGTTGACTTTGGCGTCTTATATTTTTTATTTATAAATCATGCTTGGGATAAACAATCCCGCACTGTTTTCTAATGGCATCCATCGTACTGACAAGCTGTATGCTGTCATTCCAACTCCACGAATCGCTTTGAGTCTTTCCAGCAAGAATACACTTTGCTGTTTCCTCTGCTTCATACTCATACCCGTTGCTCTTGAAATCAAATTCAAATATTTTTTCCCGACCGTCGCGATAGGTTAATTTCACTTTCCCAGGGCAGAACCAGAAATGATCGAGAATAATTTTCCCTTTTGTGCCATGGATCTCAGCAACAACTGCCGGATCAGCAAGGAAAGAGGAAAACATGACTGCAAGAGTATCTTTCTCATATTTGAACGTGTAACTGCAGCTGTTATCGCCGCCCTGTTCGCTTAACCCGGCGATAGCAGAAATGCTTTTTGGTTTTCCGAGCAGCAGCAATGATAGAAAAATGTTATAGATACCGGTGTCCAATATTGTGCCACCGCAAAGATCTATGTTGTAATGCCTATGTTCCGGTCCATTATCGGATATCATAGAAAAGAATGCAGTCAATAATTTTACATTTCCAATTTCACCGGAATCGATCAACTCTTTTGTTTTGATGATGTTCGGAAGAAAGCGGCTCCAAAGCGCTTCCATCAAGAAGAGATTTTTCTCTTTCGCTTTTTCAATCATACACATTTCTTCTGTACGATTGACGCCCATTGGTTTTTCACACAGTACATGTTTCTGATGATCGAGCGCGAGCAGTGTGTTCTCTAGATGAAGATTGTGCGGTGTCCCGATATATACAACATCAACAGCGGAATCGTTGAGAAGTTCTTCATAACTGCCGTAGGCTTTGGGGATATGAAATTCACCGGCAAATTTATTTGCCATGCCGATAGTACGGGAACCGACGGCGTACAGTTCGGAATTTGCTGCAACCTGAAGCGCTGTCGCAAATTTATGCGCTATCCATCCGGTGCTTAATATTCCCCATTTAATTTTCTTTTCTGCCATGATATATTTCCTTGAATCACGCGTAAGCGCATGTTATTTTGTTTTTGTCATTCCCGCGTACGCGGGAATCTCTCTTATCCTCTTCCTGGATTCCCCGCCTGACCGGCGGGCAGGCCGATTACAACATTTCCCAAAGGGATCGCTTTGCGACGGAAATGACAAAATCTTCTTTTTTTCTTTTACACATGCCCGCGAAATCGACATCTGTGATCTTTATGTTTTTTTTTCATCGACCTTAGAAAAATATGGAAGTAAAACAAGGCGAGCAAAGTGTCCGACCAGAAAATTGTCTGAGTTCACTTCGTGAACGAGTTTTTTCTGGTCAACGACGCGAGCCGCGGTTTTATCCATATTTTTCGTCAGTCTTGACTTTTTCTTTGGTTCTTTCATTTTGTGTCAAGACAAAAGAAAGAACAATATCTTTGCGCCCAAAGAAAGCGACGAACAGACTTAAATCTTCGAAATATTTCCCCTTCACTTCATCATACACAGAAGTCCTGTATTCTGGATTCCCGATTACAACATTTCCCAAAGGGATCGCTTTGCGACGGGAA
>PLMK01000045.1 GCA_003142475.1 Ignavibacteriota bacterium
AAGAAGAACTGGAATAGGTGGAAATGGAAGAAAGTACGGCAATGTAGCATCAACATGGTGATAACGAGAAGCAAAATAATGTCCAAATTCATGACAAGCAAGAATGAACAGGATGGAAGCAGAATAGGGAATGCCAAGATGAAAATTGCTGAGTTCAAACGGATCTTTATTTAGCCACAAAACGCCTGCTATAGTAGTCGAAAAAAACGTCAATAAAAATAGGCCCAAGTGCAAAAGCCATTGGAGCACTAATTTTACATTCCAGTTTCGTGTTGTAGAGTTATTAACGGAAGAATATTGATTGAATTCCATTATTCGCTTAATTTTTTTTATTAATATACTGAATAAAATTGACACTTTATAACTGAAATCACTACACCTGTGTAAACCATATAGGATTCGTCATACAAAAATGTGATTGACCGTCACTTGAATCCTTAGACGAGGTCCATACCTCTGAACGTATGTAACTTTCGCATTTAGTCTCAAATGAAAATTTTCGATCTAGGTCAAAACTTTTAAGGTTCTTTTCTGAAATTAATTCCGTTTCTTTTTGACCAATAATACCTTTAAAGACTTTGAGTAATTCAATTGAACCATATTCAATTGACGAAAGCACTTCAAGCAAAACCGTGTGACTCGGTCCAGCATAACTACATCCAATTGAACTCCTTGGTTGAATCGAAGAAAGCACGTGCAGATTAGCAACTGGTCCATCAGTGATAATTGACATTCCTGAACGGATCGAATCTAGAATATTGCCTTCTGAAAGCGAATTAAGGAATATCCCAGTTCTCATTTTGCCGAATATTTGACACTCCATTTCATGAATCTTTAAGAATGGAATACCAACTTGTCTAAAACGACTGAAGTTGCCATGTGCATCATTACCTGCTAAAATGAAAAGTCGTTTGCCCTGTAGAAGTGCTTTAACCCATTGTCGGTATCCTTCTTTAAAATAAATTGATAATTGCCCATTTGCAAACTGAATTCCAGACAATATCGGATTTGTAATGTCTCGTGCAAACCATTTGCCGCGATTCAATAACAACCGCTGTAAGAGTGAAACCGGCTCATATGGATGAGCAGCATAAGCAAGGGAAGATGATTCCTTTTCTTTTAGAATTTCTTCACAAGAATATTCACTTCGTGTTTTTAGCCATTTCTCTGCTCCATCTCCTTTGCCAGTAAAAAATAATTTATTGCCCAGAAGAAGAAGATGTACGTTTTGACCGACAGAATTACGACACGTTACTTCCTCACCTCTAATAATCGAAAAATCTAAGAATTTCGAATTCAGATCATCAACTTCTTGTTGTAATTGCTGCCACTTTGGTAAATATGGATCATTTAACAGATAATTATCAACATCATCATCCAAATCGTATGAATGATCTGTTACACAAAAGAACGATAATCCAAGTGATCGGCATAGTTGAACAGAAGCTTCTAATGGTGCACCAAATTCCACCTGGTCATCTGTATAGTTAGAATGTGAATGGCATTCCCCAAAATATAATTGTTTGAATCTCGGCAGAGGAGTTGAAGATATAAATACTTTCAATGGTCGATGCGAGGATGTTCTATGATTATCGTTATGGTAAAATCTCTTTTGATTATTAGCATTAAGTTCAAATATAATATCGCATTGGACATTTCCAGTTAATTCTTTTACTGGTATATCAAACACTCGCCACCATAGTTTTTGATTTATTTCTATGAATGAATCCAGGAGTTTTTTTCTAAGGACGATAGATCCACTTGCTCGAATGGTAAGAGTAATACTATCCAATCTAACAGGAAAGAGATGGGCATCTTTTATGAGAATGAGAATTGGTAGCGATGAATTTGGCTCGATACGATGCGGAGCATCAGCAATGATTTCCGGTTCGGACTTTCGAAGAAAACTTAAGAAATATCGGAAGCGATAATGTGTTTCAGCGTAAAGAAAAATTGGAACCAACTGCCAGATGAAAGACGGAAATTGAATCAAAATTCGCGTCCTTTCCATTTCACTTTTCCACCAAAGAAAACTAAGAAGGGAAGAAGTAAAACGTAGATTATGAAATAAATTTCAAACCAATAAAACCATTTTAAGTCTTCTTTTCGATCAAGTCTATATAGAATTTGATGCAAGAACACGTAATCAGCTATGAATTTAATCATGAAAGCCGTAGCAGCTTGTACTACACCGCCCCAGAATAACATGACAATGGGAGAAAGATGCATCAAGAAACCTACTACCATTATTGCTAGACCAGCTGGCTTCATATCAAGTCCACCTTTGCCCCATCTATGTTTTTGGCGAACAAGTGATTGAAAATTAGGGCATGATTTGCTTTCAACAAGGTGCTTTAAATCAATAGGGTACACATATTTCCACATATTAGAACCAACAATTGCTTGAACTATTGTATAATCTTCTGTCACGCTAAATTTCAATTTTCGATATCCACCAACTTGATCATATGCTGATCTTCTAAAGGAGAGATTATTTCCAATGCTTCCAAGCGGATGGCCTAATCCAGCAGTTGCAGCAGCCATGCCAAGAATGAACGTCCAGTCCAGTGTTTGCATTCCTTCAAATGGTGTTTTCGCTTTTTGGAGTGTAAATCCACCTATTAACCCAACTCCAAAATTATAACGAATTGCAGTCTGCTCCACCCAGGTTCTTGGAACAGTGCAATCCGCATCAGTGATGAGAATTATTTCTCCTATAGCAGCTGCAATACCTTGAGCCAACGCATTTGCCTTACCTCGAATGATCGAGTCATCTTTGACACGAATTGATTTAATATTCGGATATCGTTTAACAAAATCACTGCATATCGTTTCAGTACCATCAGTTGAACCATCATTCATAACAATGATTTCATATAACGAAACAGGATAGTTTTGATTTGCGACAGACTCAAGACAATCGCTAAGATTAGCTTCTTCGTCACGCGCAGCAATAATAACTGATACAGATAGATTTGTTGCGCTTTGTATTTTGTCCCGATTACGTTTTAAACCGATTAAGAATATCCCTACTTGGCAAACATATAAAATCGTTACAATTAAAAGAAAAGTCTGGAATGTCATATTGGTAATGTCTTAAATATAAATCCTATTTTAAGTAGAGTGTTTAAAAGAATCGGAAGATAAGTCTCAACTTTCTGCGAAGTTAGATCGTTGTCGTGAAAGAGAAGGATAGAGCCATTTGTCGTGTTAGGTATGACATGATGTGAAATATCGGAAACTGAATTCAGTCTGTAGTCTTTGCTATCGACATCCCAAAGAACGCAAGTCAGTTCTTCCTCACAGAGTACTTTTAAAGTAGTCCAGTCGAAATAACCATAGGGTGGACGAAAAAAATGAGAATATGTGCCTACGATTGTTTCCAAAATCTCTTCCGTTTTTAGAATTTCATCTCTCAAAAATCCTTTTTTTTTGAAAATAAGGTTGGTATGCGTAAAAGAATGGTTTCCAATTTGATGTCCATCAGTATAAATCTGGTGCACGAGATCAGGATATTTTTGCACATTTTGCCCAAGAAGAAAGAAAGTTGCTCGAATATCGAGTTCCTTTAATTCTCGAAGAATAAGAGGAGTAGCAACAGGATGAGGTCCATCATCAAAAGTCAGATGAATGCTTTCATCCGCTATATTAAGAAGAATCGACGGAAAAAGTTTCTTCAGTATCTGATTATTCAAATTCATCGTTTAATTGTTCGCCCTTTCCACTGCATTGAACTTACTTGTCCAATTGCAGCGGCAATCACAATATACGGAACGTGTAAAAGCTCTGCAATCACAAAATGGAAAAATGGAACACGTTGGAGGAATAAATGTGCACCTGAACGAAGTGCGAAGTAATCAACAAATGCTTTTACAGCAAACGCAAGTATCACTGGCAGTAAGAGCTGGTGTTCTAACGTAATTAATATAGCCGCTAAAGCAAAACTTAGAAAAAAAAGATATAAACAGACGAGTATAAAAAGAATCGACTTATCCTCGTAATGACCGCGTTTGTTTGCCCAGCGTATACGCTGACGAAGAAACGAGATTATTGTATTTGATGATGGCGTACTAACAATGGCATCTGATTCGGGAGCAAACGCAATTTTGCCAATATTCCTTTCAGCAATTTTATTCATCAGTGATTCGTCGTCATTAGAGCTACCATTGTCGCCGAAACCGCCCACAGATATAAATGCACTTTTGCGATAAGCAAGATTCGCTCCATTACAATTTATGGGTCTCCCTGAACCTATCAACCCCGCTGCTACTGTAATAAGCCCAAGAAATTCCATTTGCTCAAGTTTGGAGAAGAAATTTGTACAATTTTGTTCAACTACAGGTCCAGCTACAAACACAACGTTGTCCTCAAAATGATTAGCCATAATCTCAATCCATCTTGACGGCGCAATACAATCGGCATCTGTAGCGAGGATGATTCCTCCTTTGGCTTGATCAATACCATGAGCCATTGCCAACGGCTTGTGGGCCGTACCACGTTCTATTCCAATCGGCAATGAAAGAAGATGGATATTTGAGTATCGTTCCGAAAAAGATTTTACGATAGAAACTGTCTTATCCGTAGAACCATCATCGACAATTATGATTTCATATTTGTTTGCAGGATAAGTCTGTTGAACAAGCGATAGGAGACATTGACCAATAGATTTTTCTTCATCCCGCGCTGCTACGACAACAGTGACAATCGGTTGAACACTTGCTGATGGTGCAACCTGAAGCGAAAGCAGACCAATACGAATTCGCGTAATGAAATAAACGTAATAGATCGTAAAAATCGTGAGCAGGCCAAGTGCTATAGTTTCAATCATTGGATTATTGTCTTACTTTTTTCCAGAATTGTGCAAGTTTTGATATGGAAAGTTGTTGATGTCTTATGAAATATGTTCCTATTATGCTGGGGATGAAAATATTGATTAAAAAAAGTAACAAGGAAGCATTCAGAGCAGCCGCCTGTGAAATGCCATAGGTTGAAAAGAAAAAGATTGAACCTGCCTCTCGAATACCAAGATCGCCTATCGAAATTGGGAGGAGTGATTTCACAAACATCATCGCACTTGTTCCAATGAAAGCATGTATAAGACCAATTTTTGAAAATCCATTGATGAGAAAAAACATTTGCAGGGTTAGAACTCCTTGAAACGCAATTGTGCATAGAACGGTAGTAAACAATTGCTGAGATTTGAGGAGACTAAATCCATCAAGAACTCTTGTCAGCCAAGATTTTTGGAAAAAAGAAGTGTTAAGATAGTGGCCAAGTGCTGCAATTATTTCCAAACGTATGATGAGAACGCTCGAAAGGAATACGACTACTATCGCTATTAATACAATAACAAAGGTATTGCCGAATGTTAAACATGCAAGACTCACAATGCCAGCACAGCCTGTGACAATGAATATCTGCGCTTTATCTAAAAGTGCCAATCCAACCAGATGAGATCGTTTTGCATCTGTGATATGTAATGCGCGGCCTGCGAACTCACCAATTTCACCTGGTGTGAATGAACCGAGAGAAATTCCAAGCATAACCGAACCAAATGCTTCTGTAAAAGTCGGATTATCTTTGATCGAGTAAAGCATCGTGCGCCACTTGAAAGTGCGTACACCTATGTTGACAAATAAAAGCAAAGCCGCAATAATAATAAAGAAACTATCAGCGGTCTTATACGCAACAATTACACTCTGCCATTGCACTAAGGAGAAAACAAAGTACAGAACTAATCCACTCACAATAACGCGAATCGCAATAGAGATTGCTTTTTTCCATGCTTCTCTGGATGCGCCTGCGTCTGTTTTGTTTAACTCTGTTTCCATGCAAACTTTCTGAAAAATCCTAACGGACCGATGAGTGAATTGTAAAGAATATAGAGTGCTTCCATCAGAATAAATGAATGATGAAAATTGGAAGCTTCAAATGTTCGACTAGAATATTTGAATAGAACTATGTCGCTCAATAATTTTGCCAAAAATACTGCGATCGTTATAGGCAGAGTTAAAATATTCATCAGGAATAAAAAGGGAGAGACCAATAGTAACAAATTCGAAAAATGATAGCAGAAGAAAAAGAACATCATCGGCAAAGTGAAGAATTTAGCAGCTGAAAAATGCCGTTTACGCTGTTCTACAAACGACCAGAAGCTCATCGGCGGAACAGTCAGGACAAAACTTTCCCTAGTTTTCACATAATTAATCTTCCATACTGTTTGCCTACGCACAAGCTGTAAAAACAAATCATCATCGCCGCTGATAGACATTTTAATTTTTTCAAATCCATTCACTTCATCGTACACTTTTCGTCTATATGCAAGATTCCTTCCTGTGCAGAGCCAACCAATGTTCCAACCAATCGAACCAGCCGCCCAAATTGCAGCACGAAATTCTTCATAGCTGATAAATTTGCTTAATAACTTATTAAAGAATCCCGCTTTAGAAGTCTGACTATTTGGAATTTGATATGGTGAATAGCCAGCCACAAGTCCCACATCTGGTTCAAAAGATTTCACCAATTCTTCAACCCATTTAGTAGTGGGAAAGCAGTCTGCATCCGTAAAGCATAGAATCTCGCCTTTACTTATTTCGATGCCGGCTCTGAGAGCATTTTTTTTTGCGGGCATATCATTTTGAAGACTTTTAATGTCAATGTGTGTGATATTGGAACAATTCTTCTCGAAGTCGGCAACTAATTGCGCGGTTTTATCGGTAGAACGATCATTTATAATAATAACTTCGTAGTGAGAGTATGTTTGATTTGACAGACATTGAAGAAGCTGGCAAATATTTTTTTCTTCATTGCGAGCAGCTACGATAATAGAGACAAAGGGGTGTTCATAGTTTATAGAATCGTTCAAACGCTTTAAACCTGCTATCAAACCAAAATGAACGAGTAGATAGAAGGCAGCCGCAAGCAAGAGAAAAAGATCGATAATAATTGAAATCTCCATTACATAACCATAATCGGAAATATTGGGTTCTGATGCAACGCCAACACAATCTTAAAATTATTGGGATGAATCACATCGCCGCAATTGAAAATCGCGTATCTTCCATATATATTGTAAGAAATTATTCCACATTCTTGAGTTAAAATAAATGAAACCACTTGTCATTGGATTAGCAGGCGGCACCGGCTCCGGAAAAACTTCGGTTGCGAACAAAATATTGGACCGTCTCGATAAAAATCATATCGTAGTTCTTCAGCATGATTCTTATTATAAAGATCTTGAAAATTTTGACGGACTCACTCCAGATAAAATCAATTATGATCACCCGGACTCACTTGAAACGGAGATCTTAATTCAACACATCAGGCAGCTCTGTGAAGGTAAAACTATCCATCAACCAATTTATAATTTTGCTACATACCGCCGTATGATCGAAACTCAGAAAATTGTGCCAAAAGATATTATTATTGTCGATGGTATTTTGATTTTTGTTGATAAGCGATTACGTGAACTAATGGACATAAAAATATTTGTCGATACCGATGCTGATGAACGTTTGATTCGAAGAATACGACGTGATATTCTTGAGCGCGGGCGTTCGGTGGAAACGGTAATGAATCAATATCTCGGCACAGTGAAACCGACGCATCTTGAATTTGTAGAACCAAGCAAACACTGGGCAGATATTATCATTCCTCGCGGTGCAGACAATCTCGTTGCGATTGATATGATCGTTACAAAAATCAAATCAATGATGGATGAGAAAGGCAGAGTATGATTTCTCTTTTTATTAAAATTAATAGACGTCACGATTTTTCCATATTTATTATTCATTTAAAGAAAGGAATAACAATGAAAAACATTATATCACGGGGATTTATTTTGATCGGATTGATTGCGCTCAGTTCCGGATTGCTTGCTAGTCAGGGATTATACTGGGAACAGACGACAGTCGTTCCGGCTGCTAATGGAAAGGAGATACACTCTTCCTCCTATTATCTCGCCCATATGTTCAAGCAACAATCAGAAAAAGCCGCAATGATATTCCGACTTGACAAAGAAAAAATCTTTCATATCGACAACGAAAAGAAAGAATATTCCGAAATGACGTTTGCAGAGTTTGAAGCGAACATGAAGAAAATGAATGGCGAAGCGGAAGATAAAATGTCGAAAATGAAAAAACAGCTTGAGTCCATGCCTGAAGAGCAAAGAAAAATGATGGAAAAAATGCTGGGAAGTCAAATAATGGGTGGAGATTCCCAAACAAAAATTGATGCAGTAAAGACTTCGGAGAAAAAAACAATTAGTGGATATGCATGTGTTAAGTATTCATTAGAGGAAGATGGAAAGGAAATAGGGAATGTCTGGACGACGACCAGTGTACCGGATTTTAGCAACATGCAAAAAGACATGAAAGAGTACAGTAGACGTATGACTGCACAGATGCCGATGAAAGGAAGTCAAATAGCAACAGCGATGATGAAAATAGAGGGATTTCCGATTCAGACAACAATTGCAAATATAACAACAACTGTTATTAAAATAGAAAAAAAGTCTATTGCAGCAAGCGAATTTGAAGTTCCTTCTGGCTATAAAAAAGTAGATCCAAAGATTTTAATGGGTAGCAAGTAAGAAAGAATCTAGGAACGGCAGAATTGGACGTGCGAGGAATATCTGCCGTTTCTATAATAAAATCTGTGGGAGAGCATATGGGATGAGAATAGTTTCATCGAAGAAGTTGTATTATGCACCATCGTACGCCTTTCTTGACTCTCCATCAAAAATGCAATATCTTCAATAGAGAAAACATTTTTTTACATCAAAAACCACCATTCGTTGTTCATCGGGGTTCTGTGAATCATCAGCAAAAGGTTAAAATCATGAGGCGATCAGTATCGCCCTCTTTCACGCATAAAGCTGAAGCGACTTACCAAAAGACGATTCTTCCTAACGGCGTTCGTATTATCACGGAAGAAATTCCACATGTACGTTCGCTCTCGCTTGGTTTTTGGATCGAAACTGGTTCAAGAGACGAGTTTCCGGCAAACAATGGGATATCTCACTTCATTGAGCACATGGTATTTAAAGGAACAAAAAAGCGAAACGTTAAAGAAATTGCTCAAAGCATTGAATCAGTCGGCGGTTACCTGAACGCTTTCACCAGCAAGGAACACACTTGTTATTATGCACGTGTTCTCGATGAACATCTTGAATTAGCAACAGATGTGTTAAGTGATATGGTTTTTCAACCCACATTTCCTGAGAAAGAAATAGAGAAGGAAAGAAATGTAATTCTTGAAGAGCTGAAGCAAGCAGAAGATGATCCGGATGATATTATCCAAGATTATTTTGAGAAAGCCATTTTCAAAACTCATCCGCTTGGGATGCCGGTCATCGGAACAACACAATCGATTTCTTCATTCAAGCGAAAGGATCTTGTTCACTATAGAACGGAACAATACACTTCTGCCAATCTTGTTGTCGCCGCAGCGGGCAATCTTAAACATGAAGAAGTTGTTGAATTATCCAAACGCTACATCCCAAAGATTACAAATAACGCAAGTGAAAAAACAGAACACAACCAATCTGTTTTTGATAAGCCGAATTCAATTTTATGCGAATACTTTAAACCGATTCAGCAAGCCCATGTTTGTCTCGGAACAATTGGTTTTCACGTGCGCGATGAAAGACGTTTCTCGATGCAAGTACTGAACACGCTGTTGGGGGATGGAATGAGCTCCCGACTATTTCAAAACATACGTGAAAAATACGGATTCGCTTATGCGGTGTACAGCTTCAACAATATGATGCAGGATACTGGTGCTGTAGGTGTATACATCGGAACAGATAATTCTCATGTTCAACGGTGCATCGACCTTGTATGGAAAGAACTGAAATCATTGAGTTCGCAAGGTATCACAAAACGAGAATTGACCCGTACGAAGGCGCAATTGAAAGGAAGTATGATGTTGGGCATGGAAAACATTCCCAATAGAATGATTCGATTGGGAAGCTCTGAGTTGTACTTCGGAGAACTTATTGCGCTCGACACTATCATTGAGAAAATTGATGCTGTAAAGCAAGAAGATGTACAAGAAATAGCAGAAGAATTATTTAAGGAAGATCGTTTTGCAACAGTCATCTTCCATCCAAATGGCAATCACGAAACTACGACAAAATAAATTTTATCACTGATAAATATTTTTAATGAAACCATCCGATTCAAATATTGCAAAAACAACAGTTTCAATTTCTCGAAGAGGAAGAGAGATGCCTGGTTCTCCAATTCGGAAACTTGCTTCTCTTGCGGAAGACAGAAAAAAGGCAGGGATTCACGTTTATCATTTGAATATTGGCCAGCCGGATTTACCAACAGCACCTGAGGTGTTTGAGGTGATTCGCGCATTCTCTGAAAAAACTATTGCATACGCACCGTCCAATGGCATACCACTCTCATTGACTGCATGGAAGCACTATTTAGAACATTTTGGAATTCATTTCGATGAAACCGAGCTCATAATTACGACGGGCGGCTCCGAAGCAATTATCTTCGCAATGTGCGCTGTGTGTGATACGGACGATGAAATTATTGTGTTCGAGCCAACATATGCCAATTATAATGGTTTCGCTGGTGTCGCAAATGTGAAAGTCTGTGCAGTTCCAACTTTCATTGAAAACGGATTCCATCTCCCGTCAGAAAAAGAGATTGAAAGTTACATCACGAACCGGACACGGGCAATTCTATTTTGTAATCCTTCTAATCCGACAGGAACGATCTATTCACGAGATGAACTTCAACGTCTTGTCAATTTGTCGCAAAAGTATGGACTTTTCCTCTTATCTGATGATGCGTACCGCGAATTTGCTTATGATGCGGAAATTATCAGCTTAGAAGACTTTCCGGAAATACATGATCGCATAATATTGCTTGATAGCTGTTCAAAGAGATTCAATGTATGCGGTGTTCGGATAGGCCTTCTGGCAAGTCATAGCAAAGACGTCATTGCTTCTGTGCTCAAGTTTTCTCAAGCGCGGCTTTCAGTCGCCACCATCGAACAATTAGCGATGGTACCTCTGCTTGAGAATCCTAAAGCATATACGCAGCCTCTTGTTGAAGAATTCAGAAAACGACGTGATGTAGTGTGCGAAGAGCTTAAATCTATTCCTGGTGTTACGTTTTACAAACCAGAGGGAGCATTTTATATCACTATCGGTTTGCCTGTTAACGATTCCGAGCATTTCTCCAAGTGGCTTATTGAAGAATATGAAGATGATCGCGAAACAGTTCTCTTAGCACCGGCACAGGGATTCTATGCAACAAAAGGCAAGGGAATGAATGAAGTTCGATTAGCGTTCATGTTGAAGATCGACGATCTTAAACGATCTCTCGCAATACTCAAGAAGGCGCTCGAAGTATATCAGCATAACTTCCTGAAATAAAAAGATATGCACGGTAATGATAAAGATTAAGATTGATGGAAAAGAATTAGAAGTTGATCCGAAACTGACGATCATTCAGGCAGCATCTCAGAACGGAATTGAAATTCCTCATTTTTGTTGGCATCCCAAACTCTCAATTTCTGGCAACTGCAGAATGTGTTTAGTAGAAATTGAGAAGATGCCGAAGCTTGTTATTTCATGCGCAACGCAAGTTACAGATGGCATGGTGATCAAGACAAAGAGTGAGAAAGTCGTGAAGGCACGAAATGCCGTCATGGAATTCTTGCTGATTAATCATCCCCTCGACTGCCCGATTTGTGATGAAGCAGGCGAATGTAAGTTACAGGACTACACATATAAGTACAGTGTTGGTTCAAGTCGATTCCAAGAAGATAAAATCCACAAACCCAAGAGAGTAGAACTTGGTCCAAATGTAATGCTGGACGTAGAGCGTTGTATTATGTGTTCTCGCTGCATCAGATTTTCCGAAGAAATTGCTCATCAAAAAGTGCTTACGTTCACCGAACGCGGCACAAATGTCATCCTTACCACATTCCCAGGCACCAGATTGGACAATCCATATTCAATGAACGTGGTAGATATCTGCCCTGTTGGTGCATTGACAAGTCGTGATTTTAGGTTTAAGGCGCGTGTATGGGAAATGTCTTCAACGGAAAGTATTTGTATCGGCTGTGCTCGAGGATGTAATACAAATGTGTGGGTGCGTAACAATGAAATTTTGCGGCTTACTCCACGTGAAAATAAAGAAGTGAATTCCTCCTGGATGTGCGATGAAGGCAGAGTGAATTCATTCAAGTTTGTATCGAATGAGAATCGTGTTAATGGACCGATGATCCGAAAAGATGGTATACATGTAGAAGTCGGTTGGGATGAGGCGATTTCTAAGGTTGTTTCAGAACTTCGCACATATCGCAAACATGAAATCGCTGGAATCGGATCAGCATACTGTACAAACGAAGATAACTATATCTTTTCTCGATTTTTCAAAGAAGTAATTGGAAGCGCGAACATTGGATTTTTGCAGCATACAAAATCTGGAGATGAAGACGATTTGCTTATCCGTGCTGATAAAACACCAAACAGTTTTGGTGCTTCTGTTGTCGGCGTCGGGGGAGAGAATGGAACAGATGGCATTGAGCACATTTTCAAAGGAATTGCAAGCGGTGCTATCAAAGTACTATATGTGCTTGAAGATAATATCGCGGCGAATCCTCGGATAGCCGAAGTTCTCTCAAACCTTGAAATATTGATTGTTCATTCATCAACAAAGAACGAAACGACGAAAAGAGCCGATGTAGTTCTATCTGCTTCAACATTTACGGAAAAATATGGAACATATACGAATTTTAATGGATACGTTCAGTGTGTCCGGCCCGCAGTCGCAATGATAGAACAAGAACGTGCACCAGATAGAATGTCAATGAGTCGCTGGGATAAATTTGCGGCCCGTAATGATACGTGGGGAAAAGGAACTAAACGTGATGCACGTTCGTCCTGGAGAATAATTGCTGCAATCGCATCTGCCATGGGTGGAAAAATGAAGTATGCTGCTGCCGAAGAAGTATTCAAAGAAATAGCGGAACACATTCCAGCATTCAAAGGATTGTCTTATTCAAAAATAGGAAGTCACGGAGCATCCCTTAAAAAAGAACTCATTAAGACTAGTAAGTTATAAAAGCATATTTGATTAAAAGAGAATTCAATGGATCTAATCTCAATACTTATACTTCTCGCAAAGATTCTAATCATTATGTTTGGAGTTTTGGTTTTAGGGGCTGCTATGGCTGTTCTTGCAGAACGTCGAGTCAGTGGCTTTATTCAAGAACGCCTTGGTCCTAATCGCGTTGGTCCGTGCGGAATCTTGCAACCGTTCGCTGATGTTGCGAAACTTATGATGAAAGAAGATATTGTTCCATCGAAAGCAAATCGTTTTATTCACGACCTCGCACCAATTATTTCGATTAGTGTCGCTCTCAGTACATTTGCCATTATTCCATTCGGTAATACAATCGAATTATTTGGACGGCAAATAAAACTCATTATCGCAGACGTTGATATCGGCATACTTTATCTTCTTGCCCTTACGTCTATAGGTGTGTATGGTGTAAGTCTTGCGGGTTGGTCGTCGAACAATAAATATTCGCTGTTAGGTGGATTACGTTCTTCTGCACAGTTGATTAGCTATGAATTATCGATGGGATTGTCGCTCATCGGTGTAATAATGATTTGCGGCACGCTTCGCTTAGATCAAATTGTTCTCCATCAGACTGAGTACTTCTGGGGAGTTATACCAAAGTGGAATATATTTCTTCAGCCGCTGGGTTTCATTACATTTCTCATTGCGTCATTCGCGGAGACAAATCGTCTTCCGTTCGATTTACCTGAAGCAGAACCCGAATTAGTCGGCGGTTATCACACAGAATATACTGGAATGAAGTTCGGACTTTTTTTCCTTGCTGAATACGCAAACGTTATTACATCTAGCGCAGTGACAGTTACTTTGTTTTTGGGAGGTTGGCATCTTCCATTTATCGAGCATTTAGGTTTGTCACCGCTGGTGTTAAGTCTTTTACAAATACTAACTTTTCTTACAAAAGTCATTTTGCTCGTTTTGTTTTTCATCATCGTGCGCTGGACCATTCCACGTTTTCGTTACGATCAGTTGATGCGCATTGGGTGGAAGGTGATGCTGCCAATCGCGATAGTAAATTTTTTAATCACCGGCATTGTAATGTTATTCCTTCTGTGATAGCAACATAGAAAAATGAGTTCATACGGTAAAATAATTCGAAAGAAAGATCTCAGCATTTTGCAGAAAACGTACATTCCGGAAATTCTTAAAGGACTTCGGATAACGATCAGGCAAATGTTTAGACCGACATTCACATCTCAATTCCCTGAGGAGCGTTTCAAACCGGATTCGTCATTTCGCGGCAGGCCGGTGCTTGTTGTAGAAAACGGAGTTGAGCGCTGCGTTGCTTGTGGGCTTTGCGCACGCGTATGTCCTGCGCTGGCAATTGAAGTGCAGGCAGCTGAAACAGAACTTGAGAAAGAACGGTATCCGCTAAAATTTGAAATCAATATGGTACGATGCATCTTCTGTGGTTTTTGTGAAGAGGTCTGTCCGGAAGAAGCAATTGTGATGAGTGATGAATATCTGTTGGTATTTTCAAGTCAAGAAGAAGCTTTGTTTGGTAAAGAAAAACTCCTTAAATCAACAGAGGATCTGAAAGAGCGTTTGGAGTTTTTACGGAGTCACCGATAAAAAGAAAACCAGATCTTTTTTTGCGTCATATCAAATAAATATTACTACATTTAAAATAGATATTTAGAACGAAGCATTGTTTTCTTGAAACGCTTCGAGGCAATTAGAATTCTAATAAAGGGACTATCTACTGCCATGTTTTCTCAAATCTTTAGTGCCGCGACATTTGGAGTTGATGCCTATCTCGTAGAAGTAGAGACGCATCTTGATCTTGGATCTCCAAAATTCTTCATGGTCGGTTTACCTGACAATGCGGTGAAAGAAAGTATTCATCGTGTTACTGCTGCCATAAAGAATTCTGATTTTAAATTCCCCAATCGGAAAATGACTGTGAATCTTGCACCAGCTGATGTGAAAAAAGAAGGATCTTCATACGATTTACCAATAGCGCTTGGAATCCTTACTGCATCAGGTCAACTCAAGTCTGAAGTGTTAGATAAATTTGTTGTGTTAGGTGAATTAGCGCTCGATGGTGCATTACGCCCGGTGCACGGTGCCTTGGTAATTGCATTGGAAGCGAGGGCGAAAGGCAAGCGCGGTATTTTGCTGCCCGAAGAAAATGCGAGAGAAGCCGCAATGGTAGAAGGCATAGAAGTCTATCCAATGAGAAATCTACGCGAATCGATTGAATTCTTTGCTGGAGAATATCGCTTGCTCCAACCATTTCGCGTAGATATGCATGAAGTGTTTCCCGAAGATCAGTATTACACTGTTGATTTTGCCGATGTAAAAGGACAAGAGAGTGTGAAACGCGCGATGGAAGTAGCAGCAGCTGGTGGGCATAACATTCTGCTCATCGGTCCGCCTGGTTCTGGCAAAACGATGCTTGCAAAACGTCTGCCGACCATTCTTCCACCTATGACATTTGATGAAGCGTTGGAAACAACAAAGATTCATTCTGTTGCAGGAATCCTACCGCTAAATTCTGCTCTCGTTTCTGTTCGTCCTTTCAGATCGCCGCATCACACAATTTCAGATGCAGCATTAGTAGGCGGCGGCACAATTCCGCGGCCGGGAGAAATCTCGCTTTCGCACCATGGCGTTTTATTTTTAGATGAATTGCCAGAATTTGCCCGGAGTGTCCTTGAAGTGATGCGGCAACCATTGGAAGACAGCCATGTTACAATCAGTCGTTCTAAAATGTCAGTGGACTTTCCGGCGAATTTCATGTTAGTATGCGCAATGAATCCATGCCCTTGCGGCAACTATGGAAATCCCACCGCAGAATGCACTTGCAATCCTAGTCAGATTCAGAAATATGTCGGCAAGATCTCCGGTCCGCTTTTAGATCGTATTGATATTCATGTGGAAGTACCTGCAGTGAAGTACAACGAATTAGCATCAAAGAGAACTGGCGAGAATTCAAGTGTAATTCGCAAACGCGTAATAGCAGCACGCGCTATGCAAGCAGATAGATTCAAGAATCGAAAAGGATTATTTAGTAATGCAGATATGGATTCAAAAGAAATCAAAGAATTTTGTCAAATAGATCAATCGGGAGCTGATCTGTTGAAGATGGCGATGAGCCGTCTGGGACTTTCGGCTCGCGCATACGACCGCATTCTCAAAGTATCGCGTACAATTGCTGATCTTAATGGAAGCGTTGATATTCATCCGGAACATTTAAGTGAAGCAATCCAATACCGAAGTCTCGACAGAAGTTTCTATGCGGTATAAACAACCACAAAAGCTTTGCCTTTAATTGATCTCTCATGTAATTTGTTTGCAGTTGTTTCACTCGCGAGGCTATTGGTGATGATATTCACATTCTGAAATTGTAAAGGGATAAAATGGCGGCCAAGATAAATATGAATGTCCTCAAGAATAAAAAGGGGAAGACTTGGAAAGAAGGTGACCGTACAGATCAAACCATGGTCGTGTGTACTAGTATTCTTGGAATACTCACTTTTTGGCTTTTAGTTTTTGCAATTTTCCAATTTTTTGAGTCGAAAGAATCTTCTCATAAAGAACTTCGTGCATATATTGTCGTTTGGGGACCAGTATTGAAGAGTACGAAACCTATATCGGATAGTTTACAATATTATGGAAGTTATAACGAAGGAAATCTAGGTAACACTCCAGCGTTTGAAGTCCAAGCTGATAAAGAGCTGGAAATAATTGACACCAATCATCTTAAAGATCCAAAAACCTTCAATCCAAATAGCTCACCTGTTTTCGTCGGAGCTCATCTCCAATTCCCATACATAATTCAATCGTCGAAGTATTCAAAAAAAGATATTGATACCGTTGGAAAGAGGATATTTTTCTACGGCAAAGTTATCTACAAAGATGTTTTCAAAAAAGATCAATGGCTGACATTTTGCTTTGTTTGTAGTTCGGATGATAGTGTGTTCCACGCTTATTACAAATACAATGATGCGAGTATAGAATAATGCCTAATATATACGCCACAAAGTGTGATTATATTTTCAGACTCTCGGCTGTGGTACATTTACGCGGCTATGCTTAACGTTATACAACAAAAGCAGCCAGAAAAAATCAAGTTAAACGGAGCGACAAGGAAAAAGCACAACATCGCACAACACGCATAAAAATGAATCCCAATCAATTGATGTTTCTTAAGCGCAGTTTCTTCATTGGTTTATGTAACATTTCTAAAAGAGGAATATTAGAATGAATCAACTCCTTCCGGCTTTTTGGAGTATCTCCATAACCGAGATGCTTCAAAAACTTGAAACGACAAAGAACGGATTAACGGGCGACGAAGCGAGACAGCGGCTTGCACGGTATGGCGCTAATCTCCTCAAGCCCCAAAAACGGTCGGATGTGTTGACGCTCCTGCTCAACCAATTTAAGAGTCCGATCATTCTCATCCTCTTCTTTGCAACGGGGTTATCATTTTTTCTCCATGATCCGGTTGATGCGTTAATTATTCTTTCCATCGTCCTCGTCAGTGGCATGCTCGGGTTTTGGCAGGAGCGCGGCGCATCGAACGCCGTGGCGAAACTGCTTTCCATCGTGCAGATTAAAGCGGCGGTTCTTCGTGATGGCAGCTCCAAAGAAATCCCAGTTGAAGAAATTGTACCGGGCGATGTCGTTATACTAAACGCCGGTGATGTTGTTCCCGGCGATGGGTTGGTTCAAGAATCTAAAGATCTTTTCATAGATGAAGCCATGCTTACAGGTGAAACTTTTCCGGTGGAAAAAGCGATGGCGTTGCTGGCAGAAGAGACACCGTTGGCTCAGCGGACAAACGCGCTTTGGATGGGAACTCATGTAGTGAGCGGTAGTGCAACGGCGCTTATTATACGCACCGGCAAAGAAACAGAATTTGGCAAAGTGTCAGAGCGGTTAAAACTCCGGCCTGCGGAAACGGATTTTGAACATGGTATCCGGCAATTCGGCTATTTTCTCATGGAAGTCACACTGGTACTGGTTGTCGCCATTTTCGCTATCAATGTCTATTTAGCGCGTCCGGTGTTGGACTCATTTCTCTTCTCGCTTGCACTCGCTGTCGGGCTTACCCCGCAGCTTCTTCCGGCGATTATCAGCATCAACCTTTCTCATGGCGCTAACCGGATGGCTGAAAAGAAGGTCATCGTCAAACGGCTTGCTTCTATTGAAAACTTCGGCAGCATGAATGTGCTTTGCTCTGATAAAACAGGTACCCTGACCGAAGGAATCGTACACGTGCAATCTGCTAATAATGTGGAAGGCGCTCCGAGTGAGAAAGTCCTTCTTCACGCATATCTCAATGCTTTTTATGAAACAGGATTTACGAATGCGATCGATGAAGCTATCCGCACGTATCGCCAGTTTGATCTATCCGCCTATCAGAAGCAGGATGAAATTCCTTATGATTTTCTTCGTAAGCGATTGAGTATCCTGGTTTCACATAATGATGCTCATCTGATGGTGACCAAAGGCGCACTGCAGAATGTGCTTGCCGTCTGCACATCGGTAGAAACCGGAGATGGAACCATTGTTGATGTCAACACGGTACGAGAGCGAATTCAGCAACACTTTGAAGAATTCAGCAGGAAAGGCTTTCGTACGCTGGGAATCGCTTACAAGAATATGGGATCAGAATCACGCATCAACAAAGATCACGAAGTGGGTATGACGTTTTCAGGATTCCTTGTCCTATTCGATCCGCCCAAACCAAATATTATCGAGACGATAACTCAGCTCAAAAACCTTGGTGTCGCACTTAAGATCATCACAGGCGACAATCACCTTGTTGCTGCTAACGTAAGTCAACAGATAGGATTATCGGATATAAAAATCCTCACAGGTGGAGATCTCAGCCAATTGAGCGATGCCGCCTTGCTTAATCGTGTGGCAGATGCGGATGTCTTCGCTGAAATCGAACCGAATCAAAAAGAGCGCATCATCCTTGCTCTTAGAAAAGCCGGCAATGTCGTTGGGTATATGGGCGATGGTATGAATGATGCTTCGGCGTTGCATGCTGCCGATGTCGGCATTTCTGTTGAGAGCGCTGTCGATGTTGCCAAAGACGCGGCGGATATTGTCTTGCTCGAACATGACCTGGACGTTTTGGTAGAAGGCGTGCGCGAAGGGAGGGCGACCTTTGCCAACACGCTCAAGTATGTATTCATGGCGACCAGCGCCAATTTTGGAAATATGTTCAGCATGGCTGGAGTATCCCTTATTTTGCCTTTTCTTCCGTTACTGCCCAAGCAGATTCTGCTTACGAATCTCATGACGGATTTCCCGG
>PLMK01000035.1 GCA_003142475.1 Ignavibacteriota bacterium
GACTGGATTACCTGACCCCGCCCCTGACAGGTTCGGCAGGTTTCCGGAGTTGTTCCCGGTGTCGCGCCTGTACCGCGACAATTATGACAGGTTCCCAGTTTCTCCAGATCAATTGTGGTGGTCAGTCCGAAAGCGGCGTCAAGAAAGGAAATTCTTAAATCGTAACGTAAATCGGCGCCGGCAAGGGCCGAAGAGCGTGATCGTCCGCGAGCGCCGCCAAATCCAAAGGAGTCTTCGAAAATGTCGCTGAAATGGGAAAAAACATCTTCAAAACCGTTGAAACCCCTGAAGCCCGTGTTGCTCAGGCCTTCATGACCATAATGGTCATAGATTTCTCTTTTCTGCTTATCGCTTAATACTTCGTAAGCCTCCGCCGCTTCCTTGAACCGGTCTTCCGCTTTTTTATCTCCAGGATTTTTGTCCGGGTGGCATTGCATTGCTATTTTACGGTAATGTTTTTTTAATTCTTCATCTGGGGCTGTCCGCCCGACGCCCAGAATTTCATAGTAATCCTTTTTCGTCATGCGTTTTTTTCTTGTTCCTCCGCTTCTATGATTTTCTTGAGAGAATTGAGTAAATCTTCATTATTTGCTTTCTCCAGAGCATGCCGGGCGAAAAAATATTTTTTTAAATCTATTGCCTTTTGCCCGATATTTTCCCAGTCCGCGGACGTAAGTTCCAGATTTAACATTTTGGCTGCCCGCAGAAAAAGCATGACATCACCGCTGTTCAGGGCGTCATTTTTTATTTTCTGCAAGCCGTCGGTGAATTGGGCTTTTTGATAAAAATCCAGGGCATCGGAAAAATTGCCCTCGGCAAAAAAAAGATCTCCGTAATTCTGAAGGATTTCAGGATCGGGTTGATCGATATATAAAATTTTTTGTTTAAGACGGTAATCCGGTAACTTTCTAATACTCAATTATAACTCCTTAAGGAAATATGATGGTAAGATAAAAACATATAATATTTTATTTAAGACAATAGGTTCCGAATAATCATTCCACCAGACGATTTAAGGCTTCTTCGTATTTTTTCCTTGTGTTCTCGATGATATCCGGCGGCAACTCTGGAGCCGGCGGCTTTTGATTCCAGTTAATAGAAAGCAAGTAATCACGGAGGAATTGCTTATCATAACTTTTTTGCGGACGGCCTTCCTCATAATTTTCACTGGGCCAGAAGCGCGATGAGTCCGGCGTGAGTAATTCGTCAATCAGGATTAATTCCTGTTCCAGCATCCCAAATTCCATTTTTGTGTCGGCAATAATTATCCCCTTTTTCTCTGCTATCTCTGCTCCATGTCGATAGACTTTTAGCGAGATATCTCTGACTTTCTCAGCAAGTTCTTTGCCGATAATATTTATCATCTGATCGAATGAAATATTTTCGTCATGTTTACCGACTTCTTCCTTCGTCGTCGGTGTGAAAATTGGCTCTGGAAGCTTGGACGATTCAACGAGTCCGTCCGGCAATTGAACTCCGCAAACACTTTTCCTTTTCTGATATTCATTCCAACCAGAACCAGAGAGATACCCACGCACAATGCATTCGACTGGCAATGGCTTCGTCTTCTTCACAAACATCGAACGATCTCCAAGAGAATCCCAATATGGTTTGCATACAGAAGGAAAATCGTATACAATGGAAGAAATAAGATGATTCGAGATTATATCCTTTGTCTGTTCAAACCAGAAATCGGAGATTTGCGTTAACACTTTTCCTTTATATGGAATGCCTTCGTTCATCACAACATCAAACGCTGAAAGGCGGTCAGTTGCGACAATAAGCAATGCTTCACCAAAATCATATATGTCGCGTACTTTCCCGCGATTTTTCAATTTCAATGCGGGGAAATTTGTTTGTGTTATAACCGGTTCCATGATATTGCTTATCATAATTCCTCGTCGGCGAATGAACAGGTGATGTTAAGTGATTTTTCTAATCGTTTCATATACTCAGCACGCGAAATTTCGCGTGCTCCAAATCTTTCCAGGTGCGGCGTCAGATACTGCGTATCGAGCAATGTGTACCCGCGTTCTATCATTCTTGTGACAAGATACACAAGTGCAATCTTAGAAGCGTCCCGCATGCGGCTGAACATCGACTCGCCGAAAAACGCTCCGCGAATTGCAACACCGTAGAGACCACCGACAAGATTGCCATCTTTCCATATTTCGACACTATGAGCAAGTCCTAGCTGATGAAGTTGTAAATAGCTTTGAATGATTGTCTCCGAAATCCATGTTTCCTCTCGTTCCGCACACGCACGCATCACTTCTTCAAATAGCCTATTAATACGAACTTCAAACTCTTCCTTTTTAAGTGTTAGTTTGAGACTACGAGGGATATGAAATTCATTCAAATCAAATATCGTGCGTGGATCCGGTGAGTACCAACTTATTTCCCCTGTCTTCGAATCTGCCATCGGGAAATAGCCATTGCAGTATGCCGTGCATAAAAATTGCGGATCGATGGTCTTAATTTGTGATGAATGCGGCTGCATTGGTTGTCGGCGATTCCGGATTAAGCTCTTACAATAACAATGGCTTTTAGGTCTTAGTCTCCAAATGAAGTCCCAACCATTTTGGCAGCATGAATATATTGCGAATCAAGCGGTACGGTTCGGAGTTTCAAAATCGCATCTTTGACAGACACAGCAACAACTTCAGTTCCGCGCAGGCTGACCATGTATCCGAATTTACCTTGCGCTGCCAATTCAAGCGCCATCGCGCCATATCTTGTTGCGAGAATACGATCGTACGGAGTTGGACTGCCGCCGCGTAAGACATGTCCCAATACTACTACGCGCGTTTCAAGTCCAGTCGCCTCTTCAATCTTTCGTCCGACAAGATCACCAATTCCACCTAAACGTATCGGATCGGTGCGCTTTTTATCCATTTCTTTTATGACAACATCACCTTCGGCAGGCTTTGCTCCTTCTGCTACACAAATAATACTGAACCTATTGCCGCGTTTGCTGCGAAGAAGAACATGCTCATACACTTTATCCCACTTAAATGGGATTTCTGGAATGAGTATAGCATCCGCACCACCGGCAATGCCAGCACCAAGTGCAATCCACCCGGCATACCGCCCCATCACTTCTACTACCATAACGCGATGGTGCGAGGAAGCAGTGGTATGAAGGCGATCTATCGCTTCCGTTGCTACCCAAACTGCGGAATCATATCCGAATGTTACATCAGTTGCAGAAAGATCGTTGTCGATGGTTTTGGGAACGCCAATAAAATTGAGGCCGAGTTCTGTAAAGCGGTCCACGATGTGCATCGTGCCATCGCCACCGATTGCTATTAGCGCATCTAAATTCCAATCGCGGTAATTCTGAATTGCATGACTCGAATAATCAAGCACTTCGATGCCCTGAGGTGTCTCCACGGGAAATTGAAAAGGATTTCCTTTATTGGAAGTGCCAAGAATTGTTCCACCCATATTGACGATGCCGCCAACATCTTTCGGTGTCAATTCACGCATTCGTCCTTCTACCAGCCCTTCAAAGCCATCCAAAATTCCAATAACTGTTGAATTAAATTGTGTCATTGCTGGTTTAGCGATACTGCGAATAACCGCATTCAAACCGGGGCAATCGCCGCCACCGGTAAGGATTCCGATTCTTTTTAAATTGTTTTGCATTTCTATCGTTTCATATGTGAATAGTTCTTTCAATTTGAAGATACAAAAAAGTATGCTTTATTTCTACAGGCCTGCCCAAACGAAAGAAGCCCCTCCAATTGTATTGAAGAGGCTTCTTTTAAAGGTATTATCATCAATTATAATCCTTTTTTCTTCCCCTCTGTACTCTGCTGGTATTTCTCCCCAAGCCAAGCACCAAAAAATGAAATTAAGAATCCCATTATCAATCCCCAAATTATATATTTTCCCGGAACACGAAGTAAAATAATAAATCTCAAAAAGATCCAATCAAGAATAACCGCCAACAATCCGGCAATAGCAGGTTCACTTAACGTCACACCTGGAGATTTAACTCCGACAATAAATCCTGTCACCATAAAGCTTACAATGAAACCGGCAGAAGCAATCTTAAAAAGATGAGGAGGAAAAAGAGTTGAAAGAAGAAAAACGAATAATACATTAAGGGCAAAACCGATAATTGCACCAACCAGCACCCACTTCCAAAGAAACCTTTTTATATGTTTTTCTTCAGCTGAAGATTCGTCGCCCTGTAATTTTTCGCCCGCCCAACCGCCAACCCAAGAAAAGCCGACACCGAGAATCAAAAGAAGTAAATTGATTGCTTTTGAAAAATGAATTTCTGTGTTTGTAATTGCAAGAAGAATCAGCATTATGATCATTACCAGCGCTCCACCCACGGATGCTTCATTAATTGTTATGCCTGGCGAGAAGTACCCAATAATAGCACCTGTTACAATAAATCCGCACAACATCATCACCACTTGAATTTCACCGCTATGAAACATCGGCGCTACAACTAAATACGACGCCCCAACAATGAAAAGTCCTATAATTACCGATAAGATGACCCATTTCCAATGCAGCTTGGGCTCTTGGTGTGCATTGTGTGTCATAAAATTTTCCCTTTTAAAGGTTGATGAGCTGGTGGAATATTTATACTGATTGTGAATATCTCAAAACAATAAAGGAAAAGCAAGAAATATGTTTCGACAATATACTTTCTGAATAGTTTCTATTCTGCAATACAAATAAATCTTTATAAGATTATGGAGAAGATCATTTTGAGAACGCATCCAATTGCTTCTTATCTTTGACATCAGGAATTGATTGCACCGTTTTGAATTTCTCTGTGAGGCCGGCCAATTGTTTGTCGGCTTTGTCGTAGTTATTTTTCGCATTGTTTAATTGCATGCCGAGCGTTTCGAATACATCGTTGAATTTTCGCAATTCTGTCGCAAGCAGTTCAAGATTTTGGAATATTTCTTTTGCGCTTTTTTCAATCTGAAGACCTTTTAATCCAAGTGCAATCACCCTCAGATAGGCATAGAAACTATTAGGAGAGACAGGAATCACATGGAGATTGCCTGCATACATTTGCAAACTATCTTCATCCGGAAAGGCCTCATCTTTTATAATAGTCTCATAAAAAATATTTTCAGCAGGAATATACATTAAGGCGAAATCAAAAGTGCCTTCATCTGGAAGAATATATTTTCCGGCAATCGCATCTATATGTTTTTTAACATCTGCCCGAAATAGCCGCGTAGCAGTCTTTTTTTCTTGTTCGGATTTGGCTTCCAGCATCTTTTGGAAATTTTCTAGCGGAAATTTTGAATCCACAGGCACGATGCCGTTAGCAATTCGAATAATAGCATCTACGGCTTGTCCGCTCTTAAATCGATATTGAATATCGTAGGCGTTGGCAGGAAGCACTTGTTTAAGCAGATCTTCCAGCAATAATTCACCGAGCCCGCCGCGCAGCTTAGGAGCTTTTAACATTTCTTCCAATTTGGAAACGCTTTGACCTAACTCTTTAATTTCTTGTGTCGCTTTCCCAAGTTCGCCAAGTTTGTTTTGCACATCCTGAATAACTTTTGCAGCGTTATCCAAACGTGAACCCATTTGACCGGTGTTATTCTGCAGCTGGGATGTCACACTGCCTAAATGCTGGTTCATACTTTCGGTCGTGGACTGTAGACTCTTCAAAACCAGATCCGTTGTGTTCTTCAGAGACATAACAAATGTATCGGTCGTGTTCTTTAGATTTTGATTGACTTCCCCGCGCAAAGAATCTACTTGCTGTTGGAAAATCAATGATGCCTGCGTGGAATCATCTCCTTTTCGCTGAAAAATTCTCTGGAGAACTATCAACACAAGAACCGCAACAATAATTGAAATTATTAGTGATATAATGTCCATTCTCTTTTTCCTTCTACATTCTTTTTTAAGTTATTGCTTTTTACTTGTCTTATTTCTCTCAGAATCAGCTCATGAAATATAATGCTGTGATCGTTCCGGAAAACATCCAGAAGGACACTCGTGCAAGCGGTAGATGGTTTCGTTTGAGCCACCCCCACATCATTGCCGCACCAATCATGATGATAGTGAGAACAATTGTGCCTGCAATGCATTCCCATACTCCGAAGGTTTTGTCATAATAAAACCATAAGCTATGTTCATTCCAAAATCGTCCATAGATGATAAGCAAATGGGCTGCATAAACCATCAACGACTCTCGGCTAACATCCAAGACAAACGACTTTTGAGTCTTGCGGTAATCTGCATAGAACCAGCACGCCGTAAGAAGCAATATCACAATACCTAGACGAAGGACGAAAAAGAAAGGATTCGCACTTATATTATCCGATCCGATGTGAAAATGCACAGGCAATTCCCCCTCGATCAAACATATCGTAAACAGAATCGCCCCAATAAGTGCAAAACGTAAGATGAAATCCTTTTCTTTCTGCTTTTCACGTGCTTGAATATATCCAGAAGCAAAATAACCTCCGAAGAGCATAAAAGCCATCCAGGGGAAAAGTGGAAAAAGCGAATAATGCTTGCCGTTAAGATATGCGGCAAGAGGTGCAGGAATCCAAGCGTTGAAATCAATATCCCAGAGAAACATTGTCGCTATTACAACGAGTAATCCGCTTGAGAATAAAAATGTTCGATACGTCCGATCATTCCGTATAAGCAACCTTGAGAAAAATAGTATAAGCAAACCAAATGCTATACAATGCAGAACGTCTGATTGATAGAAACTCAGCCATTGAGCTTCCGTCGCTTCTGTGATTGCACGCTGGAATGAAAAGAATGGAAGATGAAGGCTATACCCTACGATCCAGATTAATCCAATTCTTCCTAACTGTTTCCAAAATGCCAGGCCGAACGCACGGAATGACTCTATTTTTTTTTGACTCGCAAGAAGGAAAACAAATCCAGAGATGAAAATGAAGCTTGGCGCTACGAGACCGTTGATAAAGTTGAGCACATGGAACCATGAAGTTGCTCTGAAACGCGGTAAGAGGAAGCCGTTAAAAACATGCACTTCAATCATCACCAATAGCGCCCATCCACGAAGAAGATCAATAAAGGTGAGTCTTGAATGTGATGCCATAGGGAATTTTGGTTCTTAGTTTTTATTGCTTCGTGGATTGTAATTAAATTGTAATGTCCAGTTACGAGTAGCGAGTTTTTCTTTCTTTTACTTTCTCTTTTTTTGTTATCTTCAAATCACTTTCATTTTCTTTCCGACTTTTTCAAATGCCTCAAGCGCGCGATCAATATTCTTTTTTGTAAGCGCGGCTGAAATTTGAGCACGCAATCGCGCTTCACCTTTCGGAACGACCGGATACCATAATCCTTTTATATACACTCCAGATTTAAGCAATTTTCTGCTCATCTCCTGCGCGATGGATGCTTCGCCAACCATTATCGGAACAATCGGATGCATGCCTTCGATAATTCTAAAACCAATATTCTTAATTTCTTTTCTAAAATAATCCGTATTCTCCTGAAGCCGGTTGACGATTGATTTATCTTTCATCAATAAATCGAATGCCGCCATCGAACCGCAAACAACAGCAGGGGGAAGCGAATTTGAAAAGATATACGGCCGTCCTTTTTGGCGCATATATCCGATCATTTCTTTTGAACCGCTGATGAAACCACCAGCCGCACCACCAATTGCCTTGCCGAGAGTTCCAACTGTTACATCAATTTCACCAAGCAAATTAAATTGTTCCGCCGTTCCTCTGCCTGTCTTTCCGCAAACACCAATACCATGCGCATCATCTATAAAAACGATTGCGCCATACTTTTGGGCAAGTTTAAGAATAATGGGTAGGGATGCTAAGTCACCTTCCATACTGAAAACACCATCAGTAGCGATCATTCGTATGCGATAACCTTTGTTTTTGTCTTCTTCCAATTGCCGTTCGAGATCAACTACATCTCCATGGTTATAAATTTTACGATCTGTAGTTTCCGCGCGGCATAGCCGTTGTCCATCAATAATACTGGCATGATTCAGCCGATCACTGTAGATAACATCTTTGTAGTTTTCGTATCCAAGCTTCTCGTTTGTCAGTGCAGAGAAGAATGCAACGTTTGCAGAAAACGATGAAGAAAAAAGAATTGTGTCTTCTGATTTCAGAAACTTCGATATTTTATTTTCTAGTTCAAGATGAATTGTTTGTGTGCCTGTGAGAAAGCGCACTGAGGCAAGTCCATATCCATATTTCTTGATACCTTCGATCGCGGCTTTGCATACAGCAGGGTGATTCGACATTCCTAAATAATTATTCGATGCAAGCATTACTACTTCTTTGCCTTGCACCTTCACTACACCGCCTTGTGCAGATTGGAGCGCAGTTTCATATTTAATAGTTTGAGATTCTTCGAGCCGTTTCAGCTCGGCGGCAAGCAATTCGTTGAGATTCATAATCGTTTGGCTTTTGCTGTTTGTCAGTTTTCAGTTTTAGTTTACAAATGAATTGTTGAGAAGGTTTTTCGTTACTTTTTTCTTAGTCGAACAGAGAACGATCCATCCATTCCATGCCTGTGCCGGAAGGTTGCAACCTGTCCTTGATTTCCAAGAAGATCCTGATGAATAATATTATTTCCAGATTCGATGGAGAATTCAAGATGGTGTTCAAGAAATTCTTTTATAAGGTCCAAATTTTCTTCTGGTTCAATTGTGCAGGTACTGTAGACAAGAATGCCGCCAGATTTAACAAGTTTCGCTGCATTCTCTATAAGTGATTTTTGTAATTGTACGAGTTTTGGAATATCATCGGCATCTCGCTGCCACTTTGCATCCGGTTTCTTCGAAAGCACGCCAAGACCCGAACATGGAGCATCCACCAGCACTTTATCTGCCGGAGGAATTTCAATTGTTGCGCCATCATCGGCTATTAAGTGTACATTTGTGATACCAAGCCGTTGGCATGCACTTTTCACAAGATGAAGACGGGTCTCATAACGATCGACAGCTATAATTTCACCAGAGTTTTTCATCAATTCTCCGATGAAAGTCGTTTTGCCGCCCGGCGCTGAACAAAGATCGATTACCCGTTCTCCTGGTTTTGGATCAAGCAAAAGTACCGGCATGCCTGCGCTTTCATCCTGCACAGAAAAATATCCCTGTTGGAAGAGTTCCGAGCCGCCGATGCCTGCCATGTGCTGAACTCTGACAAAAAAATCGAGATATTGTGAACGTGTATATTGAAGTTGATGTTTTTCTAACAACGAAAGGAAATAATCGAAATCAACTTTTAAGCGATTAACGCGTAGGGCCAAATCAGGAATAGCATTATTTGCTTCCATCATCCGCTTCGCATCGTCATAACCATAGCGTTCCATCCAGCGTTTAGTCATCCAAACGGGGTGTGATTCGATTACTGCAAGATTTCGAATTTTATCTTCTTCCGGATCTGGGTAACGAATGTTTTCAATGTTACGAATGATGTTGCGTAAAATAGCGTTGACTAGATCAGCCGCTTTTTGACCGCGTAATCGTTTGGTGAATTCTACCGCTTCGTTCACCGCGGCAGAATGGGGCACCCTGTCAAGAAATTGAATTTGATACAGTGCTACGCGAAGTGCATTCTTGATATTTGTCTCTGCTTTAGTGAAATTACCATGGAAAAAACCAGTTAACACCCAATCGAGTTTCATTTTCCAGCGAACTACACCCGTAACGATCTCATTCATCAATCCTTTGTCTAACTCGTTCATATCGTCCGAGCGTAATTCGGCATCTAATAATTTATCAAGATACGAATCTGAACGCTCAATACGATTGAGAATTTTAACTGCTGTTCCACGAGGGCCGCTATATACATTGGGTGGTTGAGGTGGATCTTGTTGATCTGTATTTTCCAACATTCAATTTTCTTTCATCAATCTTTCATTCCGTTTCGGCGGCGTTCCTCCACAGTTGAATTAAAAACTTCTCGGAAGAGGTCCGCTTCAATATCTATCAATCCAATATTCCGCCGTGCCATTACAAGCCGCGCTAAATTAATAGCTTTTTCAATATTATAAACAATAAAAGGTTCGCGCGCACCACACCAAGAAAATGATGGTATATATTTCGGTGGGAATCCAACTCCAAAAATATTACAACACACACCAACCACCGTTCCAGTATTAAATGTTGTACTAATCGCGCTTTTGGAGTGATCACCCATTATCAGACCGACGAACGACAATCCCGTATCAATCTGTTCGGTTCCAACTTGTACTTTAACTTTGCTGTAGTTATTCTTCAAATCACTGTTATTAGTGCCAGCACCTAAATTCACCCACGAGCCAAGATAGGAATGTCCAAGAAATCCGGCATGCTGTTTGTTGGAATAGCTGTGAATAATTGATCCTTCTATTTCACCACCGACCTTACACACAGGCCCGATTGTCGTATTCTCGTAAATCTGTGCACCGACTTTGACCGATGATCCATCTAAAATACATGCAGGACCAATAATAGTGGATTGAGGAAATACTTTTACATTTTTGCCGATATAGACCGGACCAGCTTTCGCATCAATCACTGAACCCGGTCCGATGACGGCGCCATTTTCAATGATAATATTTTTCTTCCCCAACAAGTGCACGCCAGAGTGTACTTTACCTCGGATGTGCGATTGCTTCTTTCCTGCTTTCTTGATAATGGATTCAAAATCTTTCACGATCTGTGTACCATTCTTTTGAATCAAATCCCATGGATAGGAAACAGTCTCTATATCTATTTCAATTCTAGGCAATCCATCAAAGGTTGAGAGCGAGAATGGAGATAAAAGATTTTTCCTTACTCGTTCCAGATTTGTTCCGCTGACGCGCGCGGCAATCACTTGATCGTGAAAAACATATACAATATCTTGCTTTGCCATCAAGGAAATTTTCTTAGCAAGGTTTTGATCGGCGAGTACGCGACCATTGATGAATAGACATTCTGTGGCGGGAATTTCATTTACCGCGAATTGTGGTTTTCGGAACTTGATGCACAAGGCGAGAGATTTTCTGCATTGGATAGTAATATTCGCACTCGGATATGCTCGCAAAATTTTCTCTTTCAAGGAGAATATACCACAGCGCAAAGCATAGACAGGTCGGAAATGAACTAACGGAAGGAATTGTGTAAAATGATCGTCTTCGAAAATACAGATTTGTGGTGCCATCGGTCAGGTCCTTTTTTTGAACGGTTGGTAACGTGAAGGTTCAGTATTTTAAACCTCTCCACTGCCGACAACAAAAAAAGCGGAATGCATTTTTCACAACACATTCCGCCTTTCGGAATTTAAACGCCGTAATTATACTCCCGCAGTTGCTGCCGTCGGCTCTTCTTTCTTCGCAGCATACTTCTTCTTGAACTTTTCTATTCGGCCGGCAGAATCAAGCAGTTTCTGTTTGCCTGTATAGAACGGGTGGCAACTGGCACAAATTTCGATGTGTAGGTTGCCCGCTGTGGAACGGGTTTCAAAGACATTTCCGCATACGCAGGTGACTACCGCTTTTTTATATGTTGGGTGAATTCCTTCTTTCATCACTATCCTCAAGACTTTAATATTGTGAACTGTTACAAAGTACGGAAAACCGAATTGATTTGCAAAGAAAATTTTCCCAAATCACAGCACACCGACTGCTTTGAACGATTATTCAGAGCAAGGATATACTTTTTATTAATCAAATACGACAGTTTTTCGTCCGTCAACAAGGATACGATCTTGCAAGTGGAGACGGATTCCACGTGCCAGCACCAAGCGCTCCAAATCTCTCCCCTTTCGGATTAAATCATCCAACGAATCTTTGTGCGATATCCGGATGATATCTTGTTCGATGATCGGGCCTTCATCAAGCACCTCTGTAACATAATGACAAGTTGCTCCAACAATCTTAACGCCTCTATCGTACGCCTGTTTATATGGATTGGCACCTGCAAAAGCTGGCAAAAATGAATGATGGATATTAAGAATACGATGTACGTATTTTTCAACCATCGTTGATGAAAGCACTTGCATATAACGCGCTAGAATGATTGTGTCAATCCGCTCGCGTTGTATTAATTCTAATTCTTTTTGCTCCTGCAATGCTCTATTTTCTTTGGTAATCGGGAAGATATGAAATGGAATGTGATACCGTTCAGCTAAGAAACCAAGATCAGGATGGTTGGAAATGATAAGTGCAATTTCCGTATCGAATTCTCCCAGCTCATGCCGCCATAATATTTCTTGAAGACAATGAGCATATTTCGAAACGAAGATTGCTATTTTCCGCTTATTCTGATTTAACCTGATAAACCATTTTGCCTGGTATTCATTTGCTATCGGCTGGAATACCTCTTCTAATCTTTCTGGAGGAACAGTAAATGTTTTCAAATCCCATGTTACTCTTAGGAAAAAAATATGATCATCCTCATCTACGTGTTCATCCAAATCAACAATATTGCCATCACGTTCAAAAATGAATTGAGCAATTTTGGAAACTATACCCCTTCGATCGGGACACGACAATAATAATGTTGCCGTAAGATTCTTATCTTTCATATTACACTCCTTTTACTTTATTAAAATAGTTTAGTCTCAGGTCAGTTGCAAGATGTTAGCTATAATTCCTTCGTTTGTGGGTTTTGCAAAATGACAAGCGGCTATTCTCTGTTATCATTTTCCCATATAATTCTTAAAAATTGCAATAATCCAACCCATACACAAATTTATGCACTCCGAATAATTATTTACTTCTTCAATGAGATGTTGAATCTCAATCTCTTATTCGGTAGATTCTAATTAATGAAACGAATTTTTTATATACTGACTTTTGTGGGATACACCTCGGTGAAACTCTTCGCTCAGCAAGGCACATATGATTTCCTTCGGATAGATGTAAGCGCACGCGCCGCCGCATTGAATGGCAGTTTCGTCTCGATGAAGGATGATCCGAATGTCCTGTTCTATAATCCGGCGTCGATCGGTACATTGATTACACCAAAAGTTTCTGTTTGTTATGTGAACCATGTAATGGATGTCAATGCTGGAACATTAAGCTACGGACAAAACATCGAAGGTATAGGAAGTATCGGTGCAGGCGTTATATATATGAATTATGGGTCATTCTCCAGGACCGACGAATTATTGAATGTGCTGGGAACATTTAACGCTGCCGAATTAGCCTTTGTAGCTGGAATAGCAGCACATTATGATGACGATATTCTTATTGGTATCAATGCAAAATATATCTATTCTTCTATTGCTGAATACAATTCCACTGCGCTTGCAGTCGACCTCGGGTTTCTGTACGATATTCCTTCGCAGAATCTTACTATAGGCGGTAGTGCTTTGAATATTGGCAAACAATTGAAAACATACGCCGGCGTAAATGAACCACTTCCTTTTGATATAAAACTCGGAATCACGAAACGGCCGGAACATCTTCCTGTTTACTTAAACATTGACTTTCATCGATTGAATGAAAGCGGCGATAATTTTTTAGATCGCTTCAGTAACTTTACCATCGGCGCAGAATTTTTAATGAGCAAATCGCTGCGGCTGCGTGTTGGTTACTATAACAAACAACGCAAAGAACTCAAAACTGGAACAAGTGCGGGACTCGGAGGATTTTCTTTTGGTATCGGACTTGTCTTGAAAGATTATCAAATCGATTACGCCTATAATTCATACGGCGATTTTGGCGGGATACAACGATTTTCCCTTTGCATCAATCTATAGAAGCTCGAATCAGATTAATAATTCTTTCTTTTACCAATCTGAACTACCGTAAAATCAAATCCAATATTTTTTCACTCAAATAAAAAAGCATCATTCCACCGAACACCAACAACGGTGGCATGCGGCTTTTAGTTTTATTCACTTCAGGAATCAAATCGCTTGCTCCAACATACGTAACAGTTCCGGCGGAAAACGCAAATGCCATTCCTGCAAATTGTGCATTGACATGTTCCAACAGGAACACTGAGCACGCTCCTAAAAATGTTGCAATCCCAATACCAATTGCGGAATAAAGTACGATGGTGCGCGAGAAGCCGGCAGTCATCATGATCGAACCGATGGTAAGTCCTTCAGGAAACTTATGTAAAAGAATTGCAAAGAAAATTAATAGTCCGAGAAGAAAATCAAATTGTAATCCAACCGATATAGATAACCCATCGAAGAAGGCATGAATGAACAATCCAGTGAAGGCGGAATATCCTGTAGTTCTCGACACCATCACATCATGGTGAGTCTCTTCACCAAAATGCAAATGCCCTACAATTGTGTGCTCAAAAAAGTGTATCGTAGCAAAACCGATGAGAATCCAGATAGCGGCCGACTCACCATAAAATTGAAAACTCGCCGGCACCAATTTTAAAAAAACAAGAGCTAAAATAAATCCAGCACTAAGTGCAAGGAGCGTTTCCTGAAAAAGTGTCGGCCAGCTTTTGCGCGAAACTATGAGTGATCCGCCAAGAACGACAGCAAGTGAAGCGATAAGAGCAAGAAAGAGTATTTGAATTTTCATTAGTTGCGCTTGTATGGTTGTTGAAGGTATTTGTTTGCATCCCTATAAGAATTTTCATATTCTTTCATCGTCAGTACTTTATTATACTGCTGAATTGCATATTGCCGTTTTTCCTGTGCATCATAAATCATGCCAATGATAAGATTCGCAAGGGACATAAAACCGGATGATTCTTCTTTATCTAATTTTCTAGAAATCTCATCACAAGTATATAAGTTTTTAAGAGCGTTATCAAACCTTCCAGCTAAGAATTCAAATTTACCAATATAGTAATGTGCTTCCCGCGCATCATACATATCGTACCCAAGCTGCTGCTGCCTGTATCGGTTTATAATATCAATGAAAATATCGTTTGCCTCTCCAAGATATCCGGTGCTGACAAGACAGCGCCCGAGATAGCGATAGAACATAGAATTGTTCGGATACTTTTCATGCAGCCTTCTGGCAAGTTCGAGAGCTTTAGCAAAATCTTTCTCGTACGTGAAATAGTTCTGCATAAGAAAGTACGTCGCCTCTACTTGTGCATACTTTGCATGGAGCGATGCCTGCCGGAGCTGCTCCAACCCTTTATTTCGATCTCCGCTTGGGAAAAAAATCATAGCAGGTTTCACGAAAGGATATTTACCCGGAATAACGGCCGCATAATAATTATAGATACCAATACCGAGCAGTACATCGTAATTATCAGGCTCAAGTTCATACGCTTTTCGAACTAGCGGCAACGCGACAATTCCATCATTTGCAGCGCCAAGCCATTTACCCCTGTTTGCGCGCAACCGTCCGCGAAATCCCACGGCACCGCCTTTAAAAAACATCGCCGCCACATCTTCTGGATTTTCATCAAGCCGTTTTTCACATATGTCCACAACTACTTCCAGCAGTTCGTACAGTTTCTCATCCTGCGATTCATCTTCAAATTTACTAATAATGCGTTCCCATTGGATCATTGCCCGAAAAAAATATCCGACCGGATGATCAGGTCGCAATCTGATAACCTCTGATAAATCGGATTCCGCTTTATCAAATTCAAAATTGTAGATCTCGTTGATGCCGCGTTGGACATGCTGGTCAACAACGTGGTCTTCAATCCATTGTGAATAAGCGAGGGAACTTGCGAAAAGAATAATAAGCGCTGAATGAATAAAATATTTCTTAATTCTTATTATCGCAGATTGAAATTTAATACGATTGCTGTTTGATAATTCAAATGTTTCCGTAGCAAAAACCTTCCAGATCATTAATTGATATTACATAGAAATACCCATCGAATTGGTTCGATACAGACAAAAACAAAACTTCAGATCAGTCCTCTTTTCCTTTTAATTATAAGGGCAATGAAAGAAGATAGATTATTTTCAATTGACGCCTCAAATAACTGAAGAAGCGTAATGCGAACGATCAAATTAACTTCTTGGCAAAATAATCCTTCAGATTTGTACTTGCTACTCGCTCTTGCACCATTGTGTCACGATCACGCACTGTCACAGTTTGATCTTGCAGCGTTTGCGAATCAATGGTAACACAGTATGGAGTACCTACTTCATCCTGCCGGCGGTAGCGTCTTCCCACAGCGCCGCTATCATCATAAAACACGCGGAACGATGACCGTAGATCAGTTTCGATCTTCCGCGTAAACTCCGGCATTCCATCGCGATTGACTAACGGGAAAAGAGCAACTTTAATCGGTGCAAGTTTCGGATGGAGTTTCATTACAACCCGTAATTCCATTCCACCTTCTGAATTCGGAGCTTCCTCTTCGCGGTATGCATCCACAAGGAACGCCATAAACGAACGACTAGCTCCAGCAGACGTTTCGATGACAAATGGTGTAAATTTCTCTTTCGTCTCTTCATCGAAATATTTCATACTCTTGCCGGAATATTGTTCATGCCGTGATAAATCGAAATCAGTCCGATTGTGCACGCCTTCAATTTCTCCCCATCCAAACGGGAAAAGATATTCAATATCGTATGCATCCTTGGCATAGTGCGCTAATTTGTCTTTCGGATGCTGATGCCATTGTAGTTTTTCTTTTGTCATTCCGAGATTGATGAACCATTGCAGCCTCTCACCGCGCCAGTATTCAAATTGCTGGTCATCGGTGCCGGGTTTCACGAAAAACTGCATTTCCATTTGTTCAAATTCTCTTGTGCGGAAAAGGAAATTCTTCGTGTTGATTTCGTTTCGGAACGCCTTACCGATTTGTGCAATGCCAAATGGTAATTTCTGCCGTGATGCAGATTGCACATTCAGAAAGTTGACAAAGATACCTTGTGCTGTCTCTGGTCGTAAGAAAACAATCGACGATGAATCTTCCACAGGACCAACGAATGTCTTAAACATTAAATTGAATTTCCGGGCTTCAGTGAATGTGCCTTTATTTCCGCAGCTTGGGCACGATAGCCTTGGCACGATACGCGCGGCATCTTGATCAGTTGCAACGAGTTTGGCAAATTCTTCTAATATGGTCTCATCCTTCTGTTGACCACCGAATTTCTGCGCATCAATTTCACGGAGAACATCTTTTTTCTTCTTGACCGAAAGTTCATCGCAAAGAACATCAATTCTATATCGTGCTTTGCACTGTTTGCAATCCACCATTGGATCGGTAAAATTCTCAACATGTCCCGATGCTTCCCACACACGAGGGTGCATCAGAATCGATGCATCGATTCCTTCCACATTTTCGCGGTAGGTCATGCTCTTCCACCATTGCTGTTTCAGATTATTAAGCATCTCTACTCCAAGCGGACCATAATCCCAGCAACCGTTCAACCCGCCGTAAATTTCACTTGATTGAAAAACAAAGCCGCGCCGCTTTGCTAACGACACGATCTTGTCCATTACCTTTGCCTGTTCGCCTGCGTTCGATTTATTCTGACTCATATTGTTTGATACTCGTTATTATTTATTAGTAATTTGTTATTATTCATTTATCACTGTTCATTATTCACACTACTTCAATTCTGCTTTGGTCACCTATCATAAAACGATGGACGCGCGGCTTACCGGCTGCTTCCACGATTTCCACATCGTTGCCAAGTATGCTGCCCTCGATGCGAATGCCGACGTTAATTACTTTGCAATCCCGAAGAACAATACTGTATTCTATTTCACTGTCTTTTATTTCCGTTCGGTCGCCGATAGAAGTAAACGGACCAATGTAACTGTCTTTGATAATGCAATTCTTTCCGATGATAACCGGTCCACGAATTTTACTTTTAATAATGCGTGCACCCTTCTCAATCACTACACGCCCCGCAACATCAGACTGTTCATCAACCTCGCCAGCGATGTACGGCTTGATATTATCAAGAATCAACCGGTTCGCTTCCAGCAAGTCCGTCGGCTTTCCCGTGTCTTTCCACCAGCCGGTGATTTCTGTATATCCGACCTTGAAGCCGCGTTTGATCAATAATGAATGTGCATCAGAGATTTCTAATTCACCGCGAGCACTCGGCTTTAAACTTTTCACTGCATCAAAAATGTTATGATCGTATAAATAAATTCCTGCTACAGCATAATTGCTCTTCGGTTTCTTTGGTTTTTCTTCCACACGAATAATTTTTCCATTGCGAATTTCCGGCACACCGAAACGTTCTGGGTCTTTAACTTTCGACAATGTCAGATAACAATTGCATTTGCTTTTCTCAAACTCTTCAACGAATTTTTTTACACCGCCAACAAGCATATTATCACCGAGATAAAAAATAAATTTGTCGCCTGCAATAAACTTTTCAGCTAACTGCACTACTTGCGCAAGTCCTCCCGGAACTGTTTGCGGGATGTACGTGATTTTCACTCCCCACTTCGATCCATTGCCGATATAGTTCGGTACTTCCTGGCTATCCGCATTATGTACAATACCAATTTCTTTGATGCCTGCCTCCGCCGCTGCTTCGATGGCATAATAGAGAATTGGTTTATTCGCAATCGGAATGAGATGCTTATTTTGCGTGTGTGTAATAGGACGCAGTCGAGTTCCGCGTCCGCCGCTGGCAATGAGTGCTTTCAATGATTTTCCTTTACTTTGTTACTCAAAGATATTCTGTCACTAGTCAGCTTGTTCTTCTGAAGCGTTTATTATTCATAAAACACAGAGTAGTTACGATTTAAGGATTTGCCGAATCTGTTTTGCATCTTTTGTCTTTATCGACTTTCGCATCACTGCTATCTTTAGTGCCTGCAATCCGATTTGCTGATATAATAAAGATAGCGATTTATCGACCTTCCGAAGTTTATACAAATGCTTTTTAATTATAGAAAAACTTCCGCGTGCAATGGGTCCAGTGAGTGCTATTTTGGGCGTCAACTGGAAAGCGTTTTCTATACTCGTTTTTACCAATGGTTTAAAATGTGAAAGCTTTATGCCTCCGCCAATGCGTTTTGTTAATTCTTCGACTACTCCAAATAACGCTATTGAATAGTTGGAAGCAAATACACACGCTATATGATACAAAATTTTTTCTTCTTTTGGAATCCGAACTAATTTTCCGCATAAATCTTTTACAAGTTGACGCGCTAATGGGAGTGATGTCTTGTTCCCTTCAAACCCATAAACAGCATTTTTCATCTGCGCTATCTGATAGTCAAGAGTTGATGCTTTCGAAAAAGATTGTATGGGATGAAGAGAAAATGTCATTGCCCCTTTCATGTACAACGGTATTAAAGCATTGCTCGTGAGTGAACCGGAGGTATGGAAGACGGCAAGCTTTGAGAAGTTGAGAGATGGGTGTTTTATTATCTCTTCCGCAATTCCTAGAACTTCTTCCTCCGGTACTGCAATAAGAATAATTTGAGTGGCAGGATGAATGTCGGAAAGAGAGTCTGAATACTTTTTGCATCCAACAACACGCGCAAGCTTCCTCGCAGAATTTTTCTTTTGACTAATAACGGAAACGATACGATAACCTGCACGATAAAACAGCATTGCAAGTGTCGATCCAACCTTGCCTGCACCAACAATACTGATTGTGTACCGGTTCTTATATCGCATTCAATTCTCTAAACAAATGCAGCGGCAAGATATCCGACAACGCCGCTTTTGTCACCGGTGATATCACCGGAATTGCAGTAATAGAGAATCTCTGCTTTGTTTGCCCCAAGTTGTCGCGCTGCATTCATGACTGCGGCAATCGGTCCGCCGCCGCAAGCTTCAAATGAACGTTCTTCTATTTTATTGGTAAACGTTTCCGAATTGAATTTCTCAAGTTCGCTTATTACCTGGTTATCGAGTATCACCGCTTCATCGTACGGATGATAATGCGAAAGATCGCTGCTCGCAACAAGCAGGATATTGCGATTCGCTGCAACCCGCACAATCGCTTCGGCAAGCTCATTACATAACTGTCGTCGTTGATCTCCAATAATTATCGGCACAAAAGAAAAATCACCAAGCACGGTTTGCAAAAACGGCAATTGAACTTCAATCGAATGTTCTGAACGATGTCCTCTATCTGACAATATGATTGCAGTTTGTTCTTTTAATAATTCTTCTCTTATTTCCTTGTTAATTGGAATTTCGCCCAGTGGTGTCTCATATGCATCTCCAGGATAAATTGAAACGCCATCAAAATATTCACGATGACTCGGCCCCACAACAATAACACAATCGTAATTGCTTCCTTGAATCATTTTATAAGCGTGCGCCGCTGCTAATCCAGAATAGACATATCCCGCATGAGGCGATACCAGTGCCCGTACTGTGCCTTTGAGTTTTGGAACTCGAGCAATTTTTAAGTATTGATCAATATTCTCTCGTAGAATATCCGGCGAGATTTCATAAAATAGTCCGGCAGCCGTTGGCGGACGAACTGTAAATTTCTTACCCATCAGTATTATTTCTCCTCTGTTGCAAACTCAGATTCTTCAAATTTTTCAACTGTAAATGTGAAGAGTTTTATTTCTTCTTGTTTCCATGCATCGGACGGCAAACCAGCTTTTAATGCGACTTGCTTCAGAAATTGTTTGCTATCCCAATTATATTCCGTTGCCACTTGCGGCAGCAGCAATCCGCGCCGATATCCCGCATCGATTACAAGGCCATGCTTACCGATTTCAATTTTTTCAACATCATGCAATTCCGAAAGCGGCGAAAGAACTGATATCTCAATTGTAATTTTCTCTAATTCAGTCAGTGTAATCGGCATAAACCGCGGATCTTCCATCGCAGCTTTCACTGCTACATCCTGTGTCGCGCGAGCAAGCGGAAATAGCGGTTCAACATAACCGATGCAGCCGCGCAAATCTTCGCCAATTCGCAGCGTTACGAAAACGCCAGAGCGGCGATTCAACGCTTCGCTTTGAAACTTGAGCGATGGTTGTGCTTTGCTTTCAAGCGTGGAAACAATTGCGGAACGGGCTATCTTTAACAGCGTACATTTTTCTTCGTTTGTCAAGTCCATCGAAATTGCCTTCATCTCTCCTTTTACAATACAAAGGTATGAAGGCGGAGGCAAACATTCAAGCTATTCCGAACTTCTTCCCCATCTTGCTTCTCCCTACCTTTCTGTGTAGATTATCGCTGAAAAATAAAGGGATTTACGCATGGCATTGATGGTAAGTATTTCTGGAATTCGCGGTGTAGTTGGCGAGACTTTGACTCCCGAAACAATTGTTAAATACGCATCGGCATATGCTGAGTTCTGCAATCGCGGTCATATCGTAATTGGCAGAGATGGCCGCAATACAGGTAAAAATGTTTTAGATATTGTCGTTTCCACACTGCGTCAAATGGGCTGTAATGTTACCGATTTAGGAATCTGTCCGACACCGACAGTCGCACTTGCTGTCGAGAAGCTAAAAGCCGCAGGTGGCATTTCAATTACTGCAAGTCATAATCCTATGATGTGGAATGGATTGAAATTCTTTGCGTCCACCGGATTGTTTTTAGATGCAGATGAAAATCGGACGTTCTGGCGTCTTACCGAACATCCCGCAAAATATGTTCCGTGGAATAAGCAAGGCAAATACGAACTTGATGAAGCTTTTTTAGATGAACATATACGTCAAGTACTTTCGCTTTCCTATATCGATACTGGAAAGATTCGCGCTCGCAAATTTAAAGTTGTGCTGGATTGTGTTAATTCGGCGGGTGGAATTATTGTTCCGCGTTTGCTGGAAAAACTTGGCTGTGAAGTGACACCACTTCATTGTGAAGTGACTGGTATTTTTGGTCACACGCCCGAACCAATCCCGGAAAACCTTACCGCACTTTGTGCAAAGGTTCGTGAAGTAAAAGCAGATATCGGAATTGCAGTCGATCCGGACGTTGACCGTCTTGTTCTCATCAACGAGAAAGGCGAACCATTTGTTGAAGAATATACAATTGCAACGTGCGTAAAGTTCGTTCTAGCAAAAGTTCAAAAAGAATCTCACATGTCACCGCTAATTACCCAAGATTCCCTCAAAGTCGTCGTCAACCTTTCCACTACACGAGCGGTAGAAGATATTGCTAAACAATACAAGGCAATAACACTTCGCACTCCAGTCGGCGAAATTAATGTTGCAAAAAAGATGAAGGAAGTCGGAGCGATTATTGGCGGTGAAGGAAGCGGCGGTGTCATTCTCCCGAAAGTTCACCTTGGCCGCGATGCCATTGTCGGTATCGGACTTGTTCTCCAGTATCTGATGGAGTTCGGCGGGACTATGTCTGAACTAAAAGCTACGCTTCCTCAATATTTAATTACAAAAGGAAAAATAGAACTCGGTAACTTGAACGCTGATGCAATTCTGAAGCGCCTTCAAGAGAAATTCTCTTCGACTGGTATCATTAACACCGATGATGGATTGAAAATTGATTTTCCGGAAGCATGGGTGCATCTTCGGAAATCAAATACCGAACCAATTATTCGCATCATCGCAGAAGCGCACACAAAAACTGAAGCGGACGAACTCGTGAAAAAGTTTACTGCGGAGATTCTAGCATAATCAGGTATAGTATTCTTCTTGGGATTCATACTAAATTAGGGTTGTATATTCCACTATCAAAAAGACATATTAGATAGTTACAAATCTTTTTTTGAATATGATAAATGTTCACGAACTTCTCCGGCTTTCTTCCGTGCCGCGCATCGGTCCACAGAAAATTCGCGCCCTCATCGCACACTTCAAAACACCTGATGATGTTTTCCACGCTTCTGCACGTGAGTTGATGACCGTTCCCGGAATAGATAAAAAACTTGCTTCCAACATTCTTCATCATACCACCGAAGAAAAGTTTGCCGATGAGCAATTGAAGAGATTGAACAAACTCGGTGGTAGAATCATAACGTTGTGGGATAAAGAATATCCTGATCTCCTTCGTAAAATTTATGATCCACCTGCGTTCCTTTTTATTCTTGGAAAATTTAGGGAAGCTGATGCACGTTCTCTCGCACTTGTCGGCACTCGTCATCCAACTCCATATGGTCATTCGGTTGCAGAAAGTCTAACCCGTGACCTTGCTCAACATTCTATTACTATCATCAGCGGATTAGCGCGTGGAGTTGATACAATCGTGCATTCAACGGCACTGAAATGCGGAACCCGAACCATTGCCGTCATTGGCTCCGGTTTAGACGTTCCATATCCTCCTGAAAATAAAAAATTGATGGAACATATTGCCGAAGAAGGCGCGGTCATTTCAGAATTTCCGATGGGCACAAAACCCGATGCACCAAACTTTCCGCGGCGCAATCGTATTATCAGCGGACTTTCACTCGGCACCATCGTTGTTGAGTCTGCTGAAGATGGTGGTGCATTGATTACTGCATCAACAGCGCTTGATCAAGACCGCGAAGTCTTTGCGGTACCGGGCAATATCACAGAGAAACGTAGCAACGGACCGAACAAACTAATCCGCGAAGGACGTGCCAAACTTATTACAAACGCTCAAGATATTTTCGATGAGCTGGCATCCCAGCTCCATCTTTCATTTGATCAGAACGATATTAATTTAAATATCGATTTAACACCAACCGAACAATTACTATTTCAATTTCTTTCCGACGATCCAATTCATATTGACACACTTTCTGAAAAAACCGAAATATCCACATCCGACGCATTGGTCACGTTGCTCTCATTAGAATTCAAAGGTATTGTTCGCCAACTTCCGGGCAAGTCGTTCGTCCGGGCATAAGGTGCATTCCTTTTCTCTCTTGTGATTTTTCACTATACTACATTATATTGAATGAGAGAAAAATGCTAGAGATTAAACAACCAATCATAGACGATGCTATCCCGCGAATTAAGTTTGCATGCGACCTTTCCGCGTGTAAAGGGGCTTGCTGCACACTTGCCGGCGGCACAGGCGCACCTCTGTTAGATAATGAAATTGAACAAATAGAACATGCATTCCCAATCATCAAGTCTTCACTTTCGAAAGAACATCTTGAATCCATTGCGCAATTCGGACTTTATGAGGGTAGACCCGGCTCTTACACGACGATGTGCTACAACAATCAGGCATGCGTTTTTGTATTGTTCGAAAATGGAATGGCGCGATGTGCATTCGAGAAAGCATTTGGAGAAGGTAAATTGAAATGGAAGAAACCAATTTCCTGCCATCTCTTTCCTATTCGAATAAGTCGTGGTGTACCAGAACGATTGCGTTACGAGCGAATTACTGAATGCAATTCTGCATTAAATCGCGGAGAGAATGAAAAGATATTTTTAAGTTACTTCCTGAAGGAACCGCTCATACGTGCTTTTGGTTTAATATGGTATGCGGAATTTCAACTCACGTGCGATCGGGAACGTAAAGACCATGAGCATGTATAAGCTTCTATCAAGAACGAAACGATGATCAATCTTTCACAACAACTTCGGCTTGGATTAAAACTCACACCGCAACAGGTGCAGTATTTAAAACTTCTCCAGTTACCGACTCTTTCGCTTGAACAACGAATCAAAATGGAACTCGAATTGAATCCTATGCTTGAGTTGAATGAAGAACAAGAATTATCTCAAGAGCAAGAAGAACGGACCGATGAAGTCGATGATAAATCTGAAGAAGCAGCTGAAGAAATTCAGCCTAAAGACGACTACACGATTGAAGACTACATGAACGACGACCTCTCGGGTTTTAAAAGTCCCGAGGCATACAAATCAAATGATGAAGATGATTCTTATGAGTCTCCCCAACAATCGACTATTCCACTCTCCGAACGACTTCTCAGCCAGCTTAAGATGTTCTTGAGTGATGACGAAGAGATTTTGATCGGAGAAGAAATTCTTGGCAATGTAGATGAAGATGGTTATCTCCGCCGTGATTTGACTTTTATCGTTCAAGACCTCAACTTAAGTTTTGGACTGACCATTACCATTGAAAAAGCAGAAAGTGTTCTTCAGAAAATACTTTTATTGGATCCCCCAGGCATTGCAGCAAGGAATCTGCAGGAATGTCTTATCGCCCAAATCCATGCTGGAAAGCATGCATCCTCGCTCAAAGAATTGGCAATCAGAATCATAAAAGATTATTTTGAAGATTTTAGACTTAAACGTTTTGATAATCTTGAACATAATCTCAACATCAGCCGGGAAACACTAAAGAAAGTCATAGAGCTGGTTCAACATCTCAACCCGAAACCGGGCGAAGGCGAGTTCTCTGCGCAAGAAAACTACATCACACCTGATTTCATCGTTGAAAAAGATAATGGTGATTTCATTATCACACTAAACGATCGAAACATTCCGACATTGCGAATTAACAGCGCCTATAAACAATTAGTAACACCAAAAGGGAAAAAGGTTTCAGCAGAGACAAAAGATTTCGTGAAGAAGAAATTTGAAGCGGCAAAATGGTTTATCGCCTCTATTCACCAACGACGTGAAACGTTAATGAAAGTGATGAAAATTATTGTCGAAAGACAGCGGACGTGGTTCGAAGAAGGTGAATCGCTTAAACCTATGATCTACAAAGATATTTCTGAAGTTGTAGGCGTGGACATCTCTACGATTAGCCGTGTTGTTAATAGTAAATATGTGCAAACAGAATTCGGAGTTCATTCCCTTCGTTTCTTCTTTACTTCCGGACTCGAATCCGAAAACGGCGAAGACGTTTCCAACCAAGTCGTCAAACAGCGAGTTAAGGATATTATTGAGACAGAGCCACAGCAGGATCCGTTGAACGATGATAAGATTGCCGACATCCTGAAACAAGAAGGCATTCATATTGCCCGACGCACTGTCGCAAAATACCGTGAACAACTTGGACTTCCCATCGCGCGAATGCGCAGAAAGGTTTGATTCAATATGGGAAAATCATTCATGGAAGATAAAAATATTCACGCAACCACTATCATCGGACTTCGGCATAATGGACAGGTTGCCATCGGTGGTGATGGTCAGGTAACGCTTGGCACTACTGTGATGAAACAAAAAACAAATAAGATACGCAGACTCTATAACGACTCTGTACTTGTGGGATTCGCCGGTTCGGCAGCAGATGCATTTAGTTTGTTGGAACGATTTGAAGAAAAACTGGAACAATACCAAGGTCAACTTGCGCGAGCAGCTGTGGAACTTGCCAAGCTATGGCGAACAGATAAATATCTCCGTCAACTTGAAGCGTTACTTGCCGTACTCGATAAGGAACACGCGCTTATCATTTCCGGAACTGGAGACGTAATAGAACCTGACGATGGTATAGTTGCCGTTGGTTCTGGCGGAAGTTATGCGCTGTCAGCGGCGCGAATACTTGTCAAACACACAAAACTAAGCGCGCGAGATATTGTGCAGGAATCTCTCAACGCCGCATCAGATATTTGCATCTATACAAATAAAAATTTCACTATCGAAGAATTGTAGGCACTGTGGCAAAAAAACAGATTGTAATTCCGCAAAAAGAATTGACTCCACGACAAATCGTCCGCGAGTTAGATAAATATATTATCGGTCAGCACGCTGCAAAAAAAGCAGTTGCCATTGCATTGCGCAATCGTTGGCGGCGTCTCCAAGTCACTGGAACATTACGTGAAGATATTATGCCGAACAACATCATTCTCATTGGCCCTACTGGTGTCGGTAAAACAGAAATCGCGCGACGTCTTGCAAAACTTTCCGGTGCGCCATTTCTCAAAGTAGAAGCATCTAAGTTCACAGAAGTCGGTTACGTCGGCCGTGATGTTGAATCGATGGTGCGCGATCTCACAGAAATTGCTGTTAATATGGTGAAGGCAGAAAAAGCAGCAGAAGTTGAAAACAAAGCACGTGAGTTGGCAGAGGAACGACTGCTCGATATTCTCGTCCCTTCTAATCGTCGTCATAAGACAACAGAAGCACAGGAACCAACAGTAGTGAATCCGCCGGTCAACGTTGAACAAGAGAATGAAACTACGAGGCAGAAATTTCGAGAGAAATTGCGTTCAGGCAGTCTTGATGAACGTATGATCGAACTTGAATTATCAGCATCGCAAATGCCGATGATGCAGGTAATGGGTCCTTTTAATATGGAAGAGATGGGCATCAATTTACAAGAAGTGTTCGGTAATGTTCTACCCAAAAAAGAAAAACGACGCAAAGTAACAGTAGCTGAAGCCCACCGGCTTCTCATTTTGGAAGAATCACAAAAGTTAATTGATATGGAAAAAGTGATTAAAGAAGCGCTTGAGCGGGTTGAAAATTCTGGCATCATCTTCATCGATGAGATTGATAAAATTGCAAGTTCGCGAGGGCAGAGTTCAGGGCCGGATGTCTCACGTGAAGGAGTCCAGCGCGATCTACTCCCTATTGTAGAGGGTTCCAGTGTTCTCACTAAACACGGAATGGTGAAAACCGATCACGTTCTCTTCATTGCGTCCGGCGCCTTCCATGTTGCAAAACCATCAGACTTGATTCCGGAATTACAGGGCAGATTTCCGATTCGCGTAGAATTAAAAAGTTTAATTGAAGAGGACTTCGTTAAAATCCTCACCTTGCCGCAAAATGCACTTATCAAACAATATGCTGCTTTGTTGAAAACGGAAGGAATCGAGATCACATTTAATGACGAAGCAGTGCGAGAAATTGCGAAGATCGCTTTTGAAGTGAATGATCAAGTTGAGAACATCGGCGCGCGCCGACTGCACACTATTATTACAACGCTATTGGAAGAAATTCTATTTGATGCTCCTGATGGAATTAAAGAAACATCAATTGTGATAACGCAGAAAGTTGTTCAGGATAAATTGAATTCCATCGTGAAGAATCGCGACCTCAGCAGGTATATCTTATAGAACTCGGATGTTTTTCTCTTACACTCGGATCTTCATCCCAAAAGAAAACGAAACAGTTTGAAAGCTTTTCGGTATAAATACCATGCCGAAGTTATCTGTTGCAAAATCTAGACTAAAGTTGTGAAGATCGAGTCCAAACCCGAACGCCCACCGTACTTTATCCCCACCACCGAATGCTAATCCGGTTCTCAGCGGTAAAACAGGAAATACACGATACTCAGTTCCGAGTGAAAATCGCGGTTTGGTTGTATTACCAAGAGACTCGTTGAACCCCTGAAGATAATCGAAAGCCAGAATTAACTTACCTGGTAGAAATTTTAGGACAGGGATATCCGATGCTTCCGTTGCAAATCCCAGCCTCAATGCTGTTGGCAGATATGTATCAAATGCCTCACCTGGACGTGTCTTCCCTTTAAATATGCTTTTCAAAGTATCTTCGAGATTGTTGGTAATACTTGTGATATTAATCGCTCCACTACCATAGCTTTCTATAACGTTTTTATCCCAAGTGATTTTGCCAATATCAGTAACACTCAAAGCAACTCGCACTCCATTAATCAATTCTCCCGAAAGTCCAATATCAAAGCCTGTCCCCTTACCTACTGGATCTGGAAATAGAGCAAACGATGTTTCTGAGTTCTCGTTCATAAAATCTACACCGGTATGAGTAGTCAGAAAATCGATATTGCCCTTTAAGATATATTGCGTCGGATTAGCAGGATCAGGATAATTTCCAAAAGAAGATTTCTGACTTATAGGTTGCGATATTCCGTACCCTCGAAAAAATTTTAATCCGATTCCAGCATAGAGGTCTTTGAAAAACTTTATTTCGACCGGTAACTTCCGTCCATATGATAAATTGTATTCACAATACCACCATGCAGAAGCTTTTGTGCCGTCGAACATGTACACTGATCCGGCTGAATCCAATCCAAAAGCAGCCATTCGGAAAAAATCTTTTGAGAGTGTTATTGTAGCTCCGACGTGTTCTATAATTGCAAATCCAATTCCCCCAAATAGGGGATGCTGGAAGGATGCTCCGAGCATCGCTTCCGCTTTAACTCGAGTCTTTGGCAACTCAGGCATCTGAGAAAGGATTTTATCCATATCAGCGGACTCAAGACGCTTCGCCCAACGTTTACCAACTGAATCAACGCCGGTGAAATATTCTTTGTAAAGTCCATAATCTAATAATTCTGTACTCACGCGTATGCCGGTTGGTGCAAGATTTAAGTTAAAATTTCCCTGGTCCGGTATAGCGATGTTAGCCGGATTGATACCAAGAGCATCCACACCCCGTGAAACTGCATTCATCGTTCTTCCCATTCCTACACCGCGAATATTTGAAAGATCCCCTGCTATAACCTTATGAAGAACGACTGAAAAAAGAACGATAGAGAGAAGAGTGAGATTCGATTTCATTTACTGTCCTCCCTTTGCGGTTTGTTTATTGTATAACGTGCTTTTAGGGAAGTACGGTTTCGGATGTAATCATCTCCCTTAAATTTTACTGATTTTAGCTCATTCCCTAGATTAAAAAAAAGTTTAACAAATATTGAATCAGCTTGAGGTATTATATCAATTTGTTCACCTGTAAAAATCATTGCAACATTCGAAATCCTCGGATTGATTGCAAAACCATTAATATCAACTGCCGGAGCTTTGATAACAGAATCCTTGGAGATTTCAAGCAATGTATCGCTATGTGTCCCTGCCGAATCCCATTTGAGAAAACGTAATTGCAATGACATTGTAATAGGAATTCGATTTGTGAATTCAAAGTTCATAGTCCCATCTATTGCAGAAATATTTTTAAGCGTCTTAGAAAATCCTTTTACTCCAGATTCTCCCAAAGCTACCTGTCGTGGCAGGTTTGAAATAGTGTCTATTGGATTCGGTCCTTTAGTGAATATAATACTATAGGTACTATCTGCGGGGTCAAACTGGAACACGGAGGTTTTCTTAGCAAATTCGCTAAAGTACTGTGTTGTGTCTAAAACTGGGATATTTACTTGAGTGTCAAATGTTGGTGCAACAGGTTCGGACGGTAATTCAATACAATTAATCGATATAACTAACATACCCATGAGTAACATGCAAACAGCAGCATTTATTCCTTTGTGTAAAAGTGTTTGTTTCATATTTGTCCTTAACTTTTCATGTTGTTTCTTATAAAGAAACCTATAAGAATATACCGACCCCATGAAGCATTGTCAAGAAAATGCATAGTCGTATTCATCTAATAGCCATGTTTTGTGCCTCTAATCACAAAATAAAAAAGCTGATGCCGTTAAAATCGACATCAGCTTCTATAATTAAAATTCCAGAATAAAATCAGTGAAATTTTTCCTCTTTGGTAGGTGGTTGGAAACCGAATGTCGGTCCGCCAGATGATTCGCCTATAAGTTTTATTTCACCGAATTTTTTCTCAAATTTATCAATATTGTCATGAAGTGCATTTAAAAGCATTTTTGCATGCTGCGGAGTCATAACAATGCGGGCATGAACCCTTGCCTTTGGAATTCCTGGAAGCACCCGCGTAAAATCAATAACAAATTCCGCCGGTGAGTGTGTGATAATTGCAAGATTGGAGTAGATACCCTCCGCTTCTTTCTCTCCAAGCTCGATATTAATTTGCTGCTGAACTGGTTGATCAGTCATACCAGAATCCGTTTCTGACTAATTATGAAAAATTGTTCACTTGCCGGCCTTGCGTATTTTATCAGCCTCATCAAGTGCTTTCGTTGCCTTATCTGTTTGACCAAGAAGTGCATAGATGGTGCCAAGTGTTTCCCAAATTCTTGCGTCATCTTTCTTAATCTCTGTCACCTTTAGCATCCATGGCAATGCTGCCTGGAATTTTGTCTTATACTCTTCACTCTCATCTCCTTTTTCCTGTGAAGCTTTCTTCATTTTTACGCCCCAATTATAATAGGTTGCACCAATATCATAAATTGCATCGCTAAAATTTGGGTCTATTTTTAATGCTTCGTTAAATTCTGCAATCGCGCCATCGTAGTCATTGACAGATCTATAGAGAAAACCAAGAATGTAATGATTCGTCTTGTTGCCAGGTTCGTTGTCAACCGCAAGTTTGAAAGCTTTGGTCGCCTCAACAGTGCGGTTGGCTTCATAATATGCCTGTAAAAGTAAATTTAAATTTTCATTGTCTTTTGGATCTATTCCTTTAATTATCTCAAACACACCTACGGCTTTATTAAAATCGTCAATTGCTTCAAAATATTTTGTAGAATCAATTTTCAAATCGTATAATTTTTCGATCTTCCTATTGACAACTCGTTCACCGTCAATGGTAAAAGTCATCGTATATTTATTATAGATCCAGTCTTCCTTCTTTGGATTCTTTTTGTCTTTCTTTTGACTGTCCGGATTTCCGAACGCCTGTATTACATCACTTTTATAGCTTCCTTTATCGATTTCTTTAAGATTTTTCTGAAGTTTGAGATTATCTACATTAGCCGTTTTGAACTGTTCTTTTTTCTCTAAACCCTGTTGAACATATATTCTTCCAACAGATTTATAAATATCTTTATTATGATCCATTTCCCATACTTTAGTTAGACTCAAAACCTCATTTGCAATATCACCTTTTACTTTATATGCATCAGCGAGATAGATGTACGTGGTAGAGGTGTCCGGCCATATAATACATGCAGTTTTATAATCTGCAATTGCTTTATCGTAGAATTCGAGAGAGTCACTGCTTGCACGATTTTTATTAATAACCCCGCTGTTAATATATTGTACCCAAAAATGTCCACGAAGTGCACGGATATCATTCGAATATACATTGGAGATCTTTTCTGATTCCTTAAAAGCTTGATTCATCCCTGCAAAGTCATTTAACTGCAATCCTCGGAGACGACCAAGACGAAACCATGCTTCATAATTTGCTGGATTATTTTGAACTTCTTTTTCATATAATTTTGCTGCTTCAGGGAAATTATTATTCTGTTCTTGCACTTTTGCGCCTGTGAAATCTGGAGAACCGCATTGAAATCCTTGAGTCATAAATCCAGCAAGGATCAATGCAAAAAACAAAGAGAATAAATTGCTTTTCATGGATAGCATCCTTTATATTGATCTTTTAGTTAAATATTGTGCGAAAAAAATATACCAAAAGGTGCTGGCAGAAGCAAGATTAAATTCTTGATCCAATAGCCGCTTCGTGTCAGCCCAAATATAAAAAAAGCCCAACAGAATACGTCGGGCTCTACAGCTACAGCAAGGCAACTTGGCTATTACGGGGTGATATCACTGGAAGCTGTATCTTTCCAAATGCGCATTTGCGTGGAATGGTTCGGCATACCAGGTGTAAAAATTTGCTTCCGGAAGCGCGGCTGAACAACGACACGCATCTGTTGTTGATTATCCTCCTCACCGGGAGCATTAATTTCCACACTAAAGAATTCTTCTCCACCAAAAATCTGATTCGTCATCGGGAAATGCATATTTTTAGGTACGCGTTGGAATTCCCTCGCAATAATTTTTTTCAACATCGCTGCTCTGCGAACTCCGACAACAGCAAAATTCTCTTCCATTTGCCGTTTAAGACTATCAAAATCGATGTGAATCTGTGAATACATCATTGTGTCTGGAGTGATAATAACAAAACGATCGCCCTGTGGAAACTTGGGAATGTTCTGGACATAATTGCCAGCTTTTCCAGTCTGCACACTTTTCACTGTAACTTTGTAAGGTGCATTGTTGGCTTCAAGCAAGCGCTCAAAACTCACCCGCTGAAGCGGTTCCAAACACGAGGCAATATTTGTCACCATCAATCGATTCAATTTCGGCAAATCAGGCGCTATCGCCAGTGTGTTGTTCTCACCAATTAAAACAGACGATTCGATACGCCTTCCGGTTAGTTCCAATAGAGAATCAATTATTTTCTTTTGCTTAACAGATGGTTTTACTTCGGCAACGAAGCGGTCAAATGTAACTGACTTAGTATTACTCTTCAAATTATTCCCAACTTCTATACGGTACCCTTTCTCTGATTGTTCATCTACGCGAAACGCAGTTTCTGATTTGTCATCAAGCGGAAGTGTGCCAAAAAGTGAAAACTGCAGTGCATGTTCTTTATCCACCTTGGAAAAGAGCGGCAAAAGAGAACCCTGCAGAATATTCTTCTCGTACACTTCTCGAACTGCTTGTGATTTAGTTGATAAGAATTGTTTGAGCTGTATCCGATTCTGAATGACCAATGTTCCTATAATCACAACAATAGCAGTAGCCATAACAGTAATAGCAGGAATAAATTTACGAGGGAACGGAAGAAGGTTGTGTTCTTCTTCTTTTTGTTCCTCCATTGCTACCGAAAAACGAGTCCAGAAGCCAATATCCGGATTCAACTTCGGCTGTAACGCTAATAGTCGTTTTAGATTTTTTAGTTCTACAACTTTTTGTTTTGCAGATGTATCCACCGCCAGCAACGATTCTACTTGTTGTGCCTCTTGCTCAGAGAGCACTCCATCGACATATTGCGAAAGCAGAGCATCCAATTTTTGTTCATTCATTTTTTTCATGGTTACACTTCCTCCATTAACGGCTTTAATGCTTTCCTCAGCATTGCCCGTGCTCGGGAGATTCTTGATTTTACAGTACCGAGTTCACACTGCATCACCTCGGCTATTTCTTCGTACGAAAGTCCCTCGATATCTTTTAACACAACTGCTGTTCTAAATTTTTCTGGCAAAGTTTTCAATCCCATCGCTACCAATTCCTGTGTATCCCTATTTTCTGGTTGAACTGAAAGACGGACATTTAATTCTTTTTCAATTCCTTCATCAAGCGTTTGAAATGAAAAAAAACGGCGCGTTTTTTTCTTCCGAAGTTCATCCCTGCTTTTATTTACAGCGATCCGGTAAAGCCATGTGTAGAACGATGCTTCAAATCGAAAATGCGGAAGTGCTTGATATGCTTTGATGAACACTTCCTGTGCCAGATCATCGATGAAGTCCCGATCGCGGAAAATTGAAAACAGCAAATTGCGTATCCGTTCTTGATAGCGCTCAACTAAATAGCGATAGACATCGAGATCGCCGCTCTGAAATGTAGTAATCAGCGCCTCGTCGTCCATCTTGCGGAGAACTTCAGCATTGGGTTTGGGGAGAGCTTGATGGTTAGTCATGGAGTCCGCATCATTTGTTCTTGGAAATGAAGGTACAAAACTTCTTGCACGAACTCCAATTCGAAAACGTTCGTTCTCTGATTGCCAATCAGCTCTCGGTATCGGAATCGCCACGCTCCCTCCTCTTTCGTCTATTTCGATTGATTTCATGCTTAGTTCTCTATCTCGCTGAATATTTCAGCACTGAATTATATTACAGTTATTCGATTAATTAGACGGCGAAAGGGAATCGATGGTTCCCTGTGGGGAAAAGAAAAACCCGCTCCGAGTGTTTCGGAGCGGGCAGCGTGATTAAAATCCAAGTATTGTTTAGCAATTACTTGATGATGCAGCAATGGGACGTGTTTTTTAATTCATTCCTTCATTTATTCGTTTCGTACATTTTAATATATTTTATAGTTTTTTCTGGTGAAGACATGTTTAGTACTTTCATCCAATCTTTATATTTTTCCTTTATCTGATCTTCCTTAGTAGGATATTGAGCAGCAGTTGTCATATCAACAAAATACTTTCGCATCGATTGAGCCATTTCTATACCGCCGACCTTTCCATGTCCTGGAACAATTGTACAATTTCCCCATCGATTGATGATGATATCCAATACTTTTATCCATTGAGTAACGCGTGCTCCACTTTCATCTTTTAAAACAGGATTGACATGATTAAAAATTAAATCTCCAGTAAAGAGTACTTTGTGATTCTCTAAGTATACAACAAGATCGTTTAATGTATGTGCTTGTCCAAGATTATAAAGATGTATAACCTCACCTCCAATATTTATTGACAGACTATCATTCACGAAGTCTGTTGGTTGGTTCTCTGCTTCAATGTTCTTTTGGAGGAATTCTCTATTATAATTTCCGATATAAATCTTGTCACCTTTGAAGTATTTATTCCCATTTACATGGTCAGAATGGTAATGCGTATTTACCACAATGATAGGTTTTAAACCTGCGTTCGCCTTGGCAAGTTTGTACAGATCTTTAGAACTACCCATCATTTTTGTGTCAATTACAACCACAGCACTATCTCCGATAATAATCCCGCTATTGCCACCACCTCCAAGCATCAAAGTTAAGGTGTGGTCGACCTGAACCGTCTCTTTCTCTGTAAAAAATCGAATACTTGGATAAAATAATAAGGCTGCCACTATAATGACAGCAATTAGTATTATGCCACTACCAATAAATATTTTTTTCTTCATTGCCTTTTCCTCTATTATCTTGTTAATTAAATACGACTTTATGTTTTGACTCGATTAATCTAGTATGGGCATAGATGCAGAAATTTCGGGATCAAACCACCATTGTTTGAAAATGCGATACTTGTGCTCGCTTCTCAAATTCATCTCTAAACCGGCGAATCATTGATTGCACCGGCCAAGCGGCAGCATCGCCGAGCGCACAAATTGTATTCCCTTCAATGTTATTAGCAACATCCATAAGCAAATCAATGTCTTCCATCTTTGCTTGATAACTCTCAAACCGTTTAAGGATTTTAAACATCCATCCTGTTCCTTCACGGCATGGCGTGCACTGTCCGCATGATTCGCGATAGTAGAACTCTGTAATACGCCTGATAACTTTAATAAGATCAGTATCTGAGTCCATTACAATAATTCCCGCTGTACCTACGGAAGAACCGGCAGCTTTTAGCGAATCTACATCCATGCGAATTCCTTCGAGCTGATCGCCGCGTAAAATCATTGTCGATGAACCACCGGGAATAACAGCTTTGATGCCCTTATTACCGGGAACACCACCCGCCCATCTGTGGATAATTTCGAGCAGCGGTTCGCCAGTCGGCATTTCGAAGATACCGGGATTGTTCACATGCCCGCTGACACCAACAAGCAATGGACCCGGATGTTTAACAGAACCAATTTGTGAATACCATTTCCATCCATTATTTATGATGATGGGAATATTTGAAATCGTCTCTACGTTATTGATTGTCGTTGGACAACCCCATAAACCGAACTGAGCGGGGAATGGTGGCCTCACTCGTGGATATCCACGTTCACCTTCGATCGAATTCATTAAAGCCGATTCTTCACCGCAAATGTATGCCCCAGCTCCGCGATGAATGGTTATGTTTGTAGAGAAATTTGTTCTAAGAATTTTTTCACCGATTAATCCATTTGCATATGCGTCGTCTATTGCTTTCTGCAGTATTTTGATCCATTTGCCATACTCACCTCGGATGTAAATGTAAGCCGCAGTCATTCCCATAGCATAGCAAGCGATAAGCGTTCCTTCAATAAGTAAATGAGGATTGAATTCAAAAATCTGCCGGTCTTTAAATGTGCCAGGTTCTGATTCGTCCCCATTAACACAGAGATATTTTGGCTTGTCGGAATTCTTCGGCATAAATGACCACTTCAATCCTGTCGGAAAGCATGCGCCGCCGCGCCCGCGCAAATTCGATTTCTTCACCTCATCAATCACTTCGTCCGGTTTCATGTCCAGCGCTTTCTTTAGCGCTTTATAACCATCGTTCGCAAGATAGAAGTCAATCTTGTACAAATTGGGCACATCGGGAAGTATAACACGCTTCCATGTTGTCAACTTTTCAGTATTAGCAGGTTGAAGGTTCATTGCAGACTATCTATAAGCTTATCTACTTTTTCTAAAGTTAGGTTTTCATAATACTCATCCCCTATGACGAGCATAGGTGCAGTACCACAGGAACCCAAACACTCCGTTTCCGAAAGTGTCCATTTTTGATCCTGTGATATTTCGCCAATCTTGATGCCCAGACGTTTTTCGATATGTTCGAGAATTTTTCCTGATCCGCGCAGCATGCATGAAACGTTTGTGCAGACTTCTATATGATGTTTGCCAACGGCTTTTTTCTGCAACATAGAATAGAATGTAACAACACCAAGAATGTGACCGTAAGGGATATTCAAAAGTGCACCGGTATACTTCATCGATTCTTCTGAGATACAACCTTCTTGCTCCTGTATCATCCACAACACGGGGAGTAACAACGCTTGCGTCGTTGGATAACGCTTTCTTAGTTCCTCAACTTTATTTAGATTCGATTCACTTAACATTTTTTCAATTTTTAATTTTTAATTGCAAATCTATGATCCGAAATCCGTAATTATTTATCTGCTTCTCCCATAATTGGATCCAGACTGGCAACAATTGCTACAACATCGGAAATCATTGCACCTTTCATCATAGTAGAAATTGATTGCAGGTTAACGAATGACGGCGACCGAATCTTCATCCGCCATGGCTGGCCTTCGCCATTGCTGTAAATGTAAAAACCCAATTCACCTTTCGGTGATTCGACTGCGTGATAAATTTCGCCAATAGGTGGATTCACTCCAAAATTGATGAGCATGAAGTCGTGTATTAGTTCTTCCATTTTCTTATAGACACGCTCTTTGTTTGGAATTACTTGTTTCGGTTGACCTGCTTTCACTTCTCCTGCTGGAATATTATCCAATACTTCNNTGTCGAACAATTTTAATACTTTCTTTTATCTCTGCCATACGCACATAATAACGCGCAAGACAATCGCCGCCTTCGAAAATCGGAATATCAAAATCAAGATTATTATAAATGAGATATGGATTTGCGCGCCGTAAATCATGTTCCACACCGCACGCACGGAGAGATGGACCGGTAAGACCAAGATCAATTGCACGCTCTTTAGATATTACACCGACACCATCAACGCGACCAAGAAATATTCGATTGGTGTTAAGCAACTTTTCGCACTCGTGTATTTTTCCCGGAAGATCACTAATGAAGCTGCGGATAATGAGAAGTATTTCTTGTGTAACATCTTGCGCAAGTCCGCCGATCCGTGTATAACTTGTAGTGAAGCGTGCTCCAGTTATTTTTTCGAAGATGTCGTATAGCTTTTCGCGTTCACGGAATGACCACATCCACACTGTCAATGCGCCAACATCCATAGCCAGCGAACCAAAAAACATCAGGTGAGAAGAAATACGGGCAAGTTCTGCAATAAGAGTACGAATGTACTGCGCACGAGNNTAGAGCAGTAAAAAAATGAATTCGCTTATATCCAGCCGATCTGTGTGTGGAATGAACTCATGGAAGCTGCAATTCTCCGCCAATTTTTCGTATCCGCGATGCAAATATCCAAGTTCTGGAACCGATGCCAACACTGTCTCACCATCTAACTTGATAAGCAATCTCAATACACCGTGTGTTGCAGGATGCTGAGGTCCCATATTAAGCACCATTTCATTCTCAAGCGGGTCATCGAACGTAACGGAGACATGTTCGTTCTCAAGTGCTTCGAGAATTTTTGTTTTTCTGATTATGGTTTCCGGTTTCTGTTCCATTGTTCACATACTGCACTCATGAGCAAATTCATTTTTTTACTGCTCTATGTTCCCCGTACTATTAAATCCTCTTAAACAAAATATGTATGCTACCTAAGTAAAACAAGTTTTTTTGTTTCTGTAAATAATCCCGTGCATAGCCGGTAAAAATAAACTCCACTAGTGACACCTGAAGCGTTCCATAGTGTTTGATGAGTTCCGGCGTTTTGTTTACTATCTACTAACACTGCAATTTCTCTTCCAAGCATATCATAAACAGTCAACTTTACATTACTGACTACTGACAACTGATAACTGATGACAGTACTTGGATTGAACGGGTTTGGATAGTTTTGCTCAAGAGTAAAACGATTTGGTATTTTCGTTTGATTATATTCCACTTCGGTGACCATCTCCGACAATGGTCGTCTCCAGACACCGCTACCATAAGTCCCTGCAAAGAGATTTGTGCCGCCCGTAGCGGGAGAGACGGCAAAAGACAACACATCAGTGTTCGTCAACCCTGAGTCAACCGCAGTCCAGTTTGTGCCGTTATTAGAAGAAAGATAGACGCCGCTAGAAGTTCCTGCAAAAAGATTCTTATCGAAAACCTCAAGAGCATTGACATAAGCACTGAAATTTGTCGTCAAGCCTGAATTGACCGTATTCCATTTTGTACCGTTGTTGGTGGAAAGAAAGGCACCGGGACCAGCTTCCCCGGCAAAGAGATTCGTACCGGAAACGGCAAGCGCACGGACATCAAACTTCGTTAAACCTGAATCGACCGCCGTCCAACTTGTACCGTTGTTGATGGAAAGAAAAACACCGCTGTTCGTCCCGGCAAAGAGACTCGTATCGCCTGCCCCACCCGTGGCTGGAGAGACTACAAGAGCATTGACAGTAGTATTCGTCAAGCCTGTATTTATCACACTCCAGCTTGTGCCATCGTTTGCGGAAAAAAAGGCGCCGCCAGAAGTCCCGGCAAAAATATTCGTTCCAGAAACGGCAAAAGCATCGATGTAAGGCGGAGTCAATCCAGAATCGATCGCAGTCCAGCTTACCCCATTGTTAGTGGATAGAAAGGCGCCGCCGCCATAAGTCCCGGCAAAAATATTCGTGCCCGAAACGGTGAGAGCATTGATATAAGCTGTAGTCAAGCCTGAATCGATCGCACTCCAGCTTGCGCCATTATTGGTAGATAGAAAGACACCGCTGCCGTTAGTTCCGGCAAAAAGATTCGTGCCGCCTGTTCCGCCTATGGCAGAAGAAACGGCAAAAGTATTGACAATAGTACTCGCCAAACCTGTATTGATCGCACTCCAATTTTCGCCATTATCGGTGGAGCGAAAGACGCCGCCGCCAGCAGTCCCGGCAAAGAGATTCATGCCCGAGATGGCAAGAGCATTGACTACAGTGTTCGTCAGACCTGTACTAACTTTAGTCCAGTTTGTGCCATCGTTTGTGGAAAGATAGACGCCGCCCAAAGTCCCGGCAAAAAGATTCGTGCCTGAGACGGCAAGAGCATAAACAGCATAATTCGTTAAACCTGTATTGACCGCTATCCAGCTTGTCCCGTTGTTGGTAGAAAGAAAGACACCGCCGCCAGCAATCCCAGCGAAAAGATTCGTTCCGGAGACGGTAAGAGTATTGACATTTCTGTTCGTCAAACCTGTATCGACCACTGCCCAGCTTGTGCCGTTATTAGTCGATAAAAAAACGCCGCCGTTAGTCCCAGCAAAGAGATTCGTGCCTAAAACGGCAAGAGTTTGTATAGTAGTATCCATCAAACCGGCATTGACTTGAGTCCAGTTTATCCCGCCGTTGGTGGAAAGAAGGACACCGCGATTCGTCCCAGCGAAGAGATTCGTACCTAAGACTGCAAGAGCAGGGACATTAGTATTCGACGGCAAGCTTATATTGACCGCAGTCCAGTTTATGCCGTTGTTCGTGGACAGAAAAATACCGCCGTAATAAGTCCCGGCAAAGAGATACATGCCAAAAACGGCGAGAGCATTGACATTCGAGATTGTCAATCCTGAATTGACCGAGGTCCAGCTTGTACCGTTATTAGTGGAAAGAAAGACGCCGCCGTAATGAGTTCCGGCAAAAAGATTCATGCCGGACATGGCAAAGGTACGAACGTCACCGCCATAAGGACCATTGGTTTGGACCCATTGGGAAAGAGATGTATCGCTGCTACAGATAATAAAAAGCATCAGCAATAAAGATTGGAAAAAATGTTTCATAGGTCTGTTTCCTATTATTAAGTTCTTTTTAAAAGGCAATGGCAACAAACATTAGCTACTTCATTATCTGATCCCCGATAATAAACATTCGGGGATGATTCTGATTCAAAATATCAGAATCACTTCTTCGGCAAGTCCAACGATCCGCGAATACCCATCAGTGGAAAATCTTTACGAAGCGGATGATATTCAAATTCATCCGGCATGTACATCCTGCGCAGATCAGGATGCCCTTCGAATATAATACCGAACATGTCGAAGGTCTCGCGCTCGTGCCAGTTTGCAGTTCCCCATACACCGGTGACAGTCGGTACTTTCGGATGTTCTTCTTCTGTGAAGATTTTCAATCTAATGCGGTATTTGTTAGTGTAAGAATATAAATTGTAAATGACACCGAACCGTTTCGTTGGTGTGTTCATATCAATACCGCATAAATCTGCAAGGAGATCAAAACGAAGTTCGACATCTTCTTTTAAAAATTTACAGACTTCAACAATACGATCTTTGGGAATAATAATTGTCAACTCACCGCGAAATTCGTTTGCTTCCACTAGAGCATCCGCAAACTTCGTTTTGAGCCGCTTGAGAACTTTTTCGTTATTCACTTCCATAGATACTTTATATTCTGAACTTTCTTTTTAAAAATTATTTTGGAGATGTGTTTGATTCAATATGACGGTGAAAATCACCGATAAACGCAGGAGCCGTTCCTTTGCTTTCGCCGCGCTGTACTTTTTGCTGGAGAAGCATAAGCGCATGTAAAAGATTATCAGGACGTGGCGGACAGCCGGCAACATACACATCAACCGGAAGAAATTGATCAATCCCTTGAACAACAGAATACGTTCTGTACATTCCGCCAGAGGATGTACACGCGCCCATTGCAATGACCCATTTCGGTTCAGGCATTTGATCATAAATCTTGCGAACAACTTTCGCCATTTTATACGTTGTCGTTCCTGCAACGATCATCACATCGCATTGACGCGGTGAAAAACGCATAACTTCAGAACCGAACCGTGCAATATCAAACCGAGGTCCCGCTGCTGCCATCATTTCAATCGCACAGCAAGATATTCCCATCGGCATCGGGTATAGAGAATTTTTACGGCACCAATTGATAACATCTTCAAGCTTGGTCGCAATATATCCATCACCCATCCAACTCTCTAATCCCATTCCAATGCTCCTTTCCTCCAAATATAATAGAAACCAATTAAGAGGATGAAGATAAAGACAAACATCGCTACAAAGCCCTGTACTCCAAGTTGTTTATAAGTCACTGCCCATGGATACATAAAAACAATTTCGATATCGAAGATGATGAATAGCATGGCGATTAAATAGTACTTTACAGAAAACCGTTCGCGTGCTGTCCGTACCGGTTCCATACCGCTTTCGTACGTAGATTGTTTTTCATCGCTGGGACGTCTGGGTCCGAATATCTCGTTGGCTTTACCCATGAAGACACCAAACGCAACAGCGCAGCCGATCATAATAAATATTGGTATATAAGTTTCTATCATTTTATAGAATTTTTTTATAGCAAATATTTTATAATTATCGCTTGAATAACAAACCGAGTTTTATCTACCTGCTTGTACCCTGAAACAAAAAAAGAGGATTGATAATTCCCTGAGAGCTATCGCTCTTCTTTTACTTCATATTAATCTTGACCCCTTCAAGCGGCCAGCGAGCGCGTACTTTGAGCGTGTCTGAGAATTGACTAAACCTTTCCGAGTAAACGAATGGAAACGGTTTGCCTGAATTATATTTACCGTCGTTATTTCGATCCCTGAATGATTGAAAAACATAATGTCCTTCTGTAATTTGTGGAAATATAAAATTCCCAGTCACATCAGCCTCTACAATATAATATTTCGGAACTTTCTCTCCAATTTGAATCACCGTAACGTACAAACGTCCTGTCGTATCCTTTTTATTTTCATCGATAACAATTCCTTCAACACTACTTAAGTCTTCGATATCAAGTGTCTCAAAGCGCCACGATTTTGTGGAATCACGGCATACACGTCCAGCCCAATCATGCACACGACGCATTTCCGCGCGGAGTGTATACCAAGTCCGGCTCAATAATTCTTTTTCGGGTCGAAGTGAAATCGCTACATCGCTGATCCATTTTTTTTCAGTTGGCACTGGTCGTTTATTATTGTCGAAAAGATTTATCCAATTAAGTGAGTCCGATTTTGTTAACGCATCGGAAAACGTCAATGTCAGGGTCGGTTGAAGATCGATAGCTTGTGCACTGTCTTTAATTGACACAGAAGCTAATCGGGGACCGAGCGTGTCCACGATCAATGAACTTCGAAAGAGAAGTGTATTCGCAAGCGAATTAATTTTATTTCCCACAGAATCCGTCACGCCTTGTACGATAAAACGGAATACTCGGCCTGAATCTTGTTTTTGTGTAACCACAAAAAAAGAAGTTGAGGTTTTAGGAGACGGTGAAACAATCAAAAGCTCAAGTGGCTTTCGATCAATAGTATCGATAGCAGAAAATGATGAAAGAGAAACAGATGCTGGATCTATCGTTTCCGAAAATTCTGCTTGAATATGATTCCGATTCGGTGTCATAACTCTTACAAGCCGCGGACCGGTTGTATCTTCTTTCGCAAGTTTTATCAATACATCTTTTTTTATTGAATCCGAAGGTGTAATGTTGATACTGCCCGACGTCACGCCATATTCATCTATTTCACGATCATAGACAAGATTCCGATACTCATCCCGCACTGCAAACATTCGATAGTTGCCAAAAGGGATATGATGGAGAAAGAAATCTCCGTTTTTTCCGGCTTGCGTAATAAAATCCGGTTTTAGTGTGATAGGATTTAATGTGTCGGGATCTAAACCATTTAGCCGATATGCAAAGATCATAATACCGGAAAGTGCATCGCCACTATTTCTTGGATACACACGTCCTTCAATGGCTCCGCGATCTATTTCCTTTCCTGTTGAAAACGCAAGTATATGTGCCTGCGCCATTCTGTTCTTATTAAGATCCTCCACATCCGTTCCAATATTAATAACGTACGTTGTGTTGGGTCGAAGTTTTTCAGAAAATGTTATATCTAATTCCTTCCCGCTCCAGTTGAACTCCAGCGTTCCTATATACGGTGAAATAAAGATCGCTTCCTCTACACTTCGTTCATTCACATAGCGATCAAATTCCAATCGAATTTTATTTCCGCTAAAATTTAGCATGCTGCTGCTATCCGGATATGTTGAAATAATCTCCGGCATCGTACGATCAATTGGTCCCCCTTCCGGTGGTTCTTGATTAGCACAACCCACAAGAAAGAGTGTAACAACAGAAAAAAATATTCTATGGTAGATGATGTTATTTTTCATTTTTTTGAAGCACGTTGTAACTCACGCCGTGTACGATGATACTTTATTATGTTTTTTTGATGATCACTGAATTTATTAGCAAAGTGATGCCCGCCAACACCTGTGGCGACAAAATATAAATAATTATGCTGTTGAGGAAACAATACAGCACGAATGGAAGATTTTCCTGGATTGTTGATCGGGCCGGGCGGCAATCCATAATGCCGATAAGTGTTGTAGGGTGAA
>PLMK01000081.1 GCA_003142475.1 Ignavibacteriota bacterium
CAAAAACATTGAACTCGAAAAAGTAAATCAAGAAAAAACGCACTTTCTCAGTGTTGCTGCCCACGATCTTCGTAATCCTCTTACAATTATTTATACCACCGCCGATCTTATTACAGAAGAATTAAAAGAAAAGACGAGCGCTGAGACGATTGAATTCCTCGAAATGATCAAGCGATCCAGCAAATTTATGCGTGACCTTTTAGAGGAATTGCTAGATGTAAGTGTTGTTGATTCGGGAAAACTCTCGATTAATCTCGAACCGGTAGACATCATGGAACTCATTCGGAATAACGTGTCCCTGAGCCGTGTAATAGCAGGACGAAAACATATTACTGTCGAGTTTAATCCTATAAAGGACCTGCCGGTTTTTCAACTAGACCGTAAAAAATTTGAACAAGTGTTTAATAACCTTATTTCAAATGCTATTAAGTACTCCTATCCACAATCACGAGTCGTAATCGATTCAAAGTGCGAGGATGGTAATCTTTTGATTTCTGTACGCGATACAGGTCAGGGAATTCCACCAACCGAAATGGATAAGCTTTTTAAACCATTTCCAAGACTTAGCGTAAAAACGACTTCAGGAGAATCCAGCACTGGTCTCGGACTCGTTATTGTACGTAAAATCGTTGAAGCACATAACGGAAAAGTCTGGGCGGAAAGCTGTCTTAAATTAGGTACGACATTCCATATTTCCATTCCTATTCCATAATCATCAATAAAAAATTCAGTTATAGTTATAGATGTTATTTTCAAAAATAGATCTCTACTGATCCACGCAATAAATGATTCGCTTTGGAACTTAGTGAAGCGAGGATATACCGTTTTTTAATCTGTGCACAAACTCTCCAATCGAAATCTTTGAATTATTTTAAAATGATGGAAAACGTCAAAAAAATAATTTTAAGGAAAAGACTGTTTTTTGCGTATATCGGAAACTACTTTAATTGAAATCTCTACAAAATTCTCAATCGACAGCACTTTCATAGATGAGATAATTAGCTCCAATCCATCAAATACACCCCTTTTTAGAAATTATCGCCATTTTTCATAATGGCATACGGATTGTAGGTCTTGAAGTAAATGTGATTTCTTCAGAACAAATGATTGGAGGATTTTATGGAATCTACAGAGACATCAATTACAGAGACTCTTTGCGAAGCTATTGAGGTACAAAGCCCGGTGTGTGAAGCAGAAACACAAGAAACAGAATATAATCAAGTACTAGATCCAAAGGAAGCGGACCGCCAACTGCTACGGACAACAATTGAGAATCTTCCTAAATTTGACGTGCAAATTGGACAACAGCACCCTCTAAGAATTTTGCTTGCGGAAGATAGCCTTGTCAATCTAAAGATCACTCTATGGTTCTTAAAGAAGCTTGGATATCGTGCAGACGTTGCATTCACTGGAATCGAAGCAATAGACGCACTAAAGCGTCAATATTACGACGTAATTTTGATGGACGCCGAAATGCCGGAAATGGATGGCCGAGAAGCAACAATAGTGATACGAAAAGATTTTCCTGCCAATAAGCAACCACACATCATCGCAATGACAGCCAATGCTTCACAAGGCGATCGAGAAAGCTTACTTTCAATTGGTATGAATGATTATTTAACCAAGCCACTGAAGCTGGAAGAAATGGTTCGCGTATTGTTGGCATGCCATCAACTCTCTGAAACATTCGAGGAAATTCCAGCGGAAAGTAATAATGAACAAAGAATACTCAGTAGGGTTGCTTGATAAAATTTAGTTACATACCGCAGAATGTCTAGAACTTCAATCGACTATCATTGAAGTGAATCTCCAGAAGAGACCTTAATTTTTATTTCGCTGTATTAGCTCGTTATTATGCTTTGTTTAATTTGTCCATTTTTCTGTTATAATAATAAAAGGGTTGAACTTCGAGAATATCTCCTTGAGTTGGCGTTTGGTTCTGGAAGAAATTTTAAAGGTCCACAAAGAGCTGCCACTGCGACCGAGAGAGGTGATCAGGTTAATTGAGATATAGCTGTCGTTTTTCTACTTGGAACTTATCTGAACAATCTGTATTATATGCATGCCAAGTAACAGTATACCGTACTTGCTTCTTTGTGAGAATTCTCGAATGCATTTATATACGGGAAACCGCTTCTATTACTTTTGATGGACAAAGCATCGCATCCCAAGTGTAAGAAGCTGTCATCGAACATCCACCAATTGGCACTACTGTTCGTTGATGTTTTTCGCGAGAGCTGGTACCTGCGGCGTACACCGACCCGACGGTTGATCGGAGTAACTTTTTAGGAAAGGATTTGTTCCATGGAAGAAGGAACAGTCAAATGGTTCAATGGAGCTAAGGGTTTTGGATTTATTTCTCGCGCAAATGGCGAAGACGTGTTCGTCCATTACAAGTCGATTGTTGGTGATGGGTACAAAACCCTAAACGATGGCGACAAAGTGCAGTTCGAAGTCCAGACGGGACCAAAGGGCTTGCAAGCAGTGAACGTTTCCAAAATATAAAGGAATCCTCTTCACATTATTGCGAATATTTGTTTGTGTAAAAAATAAAGGCACACAGCAAAAAGCTTGTGTGCCTTTTTCGTTGTCTGGTAAAATAATTCTCACTTCACCGCTTTTAATGCATTTTCAAATAAGAGATACCTGTTATAATTATTATTTTGGTTCATTGCATAACGACAATTGCACACGCACAACGTAACATCCCGTACTGACCATATATTCTTAATGTGGCTCACACATCCATCATCAGTAGTTGACAGACATAACCCGACACATTATGAATCGATAGCACCGCATAAAAATTTTATACGATCCGGTTTGATAGCACAGATTGGAATTCGTTAATAGTGCTAACAACGAAATAATGGATGTACAGGTTTATCTATGCGCTTGGTAAGGCTTCGAAATGAATTACCAAAAACTCGACGCTAATTATTCTTTCGAATTTTTGCTCGAATAACTGAGGCAGCAATTGCAATTAATAAAACAGCGCCCACAACTCCCAATGCTAATCCGATTGGAATATTAATATATCCCATTAATAACATCTTCAATCCTATGAACGTGAGAACAACCGATAATCCTTGCCGAAGGTAGTAGAACAAATCCATAATGCCGGCAAGAGCAAAATAGAGAGCTCGCAGTCCAAGGATAGCAAACACGTTGGACGTGTAGATAATAAATGTATCTTGAGTGATAGCAAATATTGCCGGGATAGAATCAACGGCGAATAACAGATCTGTCGTTTCAATTACTATCAACACAATGATAAGAAGAGTGCCATAACGTTTTCCATCAACTTTCACAAAAAACTTTTCTTCGTGATACACTGTTGAAACAGGAAATATTTTCTTAAAAAGCCGGACAACAATATTACGGTCGGGATGCACTTCTTTTGTGTTGTCCTGAAATGCCATCTTGATTCCCGTAATAAGCAGAAAAAATCCAAAGACATAGAGAATCCAATGAAACTTTGTAATCAATGCGGCACCAAGTACAATGAGCACACCGCGCATAACCAATGCACCTAAAATTCCCCAGAAAAGTACTTCATGTTGGTATTTGGCAGGAACTTTGAAGTAAGTGAAAAGGAGCAAAAAGACAAAAAGATTATCTACACTTAAAGACTTTTCAATTAAATATCCTGTAAAAAATTGCAAAGCCGCCTCGTGACCGTACCAGAAGAATATGCCTACGTTGAATATAAGTGC
>PLMK01000007.1 GCA_003142475.1 Ignavibacteriota bacterium
GAACAAACCGGCCGCGGCGAGCGATCGTTCGACATTTTTTCACGGCTACTGAAGGAACGTATTGTGTTCCTTGGCACTCCAATCGACGATACAGTTGCCAGTTTGACAATTGCCCAGCTGTTGTTTCTTGAATCGGACGATCCGGATAAAGATATCCATCTGTACATCAACAGTCCAGGCGGGAGTGTTTCCGCGGGACTTGCCATTTATGATACGATGCAGTATATTCGACCAGACGTTTCCACCATCTGTATAGGTATGGCGGCAAGCATGGCGGCTGTGCTGTTGGCAGGAGGAATGAAAGGAAAACGTACAGCGCTACCGAACGCACGGGTGATGATTCATCAGCCGTGGGGCGGTGTGCAAGGTACGGCATCAGACATAAGTATTCAGGCGGAAGAAATTCTTAAAACCAAGAAGCGCATTAACGAAATTCTTGCCATACATACGGAACGTCCGTTAGACCAGATTGAAAAAGATACGGATCGCGACTATTACTTAGCCGCTAATGAGGCAAAAGAATACGGATTAATCGACAACATTCTCATGAAGCGAAGCGCCGAAATAAAGAAAGAGAAGTAATCATTTACAAGTTGGCGGGAGTTGTAAAAAGTTGAAAATTATATGACACAAAAACCTAGGCAGGGCGAAAAAATAGCGTGTTCCTTTTGCGGGCGCACACCGGAAGAAGTCAACAGTATTATCGCGGGACCGGACGTGTACATCTGTGATCTCTGCGTTGCAAGCTCCGTTGATATCATTAAAAATAATATGGCGGCGATCAATGCGCGGCGATTTGGTTTCCGACGCTCGCTTACACCTGTTGATATCAAAAAGGCGCTCGACGAATTTGTGGTAGGTCAAGATTTAGCCAAGCGTACACTCGCTGTTGCTGTGTACAATCATTACAAACGAATCGACGCCAGCGATCAAATGGCAAATCTTGATGAAGTCGAAATCGAGAAGAGCAATATTTTACTTGTGGGTCCAACTGGAACCGGCAAGACACTGCTGGCACAAACACTTGCCCGTATTCTTGATGTACCATTCGCCATCGCCGATGCAACGACACTGACGGAAGCTGGATATGTGGGTGACGATGTTGAAACGATTCTTGTCTATCTACTGCAGAACTCTGATTACAATGTTGAAAAAGCCGAGCGTGGAATCGTTTATATTGATGAAATCGACAAAATTGCCAGGAAAGGTGATAGCGCATCAATCACACGCGATGTCTCCGGCGAAGGTGTACAACAAGCGTTGCTGAAGATTCTTGAAGGCACAATTGCAGGCGTTCCACCTAAAGGCGGACGAAAACATCCTGAACAAAGCCTTATCAACATCAACACAAAAAATATTCTTTTTATTTGCGGCGGTGCATTTGATGGATTAGAAAAAATCATCGAACGGCGGATCAGTCAAAATCCTGTCGGTTTCGGTGCAGATTTAAAAGGCAAGAAAAGCAAGTCGCGTGAAAAATTATTGCAGCAAGTTGAGCCCGGTGACTTGCTGAAGTACGGGCTTATCCCAGAATTTGTAGGCCGCTTGCCTATCACTGCTACACTTGACCCGCTTGACGAAATGGCGCTTCTGAATATTCTTACCCAGCCGCGCAATGCCATCGTGAAGCAGTACCAAAAACTATTTTCACTAGAAGGTGTAGAGTTAGAGATAGAAGAAAACGCACTCAAATCCGTTGTTGATAAAGCTATGGAACGCGGCACAGGCGCCCGTGCGCTTCGTACTATCATCGAATCGGTTATGCTCGATATTATGTATCACTTGCCTTCTCGGGAAAATGTCTCAAAGTGCATCATTACAAAAGATACAATCATTAAAGCGAAAGACCCGATTTATTTATACGAAGAACGGAAATCTGCATAACGATTATAGACTCTATTATTCTTCCGATATTAGCTATGTTAATCAAACAAACGCCCGCCGGATATTTTCTGACGGGCGATTTTGTTTATCACTCGGAAAATATTTTCGGTAGATTACTTTTTGTGAAGAACGGCGATACTTGTTCCGCCAATATAATTAATCTTGATATTTTTAATAAGTCCCGCGGTTGTTGCTTTGCTTCGTTAATTTTAAATCTTGAAGCTGCGGTGCTTTAACTTTCAATTCAAATCTGTACCCTTCAAGTGTTCCTATCGGGTACCACGAAAAAGACATCGTCCAGCAATGAAGATCCCGCGTTACACTGACATATGAAATGTAATGCTGTTTTCTGACAAAGTCGTACCAACCGCTGGTAGCAACTTGCCACTTCTCTGTAAGATTGAAAGAAAGACTTGCACTGACTTGGGAAGAGCGAGAATAATGTTGCGGATCCGGCTGCAATTGCGAAAAATTGTAGCCGAGTGTAATATTCCATGGAATGCTGAAATCGGCATCTTCTCTATCATAGATTGAATAGTACATTTTTTGCTGACTTGGTTGTGTTGATCCTTCGCCTGATACTGCTGCCTGTTCTTGCTTTACTTTATCCGGAATACCTGCCTCACTTGGCTTCTGTTTTTTATCACCCTTAAATGAGGTGGACAAAGTAAGCGATAATGATGTTAAGTCACCGAACTTTCCTTGTTCCTTCAAAAGAAACTTGTTCACGCGACCACCATAATGATTGTTGGCTGTCGTATCAAAGAGATAAAGATTATAATTTGCATTTCCTCCAATACTGAGGTACTGTCCAATGTCTGTTCTATAATTGATTCCAACTTCGCTGAATTTCAATGAGTCCGCGGCAAAATTATAGTTAAAACTACCGCCAAGATTAAGCAATTGAATTTTGTCTTCCGTTTTCGCGCTGTCGTTTTTTTGGTATTTCATTTCGAAGTTGTTACCCATGCTGAATGAACCAATCATAGAGTACTTCTGCATATTGTCGCCATAAATCTGTTTATTATAAAACAACCCGACCGTTGGCGTAACCGTTTGGCGGAACGCTGTAATGCCGAAGACATTCGGCTGGAACATTCCAAAAAATCGTGTACTGATATTGACGCCAGTGTTCAGATCTCCATTAATAATCCGATTCCTGCTATTATTATATACACGCAGACTGTCGACAGTGTCGATGGCAGGTGCCTTTGTTTGCGTCCACGTTCTCAAATCACTAAGCGAGAAAGAAGGCGATACTGTAAAATAGCCAAGCTTGGGAGAAATGCTTAGAGAAAAATTTTGCGAGAGCGATTGTGTGTTCACATTGGTAAAATCTTTAATGGGGCTGAGCCCCACTTGTGTCGTATCCAGCTTGCCGGAAATTGTCGTGGCGCCTTTTGTAAGAGTATTGTTGAAGCTTGCATTGTAACTAAATCCTAAAAGGTCGAAAAAACTCAAATCGGATTCCGGTGCAGTTGAAAGCCCGCGTGTTTTCGTCTGCTTGCGAAATGGAAAGACCTGTCCCTGAGTAAAAGCGATCGAGGGAAGGACTTCCCTGGTTTCGTCGGTAGCTAGATTTTGATCGCGCGACACGTTGATGGACAACCAACGGTTAGAAGATTCCCAGCTCTTTGAATACACGGCATACGATTCCATATTTTGTTGTAGAATTTCACTGATATTAAAACTGTTGTTCTTGAAATAATTGCCATTCATAAAAGTGAAATTGATACTAAGATTTGATGACGGACTAATTTTCTGTCCGTGCGTAATATTGAAATAATAATCGCGCGTTTTGCTGTAGTTTGGATCACTGGGTTCTCCCTCTGGAGAGCTTGTGATCCGGGCAGTAATACTGCCGCCAAATTTGTACCGAAGCGAATAGCGAATGTTTGTTTGAGTTTGCCATCGTCCTCGCGAGTACAAATCAAACATCGTCCCAACATCCCAATAATCGCTGGCAGCCCAATAATATCCTAAATGGCTTAGATACCATCCAAAACGATTGTCATCACCATATGCCGGAGCAATTAAACCGGATGAACGCCCGCCATGCGCGGGGAAGACTCCAAATGGCAAAGCAAGTATGGGAACACCAGCAAGATAAAAGTAAATGGGCTCCGCCACGATTTTATCACGCACAAATACTTTCATCTTCGGGCTGGCAAAATAAAAATGAGGATCTTTTAAGTCGCATGTCGTATAAATGCCGTCAGCGACACAAAGCACGTCAGGTTCTACTTTTTTAATCTGATCACCAATGTAGTACCCGTTATCCATTTGCGTGTTGCCAATTGAAATCTTTCCCTTTCGCGTGTGAAAATTATATTTCACCTGATCACCTTTGTACTCTTCACCGCCATCGCGCATAATCGGTTTACCAATTACAGAATCAGCTTTTACTGTATCCGACACACCATGCGCAATCAAAGTTGCGTTATCCCAGTTTACGTTCACGCGTTCCGCTTTCAAACCTATAGTTTGGTACTGCATTTCGCTCTTTCCGTATAGATTCATATACCGCGTGCGAAGGGAATAAATAATAGAATCTTTTGCGGAATAATTCACAACCGTATCAACACCTACGCTTGTATTGCGTTTTGTAGTATCTTGAACAGAACTCCGTGCCTTCGTCGTATCTGCAGGCACTGTTTGTGCGCGCGCCAACCCAATGACGAGGACAATAAGAAGGAATAATAGTGAATGAAACCGAGTCATATGAAAATTAAGATAGAAAAAAATGCAGAGAAGTGCATTGGACGGTATGTCGTTGGTTGTGTATTATTCTTCATTGAAAAATATGATTGATAAGTGCGCCGGCTTTCGCTTTTCACCAAGCTCCAAGTTGGGCACACACCATCACACCATATAACGGCTTTTCAAAGTTCAAGCTTATATAGGAATATACACCAAGTCCGGCGTACGTGGTTAAACGCCAGAACCACTGCGCCTCAACCGGTAAACTAATGCTTGTATTTGTCGCAATGTCAATTGGAGTCTCGTATGCCGCGCGCACCAATCCAATTCCGGCACCGGCAGATATATATCCGCAATCTGTTTGCCAAATTGGTCCGTAAAGAATTCCATATTCTGCCATTTTATAGATTGTATACGATTGGTCGATTCTTTGCACGGTTGGATTATTATTTGTCACACCAAGCATTCGGGCACTCAAGATGCTTCGGTCAAACTGATAACAGTATACCATACCAGCATTCATCGCAAAAGTATTACCAACCAAAGCCGGACCTGCCCCGAGATTTACCCACCACGGATGGTTTTGATGAGCGCTTCGAGATTTTACATTTTCGGAGTAAAGCGAACTCCCCGGATTTATTTCAGTAGTAATTTGTGATTTTACTTGGTCAATTGGTATGAAAATAAAAATCCCGCAGAGCAATCCTACACAACTTAATTGATTCATAAATTTCCTTTTTCAATTATTGTTTCATTTATATTATACAATATAAAAAAAGTTTGTACGATGGCATGTGTTCTCTCAGCAGAAACCGTTTCAAAGCACGGAGAGAAATAGCCAGTACACTGCAGTATTCATAATTGTCAATGGAATGCCGACTTTTGCAAAATCCAAAAATGTAATTGTATAGTGAGATTTATTTTCGACATTCTGAATAATTATTATATTACTTGCCGCGCCAAGAATAAAGAGATTACCTGCAATTGTACTGCCTGCCGCCAGAGCCATAAAACCTTTTGTCACGGTACCTGCATGAATTAGCATCGGCTGATAAAGCGCTACAAGCGGCACATTTGAGATTAACTGGCTTAAGACAATGCTCACGCTTAATATCATCCCTGTTGAGGTGACATCTTGCTTGCTCTCAACAAGAACATGTTGAAAGAATTCCGATCTCCAAACCGAATCCATCAGTATAAACATCGATGCAAAAAAGATAAGCGTGTACCAATCAATTTTCCTTATTATTATCCACCTTTGCTTGCTTCCTATTAGAATAGGCAAGGCAGAAATCAAAGCTATATACGTTAAACGAAATTCAATATTTAATCTAAGCACAACTGAAAGTATCTTTAATACAATCAGAACTGCAACCATTTGAATTGAAAGCTTTGACAAAAACGCAAGTTCTTGATTTCGAATCGGTTCTTGTGAATATTTAAGCGGGACATCATGAAAATCACTTCTATAGAAATACTTGAGCACGATATATACAACAAATAAGTTAATAACTGTAGGAATGAACAACCATCGGAAAAACGTACCAAACGGATCATCAATCTTTCCGTTCAGCGCAATCAGCAGGTTTTGCGGATTGCCGATTGGACTGACAACACTTCCGATAGTGACAGAGAATGCAAGCGCTAATAACAGAAGCTTCGGCGACATTTCGTGTTTTCGTGCAACAAGAAGCACTACAGGTGTTCCGATGATGGCAAGTGTATCGTTCATAAGAACAGCCGATGCAACGCCGAATCCAAAAATGATAAACAGCATGAGAGAATCAACTGAGTGTGCTCGTTTGACATATTTATACGTTGCATGCGCGAGGTATCCACTTTCTTCCAACGCTTGTCCAATGATAAACATTCCAAACAAAAAAAACATCACATCAAAGTTAATCGCATGGAAAGCATCAAGTGGAGCAATCTGTCTGGTAACGAGCACAGTGCCAGCTCCTAACGTCATCACTTGCCATATTTGAAGACGGATGCTCCCAATCTGTCGAATTGCTATCAGAATAAAAACCGCTGCAAGAGTAAGAACAGAAATATTCATTGATTGAACGATAATTGATTTTTGTATTCAGAAGGTATTTTATCTCTCATAACATTCCATTGCGTTTTCTTAAAAACCATTCGAACGTGAAAATGGAAATAACAAGTGCAAGCATCCATCGGGAATTCCAGATTTCAATTTCTGTCGACTTGCTTACATCACGTGGCTTGAAATTCGGCAACGTTGTTACATCGTTTGCAAGCGAACCGAAATTATTACTGTCGTAATACCGCCCGCCTGTCTGCGCGGCAATCTGTTGAAGCAACGGTTTATTCATTCGTGTCTCAAGGAATTCTGCATTGAGACCACCGACAGAGAATGTGCCTTGATCGCTGCCTATTGCCGCTCCATTGGCAGTCACTGTTGCCGTGAATTTATATTCACCTTCTCGTAAAGATTCAAACTCACTTTGATATTGACCACTGCCAAGTGCGTTCAACACTATCGGATTTGTTTCACTTCCATTCTGCACATGCACTTCAATATGAGCATCCTCTATCGGCTGATAATTATCATCATATACTTGAGCAGTGAACTCAACCGCATCCTGTGCCGTATAGATACGCTTAGATGATTGCACTCGAATCCTCCGTGAATCTTCCTGCGTCGTCAGCCATCGGATAGCGTTGCTGGTGAAATGCTCAAGCGTCTGTTCCGTTCCACTTTCTGCATCCGACAACAAGTTCCAACGCCACAAACCGTAACCGAGCACCGCGAGAGATTTCTTCTTGTTCACATTCCTTGCCACAATAAAAGGGTCAGGAAGTGGCATTGATTGCATACGAACAGTGGCAAGAACTTCCGATTCGATCTTTGAACGGAAGTTTCCTTGCTGACGGAACACAGGCGGAAGCTTTGACCATAGCTCAATAGTGTTGATACTATTGTTGATTTTCAAGATAGGGTTATTCCGCTGAGTTTCAGGGACTGCGGCAAAGACTTGGAACTCATCGCTTGTAGCATTCTCTACACTAAACGGTAGTATCGGATCCAATGTGTGCAGTCTGCCAATATCAATTGTTCTGCTCAATATTATAAGAAAGGGTTTTCCTATATCCGCAGCATCTAAAACCGTTTGTAAATTATGCGGATTGCTGTGCGCTGTCGGGAATCCGACAAGCACGATACAATCAATCGCTTTCAGCACTTCTACATTCAAATTGTTTTCATAAAATTGTCCATTGTTCTGCTCGATGAATGGAATTACTTCAATATTCTTGTCGTTCGCCAATGCACGCCGGATGAACGCTGCATCCTGACTTGGTGTGCCAGCAATCAGTGCCACACGCATCTTGCTTTTTAAAACCTTGATAAAGAAACTCATATGATTATTCTGCGGTGTAAGTTCTCCCGGAAGATTCGAGACCTCTGCCGTAAATTTTTGTATTCCTTCTTTTTCCGACACAAATGAAAGTGGAACGAGATAATCACGCGTGCCGCTATCTAATGTCAACGATTTCTCATCAAGTATTTTTGCGCCATCACGAAGTGATACCTGCACTCGTTCGCCACCAAATCCAGCGCTATGCACTGTTACATTGACGGGCACTTTGGTTCCAGCATATGTAACCTCATTTGTCAAAGTTTTGCGGATAAGAATATCTTTCTGTTCGCTTGAATCACCAACACCAACAGTGAACACCGGCAAACCTAATTCTTCGGCTTCGTACAATGGATTTATTCCAATTGTTGAATTACCATCTGTGATTATCGCAACAGCTTGCAGGTTGGATGATGCAAAAGTCTGTTTAACCGATTTCAACGCTTCAGCTATATCGGTCACTTCACCTTTGAACGTCAACGAATCCTCGGTGATGGTTGCAAGGTTTCTAACTTTTGCATCGAATAGTGAATATATCAGTCTTCCATCTTTACTCATCTGTTTCCACACATCTGAACGAAGAATTGATTTAAGCGTTTCATCTCGCCGCCCGTTCCGATCAGTTATTGCCATGCTTTGAGAATTATCCACCAGTACCGTAATGATGGGTTGATCAACAGAATGAGTAACAAGTGAAAGAATCGGTTCACCAAGAAGAAGAAATAATAAAAACAATCCGATACTCCGGAGAGAAATCATTACGTACCGTTTTACAGATGAGACAGGCGGTACGGTGCTGCGGTACACGAATAACGACAATATAACGGAACAAACGGCGGCAAGTAGAAGTAAAACAAAACGGAATAAAATAGAAAGATGAAGCTCCGGCATTGGCGGTATTTATTTGAAATATAACATCTTGATAGAAGAAATCGAGTTTGGCGTTTTCAGACGGGCAAAATAAATACCGTTAGCAATACGACCTCCACGCTCATTAGTTCCATCATAAGGTATAATATTAATACCTATAAGTGCATGTCCGTTAAAAATTGTTTTCACGCGCTGGCCTAAAATATTAAATACAGCAAAATCTACTACATCTTCATTAGGAGAATCAAACTTGATTGTTGTTCCTTTTGTGAAAGAAAACGGATTGGGATAGTTTTGCAGAAGTGCATACTTTTGAGGCAGTGTTGTCTTCCGTGTGAATAATTGAAGCAAAGAATCTGTGGATGGGTAACTACTGCTTACACCAGCACTATCACAGAGAGAGAAGTATCCGGCAACCGAACTTACACTAGAGAAAAGAGAAATGATAGCTTTGTATTCGTTTGGTGAATTCGTTGCTTGAAGATGTACTCGGTTAAACGCACTTCCATCAATACGATAATATAGAAAGGAGGAGTCATTGAGAATTCCGGACTTCGAAACGATGAATGTGGACACAATCAATTGGGAATCAAGCACTGTCACCATCGGAACATTGCTGAATACCGGACCCAAGGACAATGCAGCAGCAAAGGCATTTATAAATCCATATCCATAATAATTATTTGGATACACTGCCGTTTCCGATGTTCCATCTTCTCTCTGAATAGTTGTTTTCATCAACGCATCGCGCACTTGCATATTTGTGAGTTGGGGGTGTGCTGAAAGTATTAACGCTGCGGCACCAGCAACCAAAGGCGTGGAACAGGACGTGCCTGCAACAATATTATAATCTGTTGTGCTTGCTCCATCAGCCCAATAAACTCCCATTCCTTGTGCAACTACTTCCGGCTTTATACGACCATCAGCAGTTGGACCGCATCCGCTGAATGCAGCAAGTTCTCCGTCTGATGATGTTGCACCTACAGAAATAATACTGTCGGCATCGGCAGGAGAATCGAGTGTTGTATCTGCCCGTTGAGATTGATCACCCTTACCACTAATATATCCATCATTTCCCATTGCTGTTACAACAAGCACACCTTTTCGTGCTGCAATCACTGCGGCTTGTGCAACTTTTGTTGTTTTTCCATTCATATCGGAAGATGTATATGTCGGTGTTGATAAGAATTCTTTATATCCAAGGGAAGATGATGTGATATCAGCACCAAGACGCTCAGCCCATTCGAGTCCAGCAACATATGTATCTTCTTCGCTGTTGAAGTCGATTCCACTTCCGCTGCTATCCATCTCTGTTTTTGCAAGAAGGAACGAAGCACCGAACGCTGCCCCTATCATATGTCCGTTATCAAATCCACCGATAGCGGACAACGTGCCTGCCCCGTGATTGCCTTGACCTGGACTTGTCGTGTCTTCCCATGGTTGTATAGAAACATCATCGATGTTATGAATAAAGTCATGTGTTGCAATTACTTGTATGTTCTTTAATGCCACATGCGTTCGGTAATTATTAAATCCATCATCCAGCATACCGATAAGAACACCAGCACCATTTACACCAATTGCATGAAGATCCACGACTTTTATGTTCGTGAGTTGTGTTTCGGAATATCCATAATCCAATCCCATAGCACTGGATTTTTTTCCCAGTGATGATGCAGGTGATTCCAATCGTGGTTGCGGCTGTGAGCGTTTGAATTGCACAACCGGTTCGGACTGAGAAACTATCGGCAGGGCATTTAGTATTTGGAGTTGCTGTGATGATGCTTCAACCGATACAGCGTTCAACCAGCGTGATACAGTGCGGATTTTCACCCCTGTTTGTTTAATTTGTGATAAAGCAGATTCCGAAATTGGTAAATCATATTCATCAATCAATCGATCTGGAGGAAGAGATTTGGCACGCCGCTTGAGTGCTCGGTTAGTAATTCCAAGAGATTGTGAATTTTTTAGAAGAGAAGACGAAACACCTTTATTGCGGAACACAATCCAGTAGTGACGGGTTTGTGCCGCCGCTTCCACTGTAACCAATGCGAGAAGAAGCATCGCTGTAGTCAATATTCGCATCGTGCTTCTCAAATTCTCGATTATGATTTTACATCTCGAACCAATTTTTCTACAATCTGGATTGCAGAAACACCTTCGGCCTCTGCGTTAAAACTTGTCACGAGACGATGACGCAGTACTGGCCCGGCAACTGTTTTCACATCTTCGATGTCTGGCGTAAAACGTCCATGAAGAATTGCGCGTGATTTAGCGCCAAGAATTAAATACTGCGATGCGCGTGGACCGGCGCCCCAGCGAATCCAATTTTTAATGTACGCTGGTGCATCCGGCGAGGATGGCCGTGTACTATCTGCCAAATGAACGGCAAATTGAATGACGTTGTCTGCAATAGGCACACCACGCACAAGATTTTGAAATTCGACTATGTCATTGGCAGAGAGAACGCGCTCTACCGACGCATAATATCTGCTTGTTGTGGATTTAACAATTTGAACTTCTTCGGCAAACGATGGATAGTCTAACCAGAGATTGAGCATAAACCGATCGAGCTGAGCTTCAGGTAACGGATATGTTCCTTCCTGCTCAATCGGATTTTGTGTGGCGAGAACAAAAAATGGTTCATCGAGCACGTAAGTTTCACCGGCAGCGGTTACGTGATGTTCCTGCATTGCTTCTAAAAGTGCGGCTTGGGTCTTTGGCGGCGTTCGGTTGATTTCATCGGCAAGAACTATGTTGGCAAACACTGGTCCGTGAATAAACTTAAATGATTTTGTTCTAGTGGAAATATTCTCTTCGATAATTTCCGTCCCGGTTATATCGCTCGGCATCAAATCTGGTGTAAATTGAATACGGCTGAATTTCAAATCGAGTGCTTGTGCAAGTGTTTTAATCAAGAGAGTCTTCGCAAGTCCCGGAACACCAACGAGCAGACAATGTCCGCGAGAGAGGAGCGTAATGAAAAGATGTTCGATGATTGTGTCTTGCCCAATAATCACTTTGCCGATTTCTGTCCGCAGGTCTGCGTACACCTTTGTGAGCCGTTTTACGGACTCGACATCATCGGTTGTTTTTATTTTTATCGCCACATGCTCACCAAAATTCCGTGTTGTATATACGCCGCAGTTCAGAGCCGGATATCGACATAAATGGTTTTCTTCAGTTCATCGATCCATTCTGCATTTTGTTTATTGCGCTTCATATAAAGTGCAAGCTGTTGAATGCGTTTGAAGTCATCCTGCAAATTGATAGCATGTGGTGCTGTTCGTTTTCGCATCCAAATAATATGGAAACCGTACGAAGAACCTACCACAGTACGAAGTGGTTCACTGATTTCTCCTGCCTTGATTTCTTTAATTTGTCCGGCAAAGTCCGGCTGGAGTTGGTCAGCTGTTAATGTTCCTAAATCACCGCCGATGGTTTTTGTGTCCTCATCCTCAGAATATTTGTTCGCTAATTCTGCAAAGGATTCGCCTTTGAGCGCTCTCTGCCGAAGAACCCGAAGAGTATCGACTGCTGCAGAATCGCTTGCGGGTCCCTTGTCGATTTTCATAAGAATATGGCGCGAATGCACAGATTCACCGCGCCTGCCAAGCAATTGAATGATATGAAATCCAAACTGCGTTTTTACTATGCCCGAGATATCGCCTTCTTTCAACCCAAATACTGTTTCTTCAAATTCACGGACAAATACTCCACGCTTTTCCCAACCAAGGTCGCCGCCACTTGCGGCAGAACCCGGATCCGTTGAATACCGTTTTGCGAAGCTTGCAAAATCTCCGCCAGCATGAATGCTGTCAAGTATAGATTGCATGACAATCCGAGTCTTTGCCTCTACTGCCGTGTCGGGTTTCGGTACGATATATAAATGACTTAAATCAAATTCCTCCGGAACTTGCGGCAGGCTATCTTTGAACGATATAAAAAAATCTTCTGCTTCGCGGTGTGTTACTGTAAGTGCTGCTTCGCGCTGCTGGCGAGTTTTCTGTACCAGCAATTGATTTTTAATTTCTGTTCGATACTCACGCTTTATGCGGCTGATAGATTTACCATACATCTGTTCAACACGTTGTTCGGACCCAACTTGCCGTACAAAGTTTGCTATTTGCTGATCAAGCGCACGCGTTACTTCGTCATCTGTCACTTCTACACTATCAATCAACGCTTGCGCAAGAATGAGTTTTTCCGAAATTAGCCCATCAAGCACTTGCATGCGTAGTCCAGCTTGGTTCGGATCTATACGGTTTTGTACTGCAAGAAATGTAACGCGCTCATTCAATTCCGATTCGGTAATAATCTCTTTATCTACTACCGCAACAATCCGATCAACCAATGTCTGAGCCGACAGCACGGCAGGAATCAGGAGAGAAAGATACACCAAGAACTTGCAGACTTGCTTCATATGTTTTCCTATTCTTCTGTTTTAGATTTTCCTGAATCGGATACCGAGTTAAAAAATACTTGAATTGCATGTTTTGCACGAAGGTTCTGAACGAGCTGATTATACATCTGCCGCCGTCGTTCTACAGTTAGCCGTCCGCGAATTTCTCTTTCTACTAACGGTACATCTGCTGTTTGCCCCTGCTTGATGAATTTCCACACAATGAGAATATAATAACCATTATCGGTTTTTATTGGAAACGAAAGTTCGCGGCTGGTCGATTTTGATGCAACGCGCCATAACTCCGCCGGCATTAGTGTTACTTGAGTCTGATAAGATGAATCTACGCGCGTCACAATCGATTGTGTCTGTTGATTAATTGCAGAATTCCACGGTGTTCCTTTCAACACAAGATTGCGAAATTCTGTTGCAGCATCTCGATTCTTAAAAAGTGCAAAGCTGACCAATACCATATCGTGCATTACGTTGAATTCTCTAATATGTGCATCGTAATATTGATGAATGTCCTGTGTGGAAAAGTCTGATGTCTGTTGAGAGTATACTTCTTTCTCTAACAATGCATTAATTGCCAATTGGCGCCGAACATCCTCCACTTTTTGATTCATCTCATCCGAATGGTCCAGACCGCGATCTATTGCCTCTCGATAGAGCGATTCTTCTGTGAGCCACCGTTGAACATACTGCTGAATTTGTGCTTGTGACGGTTCGCGCGATGTGTCAATATGTGCACGGATTTCTTCCAAAGCCAGCGTCTGATTGTCGATGCGGGCAACAGGAGTTTTATCCTGCGCATTCTTGGAACAACCGATTGCCGTCATAACAAGAAGAACGGTCAAAAGATACTTACTGGGATTCAACCCGTTTCCTTTTAAATGCTTCTGTCAACACTTCTTTATTGATGGTCACAGGATATTTTTTCTTGAGAGCTTCTATCCAATCCTGTTCGCGCTTCTTTGAAGCTGCTTCTTGATAACCGCTTGCAACTTCCGGCGTTGCATCTTCAAAACTCTTCACATGTGCGCTATCTTTAGCAAGCGTTTTGATAATTGACCAGCCTGATTCATATCGGAATGGCACGGACATGCTATCAATTGCCATTGTTGAGGCTTTACGCGACAAATCGTTTAAATCGAAGGGCTGAAATCCCCACATACCTTTTTTCTCTTGATACCCAGAACGATTTGTATATTCTTGCGCAACGTCTAAAAAGTCTTTGCCATGTTGTACTTTCTTGTATGCCGCCTTTGCAGTACTATCTGCCAATGTAAATATTTCCACAAATTTGACACGTTCTGGCCAGCGATATTCTCCTTTATGCACATTGTAATATTCTTTCAACAATGAATCATTTACCATTACTTTCTTCCATACTTCGTCTTGCTCAACACGATAGAGGAGAATTCCTTCTTTATATTCAGTAAGAAGATTTGCCAAAATAGGATATCTGTCCGTGGCATGGCGTGCATGTTCTTCAAGTGCCGCAGCATCAAGTAGTTTATTGGTGATTAGCCAAATATTATCGGGCGTTAAGACATAGCTCTTTAAATCATTCGTTGTGAGAGTTTTATCTGCAAAATCATTTACCGTTAACGGACGTCCTGTACTATGGATAATTGTCTTCTTCAACATTTCTGCTGACAACGTATCTTTCCATTTTTCGTTGCCGGAAATTTTGGTTGTATCCAGAGATGAAATCAGTTTGCGTACGACCGAAGAATCAATACTAACATGGTACTGCGCTTTTAATCCCCGCACGTACTGATTGTATTCATGTTGGTACCGCATTTGTTTATACGGTTCCTTCAGGTCTTTCTGCATCTCTGCAAATGATGGCAGTCCTTTTTTCTCTGTGAGTTTAAAGATGTGATAACCATAGTTGAATTGCATCGGTTCGGAGATTGAATCGATCTTCATTTTATAAAATACATCTGCAACTTTTGGCGGAAGCCGATCACGCTCATAGAAACCGATGTCGCCATTGTTTGCTACACTTTTCGGATCCATGCTGTACTTTTGCATCATTTCAGTGAAACTTGCTCCGCTCTTAAGTTTGTTGTAGATCATCCAAACAGTATCTCGCACCGCGATTGTATCTGTCAAACCTTGTTTAAAGCGTAGAAGGATATGGCTAATACGCACAGACCCGGGGTTCGGCCGTTGGCCCGTTACTTTAATTACGTGATATCCAAACTGTGTACGAACCGGGGTTTTTGTATACTCACCGGGCTTAAGTGAATAACATGCATCTTCGAACTCCGGTACCATTCTGCCGCCAGAAAAGAATCCTAGGTCGCCATAATTGGTTTTTACCGACGGATCTTCTGAATACCGAGATGCAAGTGAATCAAAGGGGACAGTTGGGATTTGCTCTATCACATTCTTTGCACGTATAAATGCCATTAGTGTGTCATCAGGTGTTGCGGCAGGTCTAAGACGAACGAGTATGTGGCTGGCTCGCACTTCCTCTTTTTTCCTGTCGTACATTCGCTGCATACCTGGTTCTACAACTTCTTTCTCAGTCATATAAGATTGGGCAACAGATGTATTATAGGTTTCCATTTCACTGATAACAGCGGAATCTTTCTCAAGCCCCTGAGCACGCGCTTCTTTCACTTTTAGTTTGAATTTGACAAGTAGATCAAGAAATCGCTGTCGGTCTTCTATCGATGAGATAGCGCTGGTATCCCAGCCGCCGTTGTTTTTTGCATAATCATCTTCAAAGCTGCTGAGTGTGATTTTTTCATCACCAATAGTTGCAAGAGTGGGATTAGATGTTCCGCAACCGATGAAAAGAATAACCATAAAAAGAGTGATTCCGAGAATAAATGTACGTGTCATAGTTCTCTTAACCTTTGATTTTGAGATGATAGGTGTTATATCTTAGTAAGTAAAAAAGTAATCAAAAATGGCTCCGCAAGCAAGGAATTGTGCCGGTGAAACAAGAATCAGAAAGCCCTCCTTATCGAAGGGCTTTCTGGTCTGCCATTATAAACTTGCAGTTTGAAAGTTGTCTTTCCTTGATGCTTTCTACTTTTATTTACTACTTTTTATTTGATTCAACTATTTCTTTCTTCCGTTTCAGAATTTGGTTTGCTTTCCATTGTTCCAACACAAACCATTGCGGTGAATTGGAAGACTGAACGTAATATTTGTTCATAGGTTTGTTGAATGAGAAGCGAAGCTGGGCTCCAGCATAAGCCATCATTGCTATTACTTTAGGCGACACAGTGCTGTCAATAAAATCATCTGCTTGAAGGTTGGAGATCGAAGATAGAATACCTTCTACAACAGATTGCTGTGCTTTATCTTTTCCAACAAACCATGCACTGTCACTAGATGTGATTTTAAATGTTGTGTCCCCATATTGGTACTGAACTTCTTTGATGTTTTCTTTCGGCGTTGTCAAAATTGTTTTATCGCGCCAATCTTTTATCGGACGATTGAAGGTGTAACTAGATGCACCTTCGACAAGTAGTACTTCGTCAGATTTTAATCTGCGTGCATACGATTCTGAATAACTTGCTGCCATCTTACCGAGGACGAATGCAGCCTTTTCGACTCCTTTTTCGTATACCATCACCTGTGTTCCGTTTTGATCAACTTGAAATACTGAATACTTTTCCGGTTTACTGGAAACAATACTTTTTACCTCAAGATTCTTTATCTGATGAATTATTTGAGCAATATTCGCTTGATCAGCTTTATAGTCGATCGGTTTTGTAACGAACCACTCGACACCATGCTTTTCCAAGGCAATAGAAGAAGCTGACGTTTTAATTTCAACCTTATCCACTAAGAGTGAATCAACCGTGAACATAAGTCCTGTACTGGCTGAATTCGCGCTTCGTTCTCCGGGTTTTTGCAGAACAAGAAATGCAATGATTAAGAGGCAAACGAATAAACCAATGAGAATGTATGTATTCTTTTTCATTTCTCTCTACTTTCTACACTTTTCAAATCTTAAATTTATATCTGAGCTTCAAATGAGCGTTTCAGCGCTACACGCCGTCTCCACCGGAGTAACCCATACCCGATAACGAGTAATGGCGGCAAAATCAAGTCACCATATTTCAGGAGTTTTTTCGTTCCGTCCGAAATTTGATCCAGCGGCGGTTGTGCAACATTCTTAGAGCGAATCGTAATCAAGCCGGCATCATCGGCAAGGTAATCTATGATGTTGATGAAGAACGTCAGATTGCCGCGACTGCTTGCGAAGTCATCCTTCATAAAATCACCATCACCAACCACAATAATGCGCGTATCTGGACTTTTAGTTGCTTGCGGCACAAGTGTTTTATTTTCTCCACTTGTCGTGG
>PLMK01000070.1 GCA_003142475.1 Ignavibacteriota bacterium
AGTAATATTGAGCTTTACTAATATTGGTAGTGGATTGGTTGCTCAAGGAGGCGCAGAGCTTACAAATTTTGCAATAGCCGGAAACGATAAAAAATTTATTTGGGCGAAAGCTCTCTTGAAGGGCAACAAGGTAGTGGTTTGGAACAGCAAGGTTCAAAAACCGAAAGCAGTGCGATATGCCTGGGCAGATAATCCATTGGGAGCAAATCTCTATAATAGAGAAGGATTACCAGCGTCGCCTTTTAGAACAGATGAATAAAAATGATAAGAAGAGAGGAGAATTTGAACTGAGTGATAATATACAGTCAAGCATTTATTACATTAAATGATATTAAAGATTTTAATAGAAATTGATTCTAAGAAAAAAATATTACTAAACGAAATAGTCTAATTGAAAGAGTCATATGCGAAGGATTTTGCTACATCATCAAGGAAAAGGAAAAAGCTGGTGTGTTCTGCTAGCTCTTTTAACAATATTTTCTGCACAAGTGTATCCCGCCGATTCAATCCAGACAACAGTGCCGGCTCTGAAAGATGTCTATGCCCACGATTTTACCATTGGCTGCCTTCTCTCCTATAGGAATATTGGCTTCCCCACCGATTCGTCAGTATCGAGTCAATCGGCAGTGATTACACCTAATGGTGGGTACCTGATTAAATATCATATGAACTGTATGTCTCCCGGTAATAATATGAAACCGCAAAACACTGTTGATCTTGATTCTAGCGCTAAGGCTTATAATGCAGCTTCCCTTGGTGCTGCGCGTGACTCGGTAGAAACACATCCCGTTGTGAAATTTAATGGCGATATGATAGCTCAACTCAATTGGGCAAAGAGACAGGGATTCACATTTCGCGGACACACATTGGTATGGCACAATCAAACTCCTACTGCGTTCTTCCGCTCAGGTTATTCTGCCACAGGAGCTTTTTTAACAAAAAGCGTTATGACTCAGCGGATGGATTTCTACATTCATGAAATTATTCGATTGATCCGTGAAGGGTGGCCGGGATTGCTGTCAGCTATCGATGTGGTGAATGAAGCTATCGACGACAATACCGGAAAAATTCGTACCTCCAGCAATGATTGGTATACCACGTTTGGTGATTCGTCGTATGTCATGAAAGCATTTGAATTAGCCCGTAAGTATACAATCTATTACCACGAGACCCAGATAAAACTTTACTATAACGATTACAATACGCATCTCGTGACAAAAGCCAATGGTATTGTTGGCCTCATTACACCGATCTTTCAAGCTGGATATCTCGACGGAATTGGAATGCAGGAACATGATTCGTACACAAGTCCCACTGCCGCGGATTGGATAACTACGTATAATAAATTTTATCAAATTTGCACTGAGATGGCTGTCACCGAATTTGAAGTGACGACGACAACAAGTCCTACTGCATCAACATATGTTACTCAGGCAAATCAATATGGTCAGTTATTTAAATGTTTTGTTGAGCGGAGTTACAAATCAGGAAGGGGCAAAATTATTAATGTCTCTAAAGACGGACTGAATGATCAGTATACACAGGGATCTGCTACATATTCTTCTTTGTGGGATGCAAGCAACCAATGCAAACCCGCGTTTTATGCGGTTGCGAATGTGGGGATCAATTATCACGCATTGGACTCACTCATTTCTTATGCCAATACGTTAAAGCAAGCCGGATATACAACTCCGTCATGGTCAAATTTTTCTGCAGCATTGACTTCAGCCAAAACTGCAATAGGTCAGAACTATTCAGCTTCTATGTCAGCAGATACTGCCTTGGGTACAGCAAGGGATAATCTGAAAGCTGGTATAAACGGTTTAGTAAATGTTATGGCTGTTCATTCTGTAAGTGAGAATAATCCAAAAACATTTGCACTTGGTCAGAATTATCCGAATCCGTTTAATCCGACAACTCAAATCAAGTACTCAGTTCCACAGAATTGTTATATCTCGCTCAAAGTGTATAATCTTCTTGGCGAGGAAGTTGCGACATTGTTTTCAGGTATGCAGCAAGCCGGCAATTACGTGGCTACAGTAGATGGTACGAGGCTTGCAAGCGGAATTTATTTCTATCGAATGCAGGCAACCACAAATGGCGTTAATAATTTTCAAGAGACAAAAAAGCTTATATTAATGAAATAGAAAAGTATGAAAGACGTAGATATGCTTCATCACTTCTCGGGCGCATTGGATAAAATGCTGTAACCGGAGATTCAAAATTTTTGAAGGAATATTTTATGCTTTATCGTTCTCATCATAGTCATTTTCTTCTTTTTCAGAATTATACTTGCCATGCAGATTCAATGGCAGGTAGTCCTCGCGTATATACTCGATTCAAAAGAACGGTTAGCTCAATTTTTTTATTTCTGATACTTGCTCTCGGATTACTGCCGCTGCCATCAGTATCACAGCCGTTGGCCAACGGCAAAAATAAATTTTTAGGAGCTGCTACTAGCAGCAGCATATGGTCGAGTTTTGATTTGTATTGGAATCAAGTTACGCCAGGCAATGATGGCAAGTGGGGTTCAGTGTCGCCTTCGCAAGGCCAATATGACTGGAGCAATCTTGATAAAATTTACAATTATGCAATCCAACGAGGTTTTTCGTATAAGCATCATAACTTAGTATGGGTGAGTCAGCAGCCGAGCTGGATAAGTGGTTTGGATTCAGCTACTCAGAGGACGGAAGTAGAAAACTGGATTCGCCTCGTAGGTCAACGGTATCCCCAAATGGCGATGATCGATGTCGTGAACGAACCATTTCATGGGCTTCCTTCCTATGCGAGTGCATTGGGCGGGTCGGGAGCGACAGGTTATGATTGGGTCATCACAGCGTTTACGTGGGCAAGGCAATATTGCGCTCCAGGCGTAAAGCTACTCCTGAACGAATATAACGTGTTAAGTAGTACTAACGCAATGCAACAGTACAAGCGATTAATAACATTATTAAAGGACAGGGGATTAATCGACGGCATCGGCATACAAGGTCATACTTTTGAATATTATGGATCTGGCTATAGCTACCCTATAGCGACATTAAAAGCCAACCTTGACAGTTTAGGTGCTATCGGATTGCCAATATACATATCAGAGTTTGACATTAATGAGTCGAATGATGCTGCTCAACTTGCAAAATACCAAGTGTACTTCCCTCTTTTCTGGAATCATCCTGCAGTTAAGGGGATAACATTGTGGGGGTATATTCAGAACGATGTATGGAGCTCATATCCTTATACTTATTTATTACTTATGAATGGTACCGAACGTCCAGCTTTGCAATGGTTGCGCACATATGTTTTAAAACCTCCTATACCAATGATTATTTCACCTGTTTCTGTCATTGGTACTTCGTGTAATCCATCTTTAGTATGGCAAGCTTCGAATTCTGCAGTATCATATCATGTTCAGGTTGCAACTGATATGTTATTTCCAGCTTCTTCAATTGTTGTGGAAACTACAATTGTTGATACACTTCTGCAATTAAGCCCTCTTGCAGCGAACACAATATTCTATTGGCATGTGAATGCGGCGAACGACGACGGGACTAGTGATTATTCACCAACCGCCTTGTTCAAAACCGGTAATCAGATCACGTCGGTCGATGTGCTCGGAGAAATTCCAAAAAAGTTTAACTTGGCTCAGAATTATCCAAATCCGTTCAACCCTTCAACGACCATTCGCTATGACATTCCGAAAAATGCATATGTGAAAATCACTATCTACGACGTTCTTGGAAAAGTGGTAGCGACATTAGTAGATGGTGTGCAATCTGCAAATACGTATAGTATTGATTGGAGTCCATCATCTTTAGGCAGTGGTGTATATTTCTGTCGGATGCAGACTCGAAACCAAGATGGATCCGATAATTTTAATTTTGTAAAAAAACTTTTATTCATGAAGTAATTGTTTTTCGTTCAACACACAGCCCGTCTGTGATTTAAGGACGGGCTGTTTAATCAAGATTTAATAAAAAAATCGATCTCTATCTTTACGAGAACATTTCGGATTGAGAAATGACCTTTTTCCCATTGTGAGTTTAACATATAAGCTATGAGTTGACTATAAATTAATCTATTGATGGAGAAATTATGATTAGATTTTTCTTTCCATTGTTGATTATAGTGTTGGTTGTTTCCTGTTCTGCTCTTGGTCAAACACGCACTTTAAGCCAGGACAATTGGGTAGATTATGCTTCCGGTGAGTACGATATTTTTCCTAATATCACCTACTCCACGGCAAGTAATACCGATCTCAAACTCGATCTCTACCAACCCAAGGATCGGTCTAATCCGCATCCGGTGTTGATGCTCTTTCACGGCGGTGGATGGGTCGCAGGTCAAAAGGAACGCAATACATTCCAATTGTTGCCGTACCTATCAATGGGATGGGCGGTCATCAATGTAGAATATAGAATGGCGCGCAATGCTTTGGCTCCTGCAGCTGTTGAGGATTGCCGATGTGCGCTTCGATGGGTCGCATCTCGTGCTAAAGAATTTAACTTTGATACTTTAAAGATAGTATTAACAGGTGGTTCTGCGGGAAGACATCTTGCATTGATTACGGGAATGCTGCCTCCAAATTCTATCTTCGATCGCCAGTGCCCGACAAGCGAAAATATGCGATGGAATAGCGGAACAGAGCCCCAACTCAATGTTGCTGCCATTATAAATTGGTTCGGCATTACCGATGTGGAAGAGCTTATCGATGGGCCCAACGCCAAACACTATGCAATAGAATGGTTCGGGAGCATGAGCAACCGGAAGGAACTTGCACAGCAGCTTTCTCCGATTTCCTATGTCCGTTCAGGACTTCCGCCTATTATTACTATACATGGAGATGAAGACGATATTGTTCCCTATACCCAGGCAGTACGCTTGCATGCAGCATTGGATAACGCTGGAGTACCGAACAAACTAGTTACTATTCACGGCGCCAAGCATGACGGTTTCAATCGGCAAGCTCTAATAAACAGCTTTACGGCGATAAGAGAATTCCTTCGAAAAAATAATATAGTAACGAAAGAGTAAGATATAATGAAAAATTATTCGCCATCACGAAATAGATTGTTATTAATCTATATAGTATTTCTATGGTCTTCATTTCTTTTTATTCAATCCATCCAGGCACAGAATTTCTCGACAATTCCTCATTTAAAGAGGCAGGGCACAGCTACTCAACTGATAGTGCATGACAAACCATTCCTGATGCTTGGGGGCGAGCTGGGAAATTCAAGTGCCTCGGATCTGGAGTACATGGCACTCATTTGGCCGAAGTTGAAGGCGATGCACTTGAATACCATTCTAGTGCCATTCTATTGGGAGTTTATTGAACCGCAGGAAGGGAAATTTGATTTCACACTTGTGGATAGTCTTATTTATTCGGCACGTAAAAATGATCTGAAGATAGTAATGCTTTGGTTCGGTTCATGGAAAAACAGCATGTCATGCTATGTCCCCCTTTGGATTAAAACAGATCAGCAGCGGTTTCTACGCAGTCGCACCAAGGAAGGTTTGGCTGAGGAGATACTTACACCGTTCAGCGATGAGAACAGGAATGTGGACGCTCGCGCTTTTGCCGCATTGATGAAACATATTCGTACAGTGGACGATATAAACCACACTGTTGTCATGGTACAAGTTGAAAATGAAATAGGCATGATTCCTGATGCAAGGGATTACTGTAAAGAGGCGAATAAGAATTTCTCGGAACAGGCGCCGATAGAGTTAATGAATCATCTTCAGAAAAATAAAGAGCAATTAGCTCCTGAAATCCATGAAATTTGGCAAAAGATGAATTTCAAAACGTCGGGAACATGGGAAGAGGTTTTTGGCAAGAGTTTGCAGACCGACGAAATTTTTATGGCGTGGTATTTTGCAAAGTATACAAACTATGTAGTAGAGGCGGGGAAAAAAGAATATCCATTGCCTATGTATGTGAATGCGGCACTAATCCGGGCAGGTTTCAAACCCGGACAGTATCCAAGTGCAGGCCCGCTCCCTCATGTAATGGATATCTGGAAGGCGGCTGCTCCGAAGATAGATATCTTTGCGCCAGACATCTATCATGGAATATTTTCGGAATGGTGCAGGAAATACGATCGATCCAACAACCCGTTATTTATACCCGAAGTATCCAACTCTCAGAGCGTGACTAATGCTTATTATGTATTTGCACGACACAATGCGATGGGTTACAGCCCATTCTCAATTGAGAACGTCGCCAATCCGGAGAGTAACCAGTTCAATAAAGGATATGATATTCTTCACCAGCTTACGCCATTGATTCTTGAGCACCAGGGAAGAGGAAGCATGGCGGGATTTTTGCTTGATAGCACCGGGCAAACAGCGCAGATAAAGTTAGGGGGATATGCCTTTACTGTGAAGCACGAGTACTCTTGGCCGTATGCTGTTCATGGCGAAGGTGAAACACCAAGGTTCGGAGGAATGATTATCATGGTTGCGGAGGATGAGTTTTACATAGCCGGGAGCGGTGTTGTTGTAACTTTTCAATCCTCCACTGATGATGGAACGATTGCCGGGATCGCCAGCATGGATGAAGGCACATTTGTAAACGGGAAGTGGATTACAGGCCGCCGCCTGAATGGAGATGAAGATCATCAGGGAAGGCATTTGTATTTACCCGGAAAAGAATACGGTATCCAAAAGGTAAAATTGTATAAATACAAATAATAAAGAAGCGCGTTGAGAGGAATTTCTTTGCAGGCATAATATTTTCAAACAGGAATAAATGCATTGCGCAAAACAAAGAGAAAAGACTGCCAATATTTTGTCTGTGAAAACAAATAAGAGGAAGTATGAAAAAATATTTACAGAATCAAAAACCAGAATTATTTCTGATAGACTTAATTGTTATTACGTTTTTATTTATTTTTCCATTAAATGCGCAGAATCAAACTTTTGTTGTAAAGGGGAATGTTTCAGGATCAAACTCTCCCATTTATAGAGCTTCGGTAACCCTAGTAGATAAAAGTGATACAACAAAACAGGTGCTCACATTGACTGATGTTTCCGGTAATTATTCTTTAAATGTGATTACATCAGTTGAATCATCAGAATCTCTTCCTTCTAAATTTGCCCTAGAGCAGAATTACCCGAATCCCTTTTCATCTTCTACTTCCATTTCATATGAACTAAATAAACAGACAGATGTTCAGTTAACTATTTATGATGTTCTTGGTAGAGAAGTGAAAAAATTCAGCGTGGGGAACCAAAATGTGGGAGTTCATGGCGTTCAATGGGATGCGAGAAATAATTTCGGTGTAAAGTTAGCATCCGGAGTTTATTTTTATACAATGCAGGTTGGAGGCAAAACACTTACAAAGAAAATGATTTTAGGGACTTCGCTCGAAAATAATAGTATCGTCTTGCCATTTTCCTCTGTTCGCACAGTTTTATCGCAGAAGATTCAGAATGAATTTCTGGGAAATAGAACTTATCAAATTAGAATTGACAATTATTATTCAAGAACATCACCAGCGATAGTTCCAAAAATCATTGATAACATTCTTATCACTAAAGACACAACAATAAATATTAACGTCGATAAAGCGGCTTTATACGCAACATCAAATATTTATTTAGATAGCATTCAGCAAATTGTTAGAGGTTTTGGAGCATCAAATGTACTTTTATGGAGACCTGATATGACCGAGAGTGAAATCAATACAGCTTTTGGTACAGGTGATGGTCAGGTGGGATTTTCTATTCTGCGAATAATGGCTGAAGCTGACAGCACTCGTTGGCCTTTGTATTTACCAAGCACACAGAAAGCTCAGGCTTTGGGTGCAACCATAATTGCTTCACCTTGGCAAGCTCCGTCTGAAATGCTTGAAACAGTCGGTACTCAAATCAGGATTCGTTATGATATGTATGATAAATATGCCGCTCACCTCAATGCTTTTAATGCATATATGAAAAATAATGGAGTATCTATTTATGGCCTATCTGTTCAAAATGAACCGGATGTTTTAGATAATAGTTGGACCCACTGGTCTGCCAATGAAATGCTTACGTTTATGAGAGGATATGCAAATGCTATTGAAGGAACAAAGGTAATGGATCCGGAATCAATGAGTTTTAATCGCGCATATTCTGATCCCATTCTCAATGATTCTGCTGCTTGTGCAAATACAGATATTATTTGCGGGCATTTATACGGCGGTGGTTTGGCTGCATATCCATTAGCACAACAAAAAGGAAAAGAGATATGGATGACTGAATATTTATCTGGTGAGAACAATTCGGGAAACGATTGGGCATGGTGTCTTCCAGTTGCACAACAAATGAACGATGTGCTGCAAGCCGGTATGAGTGCTTATGTTTGGTGGAATATAATACGATTTTATGGACCAATTAGTGATGGAACGATAGATACAACGAAAGGTAGTGGCAATGCAGGCGATGTTACAAAAAAAGGTTATGTCATGTCTCAATTTTCTAGATTCATTCGTCCCGGATATCATATAATTCAATCTACATCTTCCCGCGGGAGCATAAGGATTACAGCAGCTAAAGGAGATTTATCCAAAGTGGTAATTGTAGCAACCAATTCCGATACAGTGCCGATAGTGCAAACATTTAATTTGCAAAATAGCAGTGCAAATTCTTTTACTCCATACACAACAACGAGTACGAAGAACTGTGAATTAGGTAATATTATTTCTGTTCAAAATGGAAGTTTTACAGTTACGCTGGAACCATCAAGCATTATTACATTCGTATCTAATTAAAGAGAAGAGATTACGAAAATATTGTTGCTCAAAAATAAGTTGTCTTATTGTTATGAAAATTAAGTAAAGGAGTCTCGTCTGGTCGTTAAAAGTGGTTAAATACTTTTCGTTAATATTATTATCGTATTAAGTGAAGGTTTAACGATTTAAAAAATATCTATTCATTACTGTTCATGATTGTTGATGGAGTGGAAGAAATCCAAAAGATCTGGAATTTCTTGAAAGGAAAAATAGATAAGAGCGAATTATTTAGAGAACAAGCGCTTTTAAAAAATCCACTATGAAGATGCAGTTAGCTGGAGGGAAGGTTGTGTTTTGTATTTTCAGACTTATTCACGATTGCCTCTTCCAGCCGGACTGAAAGCGTCTGAACGCGATCTTCAATATTATATAATTCATAATCCCAGGTAAAACATGCTCAACACGAGAGATACAAGCGGATAGATGTTATTGATTGTTGAGAACAATCCTATTCATTCTCCAATGAATCTTTCACATGACGCTGAGTACTTGGACAAATAACATGCTTCATTGAAGATTTCTATTTGAGCAAAATCATTTTTTGAACTTGAGATTGAGAGATTTGATTTCCTGATGCAAGGAGTCTGACAAAATAGACGCCGGATGGCGCTCTTCCACTATTTATTTGGCTATTCCATTGAACAGAGTAAATCCCTCTCGGCTCAAAAGCATCAACAAGTGTACAAAAGCATTGACCGTGAACATTGAATATAGATAGTTCTACATGTGATATTTGCGGAAGATTGTATCTGATGGTGGTCGATGGATTGAACGGATTGGGAAAATTTGGCTCAAGTATATATGCATAAGGTTGCCCGTTGGAAGCCGACTCATTGACTGATGTGAGGGTCTGTATCTTAATTAATTCAATCCCCGTTCCAGTTCCGAGATCTCTCGAATATTTTTGATCAGTAACATCATCCCAGTGCTCATGCACTCCTAAACTTCCTATAACGGTGCCGTCGTTTTCGGGATCATAGCGAATGCCTGCCGGCCAGTTTAAAGAATCTGCCGCCTGAAGCAGATGATCATCAACCCCTGCCATTTGCGGGTAAGTCTCTGCATGCTTATCGTTTGTGAACTCCGCTTTTAATATATCGTAGCAAACAGATTCCAATGCTATTGGATCTTGAGATATGAAAATCGATGATGGCCAGTCGTTATTAAAAGGTGCCATTTTAAATTTTACGGGCTTCAGATTTGCACCTGCTCCGCCCCACAAACCGTCGACAACAAAGAGCATCGCATTGCCGCCAAGTTTTTTGTGTCCCATCAAATCGACCAGCACGCGATATTTATTATATCCAAATCTGCTATTTTTATTTCCTGCTGGTGAAAATCCATCAGGATTGACTAATCCCATATGGAGATGCATCGCATTGGAACGTGTATGCGACCCAAAGTTACATTTTCCTATCAAAGTCATGCCAGCCCGTTCGTGTACTTTGAAAGCACCAACATAGATCAAATAGTCGGCCTGTTCGATCACCGTATAAAGAGTATCTTTGTATTCGGGATTTCCTACGGACATATCACTCCAACTACTTGATCGCAACACAGCTCCTTTATCTGAATAGAAAACTGAAGCTGCTGCTCCTTTGACGGATTTTGTTCGGCCCTGCCCTCCTTTGTTACAAATATATTTCACATTGGGGAACTCTGTATGCCAGATGCCCAATATTCATTTTGACAATCGCGTTGAGGGTCGCCAACGGATATATTTTCCTGTGAAATACCACAATCAGTAATCAGTTCCCGAAGTATTGCTAGAACCGGTTGAGACGAGGTTCGGGCCTCAACATAGGATGTTAAATCTACACAAGAATGGTTGCCGCTGTCTACAACTGTTGAACCAATGCCGTTTGTTTTTATAAAAATCTTCTCCCCGGGTTGATACCCTACAGAACCTTTTCCCTTCTTTATATTAAAGAAATAATATATCCTAGGCTTCGCGGACAGAGGATTTACCGGTAAGGTTTAATATGGAGTTTTGGACCATGCCGTTCACTACTTCCATGTTTGTATTCTTTGGTAAATAGTAAGCGTCGCCCCATGAGCTGTTTCCACGATTCTCATTCGTCGCATCGGGATTTCGGGACCATACCACACGGCCGGGGAATATTCCTCTTGCTATTCCAATAGGAGTATTTGCGATATCGAGATAGCTCGAATTAGCATAGACAGGAGATTGGTCTGCCTGAAACGAGTAAAATCTTGCAACGAGAGCGATCACAAAAAATCCCGCCATTGCCCAATAACGTGACTGTTTCCAATACATTTTCATCCTGCCCATTGCAAAGGCAGATGTCGCAAGACCAAGTAAGTAGACGACAAAAGCAGATGCCAGGGGGTACGCTACACGCATACAGGGATACGTGGCCCTGCTTGGTTTTGGTATGACTCGAAGGATGAACCATAGTGATGCTGCAATGCCAATGATTGGGGAAAATAATTTATAAAGTATTGAGTTCTTTTTCATAATCTGCTATTCCATATTTATTTCTACAGATAACAATATGAGAATTATTGTTGATGTAACCGCATACAAGAATGGCTCCAAACGGGTTATTGTAGTTGTGAACAGGAAAACGACTACAAGAATTCAAACATTTACTGTGTGGAACGGAACTGTGGGTACTTTGACTCCGTATCTGACATCGAGTAATAAGAATTGCGAATAACAAAGTGACGTTAGCTATAAAAATGGCAATTTTACCTATAAGTTAGAGCCGTTGAGTGTCACAACTTTTGTATCGAATGACGGCTCACTAAATAATGGGCAAACGATAAATTTGTAGAGATATAGAAGCTCTTTTTACTCAAATAGATAGATTGATTATTCAATTGTGGCAAAAGTGGGGAAAATATTGTAACTTATTTCAAGTAAATTTGAAACGGTTCAATGTTTTACTCGACGGACTACATCTTTAAGTTGGAAGTTTGTGGAACTGATGATTATAAAAGAATGAGCAAGCGAAAAATATATTTATATCAATTGGCCGTGCACCTCATTTTCAATTGGTATCACGGAGCAGTTTAAATTTTATTTTTCCTTTTGATGGGATTATTACCTACGCATTCTTTTATGCAGCCTATAACAACGGTAAAAGTAAATTTTTAGTATGCAGTCTTCGAAATGTTCGCTCAAATTTTATTAACTATTGGAGTCAAGTAATACCGAAGAATGTAGGCAGATGGGTGAGCGGGGAAGGCAATCAATTTCCGATATGGATTACATCGCTCGATCAAGCCAACCAAAGAACATATGTATACGAGGCATCAAATGAATTCAAAAATAAATATTCATAAAATAAGGAGCAGTATCTATGAAAAATAAATTCTTCCCCAAAATCGAAAAACCAATTATGTTCGAAGGTAAAGATTCCAAGAATCCTCTAGCCTTCCGATTTTACAATAAAGATCAGATCGTCGGTAACAAAACGATGGGTGAGCATCTGCGCTTTTCTGTTGCTTACTGGCATACGATGATGGGCGATGGAACAGACATGTTTGGTGGTTCAGGTTATAAAAGAGAGTGGCATAAAGCCCCTGATCCGTTAGAACGAGCTAAAGAGACAATGGAAGCGGCATTTGAATTTTTTCAAAAGTTAGGCGTCAATTACTATTGTTTTCATGATCGGGATATTGCCCCCCAAGGCGAGACTTTTGCTCAGACATGTAAAAATTTAGAAACAATGGTGGTATACGCAAAGAATCTGCAAAGGGAAACGGGTGTTAAACTATTATGGGGAACAGCAAACTTGTTTGGTAACGCAATATATTCACAGGGTGCCGGAACAAACCCGAACGCACACGTGATGGCTACTGCAGCCGCCCAAGTGAAGCATGCCCTTGATGCGACAAAGGAACTCGGCGGAGAAAATTATGTTTTCTGGGGAGGACGTGAAGGGTATGAATCATTAATCAATACAGATCTTAAACACGAACAAGAACAAATGGCTCGGTTCTTCCATATGGCAGTCGACTATAAAAAGAAAATCGGATTTCAAGGACAATTTCTCATCGAACCAAAGCCAGCCGAACCAATGAAACACCAATATGATTCTGATTCGGCATCGGTTTTATATTTCTTAAAACAAAATGACTTGTGGGATTATTTTAAATTGAATATCGAAGCAAATCATGCAACACTTGCTGGCCATACGTTTGAACACGAGCTGACAGTTGCCTCGACGGCCGGTAAGTTAGGAAGCGTAGATGCAAATCGTGGTGATTTAATGCTTGGCTGGGATACGGATCAGTTCCCAACAGATATTTACAGCGCAACTCTCGCAATGATGATAATCTTGAAACAGAATGGCTTAGGAACGGGCGGACTGAATTTTGATGCAAAAGTTCGCCGCAGTTCAATCGATCCGATGG
>PLMK01000076.1 GCA_003142475.1 Ignavibacteriota bacterium
TACAATCGGAATTCCATTTTATAACGCGGAATCATATTTAGCCGACGCCATACGCTCCGTCTTTGCCCAAACCTATCAGGATTGGGAACTTATTCTCGTTGATGATGGATCCACAGACCGGTCTCTTGAGATTGCACGTTCAGTCAAGGATTCCCGTGTTCAAGTTATTTCCGACGGTCAGAATAAACGACTTCCTTATCGACTCAACCAGATAACTTCAGAAGCCAGGTTTGATCTTGTTGGAAGGATGGATGCCGATGATCTGATTTCTCCGACCAGGTTTGAAAAACAAAAGAATATTCTTGACACGCACCCTGAGTACGATCTCGTTACTACAGGTATTTGCTCGATAACAAATGATAAAAAACCATGTGGAGTGCGTTCTTCACCTGGTGTTCAGATAACTGGACGAGGACTGCTACTTGGACAATGTACACCGGCTCATGCGCCTATACTTGGTAGGACATCCTGGTTTCTACGCAACCCATACAATACATCGATTAACCGGATTGAAGACTACGAACTCTGGCTCCGCGCCTACTCGAAGAACGACTTCAAGGTTTATTTCATGACTGAACATCTCTACTATTACAGGGAAGAGGAAAATGTCACTTTGAAAAGGCTTCTAACGGGATATGCAGGTCAGCGTAAAATGTATATGGAGTACGGTTCTCTGGGGTTCAATCGATTCGAAATTCCACTTGCAATAACTAAGTCATATTGTAAATCGTTCATTGTTCGAATCCTTTCTGCGTGTAATAAAATGGATATTCTTTTAAAACAAAGAAACAGAGATATTGAGGACCAGGAATCTATGGACATGTTTATTCACGAAATTGATCAAGTTTTAAGAACAAAAGTTCCTGGTCTGGATTGACCTTTCTATGACAAAGAGGAGTTTGTTACCTCGAGATAATTATAACTTTTGCACTCTATATAATGTTATGTAGATTTACCTCGGTACTAATTCCTAATTGATATAAATTAAAAAGTAATGACGATGATGAAAATTGCACATATTGCAACCGCCGATATCAGCATAAAGGGATTTCTGCTGAGGCAACTTTGTTATTTTCAGAATTCTTATTTTGAAGTTGTTGCGATGTCAAATAGAGGAGAAGCTTTTAAAGATATTGAACGAGTTGGCATTCGTCACATTGCTATTCCTTTTACCCGAAAAATAACACCGATTCAAGATTTTTTTACACTTATCAAATTGTGCCGAATTCTTAAGGAGGAACACATTGATATTGTCCACACGCATACACTCAAAGCGAATCTGCTTGGACAATTGGCGGCAAGAATTGTTGGTACTCCTATTAGAATATCTACCATCCATGGCCTATACTATGCCCCAGAGTTTTCATTTTTTAAAAAACTATTTTTTTTTCTGATTGAAAAAGTATCAGCTATGTTTGCAGATAGGGTCTTTCTTGTCAATAAAGAAGATGTTCATCGAGCGCAGCGATTGAAGATTATTAATAGAAGCAAAATCCGTCTCCTGGAAGGTGGAATCGGTATCAATCTAGAAAAGTTTAATAGAGTAACGATAAATAATGGCAAGGTCTTAGCATTAAGGGAGTCGTTAGGTATACATCAAGATGAGATGGTCATTGGTTTTGTGGGACGTTTAGTTCGGGAGAAAGGGCTTCTCGATCTTTTTGAAGTGGCAAAGCGTATTAGAGTTTCCTGCCCCCATGTTCGATTTCTTATCGTCGGTGGAACTGATACAGAAAAGGCTGATGCCGTCGATCCAGAACTTGCGAAAGAATATGGAGTGGACGATATTTGTATTTTTACGGGACCGCGAGAAGATACACCTGCACTTTATACGCTCATGCATGTGCTTTTTCTCCCGTCTCATCGTGAAGGATTTGGTTTAGTGTTGGCAGAAGCGGCGGCTATGGGAATCCCTGTCGTTGCCTCCGATTTAGGAGGTTGCCGTCAGGCTATCGAAGACTTGAAGAATGGTTATCTGCTACCTGTAGGCGACATAGGGGCTTTCACTGAAGCAATTATGAAACTTCTTAAAGATTCTGAATTGCGTTTGCAAATGGGGAAATTCGGCGAACAATTTGCTCGGGAACGATTCGACGATAGAAAAGTCAACACATTTGTACTGAACGAATATCGGCAGGTGTCCGAAAGAAAGGGTTTACACATTAAATAAAGAAATATTGTTATCTAATGAGATAGTCTTAATTTAAATGAGGAAAATATTTCTGTGCAAATAGAAAATATTATGGATAACGGTTTTTTAATTGAGTTGATGATCTGAAATAAAATTCATTTTTATAAAAGTAAATATTAAGAATATATAAGAACTGACAATAATAGAAAAAATTACTCATTACAAATGGCACAGGATTTGTCGGCTATGACTTTTTTGATGCATATATTGCTCAAAATAAATATTCCAGTAGCACGGTCACAACGAGAGTAATTTCAGATATGCAGAAGGTTCGTTATTGAAAATATCTTGTAGAATTATTTTCAACATGACAACATGAAAAGCTATAGTAATGCAGAAATTCCTTTATTTCTTCAGATATTCACAATTCCTCATAAGCTACGGCCTTTATCGTGAGTTACTGAAGCATGCATGGGACAAGTTCTTCGGCAGGGTTCTTTATATTGGTATAACGATGGAGATCGAATCTTTCGAAAGTCCTATTTTTTCTCGAATGAGTCTTTTTGAACGGCCGATTGAAAAAGGTGATCATATACTATTGACTTCTGTTCTTTCGGATAGGGCGCTTCAAAGAAATGAACGACACGAAGCAGCGCGTCGTTTGGCGATGTTGGAAATAGACCTCAAGACCTGCTATGTTGTTGAAGATATCAATCGTAATGTACGTTTCCTGCAATGGCTTATTCCCTATACAGAGAATGAAAAGCTTCAAATGTTTTTTGGGGATTGGTATCCACTACTTTCCCCAGATGAAGGACTCATGGAGTCGGTTTATGTGTTTCCTAAATATCGTGGAACAGGGATTCTTGCCTGTGCTGAAAAAAGAATTGTCGATGTAGCTTCCAGGTCAGGGATGAAACGCATCAAAGCAATAATCCCGGCATGGAATTCTAACTCGTTGGCTAGTTTCATGAGACTGGGATTTAAGCCATATCAGATCAAGATTGAAAGGAAGTACTTTGGTCTCCGATGGAGAAGGATCATCCCGTTCACCTCAAGCATGAATGAGCAGATAATTAAGATGTATCTCCCTCATGCAATCGCATCCTTACTTTTCAAGGCAAAAACATTGTAAAACACCTAGTATTTTAGTTATCAATTGAAAAAGGTTTAACAGCCAAATTTTAACCTAACATTATGGAGATAACTCATGACAAGTAATACTGATCGTTTGACAATTCTTAGAACTGCTTCCGGATCATCTCCATCGGTGTCTCAATTCCAGGTTTTTAAGAGGCTCGGTGCTAGGGTTGTCGGAGTTGATTCTGATCCATTGTCCGTGGGGTTATTTTTTGCAGACGCCGGTTACCAAGTACCAAGAGCTTCCGATCCCGATTATCTTGATGCACTCATAAAAATTTGTAAAAAAGAATCAATCAACTGGTTCCTGCCATCACTTGATGAGGAGTTTGTTTTATTAGCTTCGAATGCAAAATCGTTTGAAGCTGTAGGTACCCGGATATGTATCTCATCTATCGATACCTTGCGTATCTGTACAGATAAGTTTGCGACATACGAATTTTTCTCCCGAAATAAGATTCCGATTGTTCCTACAGCGATTTACACTGAAGACACAAAACCTGCTTTCAGCAATTATCCACAAATTGTGAAGCCGATACTTGGCCGCGGTAGTTCGAATGTATTTGTTGCGAAGTCACAAAGTGAGGTTGAATTTTTTGGAAAGTACCTCGGCGAAGCGGTAGTACAACCTATGATCACAGGTGTGGAGTATACCATAGACGTACTGGGTAGTTGGTCAAGTGAACCTCTCATTATAGCTCCACGAAAGCGTCTTGCGACGGATTCGGGGATTTCGATGAAAGGCATTACAGCGTGGCATGAAGAAATGGTTTATTGGGCAGGAGAGATTATCAAACGATTAAAAATTATTGGACCCGCTAACATTCAGTGTTTCGTGACCAAACAAGGCGAAGTGCTATTCACCGAAGTAAACGCTCGATTAGCTGGTACTTCTATTCTCTCGCAAGGTGCAGGAGTTCCTTTGTTCGAAAGTTTGATTGCACTCCTGAATGGGAAAGAACCATTGAAGTATATTCATCCTGTGGATGAGCGAATTATGCTTCGCTATTGGAGTGAGAAATTCATTACCATAAATGAAGCTCAAAAGTATGGATGGAAGAACAATGCTTAAGGCTTTGGGCTTTGATCTTGACAATACTCTCTATGATCAATCAGATCACATAACTGCTTTTATCAAGTATGAAGCCAAGTGGCTTTCGGAGATGGCTGCTGTGGCTCCTGAAGTAGCAGAGCAAGTATTTCTAAAGAAGTGGCATGAGTTAACAAGTTACCATAGTAATCTTTTTGATGAAGTACTGAAAGATCTGAATATACATAATCATGGTTATGTCAAGGATATGGTCCATCAATATCACAAATTTCGAACGGAATTGAATCTGTCCCCTAACACAAAACAAATTTTACAAAAACTTGCTTCACAATATCAATTATTTATTATTACAGATGGCAATTTTGAGATGCAAAAACAGAAGGTTAACGCATTAAGAATTACAGAATACTTTTCCCTAATTATCTATACCGGACAATATGGTTCAGAATGGAAGAAGCCAAGTACGATACCATTTTGTAATGCTATCAAAAGTCTTGGTCGAAAACCTTTTGAATGCGCCTATATTGGAGACAATCCATTGTCTGATTTCAAGGGTGCCCGCAAAACAGGTCTGACGACTATTCGTGTCCTCACAGGACCTTTTGCACATTATACGGCTTCGGAAGAACAATCTCCGCATTATGTCATGAACACGATTGCTGAAATTGAAGATATTCTCCTGGAGCATGAACGTAGGGGGGAGTGTAATGCACAATGATAAAGAAAATAAATTAGATTTGGTACGAACTACGAAGAGATGGCCATTGTTGCTCAAGCGTACGATCGATCTGCTCATTACAATTCCATTGCTCATTCTCTTCGCACCATTTTTTTTGCTTTTAGGCATAATTATTAAATTGGAGTCAGAGGGCCCGATTTTTTTTAGGCAAAATAGGTTGGGTTTTTATGGAAAAGTGTTTCGAATTTTCAAATTTCGATCGATGCTTACTAATTTACATAGACCAGTGACAGACTCTCTCCATAAAGATGATCCGAGAATAACTAGCTTTGGAAATATTCTTCGAAAATATCGCCTTGATGAACTTCCGCAATTGATTAATGTTCTTAAAGGAGAAATGAGCTTGGTCGGTCCCAGGCCATTGTTGCCGGAATTTCTTGACTCATATTCAGAGGAAGATCGCAGGCGAATGAATTTGCCTCCAGGAATGACTGGATGGCAGCAAGTTCATGGATCAGCTACTAATAGCTGGGAGCAACGGATTGCTTTGGATTTGTGGTATATAGATCACTGGAATATCTTCATTGATTTTTTTGTTATGTTTTTGACCATTAAGGTGGTTTTGAAAGCAGAGACCGTTTACGACAAAGATGGGTTTCAACGAAGCGGCATTCCTTCTCATTCATTAAAAGGCAAAGACGAAGCTAAATTGCCCCACAGTACCGAAAAGGATTGATTATGAAGATTCTAGTAATAGCTACTCACCCCGATGACGAAATACTTGGATGTGGTGGGACTCTTGCTCGGCACGCGGCTTGCGGCGATGATGTTCAGGCCATCGTTGTAACACAAGGCGCTGAAGACATCTATTCTCACGAGTCGGAGGTGCTTGGACGAAAGGAATTGAAACGTGCCCATAAGATCGTAGGAATAAAGAAATGTCACTTCTTAGATTTTCCAGCTCCTAAACTTGATATCGTTCCAAATTATAAAATTGCAGATAGCATCAAAGAAGTATTGACTTCTTTCGGCCCGTCTATTGTTTATTTACCGCATCGAGGAGATATTCACGTAGACCACAGAGCAGTCTACCAAGCGACACTTGTTGCTGCACGGCCAACTCGAGATACAAGCATTAAAAAAATGCTCTGTTATGAAACTTTATCTGAAACAGACTGGGCTCCACCATCTGCCGACGATGCTTTTATCCCGACTGTCTTTGTAGATATATCTCCTTATATCGATATCAAAATGCAAGCTATGGAATGCTATAAATCTCAGCTCAAAGAGCCTCCCCATTCAAGATCGATCGAAGCGCTGAGAGCCCTTGCCCGGCTCCGTGGAAGCACAATAGGATTTGAGTGGGCGGAGACTTTCATGCTCGTTCGCGAGAGAATCGGATTATAGAATAACTCATCGATCATGATTTCAACTGTAGGGATAATCAGTTATCTTATTCAAACAAAGTAGGTATTCAACATATGAATGAATCATTTTCCAAGGGGTCGAGTGAAATTATTCAATCGAATGATGCGATAAATTGGCGAAACATTGTACATACATCGTGTCAATTTGATTTCTACCACACTCTAGAATATCATCTCATTGCTGAAGAAAGGGGAGAAGGAAAGCCAATTCTCTTTGTGTATCAAGACGGCATTCACAGGGTTGCTCTACCTCTTCTTCTTCGTCCAATTCAGCATGAAGTATGGTTTCCCCAGGGTCACCAAGACGTGTTCGATGTTACATCCGTGTATGGATATACAGGTCCAATTTCATCGCAGAGAGATCTCCCGGCGGAATTTATTGAACATTTTTCCCTTTCTCTTATGTCTGCTTTACGTGAATTACGTGTCGTCAGTTTATTCTCTCGATTGCATCCGCTCATTGATGCTGGACCTTTCTTTGATACGTATTTTGAACGTAAGATAATCGGGGAAACAGTCTCTATTGACCTGACAACACCTTCGGAAGTTCAGCGATCAAACTATCGAAGTTCCCATAGACATCAAATTAAAAAATTAAAGAAAGAAGGTTTCTATTGTCTAGAAGACACTGGATTGAATTATTTAAATGATTTCATGCAAATTTATAATGAAACAATGTTAAAAGTTGGTGCCGACGCAGGATATTTTTTTGACAAGAAATATTTCGAAAACATATTGAAACACATGAATAACTCGATGCGCCTATTTGTGTGTATGCTGAACCAAGAAGTTGCTTGTGCAGGTCTTTTTAGTCTGTGCGGCGGTATTATTCAATACCATTTGAGTGGCGGTCCNNTGGCGGTTCTTCTAAATTTAAGAAAGAAGCCCCCACGAAACTCCTCATAGATTTTGTTAGAGATTGGGGTAATGAGCATGGAGCTCATACGTTTCATCTTGGAGGTGGGGTCGGTTCAATGCGAGACTCACTTTTTAATTTTAAAGAGGGTTTTTCTGATCGAAGGCATATTTTTTCTATCTGGCAAAAGATATTATTGCCAGAAGAGTATAAATATTTATGTGATGCGAAAAATGATTTCAATAGGAAAAACAATTTAATAAACAGTAGCGGGTCTTTTTTCCCACTCTATCGATCTTTAGCAGAGAAAATCATTCTATAAAGGTCAAGAACACATCAACATATTTCAAAGGAGGTGTCGTTATGAAGAACTTAATTAACAAATTGTTTTTTATGATATTAGTTCTGTCTATGCAGACTTTTTGTGCAGATTTTAGCGGAGGTACTGGAGATCCGGCAGACCCATACCAAATCACAACTGCCGCACAATTAAATTTAATCAGAGGCTTTAGTTACTCCATCAGTAGCTTTATTCTGGAAAATGATATCGATTTAGTAGCTTATCAAAGTGGAAGTGGTTGGCTGCCAATTGGAGATGAAGTTAATGCGTTTAAAGGGAATTTTTATGGTCATAATCATAAAGTCACCGGATTAAAGATTGATACCGGCGCAAACTATAAAGGACTCTTTGGTATTGTTAACGGAGGTGAAATTGATAGTCTTGGCGTAGCAGTCAATATTACTATAACCGGGGAGGGTAGTAATGCTGGTGGTTTAATAGGTGTTGCACAAGGCAATTGTACTATTAAAAACTGTTACAGTACAGGCAATATAACAAGTGCTAAAAATTTTGTCGGTGGTTTAGTTGGGTACTGTCCTGGTAGCGTCGTCATTTCAAATTGCTACAGTAGTGTCGTTGTGCAGGGTTATTCTTATGTTGGTGGCTTGGTGGGTGATGTGGATGCCGGTAGTATTTTAAATTGCTATAGTAGGGGTTCAGTTACTGGCACTTATTTATTTATTGGCGGTTTGATAGGAATTAATGGTGGGTCTACTATAACCAATTGCTTCTGGGATGTGGATGCTTCAACTCAGGCAGGCTCTGATGGCGGGACTGGCAAAAGCACAACTGAAATGAAAACAAAATCTACATATACTGGTTGGGATAATACTGGGACTATATGGAAGATTGACTTGACAGGCGTAATAAATTATGGGTATCCTTTCTTAGCATGGCAAGATGCAGGTGGTACAGCTTTACCTGTAGAACTGACTTCTTTTACATCGGCAGTAAATCAAAACAGCGTAACCCTTAATTGGTCAACTGCAACAGAAGTTAATAACTATGGATTTGAAGTGGAGCGAAGATCTGTAAACAGTAAAGGGTCAACGGCGAACAATTGGCAAAAAGTTGGATTTGTCTCCGGCAATGGAACTATCAACTCGCCAAAATCTTACTTTTATTCCGATGTAAGTCTTGCTTCTGGCCGATATGCGTATCGTCTGAAACAAATTGATAACAATGGTGCGTTTAAGTATTCCCAAAGTATCGAATTGGGAGTGAATTTAGCGCCTGCAACAATCGGACTCAGTCAGAACTATCCGAATCCATTTAATCCGAGCACACGGATTTCCTTCTCTGTTTTCAATACAGAGCAAGCAAAGTTAATCGTCTATAATTTGTTAGGACAGCCGGTGATGACATTATTTGATGGTGTTGCAATCGGACAGCAAGCATATCAGTTGAGCTTTGATGCGTCAAAACTTGCCAGCGGAGTTTATTTCTATAAGTTAGAAACGCCTTCGCGAATCGATGTAAAAAGAATGCAATTGTTAAAGTAATAGTATATTTTTTGTTAAGAATTTATATTTAATTGGTTTGAAGTAAATTTATAATTCTATCTAAATTAGTTGCTCAACATGTATTTAATGTAAGTATGAAATTAATGCCGAAGGGTATAAAGCTTTAGGTTCGGCACAGTACGCATTGCAAAGAAATACTGATGAAATGTTTTTAATTGCGCCATTGGCGATATATAACCATTTATCTGGACACGAGTCCATCGAAAAAAGTATAACAATTATCGAATGGAGAATGATGTGATAGTGAAAGACGATGCCATTCGTGTTGTTGTACTGGGTGCAGGCGAACATGCCAAAATGATTGCTGACGCAATTCTCAATTCAGGATTAAAAAGTAAGGGTTTTGACCTTGTAGGATTTTTGAATGACAATCCCGCTTTACTAAACCAGTGCATTCTTGATAGACCCGTTCTTGGGTCGATTGATGATTTGAAGAATGTGCCGCACGATGCGGTGGTTGTGGGAATCGGAGAAAACGAAAGCTGGTGCCGTCTTTTCGAGTTGTTAACTTCCCGTGGAGAAAAGTTCACGACTATCATTCATTCATCTGCAGTTATTGCTTCAGATGTGAAAATTGGCGTAGGAACTGTTGTACTTGCCAGCGTAGTCATCAATACAGGGGCTGATATTAAAAACAATGTCATTCTTAATACGAGCTGTACTATGGATCATGATTGTGTAGTCGGATCGCATTCGCACATATGTCCAGGTGCCCATCTTGGTGGAAACGTTTGTGTGGGGGAAGGATCGTGGATTGGAATTAGTAGTACCGTTTTCCATAAAATAAGTATAGGTGGATGGGCGACCGTTATCAATGATGTCTTAGCTAACACAACGGTTGTAGATGTCCCTGCTAAAGAATTGCCGCTGCAACGATCTAAGCAACGTTTTAATCGCAACTTCTATATAAACACTCAGTCGACAAGTCAGTCAGCATATCCAAGCGTACATGCATCTTCAGAAATAATATCGTAAGACCATATGCAGATAGATAAGACAAAATCGAGTCACACGCATGGTGAAAAGCAGTACGCTATAGCAGATGTAAATATCTTGTTTACCAGCGCAGGGAGACGGGTGGAGTTGCTCTGGGCATTCCGGAATGCGTACAAATCTCTAGGTTTGCATGGTCGTATTGTCGCTCTTGACGCTAATTCTTTAGCTCCTTCTCTTTTAGTGGCAGATCGGTCATATCTTGTCCCTCCACTCTCATCGCAAGAATATATTCCTAGGCTTGTATCTATTTGTCGGAAGGAACAGATCAGGCTAGTGTTTCCTCTTATTGACCCGGACATAACAATGCTTGCAGAAAATCTCGATGTTATAAAAAAGACAGAAGCGGAGGTTGTAGTTATTTCAAAAGAGTCCGTTGCAATTACAACAGATAAATGGCTCACCAAAGAGTTTTTCAATCGTATCGGTGTTCCAAATCCATGCTCATGGTTACCGGAAGACATAGATCCGGAGACGGTTTCGTATCCTCTCTTCATCAAACCTCGTTGTGGAAGCGCTGGTAAAGACTCCTTCAAGGTCGAGAATGCAGATCAACTGAAGTTTTTTGTAAAATATGTACGCCAACCCATCATCCAAGAATTCCTGTCAGGCCCAGAAATCACAAACGACGTCATTTGCGACTTAAAAGGTAAGGTGCTTGCTGTAGTGTCTCGTGAGAGAATTGAGGTAAGATCGGGTGAAGTTTCAAAAGGCGTCACTATCTACGATGAAAAAATCACAAACACATGTATTCGAATTGTGGAAGCACTGGGAGGGAAGGGGCAAATCACCATTCAATGCATTATGAAAAATGGCACACCGCAATTCACTGAGATCAATGCACGCTTTGGAGGTGGGGCTCCACTTGGAATCGCGTCTGGTTGTGACGCGCCGCGATGGTTGTTAGCACAGGCGGCCGGACTTTCTGTCGATATCCCGCCTCTTGGCAGCTACAAAGTGGGTTTGTATGTGACTCGTTTTGATGATTCATTCTTTCTGACAGAGTATGAACGTGACAGAATTGCGCGCAGTTCTCTTTGATCTCGATGATACGCTCTATCCTGAATCTGAGTTCGTTCTCAGTGGATTTCGTGCCGTTGCGCGATGGGGAAAGGATAGACTAGGCATTTCTGAGGAGAAGAGTTACAATCGCCTAAGAGGGATGTTCTACAATGGAATTCGTGGAAGAACATTCGACCTCTGGTTGGAGGAGTTAGACCTTGCAGATCCGAAATATATAAATTTGGCAATAGATATCTATCGTGAACATGTCCCAGTCATCCGACCATTTCCTGAAGTTCCTAATCTCCTTAAGAATCTACAGAAGCACTACATTCTTGGAATAGTGACAGATGGTAACTGGCGGATGCAAGAGCGAAAGATAAAAGTTCTTGCCATATCAGATTTCTTTACGACCATGGTTTTGACAGATAAACTGGGACCAGATTACTGGAAACCCTCGCCAAAACCTTTCCTGGTTGCTCTGAAGCAGCTTGGTGTTGAAGCGGGAACTGCCTGCTATGTGGGAGACAATATCGGGAAGGACTTTTGGGGTGCTCGAAAGATTGGGTTAACAACAATCTGGGTTCGAAGAAATGACGGAATCTACAGCGGCACAGAACCTCCAACACGAGATCATATCCCGGACTACACGATTGATTCACTAAGCAAACTTGAAAGTATCTTTTCCGCTAAGCGAGATAATCATAATCATCATTCATGAGTCTGCTCTCATCCGATATTATAGGTAAGTTCATGATAGTATTTTGAAAGGAAAAATAAAAGATGGCAATTCAGGAACAGATAATCAGTTCGAATCGGTACTTTTCAAATTTCAAATTTGTAACTTGGGCATCGAATTGCAGAACCTCGACGATATGGTGGATCATTTTTATACTTGCGAGTACGTTATATGGATTAACTGCCCAAACTAGTGTGGCATGGCAGGACAGCGGGACATTTCAATGGAGAATTTTAATTGGTGATTACGTAGGTACGTTTGGACTTGTCTGTGCTCATCCAATGCTTATTCTGTTGGGCCAGATCGCGAAGCTGATCCCCATAGGTAATATACTCTGGAGAATAAACTTCATCAGTGGATTAGGAATGGCTATTGCATTAGCGAACTTCATGGCGCTCGTCACGCTCATTACTAATAATCGAAAAGTAGCCGTACTCTTTACAGTCATATTGGGATTTTCGCATTTGGTGTGGTGGATTGCTACTATAGTGGAAAGCTATACATGGGTAGTGGCTGGATTGACACTGGAGTTATGGCTGCTCGTGAAGCTCATTCGAGATCCACGATGGTCGCTACTCGTTCTTTTGGCTTTTGTTAATGGTCTTACGTTTTCATTTCATGATTTTGCAACTTTAACATTACCTGTATATGTTTTATTGTCAGTCTACCTAGTATGGAAGAAACAGATACCGGTGTGGTCGTTGGGCTTGGCTTCGGTCGCTTTCTTAATCGGTGGAGCATTATTTATAAGCTTGATTGTTTGCGCTGCGGTCGAAAGTGGCAATATAGTTACTGCTATTTCCTCGGCGTTGTTTGGTCCGTCAAGAGGAATAATCTTGAATACGTCCTTGATTACGCCATACACTCGTGCTAATGCAGCACTCGCCTCTCTTAGCTTTATGAATATCATCCTCCCACTGGCAGTAGTCGGTGTGATCAGATTTCGTAAGGATTTAGGAAACATTCTTGCCCTTGCGCTAGGTGCTATCACCTTTATTGAAATTGTCTTCATTATTCGTCTAGGATCGGAAGATCAATTCTCATTAATGCTTCCGGCTATGACGGTAATCTCTCTTGCTTCTGCTATTGGGGCGAGTTATCTCGTTCAGATCTCTAATCGTTGGCGGCAGACAGTTATGGTCTTAGGTTATGCTTCAGTTATTTGCATGCCGCTAATTTATGGATTTCTCCCTAGTGTTCTGCGCGGTTTAGGGGTTGAGGTACAAAGAACTCGAATGCTGCCATTTAGAGACGAAATGCGCTATTTTATTACGCCATGGAGACAGAATGAAAAATCGGCCCAGTTATTTTCAGAAACGGCACTGCATCAGGCCGCGCCGGAAGGTATCATAATTGGAGATAATACCACAAGGTATCCACTCTTGATTACGCGATTGTTGAACTCAAATATGCACCTTGCAGTAATTCAGTTGGGTGGAAAACCTCTTCCATCATATGATAGCCATCCAGAGAAATTCCGCCAGTTATTAGGTGATCGTCCTCTTTATATTGTCTCTCCAATTCCAGGATATATCAATGGATTTGATAAAATCTTGCATGACGCCGAAGTACAAAAGCGTCCAGGTGAAGTGATCTATAGAGTTTTTTGGAAGAAGACGCAGAATGAAAAAGAGAATTAAATTCAGTTGCCGATTTTGGAACAATATTATTTTTTCAAGGAGTGTTATACGATAATGTTGTAATAGTTGATTTTCTATTAAAATGGTTCTTTGTTTTATGAATGCTTATTTAAATTCTCGTTTGAGTCTTACAAAAGGAAATCTATGACAACAGATCAAAATACTACTAAGCCATACGCTGGATTATCACTCGACTTAGATAATGAATGGTCATATTTAAAAGCTCACGGCGATCCGATCTGGAGGAATTTTCCTTCATACATTAACCTTGTGATTCCAAGAATTCTCTCCCTTTTAGCGGAATTCAATGTCAAAATAACGTTTTTCATTGTCGGGAAAGATGCCGACTTTGAGAAAAACCACGAAGCTCTTTCCTCAATTGTAGAGGCAGGACATAGTGTAGGTAACCATTCGCAGAATCATGAACCATGGATGCGAGAAGAAGCGTCAGAACAAGAAATCGGTCAAGCAGAAGAGCTTCTTGAACAAGTGACGGGTATGCGTCCTATTGGTTTTCGAGGACCGGGATATAGTATGTCAAATCAGACATTAAAAGTCCTTGCGCAGCGAGGGTACAAGTACGATTCGTCGACTCTTCCATCATTCATGGGGCCACTTGCTAGAGCGTACTACTTCATGAACACGTCCTTGAATTTGAAGCAGAAAGAGGAACGTGGTACACTTTTTGGAACCTTTCGAGATGGTTTAAGGCCATTGAAGCCATATCTGTGGCAGATTGGAGATTCGACGCTGACGGAAATTCCTGTGACCACATTTCCTCTCTTCAGAGTACCTTTCCATTTCAGCTATGTATTGTACATTAGTACATATTCTCCAATTCTCGCCCGGACATATTGGCGTTCGGCATTACGTTCATGTCGTCTCGCAGGTATAGAACCGACTCTTTTGCTCCATTCCTTAGATTTCTTGGGCAGCGAAGATGTCACAACGCTTTCGTTCTTTCCAGGAATGAACATGCGGTCTGATGTCAAACTTGGGCGTATTCGGAATTATCTCGCCGATCTTATTGCCGAGCATACAGTGATCTCTTTAAATAAATATGCTGAGATTCTGCAGTCACGTGTCAAATTGAAAATCAAGTTCCCTGATTTCCGTACTCCCTGACTTGTACCATGATAGCAGCCACTGTTAAACATATGGAGATTTACAACAGCACGTCAGATAAAACATTATTGAACTGGCAGTGGAAGGAACCAAGTCTAAGAAATATCACTCACCTTATTCTCAAGTTAGCTTCTCACAGCGGCGGTAAGGCATTAGATGTTGGATGCGGGACCGGGAGAGTTTCTTTCGCACTTGCCGACCATGGCTATGATGTTCTGGGAATCGATATTGAAGAACGAGTTATTAGGCTTGCACGCTTGATTGAAGAAAGCAGAAAGCGCCGTGTGCGGTTCGAAGTTTCAGATTATAGCAGAGCCGATTTAGTTCAGCAGAACTTCTATGATATCATTGTGTGTTCCGAAGTTCTTGAACACGTGGCTGATTACCATCGTTTAGTCGAGAACATGCACGCTGCACTGAAACCTCGCGGCCGCATCATCATTACAGTCCCATTATACCCGAGAAGGTGGTCAGTTATTGATAAATATGGAGGCCATATTCGTAGATTTACCGTTGATCAAATGGAAAAGGAATTGAATAAATTTTGTAACGTGAGGACTTTTATAACAGGATTTCCGTTCTACAGATTGATCGTACTTACACATCTGGCAAAACTCCGGCTGCTTAGACAGAAGCACTCAAACGAGAAAATTTGGGAAAAAACAGGTACGCCTTTGCTTGCAGCCTTATTATATCCTTTTGTTCGGCTTGATAATTTTTTCGCTTTTACGCGTTTGGGGGATATGCTTATTATATGGGGGGATAAATGCTGAGGTATTTCTTAAAACCATTGAACATATCGACAGACATTATTATTCTTCACATGCGCTGTCGTTTGAAGATCACTATTTCAAACCTGGCGGATAGTGAAAATGTGAAGCCGCTGGGACAATTAAAGGGAATGTTATGCATTTGACACTACCTGATCCAAAACTTTTGCAGACGACCGGTGATGTGGACTATTACCAATGGAATTACAAGTTTCCGATAAAGTACATTCAGAGATTCAGGTTTAAAGCAATACTGCGCTTGATGAACGGTAGAAATTTCGAAAATTTATTGGAAGTTGGAACCGGGACTGGAATATTTCTCCCAGAACTATCGACGCGATGTACAAATCTTTATGCAATTGACATACACAATAAGATGGACGTTGTGAAGAAAATGTGCGACGCGACCGGCGTTAAAGTTGCGTTATCGGGTCAATCGTTAGAAGCCACAAATTTTACCAACGGAATTTTCGATGCAGTTGTTGGGATAAGCGTTTGGGAGTTTGTAGATGAGCTGGAAATGGCTGTTATTGAGACAAAAAGAATTATGAAACAGGGAGCCAGCTTATTTACCATTTGCCCCCATAGAAATGCATTTTTGGATTCCGCGGTATCCCTGTACTCTCGAAAGTCGGCAAATGAGGAGTTCAAAAATTCATTCGATTCAATTAACACTTTGTTTGAAAGACATTTTGTAGTAACTCAAAAACGCTGGTTTCCTCATGGTATTGGGGATTTCTTGCATATTTATTGTTATTATGAATTGCGCAAATTGTAATGACTCATGTTCGCAATAGGCGAAGATGTCATAATCATAACTGCCCATGCACATTGCGTAAACCAGGAAGCTATCAGGGATAATCGCAAAATGATATTTGCTTTATATCGCATAAACTATTTTCTACTGAAAAACTTGTTTCTTGACAGGCTGAATGTAAGACCCTATTTCGGCCTATGATGGTCTCCTTTGTGCATAATCTGGGACTATTGTAGTTTAAATGAAAATTTCATTGATAATACCGTGTTACAACGAGGTTGATGGAATCCATCAGCTCACTGAACGATTGCGTTTACTTGTTCCCAAACTAGCAACGGATCATGAGGTAGAAATTATTTTTGTCGATGACGGTTCAATCGACGGAACGGCAGGCCAAATCCGTTTGCACGCATCAGGATTACCGTACACGATCGTCGCGCACGAGCAGAATCGTGGATTAGGAGCTGCATTGCGGACAGGATTTTCTGTTTGTAGCGGCGATGAAATTGTTACGATGGATAGTGACTGCACATACGATCCAATGGACGTAATCAAATTACTGAAAACGCTCCGATCCGGATACGATGTTGTAACAGGCAGTCCTTATCATCCACAGGGAGAGGTTCTTAACGTTTCACCTTGGAGATTATTTCTCAGTAAGACGCTTTCCAGAATGTACTGGATTATTTTGCCAAATCCGCTCTATACGTACACGAGCTGTTTTAGAGCATACAAACATGGAATCCTAACGAAGCTTCACTTCAAGAGCAACGGCTTCTTGGCGGTTACGGAAATTCTTGTCTCGGCTATATTGCAGCATGCCAAAGTTGCGGAGGTTCCAGCAAAATTACAGTCAAGACGGTTTGGTACAAGTAAATTGAAAGTCGTTAGAGTTGTATACTCTCATCTGAAATATCTTATTCGTGTTCTTTTCTGGAGAGTCACAGGACTTCCACAAACATGAGATACAATTGAAACAAATCATATCAAAGAAATAATTCAGTGTCTTGTAAAAACATTATTCCGTCACTTTATAAAGGAGGGGCAAAACCCAATGAGCAATCAAGATAATAAAATGCAGTTACCTACGGAAGGAGATATTTCCGGACGTGACCTCGGAAACGAAGAATTAACTCTTCTTCACGAGGTGCTAAAAACAGGAATACTTTGGAGTGTACGGGGGAAATATGTTCATCGTTTCGAAGAAGAATTTTCAGCTCGTTACGGAATGAAGTATGCCTATGCATGCACTAGCGGTTCTGCGGCAGTTCATTTAGCTATTGCGGCTATTGATCCCAATCCGGGTGACGAAGTGATTACAACGTCGATTACCGATATGGGTGCATTAACCACAATTATGTACCAAGGCGCAATTCCGATCTTCTGCGATGTAGACCCTGACAGCTACAATGTGACTGCAGAAACGATCGAAAAAAGAATTACGAATCGTACTAAGGCGGTTATTGTGACACACTTATTTGGAATTCCCTGCGAAATGAAACCGATCGTTGAGTTGTGCAAGGCGAGAAACATTCCCTTGATTGAAGATTGTGCGCAGGCATTGGATGCAACTTATGAAGGTAAAGTTGTAGGAACATTTGGTAATATTAGCACCTTTAGTTTTCAGCAAGGAAAACATATGACAACCGGAGAAGGCGGTATGGTAATGACCAATGATCCGGAATTAGCAAGGAGAATGTTCTTGTTTATTAATAAAGCATGGGGATATGGTGATCCTAATCCTGATCATTATTTCCTTGCATTGAATTATCGAATGAACGAAGTTACTGCTGCAGTCGGAATAGCGCAACTTGCAAAACTTAGTGGTGTTGTCAAGCGGCGGCGGGCAACAGCAGCACGATTTATCGAGAAAATATCCAATATCCCTGGGGTCAAACCTCAAAAAGCACCGAAAAATTCTTCACCGGTCTATTGGAAATTCTGTGTCAATATTGATGAATCTACTGCAAAGACTTCCTTAAATGATATTGCAAAAAGCATGAAAGAGAATGGAATCTTTGCAGCTCCGCGATATATTGGCAAGCCCTCATTCGAATGCAAGGTCCTTCGCGATAAAGTGACGATGGGAAATAGTAGCTGGCCGTTTACTGATCTTAGTCGCAAAGGTTTGCCTCCTGTAGATTATGATCGCAAGAATTTTCCAGGAACAACTAAAGCCCTCTCACAAGTGTTGGTAATACCGTGGAATGAATTCTATACGGATGCACATGTCGACTACATTGCTGATAATTTGCGCAAAGCTATAATGGGAGGGAAGAAATTATGAATGATAATAATGCTCAATTCCGTATTGCACTGGCAGGCTGTGGTCGAATCAGTCAGGTGCATCTTCATACTATTGTACATGAGCCGCGTGCGAAGCTCGTCGCTGTTGTGGATGTCGATAAGAAGTCAGCAGATAGCACAGCGGAGATGCATGGAGTTGAACCATTTTACGATACAGGAAAGATGTTGGAAAAGATCCATCCAGATGCAATCATTATTTGTACACCTCCAAACACGCATAGAAAGCTTGCTGAATTAGCCCTAAATGCAGGTGTTCATGTACTATGCGAAAAGCCTCTTGCACTCACTGTCGATGATGCAAATGCCATGGTGCAGGCGGCAACCCAGAATAAACGTGTATTGATGATGGCTTCAAAGTTTCGCTTTGTGCGGGATGTCATTCAAGCAAAAAACATTATTGAAAGCGGAATACTTGGCGAAATAATACTGTTTGAAAATGAATTCTGTGCACGTGTTGATATGAAAAACCGTTGGAATGCGCACTTTGAAATCGCAGGAGGTGGAGTTCTGATCGATAATGGTAGTCACAGTGTGGATATCGTGCGTTATCTTCTTGGGCCTATTAATGACTTGCAGGCAATCTACGGCAAACGCTGGCAGGATCTAGAAGTCGAAGATACATGCCGTCTTTTTGTACGATGCCCTGATGGGACCATGGCTTCTATCGATCTGTCGTGGTCTATCCATAAAGAGAATCCGTATTTTATCCATATCTACGGTACCGCCGGCGTTTTGGAAGTGGGATGGAAAGGAAGTCGCTATCGGCAGAGTGAAAAAATGGATTGGGTTAGTTTTGGAAGTGGATATGATAAGTTTCAAGCTGTCGGTAGTCAATTAAAGAATTTCATTGAAACGATCAAGGGAGAAGGAAAGCCCATTATCACACCGGACGATGCTGTTGAATCTGTCCGAGTTATTCAATCTGCGTACATAATTGCCAACAAGAATCATTGGGAAAAAGTAAAGCCATGAACGATTCTCGATATCCATTAAACCGTGTACATCCAACCGCACTTATTGAAGAAGGAGTCGAGTTGGGTGAGGGTACTGCTGTATGGGATAATGTCCACATACGTCGAAACGCAAAGATTGGACGTAGCTGCATCGTCGGTGAGAAAACTTATATTGCCTATGATGTTTCGATCGGTAACTATTGTAAATTAAACGCCAACGTATATGTGTGCGCTGGTGTAACGATCGGTGACTATGTAATGCTTTCTGCGCATGTTGTATTTACGAATGACCGTTTTCCTCGTGCATTCGACAAAGTACTAGATGGGCTTGCAAGCAGCGAACCGAATGAGGAAACTCTTTCGACTGTCATCGGCAAAGGAGTAACTGTTGGTGCTGGAGCAGTAATAGGTCCTGGTTTGAACATAGGAGAGTTTGCCATGGTCGGCATGGGAAGCGTTGTTACTCATAATGTTCCATCGAATGGGCTTGTTATCGGAAATCCTGCAAGGCTAGTGGGATATGTCTGCACTTGCGGCCCAGTGCTTATACACTTTATCCAATGGGAGAAAGATGTTCCGGGAGCCACATATACATGTAAAACATGTCAGCGAAAATATCAAAAGGTCAACGAAGGAATTCGAGAAATTGCCGGACCTGGACAGAAGTAATAATCTTGCATGAATAAAAAAAATGATGTTGTGAGGATAATCGGAGGAGGAATGACCGGTTTGACACTCGCGCTAAAACTAGCGTGTACTGGTCAAAAGGTTATTGTACATGAACAAGACCCCTATTTAGGTGGACTAACTAGTGAATCAACGCTCGGAGGAATTCCTATTGAGCGATTTTATCATTGCATACTACCGACAGATTTTTCATTATTGCAATTGATAGATGATCTTGGACTTACTGAACATATTGGGTGGAATCGTACTCGCACAGGATTTTTTACGGACGGAAAATTAATGGAAATGACAACGGTAAAGGATTTTTTGCGATTTCCTGCATTGACGTTATTTGACCGAATACGTCTCGGTTGGACGATCGCTTACTGTGGTCTTAATAGAAGTTGGCAAAGATTAGACAATGAGCCTATTGGTCCATTTCTTATTCGGCATAGCGGTAAGCGGCTCTTTGAATCTATTTGGGAACCACTCCTTCTTGCAAAACTCGGCCCACAATACAATCGCTTTGCCGCCAGTTTCATATGGGCAACTGTTTATCGAATGCTCTCAGCAAGGAAGGCAAAAGGACGTTCAGAAAAACTTGGGTTCGTTCGAGGAAGATACGGTAAAGTATTTATTGCACTTCGAAAAAAAATTGAATCCTTGGGAGGAGAGGTTATTGTCGGAAAAGCTGTTAAAGGAATATCACGTGCAAACAAATCTGCAGATTCGAGATGGTTGGTGCATACCGATGAACAAGATTTTCCAGCACAAGGAATTGTTTTATGTGTACCGACTCATCTTGCTACCAAATGGCTTAGCGACTCAATCGATGAGTCATTAAAATCACTTTATGAAGTTGAATATCTTGGTGTAATTTGTGAAGTTATGCTGCTTAAATCTCCATTAACACCATATTATGTCTTAAACTTGACAGACCGTACCATGCCATTTACCGGTGTGATTGAAACGAGTAATCTCACTGGAAGAGAAGAATATTTTGGACACAGCCTTGTCTATTTACCAAGGTACAGAAATCAGAATTCGGAATTATGGAATAAAAGCGATAGTTATATTCATCAGGAAAGTATGGATGGAATCAGAAAAATCAATCCAACTTTTTGCGAAGAAGATATCGTAGCTTGGAGTGTTAACCGTGCACGATATGTACAACCTATTCATCCTGTCGGCTGGGGAAATCGGATTCCGCCGGTTCGACTTGCTCCTGGACTTGCTTATGTGTCGACTGCACAAATTCATCCATGGACAGTGTTTAATGATAAAGCGATAGAAAATGTTGATGCTCGGTTTGCCGAGGTTATGGCAATCTTGCAGATAAATGAATAGAAATAAATTTTGGTAGTTGAACAAAAAGGCTTAATATGGTATTATACGTAATATTTGGTGTTCCTCTTTTTGTCATAGTCCAGCAACTTGTTTTTTTCGCACCGTTAATTTATACAATTTTTTTATTAACATCAGATACAAAATATTATTACATTCTCTCATCTAATTATGAAACGACTATATCTATCTCCTCCTGATCTCGATGGACGTGAACGCGAGCTTATACTCGAAGCCTATGAATCAAACTGGATAACTACTTTAGGCCCTCAGGTAGATGCATTTGAGCACGACATTTGTGAACATATAGGTGTTTCATATGCAGCAGCACTCTCCAGTGGTACGGCAGCATTGCATCTTGCCCTTTTACTTAGTGGAGTTAAACAGGGGGACGAAGTGCTCTGTTCAACATTCACATTTGCTGCATCGGCGAATCCTATTACCTATTGCGGTGCTTCCCCCGTATTTATAGATAGCAACGCTGCCACTTGGAATATGGATCCATTACTGCTGGAAGAAGAACTCCAATCTTGTCGAAAAAAAGGGAAACTTCCGCGTGCATTAGTTGTTGTTGATCTGTACGGTCAATGCGCGGATTATGATCCTATTCTAAAGGTCTGTGATGAGTATGGTGTACCGGTTATTGCAGATGCGGCGGAAGCGCTTGGTGCGACGTACAAAGGTAAATTTGCCGGCACATTTGGAAAAATGGGTGTTCTCTCTTTTAATGGAAATAAAATTATTACAACAAGCGGTGGCGGTATGCTCGTATCGTCAAATAAAGAATTTATAGAAAGCGCGCGTTTTTTAGCGACACAGGCACGTGATGCGGCTCCTCATTATCAACATTCTCATATTGGTTATAATTACCGTCTAAGTAATATTCTCGCTGCAATGGGGCGGGGTCAACTAGAGAATCTTGACAAGAAAATAGCACATCGAAAAGCAATCAATAAATTCTATCGAGAATCATTGTCTGATATTTCAGGCATCGATTTTATGCCAATTGCATCATATGGCAAGCCAAATTATTGGCTTACTTGTATTACAGTCGATCCTTTACAATCAAAGGTTACAAATGAAGATATTCGGCTTAAGCTCGAAAAAGAAAATATTGAATCGCGTCCGCTTTGGAAACCAATGCATCTACAACCAATATTTCAATCTTGTCGAGTTAGAGGCGGTGCCGTCACCGAGAAGCTTTTTGCGGAAGGGCTTTGTCTGCCAAGCGGTTCTGGAATGATGGTGAGCGATCAACAACGTGTAGTTGATATATTACGAAAAATCTGTAGTTTCCCATAATGTATTGTATATCACAAAATTCTTTTCTCTATTTATGTAATTTTTGAATTAATGAATTGTTATTTATAATGCGAGTTGTATATATGCGAATGAATATTGGGGGGGAAGTGATTCTATGAAAAAACGTTTTATAAAAACTATACTTCGAATACGGAATCGCCAACTTCTGTTGCTAGATATCATAATTCTTTTACTCAGTCCGCTAATATCATTAATCATGCGGCTTGAGGCATTCACTGCGATAGACAAGCTTATAAGTCCTTTAGTAATATATACAATAATATTTATGTTGCTGAGATTGAGCATATTCAAATTTATGAATTTCTATACACACTATTGGCGTTATGCTGACGTTGACGAAATTGCGGCACTTGCTTTCGGCTCAACGATTTCATGGTTTGTGTGTTCAATCGTATTCTTTGCGGTTCTAAAGCCGGCGAGAATTATTCCTCTTGAATTTCCCAATTCTATGCCTTTTATAGACGGCATAATAACAATGGTATTAATTGCTGCGGTTCGATTTACCATAAGGATTGCTTATGTGGTAAATGAACGAAGTGGCATGGATGAGGACAGCAAAAAAGTGCTAATCGTCGGAGCCGGTATTGCTGGTTCGATGATTGTGAAGGAGCTTCGCACAAATCCGCATCTTGCTATGAGACCCGTCGCATTTGTTGATGACGATAGGACAAAGCAAAATGCGTTTATCAACGGTGTTAAAGTAGTTGGTAGTCTTGCAGATATTCCAAAAGTTGTAAGAGAAAATAATATTAGTGAAGTAATTATCGCAATGCCCACCGTATCGGGGAAAGTTATTCGGAATGTTGTTAACGTTTGCAATGAGCTTAAGGTAAAGAATAAAACTATTCCAGGTGTGTTTGAGATTCTTGCGGGTTCTGCCGTGGCGCAATTGCGCGAGATTCAAATCGAAGATTTATTGCGTCGTGATATAGTAGAAATTAATGAAATAAATGTGGAGAAATTGATACAAGGTACATGGGTTATGGTGACTGGAGCGGGGGGGTCAATTGGCAGTGAACTCTGCAGACAGATTTCTCGATTCCGCCCTAAAGAACTTATTATGCTAGGGCACGGCGAAAATACAATTTTCAATATTGCCAATGAAATGAAAACCAAACATGGCGTGGCAATAAGTCAAGCGGTAAAATTTAAAACAGTTATTGCAGATATCAGAGACCAAAAACGTATGGGCTACGTGATGGAAAAATGCAAGCCACAGATTATATTTCATGCGGCAGCTCATAAGCATGTTGGACTTATGGAAGAAAATGCGCCTGATGCCGTTAGCAACAATATTGCAGGTACTCAAAATCTGGTTGAGCTTGCGGCAATTCATGGTGTTCAAAAATTCGTAATGATTTCATCCGATAAAGCGGTTAATCCAACAGGTGTTATGGGCGTGACGAAACGTATTGCAGAGTTGGTAGTCCATGATGCTGCAGAACGTTATCAACGTCCGTTTGTGGTTGTGCGCTTTGGAAATGTTTTGGGAAGTCGGGGAAGCGTTGTGCCTATCTTCAAAAAACAAATTAATGATGGAGGCCCAATTACAATAACGCATCCAGATGTAACAAGATTTTTCATGACAATTCCAGAAGCTGTTAGGCTGGTGCTTCAGGCTTGTGCTTTGGGAATGCGTAGCGAAACGTTTGTATTAGATATGGGCCAGCCAGTGAAGATTGTAGAACTTGCACGCGATCTTATTCGATTGAGTGGTTTGGAAGAAGGCACAGATATCGATATTGTCTTCACCGGATTAGTAAAAGGGGAAAAAATGCATGAAGAACTTTTCTATGGTCATGAACTCGCTGAACGGTCGACGCATGAAAAGATCTTTGTATGTAAAGATATCGTAGATCAAAATATTGCGCTGCCGAAAAGTGAAATTGCTATCAATAATTTTGACAATGATCAATCCGCATTCATGCAAGATATCAACATACTTATTGATGCTGCCAAAATGGACAAAACAGAACTTGTTTATCAATTATTAAAAAAGATTGTTCCACAGTATTCCGGTGAAGAGCGCATTGGGAATCATAGTGATAGAGAAGCTCAGAGGATAATTAAGAAAACAACGGAGTTGGCATCATAAATCACACTATAAAAGTATGGGATCAGTAAGATTATCTTACGGATTTAACTCTGTATTTTCTATTATCTAATAGTCAGTATTCTTCGTTTGAAGAGCAAACTGCCTTAAGTAAAATAAAAGAGCCTCATCAGAGTTCTGATGAGGCTCTTTTACGTATATCCAAAGTGATGTCTTAATAGCTTATTTAAGCAAAACTAATTTTTTCGTTTCTGTAAACGAACCAGTCTGTAAGCGATAAATATAAGTGCCGCTCGATAGTTTCGAACCGTCTAACATTGCTGAATAATATCCAGCTTCTTTTTCCCCATTCACCAATGTTGCGACTTCACGCCCGCGCATATCGTATACTTTCAGGCTTACACTGCCGCCTTTTTGTAACTGATAGTTAATTGTTGTCGTCGGATTGAATGGATTAGGATAATTTTGACTTAGCATATAGATGTTCGGAATGGTTGTCGTAACTACCGTTGTGACTGCCGTCGTTACTAAGACCTCAGCCTCACCATTGTATTGAAAACCTCCATCAGTATCTACGGATTTCAGTCTATAGAAGATACTTCCGCTACTGACATTCTTTAGACTGTCTACATACACATAGCTTCGCGGTGCATTGGTTGTCCCACCTGCAGGTATCTCACCTATACTTTCCCATTGAGCGGCTGTACGACGCTCAATTACATACGAATAACTGTTGACCTCTGTTGCTGTATTCCAATCCAATTCAACCGTATTACCTTTTGTCACTGCATTGAATGAAGTTACTTCTACTGGAAGAGGGATGGCAATGGATGACCATGTCGAATTTGTTTCAAGTCCTGTGGCAGTTTGAAATGCTGCAAGAGTCGCATACTGTTTCAAACTAGGCCACGCTCCTGTGTACCAAGTTGCATTGCCACTGCCACAGTAGGAATTGCCACTCATTGTTACACCCGTCGTCGTCCAGACATAGGCATATCTTGACGAACCATTATTATACACCTGTACTTGATTACCTGTAACAATTGCGGTTCCACCATTTATATTAGCTTCAATATCAATCGCGCCACCATTCATTCCAAAGTTAATTAGAGTGTTATTCGTCACTCTTGTTACATTATAGTCCGAAGCAACGTCTATTCCTCTACCATAAGTGGGCGATTGGCCTGTAATAGTATTATTGTAGATCGCTATATTTTTTCCCATACCAAAGACACCCTCTTGGGCGTAGAAATTACAATATCGCGTTGTATCTGATTGATTATAATAGGCATCTACAGCACCATAAACATTTTTGCACCAACAATACTCAATCAGCGTCCACTTACCTGTGGTATAATCAGTTGTTCCTTCACTACCGAAAGCATTTTTTTCAGCTCCGTGAGTGTATACGCCTCTGACCGTATCAGTTACTTGATTAACGCTATCATATCGAAAAATCGTCCGCTCGGATTGCGTTTGATAATATGCTGTATATCCAGCAGTATCTACTCTGCAAGAATCAATGAGATTGTTTTTACCGCGCAAATCATATATTCCGTATCCGCAAACATTTCGAATCTTTATTTGTCTTACTGTGACTGAAATATCATCAGAAAGTCCGATACCATTACTTGTTCCTTGAAATTCTAAATCACGAATCATCATAGGATGCACATTGCTTACACCTGATACCATTCCACCTTGCAAGGCAAATACAATCGGACCTACCGCACCATTATCGTGTGTATGATAATAAAGTGTGTCTTGTATTAATGTTGGGCCCGCGCAACCTGCTGCAAGATTATTAAGCCATGTATTAAGATCAGGTGTTACATCACCAGCACGCGTAACCGCAGTATATACGCCATTTATCTTTTCATAAGCATAATAAAGATAAGAACTACCAACAAAGGTTTTATAATATCCAGTCCGACCAGGTATTGCTTGCCAAGTATTTTTCCTCAAATCTCCAACAAGAATCGGTTTTGCTCCTGTTCCATAAGCGCCAATGAATGAAGGATGTTCGATACCTGTGCTTGCACTAATATTAAAAGCGCCACTGATAGTATCACCACGTTTGAACAATAAACTATCACCTTGATACCAATGCGGTGTTGCCCAATTGTAGCCAAAAAGAGATGTTGGGTTGGTAGTTTTCCAAGGCGTTGCAGGAGAAGTGCCATTGTTGGCATCATTTCCGCTTGACGAAACATAATAATTAGTACCAGCGAGAGCTGGGATAGCAAATAGCATTAAAATTAGCACTCGTTTAAGTCTGGTCTCACCAATAGTTTGTAAAACCATTGAAAGATTGGTTAAAAAAGGCATTAATCGATTTTGTAACATTTCTCACTCCTTTGATTTAATACTTTGTTCCTTACTCCTGTGGCATATACATCATGAGAAGGACCATAAAAATGGGTGAGAGCAAAACACTGAAAAACGATGAAAAACGAAGAAATAATCGCTTTAAAGGAATGAGAGGTGGTCATAGGAAAACGCTGATTGTAGAAATGTTATATAAATTTTACGAAGGGCAGGGAAGGGTTGAGTGTATATAGAAACTTAGTTAAGAAAAAAGAGAAGAATATTCAGAAGATGGAACGCGTATGGTGATGGAGAACTTAGGCTTCATTCAAGTATCCACAATCCGGATTTTCATTGAAGAAAGCTAGGAGCAGACGATTGAGAAATATGCATTCAACAACAAATCTTATTCAGTAAGCAATCTATCAGCCTGTAAAAAATCTCAGAGAATTGAAATATTGGATGAAAACAAACGAGAAAATGCGAAAGGTTGCTAAACGCTTATGGTAGTTATTCTTTGCCATCAATTTGAGGGGGAAGAGAAGTTTTTCTACCTTAATTTAAAGGAAATTGTTGAATGAATAAAAAAGAACATGTCCGACGTATAGAACTTCTCGCTCCCGCTAAGAACTTAGAAGCAGGCATAGCAGCAATCAATCATGGTGCTGATGCGGTGTATGTTGGCGCCCCAAAGTTCGGCGCGCGCGCCGCTGCAAGTAATTCGTTAAGCGACATAGTTAAACTTGTGAACTACGCACATCACTATTGGGCGAAGGTCTATATTACACTAAATACGATTTTGTATAATGATGAATTAGACGAAGCACTCGCTCTTGTTCGATCAATTTGTGAGGCAGGTGCTGATGCTCTGATTATTCAGGATATGGGATTGTTGGAACTTGACTTACCGCCTATTCCACTTTTTGCCAGCACACAAACGCACAATTATTTAATAGAGAAAATCCAATTTCTTGAGAAAGTCGGATTTCAGCGTGTTATTCTGGCGCGGGAATTATCACTAAAGCAATTGTGCGAAATTAGATCGAAGACAAAAATAGATTTGGAATTTTTTATCCACGGTGCATTGTGTGTCAGTTTCAGCGGTCAATGCTATCTTAGTCAGGCGGCACAGAGAAGAAGCGCAAACCGCGGTGAATGTGCTCAGCCGTGTCGTTTACAATACACTTTAAAAGACAGTTCGGGACGCGTTCTTGAAGAGAACAGATATTTGCTTTCACTCAAAGACTTGAATCTTTCAGAACATCTTCGCGATTTAATTGATGCCGGTGTGTCTTCATTCAAAATAGAAGGACGTCTGAAGGATATCAATTATGTTAAGAATGTAACGGCATTTTACAGACAAAGAATTGATGAGATAATAGAGAAGGATAGGTCACTTGTACGGGCATCGTCAGGGAAAACAAATGTAGCATTCCAACCAAATCCATTTAAAACATTTAATAGAGGATTTACCGAATACTTCATCCGACGACGGAGTAAAGATATTCTTTCCCCCTACACGCCGAAATCTACTGGTGCATATTTAGGAAAAGTGAAACAATTAGAACGAAATTGCTTTATTATCGAGACAGAAGAGATATTGCATAATGGAGATGGAATTTGTTTTTTCGATATGCAAAATGATTTACGCGGTACAAATATAAATATGGTAGAAGGGAAAAAGATATTTCCATCGGAAATTAATGAACTTGAAATTGGGGCGGCGATCTATCGCAATTATGATTATGTGTTTGCTAAGGAACTCCAAGCAGATACGACAAAACGTCTAATAGCAGTTAAAATGCAATTCGTTGAGATAAATGATGGCTTTGCTCTTCACGTTGAAGATGAAAATGGTGTGAAAATAGAAGTTGAGCGAGTTTGCGAAAAAAAACCTGCAAAAAAAAGAAATCAAGTGGGGGAAACTATTCGTCGTCAACTTACAAAATTAGGTGATTCGATCTTTATCTGCGAAGAAATGAATATTGTATGGGGTCAGCCATATTTTCTTCCCGTTAGTGTGTGCAATGAAATGCGGCGTGAAGGAATATGCCGATTAGAAGAAGAGCGGTTGAAACAGTACAATAGACAAATCTCTTTTATTCAACCTAATAATGAACTATATCCGGCAAAACAATTAGATTATTTAGCGAACGTTGCAAACAAGAGGGCGGAAGCATTCTATCATAGGCATGGTGTGGAAAAAATAGAGAAAGCATTTGAGCTGCAAAAAGTAACTGAAGGAAAGACTGTAATGGCGATGAAGCACTGTTTGCGTTACCAATGTGGTCTATGTACAGGGAAAAGTATTTCCAATGTAGAACCGCTATTTTTGCAGGATGCAAGGAATCGATATAGACTTGAATTCGATTGTGAAGTATGCCAGATGAAAATTGTTTTAGAATAAGTTGGAAAACATAGTAAGGAAAATTTTCTTCAAATGAAAAAGCCCTGGATAAACAGGGCTTTTTCATTGTGTGCACCCAGAGGGAGTCGAACCCCCAACCTACAGCTCCGTAGGCTGCCGCTCTATCCAATTGAGCTATGGGTGCAGAGTTGTTTGTTTAATTATGCATTAATATACAAAACGATGAAAACGGAAGCAACAAACTGATTGCTGTCGTTTCAAATACAACAAACATTCCAGAATCAATCAAAAGATTTTCATATTCTGTATACAATTGGGTTTAAAATAAAATCCATTACATATTCATAAATTATATATACGGAGAAGATAGAAATCATGAAAAATATTATCGCTCTATCCTGTCTAGTGCTCATCATTACGTTTGGAACCAATGCACAGCAATCTGCGAATACTTTGATTGTAAATGCTGATTCCGGAAAAGTAACAATCAGTAAATATATTTATGGACATTTTGCAGAACATCTTGGTAGGTGTATTTACGGTGGTATCTGGGTTGGCAAAAACTCCCCGATACAGAACACGCGCGGCATTCGCAATGATGTTTTGGATGCACTTAAAGCCATCCACGTTCCTGTTCTTCGTTGGCCTGGAGGATGCTTTGCAGATACGTATCATTGGATGGACGGTATAGGTCCAGTTGAAAAAAGGCCGAAGTTTGTAAACACCACTTGGGGCGGAGTTGTAGAAGATAATAGTTTTGGTACTCATGAATTTTTAGATTTTTGTGAATTACTCGGTGCCGAACCGTATCTTTCTATCAATATCGGAAGTGGAACAATAAAAGAAGCGCGAGATTGGGTAGAATACGTCAATTCCAATAACGACAGTCCGATGGCAAACCTGCGCCGTCTCAATGGACGAAGCGAACCATGGAAAGTAAAATTTTGGGGCATTGGAAATGAGACCTGGGGTTGCGGAGGCAATATGACTGCCGAGTATTATTCAAATCTTTACAAACAATTTTCAACCTTTTGCCCTGGAGAATATAAAATTCTTTCCGGTGGTATTTCAAATGATCTTGATTGGACAGAGACCATTATGAAAGCCACAAAAAAGAATCGCGAACTCATTCAAGGATATTCCTTTCATTACTATACGATCTGCCATGACTGGACAAAGAAAGGAGCGGCAATCAATTTCAATGAGAATGAATGGTTCAGCACTATGCAAAAGACAATAGTTGTCGATGAAAACCTGAGCCAGCATTCTGCTATTATGGATCGTTATGACCTCGAAAAGAAAATTGCACTGATTGCAGATGAATGGGGAAACTGGTTCGATCCAGAACCGGGTGATAATCCGGCTTTTCTGTACCAGCAAAACACACTACGCGATGCTGTAACAGCCGGGCTCTATCTAAATATTTTCAATAACCATTGTGAACGTGTCAAAATGGCGAACATTGCTCAAATTGTAAATGTTTTACAATCTGTGATCCTGACGAAAAATGATAAAATAGTATTAACTCCAACTTATTATGTTTTTAAAATGTATGCAGTCCATCAGGATGCGACCATGTTACCTGTAAAATTGAAAAGTGAAGAATACTCTATCGGTGCCGATAAAATACAATCGTTAAGCGTTTCAGCGTCGAAGGATAAAAACGGAAAGATACACATAAGCATAGCAAATTTAGATCCGACGAAAGGAAAAAATTTAAACTGTGAGGTTCGCGGCGCATCAATAAAGAAAGTTACCGGAGAAATTATTACTGCTGATACAATGAATGCATATAATGATTTTGGTAGACCGGAAGAAGTAAGGATAAGACCTTTTTCCGGTGTTCAGCTGCAAAAAGGAATACTCAACGTCAATTTGCCGGCAAAATCCGTAGTGATGCTGGAGTTGGATTAATGCTATTTTCATTAATCGTTTCTTTGTCGTAGGAGTTCGTAATATTGAATTTCTACGATGAAAAACTTAGACAATTTTACTCTTTATTCTCACATTGACAACAACATATTCTGCCTTTCCACCAAGAGTGTATAGTCTCATATTCTCAACAAACGCTGTCTACCAGATTGCCTGGGTTTGAAAATGTTTTCCCGCATAGTGGAATGGGACTTGAACAATCGGGAACTTTTAAGATAACCTAGTCGTTTTGTTGTGCGTCAGGGCTAGGTTTTCGAGGTGCGGTTTTTTACTTTTTGGAGGAACAATAGTCGTTTGTTTACATTTCGTTTTACTATCTGATTGTATTTAACGCTTGATTTTGTGTAGATGAAGAGACATATTTACAATAGATAAGGTAAGTTAAAATACTACAAATTCCATGTTCACCCATTTCTCTGGGGTGGCGTTTATTGGGAAAAAGAATGTTCCGTTTAATCCATTGCATATAAGTATTTTCCGTTTTGATTTAAATGAAAAGTCAATAAAATGAAAGTAATCATTTTCTTTTTACCTTCTATCTGTTTTATTAATTTTATATTTGCCCAGACAGGATCGCAAATTACGACGACTATAACGTCAGAAAACGAATTTATTGTTAATATAGATCATACTCTTCATCTTCAGTATGGATGTATGTATCCTATGACATACCAATTGGATATTCCTTCAGGATTAAGCGGATTGCTTGCTCAACGAAAATATTCAAGTGGTGATAGCTGGAGCCCACTCCAAGAAAAAACATCAGCGGACACTTTTAATGCCATAGAAGCAGTGCGGTTTGACTACACTAACAATAGAGCGTATGTCTCAGCCGCGTTCTCTCCAACTAGCGATTATCTCTTTATTCGAATTATGAATGGTTCAAATCCAATTACACTGACCTTTAGTGGAATAAGTAAGTACTACGATAATCGCGTTGCTGCGGTAACTGTAAGCGCGGACGATTATTCTTCTTCTGATTATGTTTACAATTCAATTCCTTTGTATCCTCCATTACTCGATATTTTTCGTTCATATAAACTGTATGTCACTGTTGGCATCGTCACAAGTTATACTGACTCGAATGGCTGGTTAGTTATGCAGCAACAATTAGATACTGGATACGTAGAAGCTGCTTCACATAGTCGTATCCATGGATTTACTCCATATGCCGATCCTATTGGCGAGGTCGTGGGAAGTCATAATGACATCCTTGCTAATCTTACACTTCCTGAGCTTTTTCGCTCAGGAAGCCAAGGATATGTCTATACTTGGATTGCTCCACATGGGTATGATGATACAACAGTCGAGCGACTGGTTGGCGTAGCTGGATATCTTGTATCAAGGCTTTACACTGGTATACCTAAAGATCCTATACGTGAAAATATATACGGCGATTCTACATTTGCTGCTTGGGATGCTCAGCGAAACCATTTTGTACCTTTCTGGCCCTCTCTGGAAATTGGCGCACCGGATTGGGGTGGAGGAGATACCAGTTTAACATCATTAAATGGATTCTTTGATGCCGTTATTGCATGTGGTGGCATCTATCATTTTATGTGGCATCCGCAGGTCATCTTTGCAGATCGTGACTCATGGTATTTTCGAAATCATTTAGAGCATATCAGCCAACGGAAGAATATATGGTATGTAAATCTAGGGCATCTTTATCTTTATCATTTGCTTCAAATTTCTGACGGAGTACTTCCCGTTGAATTGTCTGAATTTACTGCTTCTTCTCTTGGAACTTCTATTGAATTAAAATGGACAACTGCCACAGAAGTGAATAATTATGGTTTTGAAGTAGAACAGAGAATTATCAGAGATCAGTCTCAAGGTAGCATGAATTGGAAGAAGATCGGATTTGTTAAGGGTGCCGGCACGAGTAATATAAAGCATACGTACAATTATTTAGATTCAAAACTTCAAAGTGGCCGTTACGCTTATCGTTTGAAACAAATAGATAATGATGGAGCTTTCAAATATTCTCAGAGTGTGGAAGTAATGGTTGACGCGCCCAAGATTTTTTCATTGAGACAAAACTATCCCAATCCTTTTAATCCTTCGACTTATTTTTCGTTTGATATTCCATCAAATGCTTATGTTTCTCTAAAAGTATTTGACCTTCTTGGGAGAGAAGTCGCATCACTTATTTCAGAGAAAATGAATGCTGGAACATATACGCATCAATGGAATGCCTCAGGTTTTCCAAGCGGAGTTTATTTTTATCGTTTACAAGCTTACCCCGACGTAGTCGGGGCAGGTTCGTTTACAGAAACAAAGAAACTCATGTCGCTGAAATAAAAATGTAATATGACCACTTTTAAAGAGAAAAAGTCATGAAAAAACCGTAATTCCCAATGGATTGTTTGAATAGGGAAGGTTTAACCCACATCCAATTATGAAAACTATATTTGAAAATGAGGGAGTAAAATAGGTTCTAATAAAAGCGCTAACTGTTTAGGCAATAAAAAAACGAGGATATCAAAAATCCTCGTTTTTGCGGGGCCGACGAGGATCGAACTCGCGACCTCCTGCGTGACAGGCAGGCGCTCTAACCAAGCTGAGCTACGACCCCAGATGATTTTTGCTTATTCTCGCCGATTTTCACTCCATCTCCACCCATTACTTCCTGAGAAACTGTTAGGTGAACTGTTAGGTGATTTATCGACATTTGAAATATAATAAAAATCATCTTTATGTGCAATCAAAACAAATTTAACTGTTAACTTTTTCGTTTGACGATGAAGAATGTTTGGGTTTTGCGTCTTCATTAGTCTTCAAATTGTTTTGACTTTGCTCATGTTTATTCAACGCCTCTCTTTGGCTGTCCACATTTATTGATAGATATTTCTCTGTTGTCGTAAAATGTGAATGTCCCATGAGTTCTCTAATAGTCATATTTGGGACGCCGTCCTGAGCAAGCCACGATCCAAATGATGCACGAAGACTGTGAAGTTTGATTGAATCAAGGCCGACCTCACGTACGATCTTCTTCCAATACTTTGTTACGTAGTTCTCTTTATACGCCTTTCCTTCGTCGTCAGTGAAGACAAATTCACTAACTTGTTCTATCGACCGAAGAAGAGTCTCTATGGCATTAGACATTGGAAAATCTCGTTGTTTTCCATTTTTTATATAGTAGTATTTACTGTCGACCAAATGGATTACTTTGTTCTCAAAATCGACATTATCCCAAAGAAGATAAAGCGCTTCTCCGCGACGGAAGCCAGTCAATACATAGAACTCGAAAAGTTTCCTGAGCATCGGATGTATGATAATTGACATACATATAGAGAACTCCTCCTTCGTCATCAGCGGTGTTCTTTTATTAGAGCAAGCAGGTAATTCAACTTTTTTTCTGTCAAAGGGATTTGTTTGAATATGCTCCCATCTTATGGCTCTTTCTAATGCGCCATGAAGTGTCCTTGAATCCATCCGCAATGTATCATTGCTTAACTTTCTCGAACTATTTTTCCTACGGTAGTTGAAATATTCTTCAAGGTGCTTTGGTTTTAATTCATGCAGAGAACCATTTCCATAGAATTTCGCAAAGTGCTCCATTACCCTTTGAGCGTTTTCATAAGTTTTATTTCGCTTTTTTTCTTGAACATATTCCAGATATTTTTCTTTGAACTCTGAGAAAGTAATTGGAATAATTTTTCCGTCACCTGGAGCGAGTCCGGATTCACCGGTCATCAATGGAAGCATTTGACTGCTCAAATGGATACGCAAGAAAGCTCCTTGTCGTTCGAACTGAATATGTTCGAGTTCTGTCAAGGTTCGCAGCTCATTTTCAACTTCCGGCTGAGAAAATTGTAGTCTTGTTGATATTTCGTCCGGCGAAATGAATACCTCATCGCGCTTCAGAGTCACGACGCTTCCATTAACAAGAAGCTTCGTTCGTTGCCGGATTTTACAGTTGATAAGATAGCTGTACAGGAGTACGAGGGGAAGATGGTTCCACAGATCGTCTGGAATACTGGGAGTCTGCATAGCGGTTTCCTTTCTTTGCCACAGCTATCACTGTGAAAGTAACCGCAAGTACTGTCCTTTGCGTCATGAATAAAACTCTGATAGGAGCCGAGTTCGTATTTCCCTGATCGGTTAATTCTAAATTAATGGGTTGATTAATTATTTGGGTTAAATTTTCGTCAAGTCATAACGTATTCCTCCTTCATTGTGATTGAATGTGTAGAAGCATGAGATTTGTGTATCAAGAACTCTTAAATTCTTCTTTAAAAAAGAATGATTTGAGCAGCATATTCCTTTTCCCGATTTATTTTATTATAAATTTCTAATCGGTTTTGACTAAGGTTTTTCAATTGTTTACCCATTTAATAAAAATGCCCAACTCTTGGTTTAAGAGTTGAGCATGTTTGAAACTTGGAATTAAATTTTAAGTGGTTAAGTCAACTCTGTCCTTTTCGTGATTTGTGGGAGTTCATGCAAAACTCTTGCTATAAAATTAGAATATTTTACTAATACAATCAAGCACTGTGTCATTATTTTTCTTTGGTCCATCTGTTTACAGGTTGAGAATCTTGAGGTGTTAGATCTAGATGAAGCTAGTCTTTGCCAGATAAATCGACTTGAGAATATTCAGATTGAATATATTCTGCTTTCTTAAAAAAAGAATACGAACATAAAGATCACTGAGTTTTAATTTTGTGAATACGATGTGCTAATTTATTATTTCCATGCCTCTTTAATCATACATTTGTATAATTTAACGGCATTTTAGCAGTGTTAAAACCCTAACATAACCCTAATATCGCTCTATTATAACATATTATTTTAAAATGCGATAATTTTGATGCTAAAGGTGAATATCAATCTGCTAACAAAACTGCGCCTACATTGTGTTAAAAATTCGGATGTCAAGAAAAAAGTTAACGAAATGACGGATCCTGAGATACTAGTCTATCGTGTTTCAGAATAAAATAATGTTCAGTTAGTCATTTATTTCAATGGAACATTTATCAATGTAATCTTCTACATCTCCATGCCCAATATTTTACCATTATTTCGTGTTCAGAATTGTTAGAATTCTATAGATATAATCAATCTAATATCTTAAAGGAGTTGCCATCCACTAGGCGTACCGACGATAAATCAATCGCTCCTACATTCTTAGAGCAGACCTACGAAGGGCTGTAAATGACACTCTATACAAATGCACCTAAGAATCACTGGCAACGGGAATTGAAATAGCCTCTGCCGAACCTTCAGTTGTATACCTTAAAGGTCAGCAGATTACCTCAATATCCTGGTGGCTGGGCAGGAAGAATGTGAAAACACAAAGCCAGTGAAACAAAAACTCCCATCTGACGCCAAGTAGCCGCGATGGACCTGCCCCCCAAAAAGTAATCCATTTTAAACTTAGTAAAAAGTACCGTCGTTAAAGTCAATTGGAAAGAAGGGAATATTTAATAGAGATAATTTGAGTTGTTCTTATAACACCTGTGGACATCTATGTTGATTGAGTGACGGATTGGACGTCACCACTGTATGTTAGTGACGTTTGGATGCATCGGAATAATATTGATTCCTTGGCTCTTTACTTATTAAAATGGTTAGGTCACAAAAAGATTTGCGTCCGCACGTTTATCATTTTAAAAGACTCTTCCAATTCTTCTCGATGCTATTCAATGAATTAAGCATCTCGTTTTTCTTATCGGATTTCAATACACTAATCAAATCAAGCAGTATAGTTCGATATCTAGTATCTAAGTGTTCATATGTTTTAAGAAAAAGCGTCGTCCCTGTCCAGTCCCATGTTCTTTTTGGTTGTGGCTTTAAACAATCTGTTTTGAATCCTCCAAACTCACTGAAGCCGCCAAAGATATCTCCATTGAGAACTTTTGATGCTATAAGTATAAACACCATTGCAAGTCTTTCGTCAGGATTCAAAGGACTATTTCCTAATGAACCAGTGATATGTATTTTCTCTGCTTCATGAGAAGACTCGTCGAATTTCTTCGCCACCAACAACGAGTCAGCAACAAGTATTTTCTCTGCCTCGTGAGAAGACTCATCGAATTTCTTCGCCGACAACATTGCCTCTATAGTGTTTAATATGTAATCTCGGGGCAATGAACCGATAGAAAGCATATTTATTCCAAACATATACGACTTTTCATAATCAATAATGAACTCATGGTAAATGATCTGCAACGTTGCAAGCGGTGAGATCCATTTAGGAAACAACTTACTTGCCTTTTCAAGGTACTGTATTGCTGTTGACATATAATTTCGTACAGCCGCTGTATCAATCGCATTAGATGCTTCTAACCCCTGGCTATAGTAAATCATAGCACAGAGATAGTATGCATCAGCAGTGTCTACTTTTGTTTGAGAAGTCTGAATAGCCATCAATGCAGCATCTAAACTTTTATTATACGTTTGTTTAGCTCTATATGCCCATCCTAAATTATTATATGCTTTTGATGTTCCTTCTTCTTTTGATATTCGTTCCAGTATATTTATCATTACATCGAGGGCTGGTAAATATGAATCATGATAATACAGGGAATCTAAAAGAGCTTGAGCATCTTTGTATTTTAAATCTAGGTCAAGCGCCTTCCTAGTATAGTCCAGAGACAATTCAAATTTCTTTATCTCTCTATACAGTTTTGCCATTTGAATAAAATACCAGAGCGAATCGTTTCCTGATATACTTTGTTGTCGATACTCATTCAATGCTGATTTGACCTCATCATATTTTTTGAGCGCCATTCCCGATAGATAAAAGCCTTCTATTGTTGCAAATGATATATTCTTCTCAACATTCCTGGCTTTTTGATATGCCATATATGCGCTATCGTACTTTTCATCGTTCAAGTAAATGCTGCCTAATATTGTATATGATGCTACGCTTTGCTTGATGTATAGAGCCTTCTGAATATTTTGTAGAGCTTCTTGCCTATATGTCGAATCATTCCCGTAAATATATGCAAATAAACGATACGACCACTCGCCCTTGGGTTCAAGTATTACTGCTTTTCTGGAATATTCTTTTGCCGCCTCTATTTCCAAATTTTTATTTGCAAACCAGGCAAGATAGTTCAAACTCTCTGCTGTTAATTCCTTGTCATAGCTTTCTATCTGGCTCGACATTAAAAATTTTTCCTTTGCCATTTTCTCTAAAGACGCTTTGTAATCTTTCGTGAGAGAGGTATCCTCGCTGTTCCAGGCATCATAGTACACCTTTGCCCAATAGTTCAACAGGTAGGCTTGGTTCCTTACGGATGTGCTATCATTGGAAAAACGCTTTGCACTTTCACAGAAATATTCAATAGCCAAATATATATCTGTTGTATCGCTCACTTTTTTGAACAACTCTGAATATCGAAGGAAGCAAGCATTTCCAATTCCATACCAAGTCTGGCTGTCATCTTTGTTTATTTTCAGAGATCGATCAAAATAATTAATTGCCAAAGAATAGTTCTTTTTTTGTGAATTTAGTACTCCAAGCCATCTGTAGCCTTTGGAAATGGCTTTAGTGTTCTTGCTCCTTGTAGCTTGTGTAATCGCCTCCTCGAAATACCACAATGCTAAACTATCTTGTGAATTATAATAATATGTTTCACCCAAGCCGAGGTATGTATCCGTCAATTTAGGATCTATACTCAAGGCTCGCTTATATATCGATATCGCATCGTCATAGTTTTGCTTTTCCTTAAGTAATTCTCCAAGTCGAACAAGGGCTGGGATACAATACGGATCGAGTTGCAAGGCTTTATTTAACATTACCTCTGCCTTTGCTTTAGCATTTGGATCATTTGAATTGTTAAAGTACTTTTCTGCTTGCGTAAAAAAATCTTTTGTTCCCTGAAGTTCTACTAACTTATTATATATTTCTTGATATACCTTTAAAAATGTTTTAAGCTTTTCAACAAGAATTCGTGGGATATCAACAATATCATGTGCATTGACAGTCGTTGACACCTCATAAAAATTTTTGACGCCTGAAACGTCTGATATCAATGCAGATGCAGTTATGGAGTTTCCGACGGCTTGAAGCGTTCCACTAACAATTAAGGAGAGATTATTAAAGACCTCCTCCTTAGGCGGTAAATGAGTTCTAATATCCTCTCGTTCGACAGCAGATATATTGGGAAGATCATGTAACTCGGATATTAAAGATGAGGCAAGATAATCACTTACTTGATTTAGAGAAGAATCCGATACCATGGATTTAAAAGAATCCACCCATACATGGATGCCCTCGTTATTCTCGGACACTGAAATGGATTCTTGAATTATTGAAGCGAGTTCCTTTGACATCCTATTAACCTGAACCAGTATACTGTCTGACAATATTTGGTAGTTTTTTATAATCAATAAATTGCTTTTGCCTACTTTATCTATTAGGCTAATCTTCAAGTTTATGTTGAATTTGTTGCCATAATCTAGTATGCTTCCATTTAATAAAAACTTATTTCCTCGGACAAAAACAGATGTATCAGTAATCACCTTCAACCAATTGTATTTATCACCCTGAAGACCTTCTTGAAAGAGTATTGGCAAAGCACTTGAAAACTGTTCACCGATTTCTGATTGGAACGTCGTAGTAAATTTCGTGACAACAAGAGTGGCAGTTACGCTTTTGGATGGTTTTTCATTCGCACTTACAATTTGCAGCAACAATGGTACACTAAGAACGATAAATAATAGAAGAGACCATTTGCAAATTATGCCGCGTAGATAGGGATTGGGAAAACTTTTCATGGGCTTCCTCTTTTAATACTATAAATGTGAACGGCCTTATTTAATTTCTTTGATAGATCTTCAACCAACGCCTTTATTGCATCTTCAAAAGTCCCACTACGATTTGTATAAAATGTGTTAAAAGCAGCCATTGGGATAGATTTTTTTATTCCTTTCGCAGGCTTTATCTCGGCTTTAATAAGGAGTTGAGTCGTATCCGATGGATTACTGGTTAGTTCCACATTAAGATATGCACTAACAACACTGTCTTCATCCGTTTCCTCCAGCAACATAGCATTCTGAGTAACCAATTGAGTCAACAGATATTTCGGTGTACCTTTCCATCGATTTAGTAAAGAATCGGGGAGACCTTTTATAGGGCGAGGATATATCCTCCACATTTCCCTTTCCATATCGAATATCTTAAGCAAGCATTCAGTAAGTTGATTTGCCAGCCGTGCTATTGATTCTAGAATAATAGTTGTTTCCTCATCTTTCTTGCAGTTAATTTCATCTTGAGCAGTATATTCCGCAGGTCCCCAACCCATATTTTTGCCATGCGAGCCCTTTATAGGTTTGTTGATAGTTGAAGTGATGATATACTTATTACCAGTCCTTACATATCCAGTTATAATACCGTACACAACATCTTTGCCTGATATGTCTTCAATTTGCACGTTTTCTTTCGTTACTTTAGAAAGATCCTCGCTGGCGCTTCCTTGTGTAGAAAAATCCTTTTCACTATTTAAGGATAAGTTATAAATACGGCATAATTCTTCGCACATTGGTTTTAATGTGAAGATTAAAAAAGCGTCTCCAAAAATCGAAAGAGTATCAGATCTCCCCAATTGCTCTTTAAACTTGTTAACCCAGATTATACGTACTTCCTGTTTAGTGGAATCACGATCGTTCTTTCCTTCTGCATATGATCCCCAATAAATAACAAGAAAATAAAATAGAAAAAACTTTCTCAGATTTAAAAACATAAATGATTCCTCTTTGTCAGGGAATAAAAATTGTTTGATTCCTGTTAATGTCAACATCTTTATGCTGGGGGGATTGACCAGGAACTCTAAATATTATGTTAGATCCCTCTGGAATAGAAATCTCTTTTTGGGTCCCTTTATAGATCTTATTATTTATTGTAAGTTCTATGTCATCAGAAGTACCAATAATTTGTATCTTATAGAGCTTCCTGAGCTTTATTGGCCCATAATTTTTATTCAGATCCTTCTCATGGTTTGGCTCGAACTGCAAAAGGTCAATTGAATCTTTAAAATCTTCAAAACCTTTTAATTTCAGTTCAATCAAAAAAGTTTTTCTTTCAAGATCGTTGAACGTGTAAGGTGTGGAATGATTAGTGTCCGAGCCATTTATCCAGATTTCTGCTCCAGGGGGTGTCGATTTGACAGTTAACCTGCTAATGATCCGTTTGTCATAGAGTTTTACTAAAAGTGTTTCGCCCGGATTTAGAGTGCCCGATTTTTTATCGTGGTAAATGCTATTTTCAATAATCTCAAAAGTATAATTTCCGGGTCTACCGTCGAAAGAACTCGGAGCATCAATAGTATCCCGAACAAGGATGGTATCGTTGTAAGTTCTACGTACCGCTATTTTCTGATCTGTTTTCGCATAAGTCAGCTGTAGATTGATGACGCCTGGTCTTGAAGTCAAATATGCATATGCTGTTAAACCAAATACGAATAAAAACAGCTCCCACGCCGCTATTTGCAGAAAACCATTTTCAAGAAATCTAGTAAATGACTTAGGTGGATTTTTGATAATACCATTAACGGCGAATCCAAAAATGGTTAGTGCAGCTATGATTGCAGGCCATATGACTTTTATTATGTCTGCGACCCGATAGAACAGCGATCTCTGAAATATTCCTAAAATGATAACAATAAGCACTGAAGTAAAAAGCAAGAAAAATGATATGTATTTTCTTACTTTATGAAAAATATTTTTGCTTTTTCTTTTGCTATATTGGCCAGAAGATTGAAAGGGTTTGTTTGATGAGTTGCTTAACGAGTCATCTGCCATATTTACCTCTATTTCCCTTAATGTTATTGTTTGCTCGCCATGCATTGTAGCGGAGAGGGAGGACACCACTAGCATGAGTTGACATGATTTTGAATTACTCTATTGATTTCTCAACATCTGTCAGATTACTTTTTAAAATCTCATCTTTGCTGCAACCGCCTCAAGAGAGGGAATAGTGTCATTCTGGTGTAATTTTATAACTGTATCGATAAACGCTGTATGTGAATTATCTCCAATAATTTCCTTCTCACCACTGTAGAATAATAATATCAGGAACGCATTCTTTTTAGTTTTAAAATAATGTTGATCAGCTTTTTTTACGGTGCACATGATTCCTTCGATAGACGGTGTTGTTTTTTCCTTATCGGAGAAATAATGCATGTAATACTCGTAAGTAAGTGTATCCAGGTTATTGTTAAAAACATCTAAGTATAGTTCGCCTTGAATTTTATTATTCTCGGATGGAAAAGCCGTCAGGAAACGGTCACCAATATCCAGACCTCGGAAAGTACAACAGCCACTAGAAAAGAAAATAATGGAAAAAAGAATAATGAGTTTTTTCATGGTTAGCTCCAGAATATTGGTATGAGATCAAGTTTATCGGATGCAATCAATCGGCCAGTGTCCAGATCTATCGCTGGAATATCTGCTTCCGTAAGTACCGCGCCTGATCCGTAAATATAATCGTATGCTNNTGCCAAAGGGATATATATTTTAGAAAACCGAGGTATGACATCTTCAAAATAGCGCACTATATCTTTTTGGAGAAAATTCTTGGGTAAACCATCCACTGGTTTTGTAAGCGAAAGAATATCCTTGTGCTTTTCGAGGTCTTGATAATCTGCAAAGAGAAAAGCCAAGTCTACACCAATGTTTCTATAAATAGCTGGAAAGTTTCCAGCCGCAGTGTCGAACATCCTATGCAATCCTGTTACCCATCCAAGGATTGTATCAGGTTGATATGAGACACCGTACACCGCTTGAATAGTACTCCGGAAAATATCGATGATCGTTGAAAGTTGTGGATAGGTACTCTTGTTTAAATTCTCCAGTTCATCGTGTATATTGGCATAATTTAATTCGATGGGCGCTCCACTCCTTCGCGTAAGCTCATGAAGCAACATCACATCCAGTTCCATTTCGAGTCTGCGGTGTTCTGTCTTATGATCGCTGTAATTTCCGACCTTGTCTCTGATATATGGATGGACTATACCGTCTGCAACAACGTGCGCAATGTATCCTGCAAGGAAACAAAAGCAATATCGTCGTTCTACCTTTGAGAGCTGAGACTCCCGTCTCTTCAATTCTTGAAGCAAAACTAATGGAACTTGATTTGTCTTAACATAGTGGAACTTATCTGCGAGATCGCTCTGAGTTGTAAGAAAGAAATCATTATCAAAAACACTCGCGTATGGTAAATCTGGGGCGACAGCCCCCACCTGTAAAAAATCTCTGCCAGCTGCAAAGATCATATCGAGGTCTTCTTCTGGAAGATCATCATGAAGTTGTTTCATGAGAAGAATATGTGTAATCCCGCTCGGCATAGATAACCTCCATCAAAAATGTGAATTGAAAGTGATTTAGTTTTCCCGCGTTTTTCCCCTTTTTTCTCAGACCATGCTTTAGGAACATCAGAAGCGACAAGAATCTTATCTCCCTTGTACCTCAAACGGTTGTAAACCTATCTTCCGATCTATGATTTTATTTGTATCAAGAACTTTGCTCGCAATTCTGTTTGGCACGGCAACTCCCAAATACGATGCAACCCGATCTGCTGAAATATCGGCATCCCAATAATCCCCATGTCCCAATTGTGTATCGCTGCTTATGGATGTCCAGATATATTGTGGATTACCGTCGCTCCCAACAGCTTCCGGAAAGAATCCTTCAAAAGCCGCTGTTTGTCCTGCTCGAAATGCATACTTTAATATTGCATCCTTGGATGAATGTAGTGCATATCGATTATCTGTTCCTTCGATAGCATTATTGAATTTTCCACCGTTATTGATTGCATCAACCTGAACCGCTGCTGCCATGACACAAACTTGAAACTGGTGCAGTAAAGTCCCTAAAAGGTTTAGTGTCTCCATCACAACACGGCAGCCTAATGAATGTCCTACGATTGTTATCGGAATCGGATGAACAGATTTCCCAATAACTTGCTTAATATATTTGGCAAGCCTGTCTGCAGATGTTTTTGCATTACCTATCTGCACCGGATAACTTAACGCCGAAATTCCGGGAATTGGCAGACTGCCAGGCCAATAAAATTCCCAGATTGTATCTATCACGGAAGGCGGTAACCATTTGCCAAGCTTGTTTGTGAATCCTTGATAGGAACTATGAGCATCATCTTGGTTCACATTATATCCATGTATCAACAGAACAAAAGGCGATTGTCCATCCGGTTCTAATCCGCCGATCTCAACTGGTTGAACTTCATCCAATACACCCCATCCGGATTTGCTTTTCCGAACTGTTATTGCGCGATTCATGGATATCAATTCCGTAATTTTTCCACAACGGCAATAATATCTCGTAAGACCGATGCAACATAACCCGCTACTGGAGCGACGACGATTACAAACATGAATTTAAGAAATAGTTGATCAGAGACTCCTGAAACGTTAATTAAAATTATGGCAATAACAGCACTGACAAGTGCAGATACAAATTTTAGCCATGCACGCCACTCGATTGCACCTGAAATCTGTAATGAATCGATGTTTCGCTGAATTGCCGAATGAACCCTGCTCCGGGCCGCAAGATAAACCTGTTCTTGTTGTTTGTTCTTTTTATTCTTAGAAGTTTTATTGCTATCACCGGAAGGAGTGAGGACATCGATATCGGAGTTCAAGGAATCTTCTTTTTGTGGACTCGCTAAGGCAATTAATAATCCCCTGTGGTTTTGAGGATCATTAAAAACAGTCTGTACGGCAGCCAGAAGTTGGCCGCAAAGCTGTTCAATAGAAAGCTGGAATAATGCATAAGTATTCCCCGCTGTCGAAAGCCGAATTAAAGTTGGAAGTAATTCCTCTTTATTTCTCATTGATTCAACGCCATATCTGTCCTTGCGTCGTTTATTAAATGCTGGAACAGAGAGATATGTTGTCGGAAGAATAGGATAGGAATATCCCGATAACCATGCTTTTAGTTTCTTTTCATGGTAAAATCTCAGCAGAGGAATTTTCACCAATTGGATAATGACCATCGTAATAGGCGCAATCAAAAACACTGCCTTTGCAACGACGACGAATAAATTGAATATCTCGTTAACAGGTCTCTCTGATATAAGTTTTAATGTGTCGAGGGAAATATATGGCTGCATAACTCCTCCTCTTGATTTATGCAAAGCATACACTAACAGCGAAAAAAGGCTACGGTATTTTCTTACAGAAAAAATACCGATTATGAATAGAATCTATCAGGATGAATGGACGTAATTCGAGCACGTAGTTTTGACAGTTGCCAGGTTAGCTCTACCGGTAGTATAAAACATTCATGACTCTTTGTCAAGTACAGACAGAAATCGCTCGATTTCCCTTTGATTTACGCTGTCAGTGTCGACTTTCTTGACATTTCACTCTCGTTTTTGCAAATTTGGTACGTTAAACTACTAAAATTATTACCAAGGGGGAATTACCATGCATAAAAAGCCAATTCTGTTTCCTTTTATCCTTTATGTTCTTTTTATCCTATCTGGATATTCCACTTCCAGTGCACAGGGTAAAGTCGATATTCCCAATCCAAAATTAAGCGTCTATGTTGTTGATGTTGGAATGGGAGATGCAATATTTCTTGAAATCCCACCAAAGGATTGTATGCTTATCGATGCTGGTTCATGGGATAATTACGGCATTGACCACCTGTTGCAATTTCTTCAAGACTTCTTTGCTGAATCAGGACACGAAGCATATCAAAGTACTATCGATGTAGTAGTGGCAAGTCATCAACATAAGGATCATATTCAGGGAATGTTGAAAGTTCTGAACAAGTTCAAAGTCACAACCTATATTGATAACGGCGTTGGGTGCAAATTCAATAAAAGTAAAGCTAACAAATTAGTCAAGGACATTGAGAAACTTCTGAAATCGAAATCTATCAAACACACACAGATTACTGATCAGCTAATAGAATCTAAAGGCAAGAACGGTGTCTATACAGACAACATCCTCGATCCTTTTGCAAGTGTCGATGTTTTTGCATTAGCCGGAACACCAAGCCCTGTTGATGCAAACGAAAACGACAACTCCATTGTACTAAAGGTAAAATGTGATAGTATCTCAATTCTGCTTACCGGTGACGCTGAGGAACCGGAAGAGCAATCGATCATCGAAAGGTTGAAGAAAGATGGCAATATCGGAGCGCTCGATGTCGATGTTTTGAAAGCCGGTCATCATGGGAGCAATACAGCGAGCAGTGAGGAATTCGTACAACTGGCATCTCCAAGCATGTGCGTGATCTCCGTTGGTGTTGCATCAGAGTCCCCTAAAACAAAGAGCTTTCGTTTGCCCAAAGAAAGTGTTGTCAGGCGATTAGAACAATACACTTCACGAGTACTCGATGAAGAGTGGGAAGCACAGATGTTTCCGGATAAAAAGCCGAAGAGTGCAAAGAGCGAAAAGCCATTGATATTCAAATCCAAGAAAGGAATTTATTTTACTTCTTCTGATGGAACTATTGTATTTAAGACTGATGGGAAGAAGTTGATAGCCGAGTCAAATTGAAAATAGGGGGTAAGTCGAAATCGATTCTTTCTAGGTAACACAGGCTATTAAGTAGATTTAATCAATCTACAAAATTGCGCCACCATAATATCGTGCGGGTGTTGTTTTTCAGTCAGAATAATGAATTCGAATTGAGGTCTAAGAAAATCAAATTGTCAAACTTAGAGTCTATCTGTACTTTAAATCTCTTAATGGATATGTATTGTGAACCATTAATTCGATGAAAGGAGCATCATGACATGAAGAAAAGGAAAAGATGGTCCATTGTTTATCCGGTAATATTTGGATTAGGATTGTTAATTCCCGGATGTTCGAGTGTTCCTAAAGAAGTAGTAGAACTTTCGTATTTGATGGGGGAGGACATTTCGGCAATTCATACTTCCTACAATGCTCTCATCCATGAGCATTTTGAAGGATTTAAGAACGAAAGAATTCGTTATTTAAATGAGGAATGGACACCGAAGTATATCGCAACGTGGATAGAAGATGGCCGCCTTCGCGATGTTGTGAAGGGTGACGTTGTTTGGTCCGAAGAGAAAGGTGATTTTATCAAGCCTGTATCTGGAAAAGAAGAGCAAGGCCTTCTTGCCACCGTTCGCTTTTGGTCTCAAGCGGCTGTAAACGAAATCGAAGGAAAAAAGGAAGAATTATTAAAGCCGCTTAATGACCAAGAAAACACTCTTGCGGCGTCAATAAATGAAGCGTTCGACCGCCTCTATCGAGCAAATGCAACAATTACAGCACATCTTAATAGTCTACGCAATGTTCAAGAGGTCCAAGATAATTTACTCTCAGCGATGCATATAAAGGATTTACGTGACAAGATAGACAGTGCATTGATTAATGCATCGGGTAAGGCGAAGGAAGGGCTTGACGCAATAAAGAAAGCCGATGGATTTGTCACGGAAGCTAAACAAAAACTTAATAAAACGGCCAAGGCAATAAAGTAATTATTAAGGAGGAGTCCAAATGGCGAACTCAAACGATTCGGCAGGCGGAATGGGAAAACTCTCAAAAAAGACGAGAGAAAAAGTGGATGCGGCTCTTCAAGATAAGGAAGCGGCTCTTTTAAAAAACACATCAATAGATCTCAAATTGTTACGACCGAAAGTGTCAGACAAGGAGTCGTTTGATAAATTAATCAATGCAATTACAATTGCTACCCAACAGAATGAGAGTATTGCTCAACTTCAGAATCGCATTATGGGTCTTGGTGAGGGTGTCTTCAAAGTAGCAAAGGAGATTTTGACAATGATTCCGTAGATATTGATGGCTATGACAAAGGTTGAATAACCGACAGAATATCTTCAGTGTGATAGCGCTCCCGGTTAAATTACATCCTCTATTATGATCCTGTTATTGTGCTCGGTGTTAGGGACTTTGTATCACTTTAGAATTTAGTTGACAAAAATCTGAACGTTTCTTACCATATTCCCACGCTGTCTCCCCGACGGCGCATAGTTAGCCTCCCTAAACCCTGGTGTCTGGTAATGCGTCAGGGCTATTATTTCAATCCCAAAATATATTTCTATAAAATTAATTTTACTCCATTGTTGGCTTAAATTGATCTATTAAGTTGTTATACAAAAATTTTTAAGGGAATGAATGATTTAACTCCTTTGATGGCGAGAACTTTTGTTGTATTAATATTAGAGTAGAATGTAGACTCTTGTACAACACTTTTTATTCTACTGACTATGTAGAGAAATCTTTTCAGTCTTTGGACACTATGCATATGACTCATATCGACGAATTAATTGACAGTGGTCTCCAAGGGGATCAGTAAGATTTGTTGGGTAGAATAATTTGAAGAGAATCGATAGCCGAAATAAAGAGACTAACACTAACCTTTATCAAAATGCTGAGATTTCAAATTGGCTTGACTGTCAAAACAGGTTATTTATAGGGCTATGAAGGCTATGCCAGTTAACCCCACGCTCAAGCTGCAGTGTGGATAGTGAGTTTCTGTTACTTGAGATGAACAGCGATTTCGGTCTAAAAAAATGTTGCTTGAAGAAATATAAAAGAGTACGTTGCATAAGTAGATTTCCCAGAATCTGGTTTCCGTAACGTACAAATTTAATTCATGATGTTTTAATCTGTCTTGCGCANNGTTATGAGGCTAACTTCCGATAGAAAGTTCACGTAAATGAAAAAGAGAGAAAGCTTAAGGGGGAAAAAGCGGGATCCCGTCGCTGATATAGAAGTTGGTATTAGTGTAATTCTATCCGAAATACTGAAATCAAGTGTTTCATCAAGGCTAATTCTATCGGAAATTGTTGAACAAGCCTGTAAACTCACCGGTTGTTCTTCATCAATTATTTATCCATACGATCCAGATCGCCATCAATTCTATGACTTAAAAAATGTTGCTTCATATGGAACAAAAAGCAAATTGAGACCAAAGGATAAACAAAGAACTAAAAGTTTGTCTACTTTAGTGCTTAAGAAGAATTATTATACTGTACCAAATGTAATTAAAGATAAAAATATTAGAAACAGTAAATTTCTTTCAAGAGAGGGAGTTAAAGCCTTTGTCGGTGTAGCACTTAAAATTGGACGACAAGAATTTGGTGTTCTTTTTTTTAATTTCTTGAGACCTAAGAGATTCAGCAAAAAAATGCAATTTCGTATTAAAATGTTCATCCCGGTTGCTTCGTTGGCACTGAAATTTGCACGGATGAAGAAAAGGTTAGAGGAAAGTGTTGAAGCATCAAAGATACTTTTTAAGTTAACTCAAGACATAGAATCGCTAGTAAAATTAGACGAAATATTAAATAAATTAGCCGAACTGTGTGTCAAACATTTGATAATTGATGCAGTAACTATTTATGTGGTAAATAAAAAAACTGGAAATCTAAAAGTACCAATTTTTAACGGTGTGAAAAATGTCGATTTGATGAAAGGACCAATCATAAGAAATTCGGTTGCTGGAAAATTAATCTTACAGGGGAAGAAATTTGAAGCAGAAAATGTTGATAAATCAGATCTTAAAGGACCATTCACAACAAGAGAAGGGATAAAATCAGCAGTATTTTTACCATTAAAAGTTGGTGAAGAAATCTTAGGAGGCATGTTTTTTAATTTCCGACAACTGCGTACATTTCCATTAGAGAATATGATTTTCTATGAAAATTTTGCATCGATTGCAGGGATTGCAATCAAGAATTCAATTATCTATGAAAATGTAGATGAAGCATTAGTAAAAAAGAACGCAGAACTTGAGATGTTACGAAGACTNNTCAGATTTAGTTGTTGCGTTGGAACCTGTCTTAGAGCAAGCAATGAAGCTTACAAATTCATCAACGGGTAATATTACATGGATGGATCCTAGTAATAAAGAATTGATTGTTCTTGTGCCAGAATCTCAATTTGGAAAAAGGCAAAAGATTGGCACAGGAGCTGTTGGAATAGTTGCAGAGACAAAAAAACCATTAAGAATTCAAAATTTATCGGATCCTAAATGGAAGGAAATCTATATACAATTTGTCGATAAACCCATGTTATCAGAATTGGCGGTTCCACTATTGTCAGATGAGGGAAGATTGGTAGGAGTTATAAATGTTGAAAATAAAGAGGAAAATGCTTTTTCAGAAGAACACGAAAATATTTTATTTAGATTGTCTAATCAGGTCTCTTTGGCTATTCTTGTAGCAGAGAGAAATGAAAAACTAATTAATTTACAGAGATCCTTAATTAGTGCCATGGAAGTAGCAATAAAAGGTATTATGTTTACTGATTACGGCCATAATGTTCAATCGATTACTAGTTCTATTCGGACAAACATAGATCTATTAGAAATGGAAAAGAATCTATCTGCAACGGCTTCGGATGCGCTAAATAGAATAAAATTTGATAACGCAATTCTATCTGAAAAAGCACCTAGGTATTCTCCTCTTTCTACTCGTGATCATATTGGTAATTTGAATACAATTTTAAAAGACGAAGTTAATAGATTATCAAAGAAACATCCGGAATTAAAAATCAACTTAGAATTAAAAGATTTACCTGATGTTGTTTTCCACCATATATTGATGAGCGCCTCGTTTTCATCAATAATTCAAAATGCTTTTGAATCTATGAAAAACGAAAAGGAAAAGGAAATCAGCGTAAAAACAATGAAGGAAAATGAGAATATTTACGTTGAGGTTGTTGACAATGGATGTGGCGTTCCACCAGCAATTAAAGATGATTTATATCATATTTCAGTGACAAGCGCCAAGAATCCTAGGTCATCAGGATTGGGATCAATTATCGTAAATTTAATGTTAACATGGTATGATGGAAAATGTACTGTCTCAAATAACGCGCCCAAGGGCACGATTGTATTAATAGAATTGCCAATTAGCAAAATGCTACGAAAAACTTAATAATCATCGTAGACGAAGGAATATAAAATGAAAAACGAACGAAAGAAAATATTATTAATTGATGATGAAATATATTGGGATTCTAGTTTTATAAAAGCCTTATTGGATTCTAATATCGAAGTACAAGTGAATAGAGATTTCAAAGCTGAACTAAATCATCTCAATAAATATGATTTATTGGTATTTGATTCGTTTTATGCAACAGAAGTGTTCAAGGATGAAATTGATAGAGTAAAGAAAAGTCACCCTAATATACCATTTATTTTTGTTTCTGCTCATTATGATATAGATGACGCACTAAATTCATTCCGTCACGGGGCTTGGTATTATTTAAGAAAGGATATTCAATGGAATAAGACTATCCCAATATTAAATGAATACTTGATACCTGCATAACTATAGTATTATTTGTCATTCCTGAAAGCAATGAGCACAAA
>PLMK01000003.1 GCA_003142475.1 Ignavibacteriota bacterium
GTTGATGTTGTTTCTACAGATAAGATTAAAGAATTGCCGGACGCAAATGCCGCAGAAGCCATAGGGCGTTTGTCTGGGGTTGCATTGCAACGTTCAGGCGGCGAAGCGACTCAAGTTGTTCTGCGAGGCATGAGCGCTGGATTCAGCACTGTTACCATCGATGGTGTCAAAATACCCGCAACGGAAGCCGATTCCAGAGGTGTTGACTTGAGCATGATGTCTCAAGGATCGTTGGCTGGCATAGAACTCTATAAAGCATTAACTCCGGATAAAGATGCGGATGCGATAGCTGGCTCAGTAAATCTCGTAACACCAAATGCACCGGCAGAACGATCCATCCAAATAAATGCGAAAGGCGCGTATGAGAAACTCAATAAGACACTCAACCAGTACGATTTTTCTGCAAAGTATGGCGAGCGGTTTTTCAATGATGTGCTTGGTGTGCAAATATCCGGTAACCTTGAACAAAGAGATAGAAGCGCTGAAAGCACTGATTTAACATATGATTTTNNATGAAGTGAGAAAGAGAGAGGGTGGCAGCGTCATTCTGGATATAAACACTCCGGATAATGGATCGATAAAAATTAGCAGCATCTATAATAAAACTACGCGAGACTTTGTTACCTTTAATAGAAATTACCCAACCGATGCAAGCCTGGGTCCTTTGTATTTCATACGAGATCAGCAGCAAGAAATTTCAAATTTTAATAGCTCTATTAACGGAAAAAATCATCTGTTCGGTTTAACCGCAGAGTGGGGAGTTTCTTTCTCTCAATCCAAATCTGACTATCCTTATGACTTTTATTCAGATTTTTATGAACCGAGTGAAAGCTCCGGAGGNNTATTACCGCCAAGAAGCAAATCTTGATAAAGAAAAGACCGCCCATCTTGATTTGAGTGAGCAGTATACTATCGGAAATTCATTATCCGGCGAAATAAAGCTTGGAGGAAAATATAGAGACAAGATTCGATCAAAAGATGATAGTCAATTGACTGCGAATTATGAGACCTTTGGAGCATATACAAATACCGCATCAGGGCCGAAGAATTTTACAGGAACACCTTTTCAAAACGATAATATCACAGCAGGCGGGAAAGTACTGCTTTCCTGGTTCCTCGACCCCATACCGCAGGAACGGAATCTATATGACAAATATCGACTTTATCCCATGATCAGCGATAATGATTTACGTGCATGGTACGACATCAATAAAAATGGAGTGAACGGTTCTTTACGCGAATATACACCGGATGATGAGATAGGTGCTCAAGGATATGATATTGAAGAGCGAGTTTCAGCCGGTTATCTCATGAATACTTTGAATTTCGGGCAAGACATTGCATTCATCGCCGGTGTGAGAGTAGAATCTGAAAATAATGATTACGCTTCGAAATATTCAAAAACAGCACTTACAGGGTATCCTACTGTTTCCGGTATTTTAAAAGATACAACTGCTACACACACAGAAACTATTTGGCTTCCGAATGCTCAGTTGACATTGAAGGTTTTCGATTTCATGAATATGCGTGCTGCTGCCTATAGAGCATTAGCAAGACCCGATTTCAATTATAGGTTGGAACAAATGATCGCAAGAACATCAGCCTCAGATTTACCTAAGGGCGTTCCAGGACAGTATGGGACATCGATGGTAGTGGGTGATCCAAATCTTCCTGATGCAAAAGCATGGAATTATGAAATTAACACATCCTTGTTTGGCAACGATATAGGATTGTTTACCGTCTCTGTTTTTTATAAAGATATTCAAGATATGTTTCATTATGCAACTCAAGTGCAAGTAGATGGCGCCATTACACAAAATGGACAGAAGTATCTTGATAGTGTGGGAATAAAATGGAAAGATCCATTCGATAAAACAACATCCTATTATCTTTTCTATCCATATAGTTCTTCAAACCCTACACACGTATGGGGTCTCGAAATCACTCATCAATTGCACACGAATTTTCTTCCAGGTCTCTTGAAGAATTTTGTTATATCATATAACTTCTCACTTATTCGGTCAGAAACCGATATTCGAGCGTTTTTAAACGACGATACGGTTCGGCAAATGTCAATTTTTAGAGGTGATACTAGCTATACATCAAGCCCAGTGCCGAGATATTTTACTTCAAAACAAAAATTAGAAGGACAGCCAGAATTCTTTGGCAATGCATCGCTTGGCTATGATATCGGCGGTTTTTCTGTGCGTATTTCTCTCTTTTTCCAGAGTGAATATACAAGCAGCTACTCGGCTGATGGAAGAACCGACGTTATCACGAACAGTTTAAAGAGATGGGATCTATCACTCAAACAACAATTTACAAGTAAAATCGCTTTGATGCTCAATATAAACAATTTAACCAATGTTGATGAGAGTACTTCTGTAAAAAATAGAATTAATGGATGGACACTTCCGTATCATGGTGAAAATTATGGTTTAACGGCAGATTTAGGAGTGCAGGTAGCTTTATAAATCAATAATTCATCAATCAATTTCAGGAGTATATTATTATGAAACAATTATTCTATGGCTTTGCTATCATTGCAGTTCTTTG
>PLMK01000058.1 GCA_003142475.1 Ignavibacteriota bacterium
TAAGAGCGTATCGAAGCTCAATGAGCATTGCCATTAAGCCAGAAACAGTAATGGGCTTTGATTCGAATGGTTCGAGGAACACGGATTCTGAATTTGAATTCCTCATCACCAAATACATTCGCAGCTTATTTAGAATCATCCCTTCGAGTTTTATACCAAAACCTTTTCGCACATTCAGAATGATTGTTCCATTTGATTGTTGAACTGAAGAAAGCTTAAGCCTTGGGATTTGGTATTGGCGCAATCCGTTGAACACCATAAGCAGAAGTATCAATTCATCACGGAAGAAACGAAGGACTTCAGTCGTGCTTTGGGATCGTTGACGTTTTGCGAGATACCTGAAGATTTGAAGAGCTTCTTCAGGCGTGAATGCATTCCTTCGTGTAGAACGAAGAAGGATTGCCTGTGATGGATTAGTTTTGATGATGCCTTCATCTTCCAGGAAGAAGAAAAACCTGCGGATTGATGCGAGTATCCGGCGAATGGTGGAATACTTGACACTCTTCCCGATTAGATGCTGGAGGTAGGATTCGATATGTTGCTGCTGAATCCTGATAATGGCCGTTGGTTCGATTGAATCGACCGATATATCCTGACTTTGGAGAAATCCTTTCAGATCACTGATATAGGACTCAATGGAGTTCTCTGCGACCTTCTGCTTTTTCAAGGATTGAACAAAGACGCTTAGCGAAATGAAGTTCGATTCGGATGGTTGGCTTTGATTCAACGAGATATCCTCCCAGAAAAAATTCTTCTATAAGGCGATTTTCAAGCGCATAAATGCCAATAACAGCACTTTAAAAAATCAGTGTTATAGAATAACAGCGTTTTCAAAAAATGANNTCAGTGATGTTATTCACTAATGATGGGGATACAATTAAAGGGATGCGGAGGGTGAAACAAGCAGGAGTTTATTCCTGTTTGACTTTAATAAATAATCATTTTTATAAAGTCTTGATTCAATATTGAAATATTGCGTTATTTGAACACACAGCTGTAAAAGCTACAAACGAGTCTTGAGGGACAAGACAGGGTAGTTCTCGTGTATACAATAGTATACAAATCCATAACAAACTATATTACATAGATTGATCCATGTAATATACATTACGCAAACAAGGCCATATAATATTATTACGTTGGACTTGTCCGTCTAATCATAGTTAGACGGCACAAAAGTCGATATTGCAACTATTTTCATCTTAAATAAATTTACATGAAATCGAATCCTAAAAGCTTTCATTGAATTTAACACAATTGAGGAAGAACAATGAAAAAGGAATTGATTGTTTTTGTTTTGGTGATCTCTTACTTTCACGCTATTTCTTTGTCTCAAACAAAGAGTGCGAACGATTGGTTTGATAGTGCACAAGCAAAATATAACATTAATGACTATCAAGGCGCTATTGCCGATTACACTAAGGTAATTAGTCTCAAACCAAATTATGCAAATGCCTACAACAATAGAGGTCTTGCAAAGTATAAGCTTGAGGACAATCATGGGGCCATTGCCGATTACACCAAAGCAATCAGTCTGAAATCAGATATTGCAGAGTTTTACTTCAACAGGGGTCTCCCAGAGGTCAAGATTGAAGACTATCAAAGAGCCATTTCTGACTTCACAAAGGCAATCAAGATGAATCCGAATGATGCAGATGCCTATCACTTTAGGGGTCTCGCAAAGTCATTGCTTGAAGACTACAGAGGAGCCATTGCCGACTTTACTAAATCAATCCATCTAAATCCAGATGATGCGGAAGTTTATTTCAACAGGGGAGTTACATATTATAATTATCGGCAAAGGCGCGAAGCAATGTCGGATTTCATGAGAGCGATAGAACTGGGTTATCGCGTTCCTCAGAATTATTTGGATGCATGTAAGTAAGTGTGTTAACTGAAAAACCACCTACTAACCATTATAATAGTGAGGTGAAAAAGTGACAATATCAAAGCAGGCAGAAAANNACATCAAGGAGATAAACTTTCGATATTTAACGAATGAACAACATAAAAAAGCTGAGTCGTGTATTCTCGGAAAGAATATTTATCAAGTATTTCTAGTAATTGGTGTTAACAGTAAATTTATAAAAATCGCTAGAATATATTCTGCAAAAGAAATTATTTCTCGCTCAAAAAAAGAACTCTGGTGGAGACTGCCAATATTAAAAGTACAAAACAATGAGGCTTAACATGAATCTGCCCAATAATCCTGAATTGAGGACAATTCTATATATTGCGCTGTCTTTATGTTTATTAATTGGATGTGATCAACGAAATTCACAACCGCAGTACACCAAAGAACAAATTCGCAATATGGCTTTTGATTACAAACCTTCAGGGGCTAAACTTAGACTATATGACGTGATAAACAATGGTTTTCAATATGAATATCAGAACAATAATATTAACAATGAAGTTTGGACTGTAGAGGACATCTCTAGTGGAGTATATCGAATATACTTTTCCTTTACTCGGAATTCTGTCCCAGACAAATTAGAATTTACATTTGATTCAAGGACACGAACCGTTCAAGGAGCCAACAAGTCGGCTTGTGATTATTTACAAATTCAAAAGCCAGATTATCCCATAGACTCTCTTGGTTTGTCGTTGTCGGAATTTGTCTATCGCTGGAACCAAGCTTTATCAGAAGTCTACCCAAATGATTTTAGTTTCTTAGAAATCAATGGAAAATCCCTTGTGCAAACTGTACACCCAACTTCAATCGGCGTATATGGATTTAAATATTCGTTTGACGAAAATCTATACATTATAGGTTACTTTTACAGTGATAACTCTATGCGAGAGCTTCTCATTCAGGGATTTCCAGCAAATCAAGATATAATAATTTCAATGACTGAAGCATGGTCAATATTAATCGAGGCTGCCAGTCCTTTTCTTTCTCGCAAGCAAGCTGGTGCTGTCTTGACGAAAATTATCTCAGTAGTTAATCAGAACAATTCCAAAATCACATCAAAAAGTTATACCACACAAAATATTACATATACAATGACTGATTTATTAGAATTTGGCATTACTTTGGATATAATTCATAGTTCAAATCGGATGGAAAACAAATAATTCTTTTGTGCCGTCTAACCAGGCGCTCAAGCTGACGGAATGAGCGTGAGAGCAATTTACATTGCGCTTATAGATCAGTACAAACTTGAAAGAATCAGCATGAACTCGTTTCGTTGGGTGCATGACGACAGTTATCAGCGCCGCAGCTTAGCGCCGGTCCGTTAGGCAACAGCAAATAACAAACCAATTTCTAATTATATAAGAAAATATTTTACTTATGACTTCCAATAATAGCAAAAAAGATATTGAAGATTTCAACCGCTGGTCACGCACATATGACAACTCTTGGATTCAACGATATGCCATTCGATTGCATGCAGAAATGCTCGATATAGTTGCCAATGAAATTTCTACGCCGAAGACTGTCCTTGATATCGGATGTGGGACTGGGCAGTTGTTGCACAAAGCTCAAGCGCTTTACCCGTCGGCGCAATTATTTGGTATTGATCCAGCGGAGGGCATGGTAGAACTCGCTCGTGGCCGGATTCCATCTGCTACGGTTTATTTGGGCGCTGCAGAGTCTTTGCCACTGTCTGATTCCTCCGTCGATGTCGTGTTAAGCAGCATTTCATTTCATCATTGGAGTGACCAAATTGCAGCTCTCAGAGAGATAAGTCGTGTTCTTCGTCCAGGAGGCTGCTTCTGCTTGACCGATATATCCATGCCAGTATGGCTCGCGAAATTCATTCAACGTATCAAAGTGAAGAGCCCCGTAGCGACGAGCCAAATGTTCGAAGGAGCAGGTTTACATGTTAAGACTCAACAACGCACTTTCACACGCTTTGTTTGGTTGACTCTTGGTTTCAAATGATCGAGAAAAGTATGATTATCATCGGGCATATCCGACAAAAACATATTCGTAGTGCTGTTGCCTAACCAGGCGCTCAAGCTGACGGAATGAGCGTAGTGCAATTTACATTGCGCGCATATGTTCTGTGTTTAATTGAAAGTCGGTTTCATGAACTTGTTTCGTTTTGTGCGTTATGAAAGTTATCAGCGCCGCAGCNNTAGCGCCGGTCCGTTAGGCAGCGCATAAAAAAGGAGTTGTAACATTATGGCACCCAAACTAAAAGATTTACGAAATATGTCTAATGAAAGACTCATGGAACTCTATGATACCTTTGCCTATTCTTGGGGTGAGGGTGCAGAATATTATCTTGCCGAATTGCACCGTCGAGACCAAGACAAGGAAACTAAAACTATGTTACGATATACTTTCTGGGTTACCATTATGACCGGTATCATCGCAGTTGCCACCTTTATTAATATTTATCTTGTTATCAAATTGACGCACTGAATAATTTTTAGGATCACCGGAAATCAGACTATCTAACATGACTTGCGCGACAATTGCAGAAGTAGTCCAAAATATTCCACCATTAGTTCTTAGCCATTGCTTTTGGGGAATATATAATATGCCATAATGTTTTTTTTTTAAAGATTCAATTACGCTGCCTAACCAGCGGCTCAAGCTGACCGAATGAGCGTGGGAGTAATTTACATGGCGAGTAGAGGTTTTGTGCTTAATAATTCAGTTGGTAGCGTAAACCTGTTTCCTTGAGTGCATCACGAAACTTTTTCAACGCGGTCAGCTTAGCCGCCATCCGTTAGNNACTGATTTGCATATTTTGCAATATAAATATTCTTAATTCTCAATGGGTTCAAACCATTTGCCCAGATTCTTGGATTAATTCTTTCGCTGTAAGTGACGCTAATCTTTTCGCAGGAACATGGAACGGCGTCTATCTCTCGAGTGATAACGGTACAAGCTGGAATGCAGTCAATTCAGGATTAACAAGCACTGACGTTAGTTGCTTTGCTATCATGGGCAAGAATCTCTTCGCGGGAACTTACAACAACGGCATATATGTATCGACCAATAACGGTATGAACTGGACTTTTTCAGGTCTGACGAACACTTGGGTTACAGCTTTTGCTGTTTGTGGCAATAGTATATTTGCCGGGACTAATTACAATGGAGTTTTTCTCTCAACTAATAATGGTACAAACTGGACTGCAGTCAGTTCAGCAGGCATAAAGGATACTTTAAGATTTCCTACAGTCTCTGCACTTGCTGTCACTGTCAACGGATCAGGCGATACTAGTATTTTCGCTGGAATGTCAGGAATTAATGTTGGTGGCGTTTATTTATTAACTAATAACGGCACAAACTGGAC
>PLMK01000066.1 GCA_003142475.1 Ignavibacteriota bacterium
ACTCAAAGTGCGTGGCTTGTATATTGGCGACGACATTGAATGCTTCAACCTTGCAGCAGAATTATCACTGAAAGTGAACTTCGAGATGGTTGATGAACCATTGAATAAAGTTGTCGTCTATCTCGATCCTTCAGAATTTAAGAGCACTTGGCTTGGCAACAAGAGCATATATCGTACTCGTATGGCAATTGCCGATAGTGGAGAGTTGATAGTTCTCGCTCCTGCCTTAAAAGAATTCGGAGAAGATAAACAGATCGATATGCTTATACATAAGTACGGATATGTTGGAACTCCGAGAGTCCTACAATTAGTAAAAGAGAATGATGATTTGAAGAATAATCTCGGAGCAGCTGCACATTTGATTCACGGATCATNNCCCGGGTATCTTACGAAACAGGAAATCGAAGGTGTCAACTTCAAATATGCAGAGTTGAATAAGATGACGAGGAAGTACGACCCCGAAAAACTCAAAGATGGTTTTAACATCATGCCCGATGGCGAAAAGATATTCTATATTTCGAATCCTGCGTTAGGTTTATGGGCGTATAAGGATCGTTTTAAATAATCAATTGTATAATTCAGAAAAAATATTAATAAAATTATAGGAAGAACGAAAATGGAACAGAAAGCAGATATTGGCTTGGTAGGATTGGCTGTGATGGGAGAAAATCTTGTGTTGAATATGGAAAGTCATGGTTTTACTGTCGTAGTGTTTAACCGCACAGTAGAAAAAGTTGATAATTTCGTTCAAGGACGCGCCAAAGGTAAGAAAATTGTCGGTGTGCATACTATTCAGCAATTAGTGGAGTCTTTGAAAGCACCGCGCAAAATTATGTTGATGGTGAAAGCCGGTAAAGCGGTGGATGATTTTATAGAACAATTAATACCTTTCCTCCAAAATGGAGATATAATTATTGATGGAGGCAATTCTCATTATCCTGATACTATCCGTCGCACAAAGTATCTTGAATCCAAAGGGTTGCTGTATATAGGAACAGGTGTTTCCGGTGGCGAAGAAGGCGCATTGAAAGGTCCATCAATCATGCCAGGCGGTTCGCCGGCTGCATGGCCGTTTGTAAAGCCAATTTTCCAAGCTATCTCTGCAAAAGTTGAAGATGGCACGCCTTGCTGCGATTGGGTTGGAAATAACGGTGCAGGTCATTTTGTGAAAATGGTACACAACGGCATTGAATACGGTGATATGCAGCTTATTTGCGAGTGCTACCAAATTATGAAAGAAGCATTGGGCATGAGCAATAAAGAAATGTATGAAGTTTTCAAAGAGTGGAATGAAGGCGAGTTAAGCTCCTATCTTATCGAAATCACTCGGGACATTCTCAACTATAAAGATGAAAAGAAAAAATATGTAGTGGATTACATCCTCGATACGGCTGGACAAAAAGGAACAGGAAAATGGACGAGTGTTTCTGCTCTCGATCTTGGCATTCCAATGACGATGGTTTCTGAAGCAGTCTTCGCCAGATGTCTCTCGGCCTTAAAGAGTGAACGTATCGTTGCTGCAAAGATTCTGAAAGGACCGGCGAAAAAGAAATATACTGGCAGTAAAAAGAAATTTGTCGAAGATCTTCGGAAAGCAATGTATGCATCGAAGCTGACATCCTATGCTCAAGGATATATGCTTATGAAGGAAGCAGCAAAAGAATTTAAATGGGATCTAAATTATGGCGGCATTGCACTCCTGTGGCGCGGCGGCTGTATTATCCGTAGTACGTTCCTCGGCAAGATTAAAGAAGCGTACGATAATAATCCAGAATTACTGAATTTATTGCTTGATCCATACTTCAAAAAGATTATGGCGAATTGTCAGGAATCATGGCGAAAAGTTGTTTCGACAGCGGCACAATTAGGTATACCAATTCCTTCAATGAGTTCTTCGTTGGGATTCTATGATGGCTATCGTCATGAACGACTGCCCGCGAATTTACTGCAGGCACAACGCGATTATTTTGGTGCGCACACATATGAACGAATCGATAAGCCACGTGAAGAGTTCTTTCATACAAATTGGACTGGACACGGTGGCGATACAGCGTCGTCAACATACGTTGTGTAGCGCTTCTTTTGCTCAAGAAAAACACTTAAAGTAATACTAATTGCTTTAAAACCCATGATTGTTGAATAAATAGTCGGGGATTTATTTTTATGCGTGAATAAAGCAATTATTGAAATTTATTATTGCATCTAAACTGGCAGATAAAACGGATTAGATTTTAATTTTGTATTTTTCTACAAGCCGATATAAGGTGGCACGGCCGATTTTTAACTTCTGCGCAGCTTCTGCTATATTTCCGTTTGTATTCTTCAGTGCGTGCCGAACAGCGTTTTCTTTGATATTTTCGAATGGAATGATTGAATCCTCACGCTCTTGGAAAATGGAACTTTGTTTTATGTCTGTTTCAGCAGAACCATAAGACTGAATGAAGACCGGTAATTCCCGTTCAGTAAGTGTTTGTCCGTCTGTTAAAACTAAACCACGCTGAATTACATTTTCTAATTCGCGCACATTGCCTGGCCAAGGGTAATTGTAGAGTAGATCGAGTGCTTTGCGTGAGAATTGAATGTTGGGTTTCCCCAGCTCTTCTCCCTGTTTCTTCAAGAAATGATCTGCGAGTAATAGAATATCCGTTTTGCGCTGTCGGAGAGGGGGAAGCATAATTGGAAACGTCGAAATGCGGAAGTACAAATCCTCACGAAAATTTTTCTGTTTCACTTCTTCCCAAAGGTTGCGATGTGTTGCAAAAATAAGTCGTGCATCAGTCGTGAGAGTTTCACTTCCACCTACTCGATCAAATTGTTTTTCCTGAATAACACGAAGTATTTTTGATTGCAAACTTTGGTCTAATTCGCCAATCTCATCCAAAAATATTGTGCCACCATTCGCCTGTTCAAATTTTCCAATTCGTCGTTGAATAGCACCTGTGAATGCACCCTTCTCGTGGCCAAAGAGTTCGCTCTCCAATAGATCATGTGGAATGGAAGCACAGTTCACGACTACAAAGGGGCCGCTTTTACGGTTGCTGTTATAATGAATTGCGCGAGCTATCAGTTCTTTACCTGTGCCACTTTCACCTAATATGAGAACACAAATATCAACGTGAATTACTTTATTCACGAGTTTGAACACATCCTGCATCTCTCCGCTCTGTGAAATCATATTATCGAAATGCAAACGTGATCCAATACTGTCCTGCAAATCCTCTATTTCACGGGATAGTGCTGCAAGTTTAAGAGAATTCTTTATTGCGAGTTCCAGCTTCGGAAAGTCGATTGGTTTACTAAAATAGTCAGCGGCTCCTAATTTGAGTGTATTAACTGCTACCTCTGTACTTTCCTGCGCGGAAAGCATAATGACAGGAATTTCAGAATTTCTTCGCTTAATCTCTTTCAACAAATCAATGCCGCTTGTGTCTGGAAGCATAATGTCCAGTAGTACAAGGTCGGGGGGTTCTACGAAGCGATCAAGAAAAGTTTTTCCATCATGGAAAACCTCGACAGAGTATCCCCATCGTTGAGTCCACAATTCAAGCAATTTGGCAATTGCTGGTTCATCATCAACAATATAAACTTTTTCTGCATTCAACGTTAATTTCATTCCTCTT
>PLMK01000079.1 GCA_003142475.1 Ignavibacteriota bacterium
TTCTATCCAACAGGAACAATCTTGACAGTTAAACCCACAATTTATAAAGTAGGGGATATGGAATTTATTGATGTGCGCTATACTGTAGAAAAAAGTACTTTCACATCCAGCACATCTACGACTGTCATTAATAAGACTATGGGAACAGGTTCTTTGACGCTTCTGAACGGTGAAGAAGGATATATTGGTGGAATGTATTCCAATGAAGAAACTATCATTCGCTCAGGAGTACCATTATTGAAAGATTTACCTTGGTGGGTTTTTGGATTACGCTATCTCTTTGGATATGATTCAAAACAAGTTATTAAACGGGAATTGATTGTTCTTATGAAAGCAGAAATCCTTCCGTCATTAGAAGAAAGAGCGGCAAAACTACCGGCAGTGAAAAATATAATTCAGGATTCGCAGCACGAAATGGATAAAGATATTAAACGTAGGACGGAAAAATAATCTTAATATTTTTTGGAGCAGGGATTCTTCCCTGAGGAGTACAAAATGAATTTGCGTGCCTATGTATTTTTAAGTGCAATGGCGTTTTTGTTGCTAAATGCTGGATGTCAACAAAATCCAACAGAGCCAACTACGACTAAAACGACTACCATAAGCGGTACAGTGCTTGATGCAGCAAACAAACCCCTTGGTCTGGCTCGTATTATCGATATGGGATCCATAGCACAAGTTGATACATCAAAAACGGATGGTTCCTATAAACTTACAATGGAATTGTCCGACAACTATAATACATCTGTATATGCAATTCTATCTGGGTATGCATCTGATACACAAAAAGTGAGTTTGGCACCAGGCGACAATAAAACTGGTTTCAATATTCATATGACAATAGTAGATTCAAGTAAAGTTGTAAGTGGAAACTCGGGGCGTGCGGCAAGTATTGGGTTGTTAAGTCAAACAGCAAAATCTATTTTACTTAAAGGTGGAATTAATCAATCTAGCACTTTGACTTTCTTGGTGGTTGATTCTTTGAATCGACCGGTTACAGGTACAGCAAATAGATGCTGGGTTAAATTTTCAATCAGTGTAAGCAATCCAAGTGGAGAATCTATTAAGCCAGATACTGCACAAACAGATCTGTTAACGGGGCAAGTATCAACGACAATTTTTAGCGGCACAAAACCCAATGCCATTCTCGTAACTGCACAGGTAATTGATCCGACTCGTAAAATTACAGCAACTGCTAGTTTAACTGAGGGCACAGGATTACCCGATGGCAATCATGTTTCTATAGCAGCTTCTAAATTCAATATTGCTGGCCGCGTTTATGACGGTTTGAGCACAACGATAACAATGACTATCAATGACCAATTTGGAAATCCGGCAGCCGATGGAACCCCTGTTAGTTTCGTAACAAATGGAGGCGGAATAATTAAAGATGCATTTACAAAAGATGGTGCTGCTACTGCTGTTTTAACGAGTGGCGGTGGAAACCCTCCAATTGGAGGTTTGGTAACAGTTACGGCTGAGGTGAAAGGCGACACATCTATCCGTAAAGCGGATAGTTCTATTGTAAGAACTATTCAGATTCTATTCTCGGGACATACTACGGTTACTCGTAGTTCTAATACGGTAAATTTTGAGGTTCCAGATGGCGATATGAATTTCTTCGATTTTACAGTCTCTGATGATTATGGGAAGCCCTTGGTAGAAGGATCTACGATTACTGTAACGGTCGATGCACTCAATGATAAACTAAAGAGTAGTTTGCACTTAAAAGGTGATCAGATCACCTTGCCCGATACCAAGGACACTAATCTAACACATTTCCGTGTATGGGTTATTGATAAAAACAAAGACAGTGTTTCTGGCGTTATCACGTTTAAAATTAAAATAGTAAGTCCAAATGGTAATTATCCTACTGTAGATCAAGATTGGTTTACTGGATATATGCGTGGTACATCATCAGGAACCGGATTTTATAATGTTCCAGCAAGTATTTCACTTGCAGATTCATCTAGTCGGAAATTATATTTATCTGAAACACAATTACCCGATACCAGTGCGCGTATTTCATTCATAGTGAAAGATGGTAATGGATCTCCACTTACAGCGACTCAAAAAGCACTTGTTACATTTTATCTGTTACAGGCACCAAATGGTACTCGCCTTTCGACTACCCAGGATTCAACAGGGGCAGGAGGAGTTGCTACGGTAACTATTAGTGCCGGTAATGTGCCGGGTGTTGCTCAAATTGTGGCAAGAACTACAGATGGGTATGGAAATTTTTTCTCTGCAGTATCAACACCTATCGAAGTGGCGCATGGATTGCCTGATTCTAACCAAATACTTTTAACTCTTAATCAGAATATGTTTAACAGCTGGGGAAATCCAGTAGGAACGGTCGTTGTGAACCTTGTCGATGCGTATGGATATTTTCCAGCTCCCCAGAATATTATATTCAGTACTTCGGGCGGTAGTATTACCCCACCAAGTGCACTTCTCGATGCATTTGGAAGAGCGTCAGCAACGCTGTATGGTGGAAAAATGCCGAACGATCCTGTAATTGGTTTCGGCAATGTGTCGGTATTTGTTAAGGTGCGCGGCGGTAACACTGTACTGCGTAAGATTCCTTTCTTATTCTCGGGTGCTCCAGTCATTTCAACAACGAGTGTACCGAACGATACGGTTATTATATCTGATGCTGGTTATTTTGATCTAAACTATATTGTTGCGGATGTAAACAACCGTCCACTTGCAAAAGGTAATTCGATACAAGTGAATGTATCAGGTTTCGCGTCATCAAGCATTTCTCTATACAATGCGACTAGTAATACTTCCGGAACAATTGACACAAATAATATTAAATATCAAGTGAGACTTAGTGATGCTGTTCCCAATGGCGGCATTAGCGGTAATTTTGATATTACTATTGCAGTGAGTGGGCCAAGCGGAAGCGCTACTAAACATCTCTACGGAGTATTAAGAGCCGCTCAAGAGATTAATGTACCCTCTCCTGAAGTATTGAAAGCTGCCCAGATAGCATACATAGGAATTACTGCAAGTGACATTTATGTTTCAGGTGTCGGTGCATTAGAAAACGCGGTCATTACATATGAAGTACGAGATTCGCTTGGTTTACCAGTAGCAGCCACTCCGAGGTACAGTGCAACGTTCTCCAGCAATTTTTATCCTAATGTATTTGTTGGAGGAGGAACCGAACCTCGGCTCATTCCTTCGCATGATAGCACGGATAGTCAAGGTAGATTACGTGCTTCTATTGTAAGCGGAACTGAGGCAGGTGTAATAGAAGTAGTTGCTCAGATTGTACTTGAAAGCGGAAAAATTATTAATTCAGAACCTGTAAAGATAACTGTTCATGCTGGCTTCCCAGATCAGAATCATTTTACATTGATGCCAAGCCGGTTTGTTTTTCCAAGCATGGATTATTTGTACACGCCATATACCAGATTTACGGTAGCAATTGGTGATACTTTTAGCAATCCAGTTAATAAGGGGACTGCAGTGTATTTCCACTCACAAGCTGGTATCATTGAAACTGGATTCGAAGATTTTCAAGCTTATTCTGATAAGGATGGTCTAGCGACCGTCAGTCTTCTTACAGTAAATCCAGAACCTGATGCATTACCGTATTATGATAACACTGCTCTTGCTGGTCGCATTGGAGGTGAATGGGTTTGGGCGCAAACGCAGGGTCGCGATGGTAAGAAAATCATTGATAGTGTGCTTGTTATTTGGAATAAGGCGCCGATAGTTGTAGTACAAGCACCAGACTCGATAGCAATGCCTCGGCATGGTCAATCGGCTCTGTTCACACTTGAAGTTACGGATGCTAATGGGAATCCGTTGTGTGATGGCACGACAATTACGGCTGCTTTTGTGATTCCTCCGGGAACGAGTGGCGTCGCTTTTGACACATATGGGTCTATACCATTATTGCCGACTCCAGTTTCAGCTGCCGGACGGTTCCCTGGGTGGGGAACAACAAAATTCGCATTTGGTATTACGGATAATTCTACAGTTGATGTAGGAGCTACAACGTGCAGGCTTACTATTACGGCACCGGGGGTGGATACAAGGACCGTAGCAATTCCTGTAAGATTGTATTAAAAATTTCCTTAAAAAGGGAAATGAAAAAACTGTTTATTGAAAAGGAGTTAATAAACACTAAGCCCCGATTCTTTATAGAATCTGGGCTTTTTTTAAATGGTACAACAATTCGTTCATGAAGTATGAAATCTTTATTGTTAGTATAATGTGTATCTTCAAATTTTTTGCAGTGCTTTGTAGCTTGCCTTAATTGTCTTCTCTATAATTCTTTCTCTATGTGCAGTGGAGATAAACGCTGTTTCAAACTGCGATGGCGGCAAGTAAATTCCCTGTTCTAACATTGCATTGAAAAATGTTGAGAATTTTGCTGTGTCAGAAGTTTTTGCTGATTCGTAGTCGATCACAGATCTTGAAGTAAAAAAAAGTGTGAACATCGATCCTATTCTATTAAATGTATAGCCGAGTCCTAATTTTTGCAAATTCTCTCGTAATCCTTCCTCAAGTTGTGCTGATCGCTGTTCAAGTTGTTTGTAAATCATCTTATTTGCATGGAGAATGCGCAGCATTGTAAATCCAGCCGCCATTGCCAAAGGATTGCCGGAAAGTGTTCCCGCTTGGTACATCGATCCGGCTGGAGCTACCATTTGCATAATTTCTTTTTTTCCGCCGTATGCACCAACAGGAAGTCCACCTCCAATAATCTTGCCAAGCGTAGTTAAATCTGGTTGAACGCCATATAATGCCTGTGCTCCGCCAATTGCAACTCGAAAGCCTGTCATCACTTCATCAAAAATAAGTAGTGCATTGAATTCATTGCACAGTGAGCGTAACCCCTGCAGGAATCCTTCAATAGGTGGTACACAACCCATATTTCCTGCAACCGGTTCTACAATAATTGCTGCAATCTGATCTTTATTTTCTTCAAATACTTTTCGCACTGATGTAAGGTCATTGTAACGAGCTGTCAACGTGTTCATCGCAATTGTTGACGGAATACCAGGGCTATCAGGAACACCAAGTGTCATTGCCCCAGAACCGGCTTTGATCAAAAAAGAATCGCTGTGTCCATGGTAACATCCTTCGAATTTAATAATCTTATCCTTATCGGTGAACGCGCGTGCTAACCGGATGACACTCATCGTTGCTTCTGTGCCAGAATTCACCATTCGTACCATTTCAATTGAAGGAACGATCTTGGTGATGAGCTCTGCCATTTTCACCTCAAGACTTGTCGGAGCACCGAAGCTCGTGCCGCGCTTTACTGCTTCCCGTATAGCTCTTAGTATGGCAGGATTTGCATGACCAAGAAGCATTGGTCCCCACGAACCAACGTAGTCGATATATTTATTTCGATCTTCATCCCAGATGTATGCAGCACTTGCCCGTTTTATAAAGATTGGCGATCGCCCAACTGACTTAAATGCTCTTACAGGAGAATTCACTCCGCCGGGAATAATAGCTTGAGCTTTGGCAAATAATTTATTGGATTTTTTTGTTTTGAATCGTCGTTTTAAGATTCGTCTTCTTAAAATTTGTCGTTGCATAGGATATTCTCTTTCAAAATCATTTTTTTTCATTTAATGCCTTTGCCGCCTCTTTCGCGAAGTAAGTGAGAATCATATCCGCACCGGCCCGTTTGATGCTCGTTAAGACTTCCATCATCACGCGCGGTTCGTCAATCCAACCGTTACGGCCTGCCGCCTTGATCATTGAATACTCTCCGCTCACGTTATATGCGGCTGTCGGCATTTGGAAACGGTCTTTCACACGACGAATCACATCGAGATATGATAATGCCGGTTTCACCATTACAATATCTGCACCTTCAATGATATCTTGCTCAATTTCGCGTAAAGCTTCGTCGCTATTGGCGGGATCCATTTGATGTGAACGGCGGTCACCAAATTTTGGTGCACTTTCTGCAGCTTCGCGGAATGGTCCATAAAATCCGGATGCATACTTTGCCGCATAGGACATGATTGGAATATTTTGGAAGTCGTTAACGTCAAGAATCTGACGGATTACTTTTACTCTGCCGTCAAACATATCAGACGGGGCAATTATATCTGCACCTGCTTGGGCATGCGTCAGTGCTTCCTTAGCCAGCAATTCAATGGAAGCATCATTCACAATCTCGTTACCGCGCACGATTCCGCAATGGCCGTGCGAGGTGTACTCACATAAACACACATCGGTGATGACAACTAAATCAGGAATTTCTTTTTTCAGCGCACGGACAGCAGTTTGAATGATGCCGTGTTCGTCATACGCGCCGCTTCCAACTTCATCCTTATGCTCGGGAATACCAAATAAAATCACTGCAGGAACACCAAGGGTTTTTACTTCTGTGCATTCACGTACTAGTTCATCAATAGATAGCTGAAACACACCCGGCATCGATCCAATTTCTTTTCGGAATTTAGTTCCGGGAACAACAAAAAGAGGATATATGAAATCATTCGTAGAAAGTTCTGTTTCGCGTACCATAGAACGGAGCGCTTCTGTCATCCGTGTGCGACGTAACCTGCGAAATGGTTCGACGGATGCGCTCTGAGAGTAGCCAAGAGTAAGTTTTGTTTCCTTCATCATGACACCATCAAATAGATAATCATTTTGTTATTGTATTCTAATATAGGTGAAGGAAAAGAGAAGGTCAATAATGACAACCGCTATAGCTTTTTCAAGAATGCTATAAGCCGTTCGTTGAACTCTTGAGTGTTTTCCAAATTGCTCATATGAGCAGCATTAGGCAGCACATGCAGTTCTGATCCGGCAATCATTTTATGCATTGTTTGAACATCAGAAGAAGGCGTTAACTTGTCATGTTCGCCGACAATAATGCATGTTGGAATATTAGTAGAAGAAAGTTCCGGTGTTGTATCGGTGCGGGAAGCAAGCGCGAGTAAAGTTCCACAAATACCAAGCGGTGAGTTTGCGCAAATCATTTGTTTGATGAATGCAACAGTGCTTGGATTTCTCTCGTAAGTCTTTTCCCAGAGAATGGTTTTCACAAAGTCTTCGGCAAAAGTTCGAACTCCTGCTGTTTTCACTAACTTCATAGTAGCGGAACGTTTTATTTTTACGGTGTTAGTGTCAGGTTCGCTTTTTGTATCGCACAGAACTAAGCCGCAGACTCGATCCGGATGTCTCTCGATAGTACGCAATGCAATGTACCCGCCCATTGAAAGGCCGCAAAGTATCGCTTTCTCGATGAAAAGATGGTCGAGCAATGCGATCAAATCATCAACGAAAAATTCTATTGAATATTGCCCGTCACCGACATCGCTAAGACCATGACCGCGTACGTCATATGCAATAGCATGGATATTATTCGGTATTGCATTCAATTGAGGTTTCCACATCTCATGACTGAAGGGAAAACCATGAATGAACACAACCGGCAAACCTTGCGGCAGACCGCATTCGGTGTAGTTGATCGCAAAATCGTTGAGTAGAGTCTTCATTTTGGAAAATATTTCTGGGCTTGTAGATGTGTATAGATATCTGTAAGGATTGTTGTTGCTGCTTTCGGTTTGGCTAAATGATGAGTCGATGCACGTGCGTTTGTAAGTATTGATGGTAATTCTAGAATTCGCTGAAGTTTATAGGAAAGATTAGCAATATTAATTGCCTTCCAGCCGGCACCGTGTTCAATTATTATATCAGCATTACGACTCTCCTGGCCGGGAATCGGATCAACAATGAGCATCGGCAATGATTTTGCCATTGCTTCGGATGATGTAAGTCCGCCAGCCTTTGAGATGAGTATATCAGAGGCGTCCATCAATTTGTGGATGTTGGTGATGAAACCGAAAATGTTTGCGTTGATGTTCTCCGGGTAGCGCATTGTTTGTAATTCGGCATGTGCTTTGTCGTTTTTTCCACATATGACCAACAGGTTAATTTTTTTTAAAAGTTGATAATGTCTTGACGGTTTGTTCAACAATGTCTTTCACACGTCCAATGCCAAAGCCACCTGAAAGCACCATCACAGTGAAACGATTCGTATCAATGCCGAGTTCTTTACGCGCAATGCGAGGTTTCTCTTTAAATTGGAATTCAGGCATCAGCGGAATTCCTGATACCTTTATCTTTTCATTCGGTACTTGTTTCGATTGAAGCTGCCAAGCAGATTCCTCATGAAACACAAAATATCGGTCAACGATAGAATCGACCCAAAGTTGATGGATGTCGAAATCCGTGGTTACGGCGAAAACCGGAGCTATGATACTATTCTTTCGCAATATACTCGAAACAGAAATATACGGGAGGAAGTGCGTACAGATAATAGCGTCGGGATTTAGCTCACGGAGAGTTCGAAGATAACGCTTATAGTTAAGTTGATCGAACGATTTGATGAATCCTTTCTTTTCATATGGTTTTTTCTCCGATTGTTGGTAGAGATATCCCCATAATTCCGGTGCTCGATTTACCATCTGAAGATATGATTCAGAATAAAGTCGTTTGAAAAGCTTTGAAGTGAAATCTAGTACGTCATAATGTTCCGTATGGATGGAAAGCTTTGTTAATGGAGCCGTGCAATGCAATGCCTCTGCCGCGCGAATGTGTCCGGCGCCGCCGGAACAAGAAAGAATAAGAAAGAAGAGTTCTCGGCCAACCTGTTTTTCGGAAGACTGGCGATATTTGAGCTTCATAGAATTACTAAATGGATACGTTCAATTTTAATCATATCGATAATCGAAGAGATAAACTATATCAAAAAGAAACAAAAACTCCTTCTATAATGCAACTGAAAAGCAGGGGTTTTTATCGTTGAATAAGCTATCGATTTATTTTCTTTGAGTTATCAGAAAGTAGTTGCGTTCGTTGTTGAATAGGTAGACGTGCGATCTTTTACTTCGGATTTGAAATCACCTCCGACACATCATACATCAGTTATCTAATGAAATTGTTCACATTATTCTTAAAAGGAACTTTTTTTTGCCTCGTTCTGTTATTATAAACGAACTTACTCGCCATTCCCCATGGTGAGTGGTTCGATAGCCTCCCTAACCCCGACGTTTGGTAGTGCGTCGGGGTTTTTATTTTCCTTTACAATGCACAAAATTTATTGAAGTTAAGCAAAATTGAGGAAAAAGCTTTTATGGAATAATAAGCAGGCGGAGCAATTTATCAATTTCAGCAAGTGTCATTTCCCGATACATCCCTGGTTTCAGTCCATGGATAGTAAGGAAAGTGATAGATGTGCGCACGAGTCGCAATGTGGGATGATCGACTGCTGCAGTCATTTTTCTTATCTGTCGATTGCGTCCTTCGAGCAGTTCAATTTTTATCCACGATGTAGGAATGTTTTTTCTGAAACGAATTGGCACAGTCCGCGGTGGTAAATTCGGCTCGTAGGTCAATATCCTTACTTTTGCCGGTTTAGTACGCTTTCCTCCAATTATGACTCCATTCTGTAATCGTGCTATATCGCTTTCAACTGGAAATCCTTCCACCTGGACAAGATACGTTCGCTCGTGCTCGAACTTTGGATCTGTGATGCGATGTTTGATAATATTATCATTTGTTAATAGAAGAAGACCTTCGCTGTCTGCATCTAATCTGCCGGCCGCATAAGTATTTTTTGGAAATGGACCAAAGTCGGCTAAGGATAAATATCCAGCCTCCCGTGTGAATTGTGAAAGAACACCGTATGGTTTGTAAAAGAGAATATATGATTTTCTGTTTAGTTTCACAGATGTCTCAGACTAGACATAGATAAGAGATTATAAAAAAACATCATTCTTTATGGAAATAAAAATCCCCCGGCATTTGTCGAGGGATTCTAGATTTTAAAAATTGAAGTCGATTACTTAGTACCGATTATTTCTTCATCGTGTTTTTCCAGTTGATTACCTTCGATTCCTTTGGAAGCATATACAAACACAAGTTCTTCTTTTTCTTTATCAAAATTTGCACGAATAATACTTCCCTGTGTGTAAGTTCCCTTCAAAATTTCTTCAGCAAACGGATCTTCGATGTATTTCATAATTGCTCTGCGGAGAGGTCGCGCACCAAACGCTGGATCGTATCCTTTCTCCACGAGAAAATCTTTTGCTTCTTGACTTAGTTCGATTGAAATTCCCAGGGATGCCATTCGGCTAAAGAGCTCCTTAGTGGCAATATCGATGATCTTATAGATATGTGAACGCTCGAGCTGATGAAAGATAATCGTATCATCGACGCGATTGAGAAACTCCGGATTGAAAACTCGCTTGAGCGCATCTTCTATGCTAGACTTCATTGTTTTGTAGTTATCCTGATGCGTATTTGTTCCGAATCCTAATCCGCCTGTAACTTTGATATCGCGCGAACCGAGATTCGAAGTCATAATCAAAATCGTATTTTTAAAATCGACACGACGACCGAGACTATCGGTTAGTACTCCATCGTCCAATACCTGCAACAAAATGTTGAAGACATCCGGATGCGCTTTTTCTATTTCGTCTAACAAAACCACAGAATATGGTTTCCGTCTGACTTTTTCAGTTAATTGTCCGCCTTCTTCATATCCAACGTAGCCCGGAGGTGCACCAACAAGACGCGAGACCGCAAATTTTTCCATATACTCGCTCATATCGATGCGAATAAGCGCTTCATCAGAATCGAATAAGTAACGCGCAAGCGCTTTTGCCATCTCTGTTTTTCCGACACCTGTAGGACCGAGGAAAATGAAGGAACCGATAGGCCGTTTCGGATCTTTCAAGCCGGCACGGGCGCGTCGGATCGCTTTTGTTAGCTTCGAAATGGCTTCGTCTTGTCCAACTACCATCTCGGCAAGCGCCGCCTCCATTTTGAGCAATTTATCGGATTCACTCTGTGCGACTTTTTGCACGGGAATGTTCGTCATCATCGAAACAACGGCAGCGCAATCTTCATCGTCAACGTCGTAAATCATATCACGCGCTTTCAAATCCCATTCGCGTTTTGCGATTTCCAGATCGCTAAGAAGTTTTTTCTCCAGATCGCGCAAGCGTGCGGCTTCCTCAAAATTTTGATTTTTTACAACTTGGTTTTTTGATTGTCGGATTTTTTCGATTTCTTCTTCAAGCTGGAGAATTTCTTTCGGTACTTTTATATTGGCAAGATGCACACGAGCACCGGCTTCATCCATCACATCGATGGCTTTATCTGGCAGATAACGATCGGTTATGTACCTGTCACTCAGGCGTACTGCCGCTTGTAACGCCGGTTCAGAATAAAGGACGCCGTGGTGTTCTTCGTACTTATGCTTTATATTCTGTAGAATCTGTATTGTCTCATCGACTGTTGTCGGATTCACCATGATTTTTTGGAACCGACGATCAAGTGCTCCGTCTTTTTCAATGTATTGTCGGTATTCATCAAGTGTGGTTGCACCAATGCACTGGAGATCACCGCGGGCTAACGCAGGTTTGAACATATTAGATGCATCTAACGAGCCACTTGCACCACCCGCACCGACGATTGTATGCAATTCGTCTATAAAAAGGATAACATCTTTCGATTTCTCCAGTTCATTCATTACTGCTTTCATTCGTTCTTCAAACTGGCCGCGATATTTCGTACCGGCTACTAATGCAGCAAGGTCAAGTGTTACGACACGTTTATCATGTAGAACGCGTGATACTTTCTTTTGAACTATACGAAGCGCCAAACCCTCGGCGATAGCGGACTTTCCAACTCCCGGTTCACCTATTAGTACAGGATTATTTTTCTTCCGGCGGCTCAAAACTTGAGCGACGCGTTCGATTTCCTTTTCACGTCCGACAATAGGATCAAGTTTATCTTCAATAGCTAATTTTGTGAGATCGCGGCCGAAGTTATCCAGTACAGGAGTTTTCGAGCGGTCTTGTTTCTTTTCGGTTGGAGTATGTTGTTGACCGGGAGGCGAGGATGGTTTGCCGGAAATAATATTATCCAATTCGTTTCGAACCACATCATAATGCACATTAAATTGATGCATAATCTGTGCTGCTATATTGTCGTCATCGCGGAGGAGTGATAACAATAAATGTTCTGTACCAATCACATCGGATTTGTAGAGTTTCGCTTCTAAATAAGTGATTTTAAGAACTTTTTCTGCCTGTTTTGTCAACGGTATATTGCCAATTGTGAGCGTTCCACCTGCAGCACGAACTGTATCTTCGATTGCCTTTTTCAACTTGTACAGATCAACGCCGAGATTGCGGAGAATTTTTACTGCAATGCCTTCACCCTCACGAATAACACCCAAAAGCAAATGCTCTGTTCCGATATAATCATGTCCAAGCCGAAGTGCTTCCTCACGACTTAGCCGTATCACATCTTGTACTCTATTTGAAAAATTTCCTTCCATAAATCTTTTTCCTTCAATAACGGAACCAACTATCTTATTAAAACGTCTGAATTCCTATATCATGAACCGTTTTAAAAGAAATAAAGTTTCCTTATCAATATAACCATTTTTATAGGGTCAGTCAAGAAATCGAAAACCACATCCTGTTTCCACAGCACATCATACTTTTAGATGCTTTCTTTTGACTATCGTTCCAAAAAAGGTTAAATTTACATCTACATGCAAGTTATGTTTAGAAATTTGGAGAATTTGTGCCGTTAGTCAAGGCAACGGGAATCGATAAGAAGCACCAAGAAGAGCTTGTCGCACGTGGTCCGTTGCCAAAGCATATTGCCATCATTATGGATGGAAATGGGCGATGGGCGAAACGGCGAGGGTTGCCACGAATTGCTGGTCACAACGAAGGCGTTAATTCTGTTCGGGATATTATTGAGGCGTGTGCACAACTTGGTGTAAAATATCTTACACTTTACACATTCTCCACTGAGAACTGGAAGCGGCCTCAAGATGAAGTATCCATGCTGATGCGCCTATTGGTGAGGGCATTGCGAGATGAACGAGATCGGCTTCATCAGAATGAAGTACGCCTGAAAGTTATTGGGGAATTCCATAAGCTTCCGCGCGATGTCGCTAAGGAATTGCTTGATGCGATGGAGATGATGAAGGAAAATTCCGGTTTGACCTTAGTGCTCGCACTCAGTTATAGCGGTAGGTGGGATATTACGAATGCCATCAAAAAAATGTATGCTGATATTCATGCAGGGGTGTTAAAGAAAGAGAATATTACAGAGGAAATGATAGGGAAGTATCTTGCAACAAAAAATATTCCAGATCCTGATTTGCTGATCCGGACTAGCGGCGAGTTGCGGCTTAGCAATTTTCTTCTTTGGCAATCAGCGTATTCAGAGATCGTTATTGCAAATGAATTTTGGCCTGCCTTTCGGCGGAAGCATCTGTATGAAGCAATTGCAGACTTCCAAACGCGCGAGCGTCGGTTTGGTATGGTGAGTGAACAAATACAACAATCCCCAAAAAGTCGTTCTGCCCGGATCATAGAAAGGTTCAAGAAAAGTGTCACGAACTCATAAACTCATTTTCCTCTTCCTCTTTGTAACATTCTCAGCTGGCGTCTTGTTTGGACAAAAGCAACAGCCGCAACCAGAGGTTTATAAAATTCTCGGTATTAGCGTGGAAGGACAACGATCGGGAGAACCCTCTGCCATTATCGCCAACACTGGATTGAAAATCGGCGGTGAAATCACAATTCCGAGTGAGCAGACAAAATTGGCAATTCAAAGATTGCACAACCTTCGTATATTTGATGATGTTCAAATTTTCATCGAGAACCGCGTGCAGGATGGAGTCTATCTATTAATTAAGGTGAAAGAAAATCCACGGTTGGAACGCATCGAAGTGACCGGCAATGACGAGTTGGATCAAGATGATGTTCTTAAAAAAATCAGCCTTGTGAAAGGACAAATTGTTACGCCGCAAGATCTTTCTACAGTTGTTCGCGATCTGAAGCGTCAGTACGATTCAGATGGATATCTTAACGCGCATATCTCTCCAACGCTTGTTATAGTGAACGATACAACTGGGCGTGTGGCATTAAAGGTTGTTATTGATGAAGGACCGAAAGTGAAAGTGGACTACATCCACTTTCACGGAAATAAACGGTATGATGATGGTGACCTTAAAAGTGAGATGAAGGAGACAAGTGAAAGAAAGTGGTGGAAGTTTTGGACAACAAATAAATTCGACAAGAAAAAATATCAAGAAGATAAGGACCTTGTCCTTGCGTTTTACAGGAAGAATGGATTCCGCGATGCTGAGATTCTTTCTGACTCACTGAATTACGATAGTGCGCATAAATATTTGACAATTAACATCTACATGTCGGAAGGACAGCAATTTTTTGTTAGAAAAATCTTTTGGGAAGGTAATACTGTATATCCATCCGACATTCTAAGTGCCAGGCTAGGACTCAAACAAGGCGATATATTTGATCAGGAAAAGTTTGATCAAAATCTACACCGCAACGAAGAGGAATCGGATGTTACGTCGCTTTATGCCGACAATGGTTATCTCTATTTTCAAGTGGAACCTGAAATAAAAGTAGTTGGGACAGATAGTCTTGATATCACGCTGCAAATTCACGAACGGAATCAATTTCGCGTTGGTCGTGTTTTTATTTCAGGAAACACAAAGACATATGAAAAAGTGATTCGCCGTGAATTATTAACTAAGCCGGGTGATTTCTTCAGCAGGCAGTTGATTATCAGAAGTCTGCGCCAGCTGCAGCAATTAAATTATTTCAATCCGGAAAAATTAAAGCCAGATGTCCGTCCGATCGACGACAAAACAGTTGAGTTGGAATATTCTGTTGAAGAAAAATCCAGTGATACCTTCAATATGTCAGTTGGATACAGCGGCTCATTTGGTTTTAGCGGGGGCCTTGGAGTTTCATTTAATAATTTTTCTTTAAGTGAACCATTCCGTGGAGGCGCCGGTCAATCAATGACATTCGATTATCAATTTGGCGTAAGCAATTATTATCGAACATTCTCAATTGGTTTTACAGAGCCGTGGATGTTCAATACGCCAACTTTGTTTGGATTCAGTTTATTCGATACATATCAATCATACTATTATGATTTACATACTCGTGGCGCATCGATCCGTATTGGGCGGCGTTTCAAGTGGCCCGATATGTATTTCCGCGGCGATTGGACATTGCATGTCCAGGAGACTACGTTTCATCCTCTTAGCACAACATCTTCGTACTATTCTTCTTATTATAATGAAGGGACAACAACACAGATTGGCATCTCTCAAGTTCTTTCTCGCAACAGTACTGATAGTCCTATTTTTCCTTCTCGCGGCTCCAGTTTTTCTCTTTTGACTGAAATATACGGAGGTCCAAGCTTCAGCAGTGGAATTCAAGCATCGCGGTATCACAAGCATGTTTTTGATGCCGATTGGTATGTGCCTATATCCAGTTCCGGCCGAGTGACATTGATGAGTTCTAACATAATTGGACTTATTTTTGGCTTAGGTAATAACCCTAACATTCCATATCAAGATTTATTTTATATGGGTGGTACGGGACTTGGACAGATTTCTGTAACTCCCTTGCGCGGATATGATGATAACAGTATCGGTCCTTATACAACAAATGGCATTGGCGGTAAGGCGATGGCAAAGTTCACAACAGAATTACGTTTTGCGCTGGCACTAAATCCAATTCCTATCTATACACTATTATTTGCTGAGGCAGGAAATGTGTGGCTCGATCATACCGTAATGGATATGCTTGATCTTCGCCGGTCAGCGGGATTTGGTGTTCGTTTATTAGTAAATCCAATTGGTATGATTGGATTTGATTATGGCTATGGTTATGACGGAGCGACACCGAACGCGGCTGCTCCCGGTTGGAAATTCCACTTCCAATTCGGAAAATCTATGTAGAATTAATATTGTAGTTAAACATTCATTCACTTAATTAAACGAGGGTACCTTGAAAAAAATAATTTTTATTGCTGCCATGGTTATTTTGGTCGCATCCGTTGGCACAGCACAAGCAGCCAAGATTGCATATGTCAATTCTGAAACTATTCTTCGTGAACTTCCTGAAGCTCAGCAAGTGAAGAAGGAGCTTGAAATCACAATTAAAGTGTGGCAGGATGAACTTGAACGAATGAGCAAAGAGCTTCAAGATGGTTTAGATGATTATCAGAAAAAACAAGCGCTGCTTGACCCGAAAGCAAAAGCTGATAAAGAAAAAAGTTTGCAGGATCTTCAACAGAAAGCGCGTGAATATCAATACCAAAAGTTTGATCAACGTGAAGGCGAAGCAGTAAAGTTGCGCGAAAAGAAGTTTGCTCCTATTCAGGAACGGGTTATGAAAACCATCGAAAAAGTTGCCAAGGAAGATGGATTCAATTATGTATTTGACAAATTAGAAGCAGCGACCAATCTCCTATATGCAGATTCGAAGTTTGATCTCACATATAAAGTGATCGATCAATTGAAGAGAGGCTCGGCAGCTCCAGTACCTATGAAGTCGAAGGAAGTGAAGTAAATTTTTATATTTCTCATTGAATGATTGATGGAGAAAGATGATATGAAGAAGATATTGGCTTTTGTTGTGTTCCTATTGCTGTTGTGCGCAGTACAAGCAAGCGCACAGGTGAAGATTGCCTACTTCAATTCTGAGTCAATTATGAAACAGCTTCCGGATGCGCAGGATGCTCAGAAGCAGCTTGATCAATTCGTTGCCGATTGGCAGCAAGAACTGAATAAGATGCAGGATGAGTGGAAGAAAAAGTTTGATGAGTACGATAAGCGAAAACTTATTATGACTGAACAACGCCGTGCGGATGCTGAACGTGAATTGCGGGATATGGATCAGAAAATAGTCGATTTCCGCACACAAAAGTTCGGACAAAACGGCGAACTATTCAATAAACAAAATGAACTGATGAAACCCGTGCAGGACCGCGTGTTTAAAGCGGTACAGGCTGTAGCTCTCGAAGACGGATACGATTATGTCTTTGATAAAAGCGGCGATATATTATTAATGTACGCAAATGAAAAGTACGACCTGACACAAAAAGTCTTTGCTAAACTCAAAGTACTGATAACAGCTCCATCCGTCACAAAATAGCACAACCGACTTATGACCATTCGTGAGATTGCAGAGTGGCTTGGCGGGGAAATCGCGGGCGGTATCATCGAAGGTAAGCCAGAGATTGACCGTGTCGCAAAAATTGAAGAAGCGGGATCCGGCAGTCTTACGTTTCTGGCTAATCCGAGGTATGAAAAGCACCTCGGTACAACCGAAGCCACGGCAGTACTTGTATCCCGAGAGCTCGACCTGAAGAAAATTGAAGGTCGAGCTTCGGTTATATTTATTCGTGTCGATGATCCGTATGTCGCGTTTCTACATGTATTGAAACGCTTAACACCAACTATAGATCCATTTACCTCTGGTATCCACTCGACGGCTGTTATTTCATCAAAGGCAACATTAGGTAAGAATGCGTCAGTGGGTGCATATGCTGTAATTGGTGAAAATGCAGTCGTTGGCGACAACACAAAGATTGGCGAAGGCTGTATAATTGGAATGCAAACACAAATTGGAGAAGATTGTTTACTCTATCCTAATGTTGTCATTTATCATCAATGCATACTTGGGAATAGAGTGGTTCTCCATTCAGGGGCGGTGATCGGATCGGATGGATTTGGGTTTGCTCCAAAACCGGATGGTACATATGAAAAGATTCCACAGCTTGGTATTGTTGTCGTTGAGGACGATGTAGAAATTGGTGCCAATACGACTATCGATCGTGCTGTGATGGGTGATACGCGCATACAGCGCGGTGTAAAGATAGACAACCTTGTTCAAATTGCGCATAATGTTGTGGTCGGGGAAGATACGGTCATCGCCGCGCAGACAGGAATAAGCGGAAGTACAAAAATTGGCAAGCATTGCATGATTGGTGGACAAGTGGGCTTATCAGGTCATATCGAGATAGCAGACTACACAGTAATTATGGCGCAATCAGGAATTCATGACAACATTAAAGAACCCGGCAAGTCATACTTTGGTTATCCTGCCGACGAAGCAAGGAAGGCGCAGCGCGCATACATTGCAATGAAGATGTTGCCGGATATGTTGCGCGAATTTACGGCGCTAAAGAAAAAAGTTGCCGATCTCGAACAAAGACTTTTGGATAGATAATAAAAGGAGAAGTAGAAAGCATGCTCGTTCAGCAAATGACTATCAAGAAACCAGTCTCTATGTCCGGTGTAGGACTTCACACTGGCGTGACGACAACGATGACCTTTAAACCAGCACCAGAAAATTATGGTATTCGATTTCGACGTGTTGACTTGCAGGATTCACCGGAAATTCCAGCTGACGTTGATCACGTTGTTGATCTCCAGCGCGGAACGACACTCGGGATTGGTGATACACGTGTGCATACCGTTGAGCATGTGCTTGCCGCTGTTGCCGGATTGCAGGTTGATAATATCGTTATTGAACTCAACAACATCGAACCCCCCATTGGTGACGGTAGCTCGAAACCGTTTGTAGATATGCTACTCGAAGCAGGTTTAGAAGATCAGGAAGCGCCGAAAGACTATCTTATTATTGATCAAGTTATCCATTATCAGGATCCGGCTCGCGGTGTTGAGATCGTTGCGTTACCGACAGATGATTTCCGTGTTACTGTGATGGTTGACTACAACAATCCAGCATTGGGAAGTCAGCACACAGGTTTATTCAATCTGGAAAAAGAATTTGTATCAGAATTTTCATCAGCGAGGACATTCTGTTTTCTTCATGAAGTTGAAATGCTATATGATCAGGGACTGATTAGGGGTGCAAATCTTGATAATGCTGTTGTTATTGTTGATCGTGACCTTTCGGACGATGAGATTCGGAAACTGATGCATAAACTTGGCCTTGATCACTCGGTGATCCTTGGTTCTTCCGGTGTGCTGAATGATAAGAAACTTCACTATCGAAATGAACCAGCAAGACATAAATTGCTGGATATGATTGGTGATCTTGCACTTATCGGTGCACCCATTAAAGCCCAGATACTTGCTGCGCGTCCAGGTCACGCCGCAAATATCGAATTTGCACGTAAAGTTCGAAAGCTGTACCAACAAAACAAACTCGTGCGTAAATATCAACACGAGAAAAAAGAAGGAGTCATTTTTGATATAAATGCCATCCAGCGTATACTACCACATCGGTATCCGTTCCTTCTAGTTGATAAAATTATTGATTTTCAGATGGATGAACATGCCGTCGGTGTTAAGAATGTGACGATGAATGAACAGTTTTTTCAAGGTCACTTCCCCGGCAAACCGGTTATGCCTGGTGTGTTGATTATTGAAGCGCTTGCGCAGGCGGGCGGAGTTCTCATGCTAAATGGTACTGAAAATACTGGCAATAAATTAGTGTTCTTTATGACAATTAATAATGTGAAATTTCGCAAGCCGGTGGTGCCTGGCGATCAGCTCATCCTTGATGTTAAAATGGTGAGCCGACGTTCTAAAGTGATACAGATTCGTGGTGAAGCTCTCGTGGATGGCATTGTGGTAGCAGAAGGGGATTTTACCGCCGCTCTCGTCGATCGTGAAGAAGCGAAAACGAAATTATCTTAAAAAATAGATGAGAAAAGAAATTTATGGGTGTTAATATTCATTCTTTGGCATTGGTTGGTAAAAAAGCACAACTTGGAGAGAATGTCACAATCGGTCCTTCAGCAATTCTTGGTGACGATGTTATTATTGGAGATGGCTCGACCATTGCACCCTATGCAATTATTCAAAATGGAGCACGTCTAGGTAAGGAATGCAAAATCGCTTCTTTCGCAGTCATCGGCGGACCACCGCAAGATTTAAAATATAAAGGCGAGCCGACACTTTTAGAGATTGGTGACAGATGCGACGTTCGAGAATATGTTACATTGAACCGCGGAACAATTGAATCAGGAAGAACAATCATCGGCAACAATTGTATGTTTATGGCAAATGCACATGTTGGTCACGACTGCGTTATCGGCGATAATTGTATTTTGGCAAACAGTGTTCCGTTGGCAGGCCATGTCACTCTTTATAACTGGGTGATTATTGGCGGATTGACGCCGGTGCATCAATTCGTTCGCATTGGAGATCATACGATGATTGGCGGAGGGTTGCGGGTTCCAAAAGATGTTCCGCCTTACATCCTGACAGGCCGAGAGCCGATGGTATTTGAGGGATTAAATTCTGTTGGGCTCCGCCGTCGTGGATATAGTTCGGAGGCAATTGATTTAATAGACAAAGCATATATTCTCATCTATCAATCCAATTTGAATGTTTCGCAAGCAGTTGCACGAATTAAGGAAGAGTTGGAGCAGACACCGGAGATTAAAAACATAATAGAATTCATAGCAAAAAGTAAGCGCGGTATCATTCCAGGTCCTAGTCATCACTAGGAAGAATATGAATTGGCGATTTGAAAACACCGGCGTCCATTCTGGTGTTTTTAATATGGAGTATGACGAAGCTCTCGCACGAGCGCTCGTTGATGGTATAGGTAATTCCACTATTCGTGTGTACGGATGGCAACCGTATGCTATTTCGCTCGGCTGGAATCAATCGATGGATGAAATTGATCTGAGTAAAACGTCGGTTTCAGGTATCGACGTCGTTCGTCGTCCTACCGGTGGACGCGCAATTCTGCATGCAAAAGAACTGACTTATAGTGTCGTTATGCAAGTGCATGATAAAAATGTTTTGACTGTCTATGAGGATATTAGCCGTGCACTTGTTGCTGGATTACAAGAGCTTGGTGCGCCTGTCGCTATCGAAAAAAGTCAGCCGAATTTTTCATCGCTCTATCGTTCCGCTTCTGCAGTGGCATGTTTCTCAAGCACAGGACGATATGAAATTAAATGTCACGGTAAAAAACTTGTTGGCAGTGCCCAACGCCGCTATGCCGCAGCTCATGGCGAAGAAGTGGTGCTGCAACATGGTTCGATTCTGATAGGGGTTGAGCACAAACAGATGGTGGATTATTTAAACCTTCCATCTGAAGAACAGCGTGTTGCTTTGAAACGGGAGCTTGATGAAAAGACAACGGAGTTGTCGACGGTTTTGAATCGAACAGTAAAATTTGATGAGACAGCAGATGCAATTCTGCATGGATTCCGGAAGGCATGGTCGATTTCTCCGGAAGTTGTGAATATCTTTGATAAAGAACAAAAGGTAATAAAATGAAAAATTCATCCACGACATCGGGTCCTAAAAAGGTCACAACAAAAGTTATTGCAGCGATGAAAAAAGATAGAACACGGATCGCATGCCTGACGGCGTACGATTATATTACTGCGCGTCTACTCGATCAATCTGGTATTGATCTGATACTAGTTGGCGATTCACTTGGCATGGTGTTTCAGGGACAGGAAACAACCTTACCGGTGACGCTTGATGAAATGATTTATCATGCTAAGACAGTTGTCCGTGGAGTTGATAGGGCAATGGTAATTATTGATATGCCATTTATGTCTTATCAGGCGAATGATGAAGAAGGATTTCGCAATGCGGGCCGCGTAATGAAAGAAACTGGCGCCGGCGGTGTGAAACTTGAAGGTGGCGAGCGTACCGCTAATTTAGTGCATATGATGATGCGCGCTGGAATTCCTGTGATGGGGCATCTTGGATTGACACCGCAATCGATTCATCAGTTCGGCGGCTTTACTCCGCGAGGTGCAACTCCGGGTGAGGCGAAGCAGCTACTCAAAGATGCGAAGATTTTGGAAGAAGCTGGTGCCTTTGGTGTTGTACTTGAAAAAATTCCGTCAGAGCTTGCAGTCAAAGTAACGAAGTCGCTAAAGATTCCGACAATCGGTATTGGTGCCGGTATGCATTGCGATGGGCAGATCTTAGTGGTATCGGATATGTTGGGATTGTATGAAGATTTTCATCCGCGGTTTGTACGGTACTATGCGCATCTTGCTGAGACTATTCGCCAAAGCGTTGGCGGGTACGTAAAAGATGTGAAAGAAGAAAAATTTCCAACTCAAAAAGAAAGCTACTAACTAAGAAAGATAAAACCATATTTGGCGCAAAGAAATGCAAAATAAAAAATTGCACTTTTCTATGATCCTAACAGTTTTAAATAAATTATGAAACCAAAACGAAAGCTAAATATTCTTGTTTCCAATGATGATGGCATTGATGCACCGGGTATTTATTCTCTTGTGCACGAAATGAAAAAAATCGGTAACGTGACAGTTGTGGCACCGGATAAGCAGCAAAGCGCTGTTGGTCATGCTATTACAATGAACTATCCATTGCGCGTTAAAGAATTCAAGAAGGATGGAAAGTTCTTTGGTTATGCTGTACAAGGAACTCCTGCCGATTGTGTAAAGCTTGCCGTACGAGCTATTCTTAAACGTGCACCGGATTTAGTGGTCTCTGGTGTCAATCATGGTTCCAACACAGCTATAAGCATTATTTATTCCGGCACAGTTTCGGCTGCGACGGAAGGAACAATTCTTGGTATTCCGTCCATTGCAGTTTCGTTGACAACGTACGCACCGGCAGATTTTAGGTATGCAGCAAAGTTCGCTAGAAAGCTCGCTTTGCTAATCGGTAAACGCGGACTGCCACCAAGTACCCTGCTCAATGTCAACGTTCCTCCATTGAAGGCGAAAGAGATCAAAGGCGTTCTTATAACTCGACAAGGCAAAGCAGTGTGGAATGATACATTCGATCATAGGCGAGATCCGAATAATCGTGAGTACTACTGGCTTACCGGCGGATTGGAAGAAGTAGACAAGGATTTAGAATTTGATGAAGCCGCAGTACGCAGCAATTATATTTCTGTTACACCAATTCAATACGATCTGACAGATTATAAAATGTTTGAAACGATGAAGAAATGGGGAATAGGAAAGATTAAGTAAGAATAATAAAGTGCACTTCACCGAACACTAATAAATGATTGCTTACTTCTGAAAGCATATTGCAATTTCTTAATTATTCGATGTTTTATTTACTCTTATGTCAACTCCGTTAATGAAACAATACCAGCAGGTGAAGGCGAAGTATCCGGATACAATACTTCTCTTCAGAATGGGTGATTTCTTCGAAACCTTCGATGAAGATGCAAAAGTTACGTCTAAAGTTTTGGGTATTGTGTTGACTAAACGCGGCAATGGTTCTTCCGGTGAAACACCGCTGGCTGGGTTTCCTCATCATGCACTTGATGCGTATCTTCCAAAACTTCTTCGTGCTGGATATCGAGTTGCAATCTGCGAACAATTGGAAGATCCAAAATTTGCCAAAGGAATCGTCAAGCGTGATGTTATTGAAGTTATGTCGCCTGGCGTTGCATTCTCGGATAAAGTGTTAGAACAAAAACAGAATAACTATCTCGCCGCGATTGCACTGCCATCCCCATTAGCAACAAGCGAGGATCGGATTGGGTTCGCATTCATTGATGTCTCAACAGGAGAATTCGGACTCAGTGAATTTCCACTGAAGCAACTCTTTGAACAAGCGAACAATTTACAGCCACAAGAATTACTTGTGCAGAAGCGTGATCTTGAAACGATTAAAATTTTACTTGGCGAACGCTTTCGCGTGCTCTATACAAAAGTGGATGATTGGGTCTTTAACGCCGATTATGCTTACGAACTGCTCATCAATCATTTCAAAACACAATCGCTGAAAGGTTTCGGCATCGAAGAAATGCGCATCGGTATAATTGCGGCCGGCGCAATCATGAATTATTTACAGGAAACCCAGAAGGCGAATATTCCGCATATCAAAAAAATTGTTCTGCATGATGTGAGTGAATATATGGTGCTGGATGCTTCAACGAAACGTAATCTCGAAATTACAGCAAGCATCTCTGGTCAACCGGAAGGCACTCTTTATTCTATTATCGATCGTACGCTTACACCGATGGGCGGGCGGATGCTGAAGCAGTGGATCAATCGTCCATTAAAACGAGTAGAACCTATCCAAGCGCGACTCAACGCAGTGCAAGAATTGGTAATGAACGAATCAATACGGCGCAAAATTCAGGAAGTGTTAGACCATATCGGCGATTTGGAACGATTAATTGCGAAAATTGCTACCGGCAGAGCTAATCCGCGCGAAGTGAATCAGTTAAAAGCAATGCTGGAACAGATTCCAAATCTCAAATCCCAAATCTCGAATTTAAAAAGCCAGTCACTAACGATACTGAATGACAACCTTAATTCTCTTTCTAATCTTGTTTCTGCAATTGGCAAAGCGATTGCCGATGATCCACCGATGGCATTGGCGGATGGCGGCGTGATTCAGCATGGTTATAATGCAGAGTTGGATGGAATTCGTGCGTTAGCGTTTGGAGCGAAAGATTGGGTGGCGAAGCATCAACAATCAGAGCGAGAACGCACGGGTATTTCATCGCTAAAGATTAGTTTCAATAATGTGTTCGGCTATTATATCGAAGTGACGAATACACACAGGGACAAGGTGCCCAACAATTATATTCGCAAGCAAACATTGACAAATGCTGAACGTTTTGTAACTCCCGAATTAAAAGAATATGAAGAGAAGATTCTTCATGCGGAAGAAAAAATTCTTGCGCTCGAAACACGTCTCTTCAATGAATTGCGCCAAATGATTGCAGAACACGCAGGTACTATTCAAACAAACGCTTTTGCAATTGCAACTTTAGACTGTTTTGTTTCGCTTGCTGATGCAGCGGTAGAGAATAAATATATTTGCCCAATTGTGGATGATTCGCTGTGTATAGATATCAAGGATGGGCGGCATCCGGTAATCGAAAAACTATTACCACCAGGTGAGCACTATACACCAAATGATACGTCGCTCGATACAGCATCGGATCAAATTCTTATTATTACTGGCCCGAATATGAGTGGCAAGTCGAGTTACTTGCGGCAGGTTGGATTGAATATTTTGCTTGCACAGATTGGAAGTTTTATCCCGGCTGCTTCTGCACGCATTGGAATTGTGGACAGAATCTATACACGAGTAGGTGCGAGCGACAACATTGCATCCGGTGAAAGTACTTTTTTAGTGGAAATGCACGAAGCAGCGAACATAGTCAACACTGCGACGGAGCGCAGTTTAATTCTTCTCGATGAAATTGGACGTGGGACAAGCACATTTGACGGCATCAGCATTGCATGGGCACTGACAGAGTATTTGCATGAGCGAATCGGCGCCAAGACGCTTTTTGCGACACACTATCACGAATTGAATGAACTTGCCGATGTCTTTACGCGCATCAAGAACTACAAAGTTGATGTACGCGAATATGGAGATAAAGTAATCTTCCTTCATAAAGTGATGCCGGGCTTTGCCGATCACTCATACGGAATTCAAGTAGCACAAATGGCAGGTTTGCCGGAGGAAGTAACAGAACGCGCGAAGCAAGTGTTAAAGAATTTGGAAAGCTCGGAATTGGTAGTTAGAACAAGAGAAAAAAAAGAGGTAGGATTTGAGAAAAGAGATGGAGATGTACAATTTGCAATGTTTGAAGTGAAAGATGACAAGTTGCGTGAGGAACTTCTCAATCTCGATATTGAACACATGACTCCGCTAGAAGCTATGCAGAAACTAGCGACGCTGAAGAATAAAATAGAAACGAAGGACTAATAAATGACACAAAATGAAATTCAACAATTGTACGACTATGATAAGTGGGCGGATTTAAAACTGCTTGAAATAATTGCGACGATTACTAAAGATCATTACAAGAAAGATCTCGCTTCCAGCTTCGGTGGAATACATGGAACCCTTGTGCATATCCTTTCGGCCGATAAAGTATGGTTCGCCCGTTGGACAGGGAACACGCCTACGTTTTTGAAAGCCGAAGATTTCCCAACAGTTGAAGTTGTAAAAAAACAGTGGGATGCTTATCACTGTGAGATTAGTAACTTTGTGCGGGGTCTCACGGAAGAGAAATTAAATGAGCCGTTGTCTTACAATGATTTTAAAGAGAATTCATATGTTCACCCACTTTTTCAACAAATGCAGCATAAAGTTAATCACTCTTCCTATCATAGGGGACAAATAGTGACGATGCTAAGGCAGATCGGAGAAAAAGTTGTTAGCACAGATATGATTAGTTACATTAGACAGAAGGAAACACGTGGCTGAAACATATTCCATAATATTGCATAAACATAAACTCAAGCATATTCCAGAGCTTCACGTTGACCCGGAAATCCTCACTCAACGTTTTTCACCCAGCTGTTCGATGTGTAACTGTAATGGCACTTGTTGTGCAGAGGGAGTACTTCTTGATGTGAAAGAGAAAGAACTGATTCTCGCACATGCCGACCTGATTAAAAAGTACCTCGAACCACAGCAGGAAAAAGACACTACAAAATGGTTCGACAATAAAATCGAAAACGATACCGATTTTCCTTCCGGTAAGTGCGATGGCACAGCGGTGCAGGGCAAAGGTTGCGTTTTTCTCTGCAGTAAAGGTCTTTGCGCATTACAAAAGACAGCAATGGCAGAAGGGATGGATAAGTTTGCATTAAAACCATTTTATTGTATCGCTTTTCCAATCACTATAGATGAACACGTATTGACAACATATGAACCAGAATTTACAAATCGGCGCCAGTGTTGTAGTATAGTTTCTGATGGTCCGCTGAAGGTGCTTGATGTATGTCGGGAAGAATTTGAATATATTCTTGGAACTGAGGGATTGAAGGAGATTGAGGAATTGTTTGATGAAGAGACCTCGCTTTCAATTGCAGGCACAATATGAATCAACGACGATTATATCGCACTATAGAAAGCTTTGCTCTTCAACAATTTAAAACGGAAAAAGATTTGCTCAAACACGTTCTCAATGAAATTGTTAAGAGCGAAGATATTCTTCTCAAAGGTGGACGACTCTGGCAGTACGAACCATCGACCGAATCGTACCGACTTATTCACCAGATCGGACAAATTGAGCGGTTGGAATCAGGTTATCGCATTCAAATTGCAAGGTATCCTATGTTCCAGCATCTCACTGAACAACGTTCCATCATCGCCAATGAGACCGACAAATATCTTCGAAAAAAAGGAATTGTTAAATATTCTGCTACAGGCATCGGGGATAGAATGCCTTACCGTAATGGGACGGTTTACCAATATATTTTAGCATTTAATTCAGATTTTATCGATCAGGATCTTCTTCCTAATTTAAACGTTATCAGTCTCGCAGTCACATCTGTCCTTCGCAGTAAGCGTATCGAACAAAAAGCTAGACTGCTTGAACAGGATATCGACAAAGCACGGGAAATTCAATTAGGTATTTTACCAGATCCATTTCTTCATTTTTACTTCTATGACATTTATGGAATTTCTGTACCAGACAGAATTGTAGGAGGAGATTTTTTTGACTATCTCTTTTCAGATGAGGTAAAAGATCGTTTGATGATTGTTGTTGGCGATGCGGCAAGTAAAGGATTTCGCGCTGCTGCGCAGGCATTGTATGTTGTTGGTGCTTTACGTATGGGAATTGCGCATCAAACTAAGACTGCCGCATTAATGTCCGGAATAAATAAAATTGTGAATCGTTCATTTTCTGAAGAACAATTTGTCTCGATGTTCTATGCTGAGCTTACAGATGGTGCGAAGGGATTGCTTCTCTATGCTAACGCCGGACATAACAGTCCGATGGTTTATCATGTTCAAGATAAAAGTATTGAATTGTTAGAGCCAACGGGACTTATTCTTGGTCCATTCCCTCGCGGTAATTATCGAGTGGAAAGTACGATGCTAAAAAAGGGGGATGTTGCAGTGATTTACACCGACGGTATTACTGAAGCGGTACGGAGTGACGGTATGCCATACGGAGAACAGCACTTAGCGGAAAATATCCAGAAATATGCAGCAAAGGGAGCGAAAGAGATTTGTAAATCATTAATTGAAGATGTTGAACTATTTGCAGAAGGCGCAGAGTATTCAGACGACCGAACTATTGTCGTTATCAAACGAGTCAGTTGAAACAGTTCTTTTATGAGAAAGGTTGAACAATGGTTGAACAAAAATATATTGGTGCCGTCGCATCAGTAAATAGCGGAATTATTTCCATTCTTGTTGATCAAAAAACCACTTCTCTAAAACGGGAGATTAACGGTAAGATATATTATATCGGACAAATCGGTACTTATGTTTTGATTCCTATGGGGACATTGGTACTGCTTGGGATGGTGTCGGACTTGAAGAAAGAAGACGTGAATGTTAATGGACAAGCGCAACAACGATATATTATTCTTGCTTCGATGGTAGGCACAGTAAAAAACGGACGGTATGAGCGCGGTGTTTCTATTTTTCCGGTAGTTGATACGCCAGTATTTATGGCAGAAGATGCTGACCTTGCTGTAGCATTTGCTGTATATCAGCGATATGGATTTTCGATCGGACAGGTTACTATGTTCGAGAATCAACGCGCCTTTCTTGATGCTAATAAATTTTTTGGAAAACATATCGCAGTGCTTGGTTCTAGCGGTTCTGGAAAATCTTGCGCCGTCGCCTCTATCTTACAGAAGGTTTCAAAGTATCCCGATACAAACATCATCATCCTTGACATTCACAACGAATACAATAAAGCATTCGAGGATAATTGCAATCATATCGACATTGGAGAATTTGAATTGCCTTATTGGTTGATGAACTTTGACGAACTACGTGAAATGTTTATTGATGATAGGGACGAAAACGCATCAAGTCAGATTACCGTTCTAAAAGATCTCGTTATCATGTCGAAAAAAGGAAAAAATCCAGAAATGTCGGCGATCATAACAGTTGACACACCGGTGTATTATGACCTTAGCGAGATTCGTGCAAAGCTGCAGTTCCTGGACAGCGAAAAAATAACGATGGGTGCAACAGTGAAAGAGGGACCTTTCTACGGAAAGTTTGCTAGATTCCTTGTTCGGTTAGATGGCAAATTGAATGATCCTCGATATGCATTTATGTTCCGACTAAAGAATTATATTCAATCTGCCGCCATTAACGATTTGCTGTCAAAGATACTGGGTGCAGATAGCAATGCGCAAGTGACAATTCTGGATATGAGCGGCGTGCCGTTCGATATCGTCAATACGATTGTATCACTTCTAGCCCGCTTAATATTTGATTTTAATTTTTGGAATCCCAACCGACGTGATTTTCCAATTCTGTTAGTGTTTGAAGAAGCGCATAATTATTTACCAAGTACCGGCACCACAACAGCTTCTGCTCGTAAAACTGTAGAGCGAATTGCAAAAGAAGGAAGAAAATACGGAGTCAGTTGTATGATAATTAGCCAGAGGCCGTCGGAAGTTTCAGAAACAATCCTTTCACAATGCAACAACTATATTGTGTTGCGATTGACTAACCCGCTCGATCAGAATTATATCAAGCGGCTGGTACCAGATACCTTCGCGAGTCTTACTGATGTTTTGCCATCACTCAAGACAGGAGAAGCGCTCGTTGTAGGCGAAGCAATCTCTATGCCTTTGCGCGTGCAGATCGATTTCCCTAATCCGGAACCAGATAGCAGTGATATTAGGTTCTATGAGAAATGGAAACAGAGTGATGCTAAAACGAAAATTGAGGAAGTCGTAACCCGCTGGTGGAAACAAGAAAAGGTCAAGTAAGCCATAGCGCATTTATTAGTCCATTTATCGGACTATGCGCTTTCACATTTTTCATATTTCTTATAGTCAGAAATTAGCCTTTATCTGTGCGAGAAGATCAGTACTGCTTATATAGAAAGTTTTTCCCGTGCAGCACTTGAATCCGACAATATCCTTTTATACATTGGTGAAGATTGATTAGATGAGCTTCCTCTTGAATTATAATCTTGGAGATAGTATGAGAATAACTCTTATTCCAACATTTCTGTCTTTTTTTATCCTAGCTGGTTGTTCATCATTGACATTGAAGCCATGTGATTTTGCTTGGCCTGTTGAGTCTGCCTTAAACGTTGATGATCAAGGTAATGTACAAAACGAACGTTACAGCTTTTCATTCAACGTTAAAGAACTGCTCTTTGCCGAAACACAGGATTCTGTTAATGTTTCAAAAGTGACTTTGCGTATGATTCGCGATGTGAAGGGTTTCTACTTTATAACAGCGTCAAAGTTTAAGAATGTATGTGTGTTTGAACAAACAGCAGTTGGTTTGAAGCTAAAAAATAAGATTTTGGTGGCACAGGATGGGCTAAATGAACCTGTATTTAACCAGCGAATGCCATATATCCAAATTGTGAATGGACAAAATCCAGCTATTTTGCTGACGGAAGATGGAGTTTTTGAAGGAGAAAAGAAATGAGGACCATCATTCGGTTTATTGCATTGTTGGCGATCATGACCTTTGCACTTGCCGCCCAGCAAAAATCGGATTATGCTATTGTCCAGCGTTTTCAGACTATGACTAAATCCATTGCGAAAAATATTGATCAGGCAAAGACGGTACAAGAGTGTGCGGAAGCTAACACTACAATTAATGAAGTGGAAAAAGAATTCTATGACAATAAAGAACTTATCAATAAAGCCAATTATCCGGATGGATATGATAAAACCATAGAACAACTTCATGGCAAACTGCTCATTCGGCAGACGGATCTTGGTGTTATTGAAAGTCAAATTGTACACATTTCAGAATTGGAAGTAAAAATCCGTGAACTATCGGATCAAATAACGATTTTGACAAACCAGAACGATACATTAATGGCTCAAGTCCAGCAGCTTTCACAGAATGTAAGAAAACTTTCCGGTGATCTTTTTAATTCTACAACACCAATAGATTCGCTCCATAATATGGTCGTAAAATTGCGACAAGGATTACAGGAACGCGATGCGCTTATCTTTGCTCTTACAGATAGTCTTTTTATGCAATACGATAAAAATGTCGGTGATATGAAAGATATTGAGAAACAAGGACTTTTAGGCAAGATCGATCGCCACGGGATTATCGGAAATGTCAAACGATCTATTTTAGATAATATAGCATTTCTCGAAACGACACAACTTAAAGGAAGTGATCTTGTAACTCTTGTGCGACAACAGAAACGATTTCAATCGCAATGGATTGGATTAGCGCCGAACCTTACTTCACTTTATCTGAATGGGAAATCGAAGAAAAGCGAAATTGGCGTTGTTGATTCGATGCTCGCAATCTGGGGTGATAAGGTTGATGGTGCGATGTGGCGCTCACTCAATACGCTGTTTAAAGAGAAAGGTTTTGTAGTAAAGGAGTTTAAAAATGGTGATGAATTTGTTGCGAACTTTATTGTCTTCCTTGATGAGCAGATTCAAAATGTAAACAAGGAAACCAATGACACACGTTATGAATTTTTCACAAAATTTTATGAAAGTTTATGGCAAAGCGATCTATATGCAACATGGTTGCCTGCCCTCACCGAACTGCGTAAAATTTCTGATACGCAAAAAAAAGATTTAGAAATAAAATATGAAAGGTGGCATTCATCTATAATGCCGGGTGCAACATGGCTGACGTATATACTAATAGTATTAGGTGTTCTTCTAGTAGCGATTGTTGGTATATGGGTTTTCCGCATGAGACCAAAAACAACTCAAGAAGAATAGTTAATAAATGGAGTTCATTTAAAATCGAATAAAGCACTACATCATGATGGAATTTATATTGGGTTGTATTAAACTTCAATATGGCGTTTAGTGGTACGTAGTTTTTTGATATTTTTACAATTGTTAGATTGCATATGAATTTCGAGTTTGCTAAGTTTAATTATAAATTCATTTGAGAGTCTCAACTCGATAGAAAAATTTATAAATCTCTATTGGGTCATTTATAATAATTTGGAGTTCGCATGACTGAACAATCATTGAATGTACTTATTGTAGATGATGAACCTACATATCGAATTGTTCTCACACAAACGCTAAAAGGATGCGGACACACTACTGAAGCTTGCGAGACTGGAGATGATGCTATCAGTTTGCTCCAAAAGAATAAATATGATGTTGTACTTCTTGATTATAAAATGCCCGGAACAAGCGGTATCAATGTACTGCAATGGATGTACGGAATGAAGATGGATATTCCGGTAATAATTATTACAGGTTATGGTTCGGAAGAGATTGCTCTTGAAGCATGGAAGTGGGGAGCGAAGGATTATTTTGTAAAGGGAAAGTCAGATATGTCCCAACTTCCAGAACTTGTTCTGAAAGTGCACAAACAAGTAATCTCGGAACGTCAACGTAGATCAGAATAAGCTAATACAATTCAGGTTGTTACCCTCAAATTTTCATCTAAACGCTATGTACTTGATATCGCGCTGAATATTATTATACACTCGAATTCGGCTTAATATTAACTTCTTCTTTGGCTTATTGTACTCTATAAATTATTGACAAGCACATATTCATTTTCGGTGTATGATGCAACTATGAATATACAATCACTTCGTACATTGGTAGTGGATGATGATCGTCCATATAGTGCTCTTCTAAGAAAATCTCTTACTGGACGAGGACATTCTGTCGTTGTTTGTAATTCAGCAGAGGATGCGTTTCATCATTTGCAAAAGGAACATTTCGATATCGTGCTCTTGGACTACAAAATGGAGGGCATTAGCGGTATTAATGTTCTGCAGTGGATGTACGGGAAGAAAATGGATATTCCTGTGATTCTTATTACAGGCTATGGGTCGGAAGAGATTTATGAAGAAGCGTATAAATGGGGAGCTTCAGAATACTTCGTTAAAGGAGAAATGGATTCTATACGACTCCCTGTAATGGTAGAACAAGCGTATAATAAACATCAAGCCCAGAGAACGAGATTGAAATAGGCCGATATTAAATTACACATTGAAAGCAAAAAACTGCATATGAAAAATCGTTATGGATTATTAACTATTCATCCAAAATCTGAAATTATATCTAAGGCGGCTTTAAAAAGTAGTGAGATTTTTTCTTTTTCTATGTACTGTGTTGTAGACTATTGTTGAGCACTGATTATTTTTGGACCCTAAAGAGATTAGCAATACCAGCTGCAAGAAAAATGATATTTGCAAGCCACGCAGTAAAAAGCGGATTGAGATCGCCGTTGTAGCCAAATACTTGACTCGCTTTCATAAAACCTAGGTAAATAAAAGTAGCCGCTGTGGCTATGCCGAATCCAAGTGCAGCACCAGTGCGGGGTCTACTTGCTGCAAATGGTACACCGAAGAGCACCATAATAATACTTGCAAAGGGGAACGCTAGCTTGAAATGATATTCTACTAACCATCGCGCTACATCCTGTCCTGCACGTTGCTGATTTGCAATAAACTCCCGCAGCTCATAATAATCCATTTCATCAGGAGTCCGTTGCTTTTTTTCTATATCGGAAGGTGTTAATGAAAGCTTCCCAATCTTCAAGCTGTCAAATGACACAAGAGTCTGTGTAGAATCAGGGAAACTGCGTGTGGTTCCATGGAGTAGCACCCAGTTTCCTTTTTGTACATCATCACCATTGGGTTGTATCCATTGCATTTGGAGTGCATCGTATCTATTCCGTAAAATCGTCATATCATTACTGTCAAAATCCTGAATACTAATTTGCCGTGCGCATCTGGCTTGTGTATCATAGTAATTGATGGAAACGATTCGTGTTCTGCCTTCCTGAAAAAGAATATTGTATCGAACTGTTGATTGGATGGAGCGGTTCAAGTGCGTGCGTTCAATATAGAATTTTTTCTGATTGGCATATGGAACTACCCAGCCATTGAGATAGATGGAAGCGAAGCAGATTATAAATGTCACAATGAGAAAAGGTGCCATGATTCGATATAGACTTATTCCACTGGATTTTATTGCGGCAAGTTCGTTCTGGCTGCTAAGCCGGCCGGTTACAAACAAGGCCGAAAGCAGTACAGCAACAGGAATCATCAGCTTGACGATATCAGGGATTGAAGCAATGTAGTACTGCACAATGATGCTTGTTGGTGCTTGCGCGTCAATGAAGTCATCTAGTTTCTCCATCATATCAATAATAATAAAAATGAAAATGAAGGCAAGTAATCCGAAAAGGAATACGATAAGAAATTGCCGGATGATATAACGATCGAGTATTCTCACGATTCCTCCGCAGAACGAGAATCCGAGCGCCACGATTTTGGAATTAGCCGGTAGATATACGACCAATCAATAACGGTGTTCTCACGTGCAGTTCGTATAGTCAAATACAATCCAATGATTCCTAAAATAATATTCGCGATCCACATTCCGATCCAGGGATCAAAATAACCCCGGTCAGCGAGATTCTCGCCTCCTTTCAGGCAGGCCCAATAGAACACAAAAAAACCTAAACTGAGACTTGCACTCATACCGAAAGTTCCGCGTCTTGACATAATACCAAGCGGTGCACCAATAAATACAAAAATTATACAAGCAAATGGGATAGAAAATTTTTTATGAATCTCTACTAAATATGAGCGTATAGCCCGTTCATAAATATTAATTAAGAAAAGATCAGAACGGACCGCCGCTTGTTGAGAAGGATCGGCTTTTATTCCGTTGAGAGGTGAAGTGTAAATCACAGAAGGCTCAATTGATTTCTTTACATTTAAAATATCCTCTTGCTTCTTACCAGTAATTTCATCTAGATGACGTTCTGTAATAGCTTGTAATGTTCTAATGCTGTCAATGTTATGCGACATCATTTGCACACTCATCTCACGGTCGCCACGGGAAATATCCGTTTCACGCGAACGCTGGAGTTTGAATCCCTCTGCATCCATTACAATTCTGTGCTTCTGAAATCGGATTATGCGGTACTGACTTTTAACTTGATTATTAACCTGATGAATTTCACCATCCGATAAATCCATAATAAGCTTTCGGTAATCAGTAGAAAAGGAAATCGTTCCTCGGTGTGCTGTGATAGTGGATGTCATCATCGGTTTTGAATAGTCGAGAATAGTTACACCTTCGAGATCGTTGGAATGCTCAAATGTTTTCCTCACTAAAATGCTGTGTCCCTGCAACAATTGGATGAACATTCCAGGCACTAAAGTCAAGGTTGGTTTCTTATGTGAAATATCGTTTGTCAACACTTTCGTGCGGTGATTGGCATCTGGTAAAACATCGTTGTTAAAGCTGACTAAAAGAAGGCAGATAATTACTGAAGCGGCAATTACAGGTGCGATCATTCGATAGAGACTTATGCCGCTTGCTCGCATGGCAGTAATTTGGTTGGTAGAAGCCAATCCGCCAAATGCCATCAGAGTCGCTACGAGTACACCCATCGGAACAGCTAATACAAGCATCCATGCAAGGTTTAGAGTAATCAACTCGGCTATAACCGCGGCGCTTAATCCTTTTCCAGTCAATTGGTCGAGATACTTCATAAGGAATTGGAGCAGAAATATGCACATCATCAAAACGACAGAAAAGATAAATGGTCCGATATGCGCACGGAGAATATGTCGCCAAAGAATAAACATCTCATCGAAATATAACGAGAATGTCCGCTCTTTACAAGTTCTTGATATTGCCTTTGCCCGCGATGGTAAGTATATTCAAATATAGGTGATAGATTGCGTCTTAAAAATGTTTTTTGTTCACAAGGGAATTAAAGTGATTGAAAACTGCGTTGAAGCACAGGGGATTGCACATTCACTTGTTGCGCAATTGCAACAAATTTTTCATTCGCTCAATGTAGATGATCCGCGATGGCGAAAAGCTGATGAGTTATTGGGAGTAGCTTTCTATCAATCACACGTTAAAATGGACAGTATGCGGGATTCGATGAATCGATTACAGGAACAACTGAAAGTCATCGGTTTACTTCAGAACTATTTCATTTCGTCAACAGATATAGAGACTATCGTAATTCATACATACGAGCTAATTCCGAAATATACAGATGTTGAACGTGCTGCACTATATTTATATAATGAACATCGGGACGCATTTATCTCCGGCGATCTGCGCAGCGGTTATACAACCGACAATCCCATACTTTCAGATGCTCAAACATTCTCTTCTGCTATGTTGAGGGAGTGTCTTCAGAAAAAAGATCTAATTCTTGTTAATAATTGTGCTACCTCGGAATTTGTAACTGATGACCGGGCTGGAATTACTAATATCAAATCAGCACTTGCTCTTCCTATTACCGTAAAACAGAAAGTCATTGGTGTACTCCAAGTTTACTTCATACAGCGAATGCATGAATTCACGCAGGATGAAATTGATTTATTTCAGATGGTAGCTGAAATAATTGCTGCGAAAATCGAAAGCATCCGTTTTTTCTCCGAACGAGCACAAGCGCAAGGAGTTTTAAAAGAATCAGAAGAGAATTATTACCAGATTTACAAAGATATTCCTATAGGATTATTTCGCAGTATACCAAATGGAACTTTCCTACGATTGAATCCTGCGATGGTGCATATTCTAGGATATCCCGATAGAGAAACACTTTTACAGACAAATGCAGTCCACCTTTATAGAAATCCGAAAGAGAGAGATGGTTGGCAAGCGATGGTTGAAACATACGGTTTGGAGCAGGAGAGTGAAGTTTGCCTGCGCAAGTATGACGGTACAGATGTTTGGGTTCAGCAGAGTTCTCGCGTTACGCGCGGCTTAGATGGAAAAGTACTATACTATGACGGTGCAATAGTCGATATCTCAGGACGTAAGCGTGCTGAAGTGCAAATTCGAGAAGCAATGAAAGAAAAAGAAGTACTGTTAAAAGAAATTCATCACCGCGTTAAGAATAATCTGCAAATTGTTTCGAGTTTGCTCAATCTTCAGTCCGCCTATTTGCGTAATGAATACGACCGAGAACTATTCAAGCAAAGTCAGAATCGTGTCAAAGCAATGGCGCTGTTGCACGAGAAGCTATATCGATCTGCAGAAATTACACGGATTGATTTTGATGAATATTTGAATTCCCTTATGCCGAGTTTGTTCCAATCCTACAAAACATCTTTAACAGCTATCGAATGTATTATCGAAGAAAATAAAATATTGTTGGATATAGATACTGCAATTCCTTGTGGACTGATTGTCAGTGAATTGGTCGCGAATTCGCTGAAACATGCTTTCCCGGATGGGCAGGTTGGCAAAATCAGTGTTGCACTCGGTCATCTTGATCAGTGGACGCTCCGTCTAAGTGTTTGTGATGACGGTGTTGGAATGGATCAAAATACGCCATCTGAAAAGATAGGTGCGCCAATTGGATGGGAACTTGTACGCACTCTTACAGAACAATTGGGTGGATCAATTGAAATTAATAAGCAGCTTGGGACGCAAATACACATAATCTTCAAAGAGAAAAATCAAAAAGAAGGATGGCAGAGGCAATGATAAATCCTAAAATATTAATTGTGGAAGATGAGAACATTGTTGCGATAGACCTTCAGAAACGATTAATGAATCTAGGGTATGAAATCGTGGGTATCGTTTCGACCGGCGAAGAAGCTGTTCAGAAGGCAATTGCAACATCACCTGATTTAATATTGATGGATGTCCGTTTGAAGGGAGTGATGGATGGAATTGAAGCAGCCTCGGTACTTCGACTACAGTACGGAATTGCTGTTGTGTACCTTAGCGCGTATGCGGATAATGATACATTGAAACGTGCCAGTAAAACAGAGCCGTTCGGATACATTCTCAAACCTTTTGAAGAACGTGAACTTCATACTACTATTGAGATGGCTCTTTATAGAAGAGACTTGGAGCGGAGGTTTAAAGAGAATGAGACTTGGTATGGTACGACGCTTCGAAGCATTGGCGAAGCTGTTATTTCTACCGATACAATAGGCGCTATCAAATTTATGAATACTTCTGCAGAAAACCTTACGGGTTGGAAGATGAGCGAAGTTCTTGGAAAGGATTTGCTGAAAATATACCGAACCATAGAAGAGACAATAAATCCTCACTTTATAAATCCGGTTGATCAAATTCTAAAAAACAAAATTACAGCAATCATAAAAAAACATTCTACGCTTGTATCGCGTGAAGGGAAAGAAATTCCCATCGATGAGAGTGCCTCACCAATTAAGGATGAACTTGGAAATACAGTCGGAATTGTTTTGGTGTTTCAGGATATTTCGGAGAGGAGGCGGGTTCAAGAAGCACTCAAGATCTCGCAGGATTATGCGCAGAATATTGTCAACAGTTCGCTGGATATGATTATTGCAGTTAATGAAAATCGCAGCATCATCGAGTTTAATAGAGCGGCTGAAGAGACATTCGGTTACCACATTAAGGAACTCTTGGGAAAGCATGTGAACATTCTTTATGCTGATCCGGAGGAAGGTGATAGGGTTCACAAAATGACAGTAGAAGAAAGCCGCTATGTACAAGAAGTTGTAAATAAACGAAAAAATGGTGAGTTATTTCGAAGTTTGCTATCATCATCTGTACTGCGAAACATAAAAGGTGAAATGATCGGAGTGATGGGAGTATCGCGTGACATTACAGAAAAAAATCGTGCGGACCAGGCGTTACGTGAAAGCGAAGAACGATACCGTACACTTGTAGAACTCTCACCTGATCCAATTGCTGTTCAAATCGGCGGTACGTTAGTATTTGTCAACACTGCAGCGGTGCGAATATTTGCCGCCATGTCGCCTGATGATTTGGTTGGACGGTCGATTATGGAGTTGATTCATCCGAATTATCATCTTATTGTTAAAGATCGAATTCTGCAAATGTCAAAGGAGGGAAAACGCGTACCAATTATTGAGGAAAAGTTTATTCGATTAGATAGGACAATATTTGAAGCCGAGGTCGCAGCGATGCCATTTTTATGGCAGGGAAAACCCGCTATTCAAGTTGTTCTACGTGATGTATCAGAACGAATAAAAGCGGAACAAGCTATACGTGGTTCAGAAGCGAAGTACAGATCGCTCGTTGAAAATGTACTGGATGGCGTTTATCAAACAACTCCAGAAGGAGAAATTCTTACTGCAAATCCGGCGTTGGCTCGAATGCTTGGATACGATTCTGAAACCGATTTGCTACTTCTCAATGTTGATAAGGAGCTCTACATTAATTCAGAAGAACGGAGACAGTACTTAAGAATCCTTAATAAAGGAGAGCGGGTCAAGAATGCAGAATTTAAACTTCGACGGAAAGATGGTCAGATTATTGATGTAATAGAAAATGCAAGAGTAGTTAAGAGCCGGCTTGGAGATATTTTATATTATGAAGGAACGATTACAGATATTACAGAATTGAAGACTGCACAAGAAGCATTGCGAATCAGCGAAGAACGTCATCGTGCATTCATCGAACACAGTGCCGAGGCAATCTGGTGCATTGAACCTCTTGAACCAATGCCGATTGGATTATCTGAAGAGAGACAAATTAAATACTTGATGGAAAGTGGCTGCTTAAAAGAGTGCAATGATACAATGGCGAGAATGTACGGTTTTGAAAATTCCGAACAGATCCTAGGAGCAAAAGTGAAAGACTTGCTTGATCCGGCGGATCCAGTAAATGTTGGATATCTACGTTCGTTCATTCGCTCGAATTATCGGGTCGTTAATGCCGAAACCCATGTGATTGATAAAAACGGCAAATCGAAGTATTTCTTGAATAATATGATTGGTGTTATTGAAGGTGAAAAACTTGTGCGTGTATGGGGCACGCAGCGAGATATTACGGTGGAGAAGCAGGCTGAATTGATAAAAGATATGGTTTATCGCATCGCACAGTTGCAAGATACAAAGGAAACTTTAGATGACCTCTATTCGGAAGTTCATCGGTTAATTAAAGAAGTAATGCCAGCAAAAAATTTCTATATCGCTTTGTATGATAAAGAAAAAAATCTTCTAAGTTTCCCGTACTTTGTGGATGAAGTTGATAAACCGGATCCTCCAAGGAAATTAGGAAGGGGCTTAACTGAGTATGTTCTAAGGACAGGTAAATCGCTGCTCTGCACACCTGCAGTGGATGAGGAATTGATAAATCGAGGCGAGATTGAACTTGTGGGTGCACCGTCGAAAATATGGCTTGGTGTGCCTCTCATAGTCGGCGATCAAGTGATAGGCATCCTCGCCGTGCAAGATTATTTTGAAGTAAACAGATTTAGTACAGAACAACAACGTATGTTAGAATTTGTATCTATTCAGATAGCAAAAGCCATTGATCGAAAGCGTAATTCAACAGAGTTTAATCGGAGTGAGCAGCGCTATAAAGAATTTGTAGAAGCGAATCCTATTGGTCATTTCATTGCAAGTGCAGATGGAATTGTAATTGACTGCAATCCTGCGTTGATGCATCTGTTGGATTTCACTACAATCGATGAAGTGATATCTGCACATATCAACATTATGGGTTCTACCAAGGGGGTAAAGGACAGTTTTATGAAAAGGTTGCAAAAGTCAAAAGACGTGAAGGATTTCGAAGTGAAACTTAAAAGTGTTTCTGGGAAAACTATTCCAGTTATTGCGAATTATAATGCAACTTTAGATGATAATGGTGTATTGGTGCGGATTAAAGGAACAATAATGCCTAAAAGGTCGAAGAAATGAAAATGTAAACATTGAATCAATATCACTCAAGTGCAGAAAATCGACACTTGATGTTTTATTATGGTGGCTGTTGCCGAATCTTCGATTTATGATTGAAGAAGAAATTGTTTTATGACAAAAATACAAAACGAAAATGAACGGCTTCAAGAACTTCATGAGTACGAAATTCTTGATACTCAACCGGAGGTAGAATTCGATGCGCTCGCATCCATAGCATCGCAGATTTGTGCTGTACCAATTGCACTTATCAATCTTGTGGATGAGGAGAGAGTGTGGTCCAAATCGAAAGTTGGAATAGAAGAGCTGGAAATGCCGCGCGATCAATCGTTCTGTGCTGAAACAATAAAACAAAAAGAATTACTTGTCATTGAGGATACAGAAAAAGATGCTCGCTTTTCATCTTTGCCGATCGTGATTCGCGATTCAACATATCGCTTTTATGCCGGAGTACCGCTCGTAAATCCAAAAGGATACATACTTGGTACGCTTTGTGTTTTGGATACGCAACCCCGCACACTAACAGAAAAACAACGATCTGCTCTTAAGGAATTAAGTCATCTTGTAGTCTCGCAGCTTGAAATGCGCCGTAATGTTCACCGATTGAAAACAACATTGACTGAAAAAGAACAAATAGAGGAACGTGTTGCTGAAAGTGAACGAAGATTATTGGCTATCATCGATACGGTGAGCGAAGGGATCACTTTATGCGACGAAAATGGATTCTTTGAAGTATTTAATCCACGGATGGAGGAACTCTCTGGTTATTCCCGGAACGAAGCTAACGATAGTCCTGATTTTAACAAATTGCTTTCTCCAACTGAAGACGAACAACAACGGATGCTCTCCGCACAGAAGGAACTATGGATCGCAGGCAAAACACAGGAATTGGAAATAACGATTCGAACAAAATCCGGTGAAAAGAAAATTCTCTTGACGTCTTCATCGTTGGTGAAATATAATAATAGAAAGATGGTGCTGAGTATCTACCGTGATATTACGGAACGCAAAAAAACGGATCAGGCAATACAGGCAAGCGCAAAACGATTCCGCATTTTCTTCGAAAACAATCCGATACCTACATGGGTATTTGATCTTGAATCCTGCAAATTTCTCGAAGTGAATAACGCGGCCATTGATCACTATGGATATTCAAAAGAAGAATTCCTTGCAATGAATATAATGGATCTCCGTCCTGCAGAAGATACCGAGAGTTTGCAGGAAGAGCTTGAAAAAATTAAAATGAAAGAATCCAATGCAGCGCAAAGTAAACATTGCCTCAAGAATGGAACTGTAATCGACGTACATCTTTCTTGGCATAATTTGGATTATGACAACCATCGCGCCGTGTTGGTTGTTGCGCAAGATATTACTGCACCTCAAAGGGCGCATGAAGAACTTCTGCAAGCGAAAGAAGTGGCAGAAATCGCTAATAATGTAAAAAACGAATTTCTTGCCAATATGAGTCACGAAATACGAACGCCTATGAATGGTATCATTGGAACGATCAGTCTGCTGATCGACACTCAACTATCAGTTGAACAACAAGAGTATGTAGAAACCATACGGTTGAGCGGCGATGCCTTGCTCAATGTTATAAACGATATTCTTGATTTTTCAAAAATCGAATCGAACGAAATCAAATTGGAAGAACATCCATTCCGCATTGAAACTTGTATCGAGGAAACCTTCGACCTCTTTGCCATCCAAGCGGATCAAAAAAACATTGATCTCATATATTGGATTGATGAGAAAGTGCCGCAAATGGTGGTTGTTGATGCAACGCGATTTCGACAGGTGCTTGTGAATCTCGTCAGTAATGCTATCAAATTTACTGAACACGGTGAAATATATATCGAAGTATCGAAGGCATCTGAGAAAGAGGACAAAATTGAACTTCTATTCTCCGTACGGGACACCGGCATTGGTATTCCATCCGATAGAATTCATAAACTTTTCAGACCGTTTTCGCAAGTAGATTCATCTTCCACTAGAAAATATAGCGGATCAGGTCTTGGACTTGCTATCTGTTCACGTGCTGTCGCTTTACTCGATGGACATATTTGGGTTGAAAGCAAACCCGCAGAAGGCAGCATATTTCACTTTATAATCAACGTCTCTAAGCACGTCAAAGATTCGCAAGAACAAAATCTATGTCCTCCTTTGATCAACAAAACAAAGAGTGCGTTAGTGATTGACGACAATAAAATGTGTCGTCAAATAATTGAGAGATTGGTTGCGGAATGGGGATTTAAAGTGTGCTCTGCCGCAACGATAGAAGAGGCTCTTTCATTCATCAAAGATAATAAGCCATTCGATATTGTAGTAGCAGAACAAACACAAATAGATTATAGCGCGATGAATCTGAGAGAAGAAATACGCAAAGCAAATGGAAAGACAGATGTCGCCTTCATTATTTTAGCTTCTCGAGCGAAACGCGGCCAAATCGTCAGAACAAATAATGAAATTCTTCAGGTAGTACTAAAACCTGTTCGACATCAAGTATTATACGAAACACTTAATGCAATAGTAAAACAAATAAAAGGTGTGCCATTATCATCGTCTCCTAATGGCATATCACCGGAGAAGCGTTCTATGCTGCCACCAATGAATATTCTCATAGCGGAAGATAATACTATTAACCAGAAACTTATTGTACGGATTCTGAAAATTCTGGGTGAAGAAGTAGATATTGCAAATAACGGATTGGAAGCATTGAATGCAGCACTCAAGAAGAAATACGATATTGTACTCATGGATATACAAATGCCGGAGATGGATGGTTATGAAGCAACGCGGCGTATCCGGACTGAAGTATCCAAGACGGATCAGCCGATTATCATTGCAATGACGGCGAATGCTTTGCAGGGAGATCGTGAAAAGTGTCTAGAAGCTGGAATGAATGACTATATGAGCAAACCAATTCTGATTGATGAGGTCAAACGTATTATAAAAAAATGGAACGAAAAAATTCACGATCAATCCTAATGAGAGAATACTATGCCCACAACAGACGCAATGCCTACCAATCCTCTACTAACACGGTTGCAGGAATTGGAACAAGAAACAGATGCCGAATTTGTTATCGAATTGATCGACATTTATTTAAATGAAACACCGAAACAGATTCAGGCAATTGCAGCAGCGTTAACAACACAAACCTTCCCTGCGTTGATGATTACCGCACACACGCTCAAAGGAAGCAGTCTGAATCTTGGCGCCAAACAACTTGGTGCACTTTGCCTGAAATTAGAAGAAATAGGACGCGCAGGCAAGTCGATCCCAGAAGGAACCAGCACTGCGGAAATAGAGAATGAATATGAGAATGTTAAAACAATGCTTCTTGCTTGCAGACAGAGCAAACAATAACGAAACACTGATCTTCTATTATCGAAAGATGCTTGCAATTTCGATTTTTTTTTGCTAAATTTTTCAGTGATAGGCATGACTATTAGAAAAGGTAGTAACTATTATGAGCGTCATTTCTTTCATTTATCCCCACTTAAAACCCTCTTGGAGCCATATCGAACGGTTGCGACCATTCTAAACTGGCTGTAAATTAGTATTTTATTTTAATTGAACGAATAACGAGCGCTCGTGATTCCGCATAAATTTATTATTCGGATAGAAAGAGTCTGGTGGAGTGGTGCATTCTTCGCTCTGGCATTTTTCTGCCAGATGCCGACCGAGGCATCAAATCGCCTGTTCGCAGCGAATGATGCAACATCTCAATTCGCTGCGGGGGCAGATTCGACACTATCACAACAGCAATACTCAACTGGAAAACTCTCTCGACGCGCCAAAGCTGCACAGCGGCGCACATCAACCACTATGGCTGGTACTGTATCTTACGATACTTCGCGCGCTACATTAGCAGCAATACGTGCCCTCCCGCGGGATTCTTCCGCACGAGTTGCACAATTTCAATATATCCGCAAAGATAAATCTGCTGAAGATGGCACGTATCATAAAAATAATCCGTTATTCCTCTCAGATCCGCTCATTGTCAAACATCAAGCAGTTTTGNNTGGATTCCAACAAATGGGTGTACCGCCTTCGTGAAACTGTAGGCGATAAGGATACGCGCATATCGACAGAAGTACCAATAGATGAATATTCCTCGCTTCGATTGAGGCAAGCCGTGCGGCAAAACTGGGAATCGATCACGCAATTCTATAAGCTTGAAGGTGAATCAAAGACGACGCTGGGGGATGTGTTTAGCAAGATCACAAAGATTGAAATTCCGGTTCCGAAGAATCCGATCTTCAGCATCTTCGGCACAAGCAGAATATTAATGACTATCAATGGTGCAATTGATATTCATGCTGGATATCGTAATATCAAATCAGATCTTGTTACATCAAGTGCATTGGGACAGAGCCAAAGCACTCCAGATTTCAAGCAAGAAATTCAAGTGAACGTAAAGGGCGAAATTGGCGATAAATTAAAAATTGATGCCGATTGGAATACTCAGCGCACGTTTGAGTACGAAAACCAACTTCACGTCAAGTACCAGGGCTACGAAGATGAACTTGTGCAAAGTGTGGAAGCGGGCAACGTGTCACTTCCCACAAATTCATCATTTATTACCGGCGGTTCTGCTTTGTTTGGTATCATGGCAAAATTCCAACTGGGGCCATTGCGCCTGACTACTGTTGCGACGCAGAAGAAAGGACAGATTAAAGAACTTTCTGTTTCCGGCGGCTCACAATCTTCTGCAATAGAGATACGTGCGGCAAATTATTCTAAATGCCACTTCTTTGTCGATACATCGTACATCCAATTTTATGATACCGTGTATCAAGTTCCGGCAATCATCACACCGTATATTCAGAGTAAGCACATTCGTCAAATTGAAGTATGGGTTTCTACGAAGACGGAAACAGACCCTACAAAATATAGAAATGTTCTTGCTTTGATGGATCAGAAGCAAGTGGACTCCGCAAAAAATAATCTTGCTGCCCGTCGCAAAGGTGTATGGACTCCTGCTCAGGGACAGGTTGAAGAAGCAAAATTCATTAAGCTTGAAGCAACGGATTTTGATTGTGATCAATTTGCTGGAATTATTTCACTTCGGAGTCAGCCGCAAGACGACCAAGTAGTTGCAGTCTATTATGTGTTAGATAATAATACTGCTATCGGTCAATCGAGCCAGACAACAAATGATACTTTGAACCTTGTCCTGAAACTTGTACGTCCAGCGCAGCTTGGTCCGACAATGGATCCCGCCTGGAGGATGATGCTGAAGAATCGGTATTCTCTTGGCGGAAGCAATATAGATGAATCGAGTTTTGACTTCCGTGTAGAATATCAAGTACCCGGTAAAACGCCAATGACAGACATAACGGATTATAATGTTGGTGTGATGGAAATGCTTGGATTGGATCGATATAGCACCGATGGCTCTAAAAAACCTGATAAGGTGTATGATAAGGGAATTACTTTCAACAAAGCGCGAGGTGAAATTGTTTTTCCTACAGTGGAACCGTTCGATTCCTCGAGTTTGTACAATTATTTCAAGATCCATAGCGGTATTGATGACACCACTGCTCGAAGCCTTGCCGAAAAATACGCTTATGGAGCAATTTATACAAAATTGCAAGAGGATGCAGTGAACGATCCGCGCAACTTGTATTACATGCGTGGCACGATGAAAGCATCTGGAACGTCAAGTCAAAGTCACTATACGCTTGGTTTTAATATTGTGGAAGGAAGTGTGCAAGTAATTGTCGATGGTGTGGTAGCAACGCCTGGTGTTGATTACATCGTTGATTATATTTCCGGCAGTCTTGATATCAAGAATCAGGCGTATCTTAGTCCGGGACGAAATGTCCAAATCAAATTCGAAGCAAACGATATGTTCCAGCTTGCTTCAAAATCTCTGCTTGGCGCTCGCGGTGAATTCGATTTAGCTAAGAACACTACCCTTGGTTTAACCATTATGAGTTACAACCAGCAATCGTTAAGCGACAAAGTGCGGCTTGGCGAAGAACCTATCAGCAACTTGATTATGGGAATTGATGGCGGAACCACACAGGATGCACGTTGGCTCACTAATGCGCTGAATTATATTCCTGGTGTTAAAACAACGGCGATGTCACAAGTTAGTGTCAAAGGTGAGGTGGCATATATAAAGCCGAACCCGAATACGCGCACTAGTCCGATTTCCAGCGATGGCGGTAAAGGTGTCGCGTATATCGATGATTTTGAGGGTGCACGCCAAATCATTCCTCTTGGCGTTGTTTATGCGTCTTGGAAAGATGCAAGCGCACCATGGTTCATTAAAAATTTGGATACATATCCATCTGTGCCCGACACGAGTGGCCACGACTACATTCCGTTTTCAGACGGTTTAAACGGTCTCCACACAGATGTAGAAAAGATGGAGTATAAGGGGCGAGCTTGCTGGTTCAATGTTCAACCCAGCGATGTCCTTATTGACACGCTCTGGAATGGGCGCAAATCACATGCTACAGGTGAAAATCAGGTGATGTCTTTGGATTTCTATTTTCATCCGGAACAGCGCGGCGAGTTTAACTATTCTATGAAGCTTGACTCAACCATCGGATTAGATAAACCAGATCCTAAAACTCACATGCAATCATGGGCTGGTATTCAGCGCGTTCTTGGTACAAGCTCCACGAACCTTATAGAACAAAACGTTGCATTTATTGAGCTTTGGATTAACATTATTTCCCCGATAACTGATAATGATTCCGCAAAGATCAATATTGATCTTGGTTACATCAGTGAAGATGTGCTTGCGAATAAACAACTTCAAACGGAAGATGGATTGGATAATCCAGCCCATATTCACAGACATGTTATGAACAACAATTATGATTGGGGGCTTGATACTTTAAAGGATCCGGCTGAACAAATAAATTATGAGCCTTTCTGGAAACAGTATCCGACCCATCCTGAATATAAATCAGATCCTTCAGGTGATAATTGGTCAAAGCTGCCGATTGGTAGTGGATATAAACTTAATATGACATTAGCTGAGCAATATGAAGGAGTGAATGGCACGGAAGGAAACTCTGCGAGTGACGACGGACGTTTTCCAGATACAGAAGATTTGAATAATAATGATAAATTAGACTGGTTGAATTCCTATTTTGAATATGAAATTCCTCTCGATACAAACAATGTTCGTTTTAGACAATTGATGACGGGAACAGGCGGTGACCATTGGCATCAAATTCGTATTCCGCTCTCCGACTATAATAGAAAAATAGGAACTCCAAACTTTACAGATGTGGAAGGAGTGCGTTTATGGATTACAGGAGCTGGAAAACCAGTACTATTTCGCATTGTCGATTTTGATCTTGTCGGCAACCAATGGGAAAAAAGGATAAAGACTGATGATTCTTGGGAATTGAGTGTCGTGAACTATGAAGATGATTTTCCAATATATCAGCCACCAGATGGTAACCTTCGTACAAAAGATCTCACTCGCCCGGATCAAAACATTCTTAGCAATGAGCAATCGCTGAATCTAGTTGTGAAGAATTTGCAAGATGGAGATTACAAGGAAGCAGTGAAATATATGAACGACCGTCCGCTTGATATGTTTAACTATCATACATTAAAGATGTTTGTTCATGGCGAAACGGGCGAAAACGTTGTCAAAGGGTATAAAAAATTTGTGTTTCAAGATACAAGCCATTACGATGCAGAAATGTTCCTGCATTTTGGAGACGATACGTCAAATTATTATGAGTACCGTGCCCCTGTCCGTCCAGGTTGGACCGGAAATGATATCGTCATCAAGTTCTCTGATCTTACTAAGCTTAAAGCTTTCCTCGACACCTTAAATAATACACCACAATTTGCGGTGCCGGATGGACCACCGGGAGCACGATATCGGATTCGTGGAAGTCCACGGTTGGATAGAATCAAATTTATTTCTGTTGGAATTGTGAATCCGAAAGATACAGCCGCTTCGATTCCTTCGGTTCTCAATGGTGAATTATGGGTCGATGAACTGCGCCTTACCGATGTGGATGATACACGTGGGTGGGCGTATAAAGTGGATGCCAGTATAAAGCTTGCAGACATCGGGAGTATTGCATTTTCGTTGAGCGAGCGCGATCCGTACTTCCACGGATTGGAAGATCATTTTGGTACACGTAACACGAGCCGGGCATGGAGCCTCTCTAGTTCCTTTGCTCTTGATAAACTTCTGCCGGAGACATGGAATGGTTCTGTGATAAACCTCAGTTATACTCATTCGGAGTCTATTAACAAACCGCTCTATCTCCCCGGAACGGATATTTTAGTTGAAGAGGAAGCAAAGCTCATCGCACTGAATCCGACCAGTCAATATAAAAATGCAGAAGATGTACGAGCACAATCTGAAGATATGAGTATTACGGATTCTTATTCTGTGCCGACACTCAAGTTAAACATTCCTGCTAAAACTTGGCTTATAACAGAAACAATCAACAAAATGACGCTTGGATACAACTATACACAATCTCACCTGCGCAATCCATCAACTGAATATTCAAATGCATGGAGTTGGAACGCAGCCTTCAGATATGGAACGCAGTTTAATCCGAATAATTTTCTTTTATTGGGAGCATTAAAATTCTTTTTCACGCCCCAGCAGATAAATTTTGGTGCAACACTCAGTAGGAGTCAATCACAAACAAAGTTGCGCTCTCAAGAGAACCCCAATGATACTCTACGTACCTTAAATTCCACGCGGTCAATGGATTTCAACTGGCAATTCTTTCAAGGTGGATTGTTTGATCTTGGTGTTGCATATAGTGTTAATGTCTCAAGCAGTCTCGTGCATTTGGAAACAGATCGGTATGGGAACCAGCGTACATTTATGGCAATCCTCAGCGATATATTTTTCAGCGATCGACTGATCGACTTTGGTATCGATCAAAACTTTGGTCAGGGAATTGTATTGAATACAAAAATCACAGCGCCGAAGGTGCTGATGTTAGATAAGATTTTTACGCCAAACTTTCGTTATTCTGTGAACTATAATTGGACGAACAATATTCAGGCAGGTCCTATCGGCCGCAGCGCCGGTTGGAGCGGCGGACCTTCATTATCTCTAGAGGTTAATCTCAAACCAATCGCAGATGCTATTTGGTCACCAACCACATCACCAACCACAGTACCAACCACGGGACTAACTGTATCACCAACTACAGCACCAATTAAAGCGCCGGCACAAGTGGACACCAGTATGAAAAAAAGTTCCTTCAATCTACTGAAGAGTATCGATCAAATATCGCGCATCTTGATCAAAAATTCTTTATTCGATTTTGAGAAACTCAATTTCAGCTTCACACAGTCGAATACGTCACAAAACTCAGGTGTGCGAGGCAATACGGGATTTGCCAATATGTTTGCACGAGTTCCATTTTTTCAATCGTCGTTGGCAGAAAATGGGCCAAACTTTTTATACCAATTTGGATTGATCTCTGATCCCAATGGCGAGTTAGTAATGAAAACGAAAGGAACATTTCCGTTCATTTACGGCTACACCGTACCAGGTATTCGCGCTGACAGCGCGACTGTTAGTGATGCATATTCGCAGAATAATCAAATTGCCATGCACACTTCCAGGCCATTATGGGAAGGGGCAACACTTCAGTTGGATTGGAAGGTAGGATGGACTAATAACGAGAACAGGAACGGTACCACGGATTCTCTTGGCTATATGATACCAAGCTCAATAAGCAGTATGGTCACCGGAGACATGGATCGTTCGTTTATTTCGCTGCCGATAAAATTTTTCAAAACGAATCTTGATAATGTGAACGCTAAATATACTGCAATGATGAATGCGGATCCTACGCGCGATCCCGCTGCAGCGTTATCGCAAGCATTTGAGCAGGGATTAGAGGCGTTTCCCTGGCTATCAAAAATATTAGGTTCGCTTGCACCACGTGCCAATTGGTCAATTCATTGGGATGGATTAGAAAATATTAGTTTTTTGAAAAGTATTGCATCACGCATCTCGCTCGATCATGCCTATACTTCAGATTATAGACAGCGGTGGCAAATGGTATCAAATACAGATGCGAGTACGGGAACCACGAGTATGACTAAAACAACGACAAGCCAATCGGTTACTTATGGATTTTCTCCATTGATTGGTGTGAATATAACATTTAAAGATTTTATCAAAGGAAGCTTGGGCGCCACATTCCGGTACGGGTCAACAACATCATACGATCTTGTGCCATCTAATCAAAATGTGACGGAATCATCAACCTCGGATATTTCTATTACAGGTTCATATAGCCGTCAGGGATTTGAAATTCCATTTTTTGGCGTGTCGCTCATGAATAATATCGATATAACTTTTACCTACGGCTATTCACATAATGCCAGTTTGCTCTATGATTTCAATAATTTTCAAACAAATGGATTATCTATGAGCGGTCTAGGCCGCACCACGATAGAACCTCGCATCCGATATACATTGAGTGAACGTGTTACAGCATCTGTGTATTATCGCTACACAAGAGTTGCTCCGGATGATGGCGGATCAGTTACTCCAGGATCCACAACTAACGAAGGCGGTGTGGATGTTCACGTCCTCATTCAATAATAATTCTCACGCATTGATTCTCGCGTGTGGAAGTGGTACTTTACCTCAGGCTTAAATGGAAACTCCCAAAAAAATTCTCTGGGTCGATGACGAAATCGACTTATTGCGTCCTCATCTACGATTATTGGAACAGAAGGGATATCAAGTCGATACAGCGGCTAACGGCGAAGATGCCATCGAGTTGGTAAAAACTAAAGGTTACGACCTTGTTTTTCTTGATGAGATGATGCCCGGTTTAGGTGGTTTACAAACTCTTTCGGCAATGAAAGATATCTCACCAACGGTTCCGGTGGTAATGGTGACAAAGAGCGAAGCTGAAAGTTTAATGGAAGAAGCCATAGGCAGTAAAATCACAGATTATTTGGTGAAGCCGGTGAATCCCAGTCAGATTCTCATGGCATGCAAGAAAATATTTGAATCGAAAAAAATATCCGGCGCATATATCTCCCGTGACTATATTAAAGAATTTCAAAATATTAGTCTTACGCTGAACAATTCTCTTTCGGAAGAAGATTGGATCAATCTGTACCTGAAAATAACGAACTGGGACATGGAATTAGATGCTCATCCAGAATTGGGATTAAGGCAAACACTTCAGGATCAGAAACGTGAATGCAATGCCGAATTTGGAAAATTCGTTGAGCGTAACTATCGTAAATGGATTGATGATTCGAAACGTTCGGTTATGCTCTCGCCCGATGTTATGGAACGTTGTGTGCTTCCTGAACTGAATAATCGCACTTCTGTCTTTTTCTTCGTTATTGATTGCCTGCGGCTTGACCAATGGTTGATTCTGGAAGAACTGTTATCAGAATATTATACCTTTGAAAAGCAATATTACTTCAGCATTTTGCCTACTGCAACACCGTATTCCCGCAATGCAATATTCAGCGGATACTTTCCGATTGATATAGAAAAACGATTTCCTGAAATCTGGTCTTCCGAAGATGATGACGACGAAAACAGCCGTAACCGATACGAGCACCAGTTGATGGACAAACTATTAGAACGCAAGCGCATAGTATTGAAGCCGGAATCAAAGTACGTGAAAATATTGGATTCGGACTTTGGCAAACAATTCGAGGGAAACATTATTTCTTACACACAAAGCCGTCTCACGGCTGTCGTGGTGAATTTTATCGATATGCTCGCTCACGGCCGCTCGGACTCGCCGATCCTAAAAGAAATTGCCCCTGACGAAGCCGCATATCGTTCGCTTACACGATCATGGTTCCAATATTCGTCCCTTTTTGGAATGCTCAAAACACTCGCTTTGCAAAAAAATGTTAAGATTATTCTTACTACAGATCACGGAAGTGTCCGATGCATGCGCGGCTCAAAAGTGGTTGGAGATCGAGAAGCATCGACGAACCTGCGTTACAAATTTGGCAGGAATCTTAAGGTGGACGAAAAGCAAGCTGTCTTTATCAAGAGTCCGGTTGATTACAAACTGCCGCGAGGGAGTGTTACCACAAATTATGTAATGGCGAAAGAAGATTATTATTTCGTCTACCCAACAGAGTACCACAAGTATCTAAATCATTACCACGATAGCTTCCAACACGGTGGCATTTCTATGCAGGAGATGATTTTGCCCATCGTGAAGCTTGAACCGAAATGAGCGAGATACGCACAACTACATCGGTAACAGAGACAATTGCCTATGCGCGTGCTTTCGCTGGTAGATTACGGCGCGGCGATGTTGTGACGCTCTTTGGTGATCTTGGAAGCGGGAAGACACAGTTTGTTAAAGGTGTGTGTCAGGCATTTAAAACGTGCACAACTGCAACAAGCCCATCCTTTGTTATCCTCAATCGATATAATGGCACGGATGAACGAGAAAGTGAGCTTCTCGTGTATCACTTCGATCTGTATCGTGTTAAGTCGCTTACAGAAATATACGATCTTGGCTACGAGGAATTTCTTCAGGGTGATGGAATTTGCCTCATCGAATGGGCGGAGATGCTTGGGGAGCTCCTGCCGAAACGAAGGTACGACATTCGATTTTCTTTAGGTGCAGATGAGAATGAACGCCGTATTGAAATTAGTGGAGTTGGCAAGTAATGACAATCCTTGGCATTGAGACATCAACGGCGGTTTGTTCAGTAGGATTAGCAAACGAAATTGGTTTACAATCGGAAAGATCGCTTGTTGAGTCACATATTCATTCGGAAAAACTATTAACGCTGATTCAAGAATTATGCGATGAAAAAAAGATGAAACTATCACAGTTGGACGGTGTGGCGGTTTCTCTAGGTCCCGGCTCTTTTACCGGATTGCGTATAGGATTAAGCACAGCAAAGGGATTATGCTTCGCACTGGAAAAACCGCTTATTGCAGTGCCGACGTTCGCATCTATTGCAAAAAGTGCAATTTTGTTACATCCAGATTATAAGCGAATCGTCGTATGCATTGATGCAAAGCAGAGAGAGTATTATATTGGAGTATATGAACAAAACGATAGAATTGTACGCGAAGTGTCGCCTGTGCACATTGCAAATCTTTCATCAGCACTTGCCACAGCATCTGCGAAGACATTAGTGCTAACAGATCGCATGGACGAAGTAAAAACGAAATCCGGTGATTCTATAATGGTTGCAGATGTTTTCACGTATTGTCGAGGGGATACTATAGCGCGTATGGCGATAGAGCAATGGAATGCTGGAGAAAGAAATGTTTGGGGACAGTTGGAACCGATCTATTTGAAAGACTTCGTTGTACGGGCACAGGTGAAATTGGAAAAATGATTCACGGCAAGTGAAGGAGAGAGCAATGGCTTGGTTCAAGCGGTCACAAGAAAATATTTCATCGAATGGTCAGAAGAAAGACATCCCTGATGGCATGTGGACGAAGTGTAGCGGGTGCGGTGAGATTATCCATAAAAAGGAGTTAGATAAAAATCTTTTCACTTGCCCAAAGTGCAATTTCCATTTTCGTATTGGCAGCAAGGAATATTTTGAAATCCTGCTCGATGACGGTTCATTCAAAGAGATGAATAAAAAAATGCGTTCCATAGATCCGCTGAAATTTACAGACACAAAATCATATGCAAGCCGTGTGGAAACAACAATAAAGAAAACCGGTCTCTATGATGCTGTGAGAACCGGCGAAGGAATGATGAACGGAATTCCTGTGGTAATTGCGTGCATGGATTTTGCTTTCATCGGCGGAAGCATGGGCTCTGTTGTAGGAGAAAAAATTGCACGCGCTACAGACATCGCACGTAAAAAGAGACAACCGTTGATCATCATTTCTTCCACTGGCGGTGCCAGGATGATGGAGGGCGCTTTGTCACTGATGCAGATGGCTAAGATGAGCGCAAAACTTGCGCAGCTTTCTGATGCGGGTGTGCCGTACATTTCTATACTTACAGATCCAACTACTGGCGGTGTAACTGCAAGCTTTGCGATGTTAGGCGATATACACATTGCAGAACCTGCTGCGCTTATCGGATTTGCAGGTCCGCGCGTTATTAAACAAACAATTGGAAAAGATTTGCCAAAAGGATTTCAGCGATCAGAATTCTTGCTGGATAAAGGTTTCGTCGATCTCGTTGTACACCGGAAAGAACTCAAAGAAACAATATCCAAGGTGATTCGGAATCTTGTTGGATAAATAAGGAACTATTGTTGTCAATTCAAATTGTAAAATCGATCCGTGAGATGCAGGATATTGCTGAACGGTTTCGGTGTGAAGGTAAGATTATTGCCGTGGTTCCAACAATGGGATATCTTCACCAAGGACATGCAAGTTTAATTAAAATTGCTCGCCTGCATGCGGATGTCGTCATTACAACAATTTTTGTTAATCCAACTCAGTTCGCTCCGAACGAAGACTACAAGAGCTATCCTCGCGACTTGGACCACGACAAGACAGTTGCTATAGATGCAGGCGCAGATATTATATTCTTTCCTGATGTGTCTGAGATGTATTCAAAAGAATTTAGCAGTATAGTGGAAGTTGAAGGAGCGTCCAAGATATTGGAGGGCTCGTTCCGTCCGACACACTTTCAAGGCGTAACGACGGTAGTGGCAAAAATATTTCATATCACAAAACCACATATTGCTGTCTTTGGGCAGAAAGATGCACAACAGGCTTTCATTGTCCAGAAGATAGTGAAAGATTTAAATTTCGGTATAAAGATCATAATTGCACCAATTGTTCGAGAAGAAGACGGGCTAGCGCTGAGTTCACGCAATATATATCTAAACGATACTGATCGGAAGAATGCGCTCGTGCTCTATCGTTCACTTCAGTACGCAGCTAAACGAATTCAAGAGGGTGCAAGAAATGTGACAGATATTCGTATTGAAATGGAAAAAATAATTAAAGGTGGAAATCCAAGTCAAATCGACTACATTGCTTTTGTCAATCCGGAAATATTTAAGGAAGTAGAAATAATTGAACCGCCGGTAGTGCTTGTAGCGCTTGCTGTGCGTTTCGGTACGACGCGCCTTATTGATAATTTACTTATACGGTTAAAATGAGGAAATAGTATTGAAAACAGAAAAAAAACGCGGTCTTGCTGTTGCGATTATGGCGGCTGGCAAGGGAACACGTATGAAGGATCCATCCAAAGCGAAAGTTATGTATGAAGTGCTTGGCAAACCGATGATTTATTATGTGGTTGATCTTGCATATAATCTTAAAGCGGATCGTGTCATTGTCATTGCTGGATATCAACGCGAGGCAGTAATAAAGTATATTAGCAAATCGTATCCAAAGATTGAGATAGCAGTGCAAGCCGAACAACTTGGTACTGGTCATGCTATTATGCAAACAGAGACTGCACTAAAGGATTTTTATGGAGATGTGATTGTACTTTCTGGTGATGTTCCGTTGTTGACTGCTAAAAGCATGCAGCAACTCATAGAACATCACTTCGAGACACGGGCTGGAGCGACTATCCTTACTGCACAATTTAATGATCCAACAGGTTACGGACGTATTATAAGAAACGATGATAATTCGGTGAAGAAAATCGTCGAACATAAGGACGCAACGGAAGAAGAGCGTCGAGTGAAAGAGATTAACTCGGGTATCTATATTTTTGACAAGCAGAAACTGTTCGATGGTTTACAGCAAATAACACCGAATAATGTTCAGAAGGAATATTATCTTACAGATGTGTTTGAATATTATTGGAAGAAGAAATGGCGCGTCTCAGCCTTAAAATCAAATTATGTTGATGAGATCCGTGGTATTAACACAATAGAACAGTTGAAAGAAGCAGAGACTATCAAATTAGCACAGTTACATTCTTCAGTTTAGAGAGAATATTAGCACAAAAAAACTTATCAAAGTTTTTAACCTTGACAAGCTAAATTTTGTCTAAACCAATTTTAAATCTTCTAGTAATTTCTTTAATTTTGCCCGGCTTGGTTCGGTAATAGGCACCATTGGCAAGCGAAAAGCTTCTTCAATCATTCCCATCATTGCGAGTGCTGTTTTTACCGGAATGGGGCTCGATTCTACAAAATTAATATTCATAAGCGGAAGCAGGCGATAGTGAAGCTGAAGTGCTTCTGTCCATTCACCCTTCAGGCATAGACGCATCAGATGAGAATATTCTTTTGGCACTTCGTTTGAAACAACCGAAATACATCCATCACCGCCAAGAGCAATTATTGAATAGGCAAGTGCGTCATCGCCGGAGAGAAGAGAAAAATTCTTTGGCTTGTTGCGGGCGATTTCCATGACCTGTGCCATATTACAGGAAGCTTCTTTTACCATAGCAACATTCGGTATCTCTTCTGCCATACGAAGTAATGTCCCAGCTTCAATATTTCCGCTTGTTCGTCCTGGCACATTATAAACGATAATAGGAATATCTACAGCATCGGCGACAGCTTTAAAGTGTTGAAAGTATCCGTTTTGTGTCGGTTTATTGTAGTACGGACCAACAATGAGTACTGCATCTGCGCCAGCTTGCTTCACGAAGCGAGTTTTCTCGATGACTTCAGCCGTGTTGTTACTCCCGGCTCCAGCAAATATTTTTACATGCCTATTTGCCTGTTCTATCACAATCTCAATTACGCGCTGTTGTTCTTTCATATTGAGTGTTGAGTACTCGCCGGTTGTTCCTAAAGGTACAAGTGCTTCAACACCGCCTTTAATTTGAAAATCGACAAAACGTCGCAATGCTGCTTCATCGACCGAACCGTCTTTCTTAAAAGGCGTGATGATTGCTGTTGCTGTTCCTCGAAATTTTGTCTGCGCTGCCATAATTAACGGTTTCCTTGATTAAAAATATCTTGAAACGCATCGTCCATTGTGAAGAGTCCCTTTTTATCGCGAATCCATTCTGCTGCGAATAATGTACCGAGCGCAAAGCCAGAACGATCTTTTGCTGTGTGTTTCAGTTCTATCGAGTCTGCGGCTGAGTCAAATGCGAGTGTATGTGTACCGACAACTGTGCCGCTTCGTGTGGATGAAATATGAAGCTGTTCTGGCCGTATTTTATTGTGCGATGTTTCGTTCAGCAATTCTTTTTTCCTTCGCAGGTTCTCAAGGATAATCTGTCCCATCGTTAACGCAGTTCCGCTTGGACTATCGATTTTATTTTTATGATGAATTTCTTGAATGAACGCATCATAATCTTCAAACTTATCCATCATCTGTGATGCAGTTTTAATGAGATGAAAAAAGATGTTAACACCAAGCGAAAAATTTGAGGCATAAATCAAGCCGATTTGATTCTTTGTAACCAGTGTCTTAATGCTCTGCAATTGTTCCTGCCAACCGGTCGTCCCAACGACAATCGGTTTATGCGCTTCCGCCCATGGCGTAAGATCGTTGATGATGTTTTTGGCAGTCGCAAAATGAATCACGACATCTATATTCTCTCGCTGTGCTTTAGTCACGGGCGGCGTATCGATATCAATATGGATATCAACATTCCAGCCACGCTCAATTGCGAGGCGTTCAATCTCTTTGCCCATTTTTCCATAACCAACAATAGCTAAACGCATAGGAATTACTTGCCTCCAACTGGTTCGAATAAATCTGTATCAGGGACAGACTCAAAGAATTGTTTATGCAACAGTCGTACGGCTTCATCCACCTGTGTTTCATCAATCACTAGACTCATATTGATTTCAGATGCTCCCTGTGTGATCATAACCAAGTTGACTTTCTGCAGCGCGCCGAAAATCTGATCGGCAACACCGGCGGTGGAACGCATTTGATCGCCGACTATGCAAATGATTCCTTGGTGTTCGAGGATGGAGACTTCTGCGAATTCGGAAAGTTCTGCAACAATTTTATCCAATGTTGCTGTGTTATCAATTGTGAGTGAAACAGCAACCTCGGATGTGCTGACGAGATCAACCGATGTCTGATACTTATTAAAGACAGAAAAGATTGATTCGAGGAAACCATATGCCATTAACATTCTCAATGATTGCACATTCACGACTGTTATACCGCGTTTGCATGCAATGGATTTTACCGGAATATGCGTTTTCGGTGGATGCGAAACGATTCGTGTACCGGTATTTTCCGGACGCTTTGAATTGAGCACAACAACAGGAATATCTTTCTTTACTGCCGGGAAGATCGTGCTAGGGTGTAAAACTTTTGCGCCGAAGTATGCGAGCTCTGCTGCTTCGCGGAATGAAATCATTCTAAGTTTCTGTGCCCCTGAAGCAATGCGCGGATCTGCCGTCAGCACTCCATCGACATCAGTCCAGATTTGGATTTCCTCGGCGTCGAGTGCTGCACCAATAATTGAAGCAGAATAGTCTGAACCTCCACGGCCTAATGTTGTTGTTGCGCCCTTGGCATTTGATCCAATGAACCCTTGCGTAATAATGACTTTGCCAGCAGATATCAGCGGAGAAAGAATTTCTTTTACTTTAATGTCGATTTGATCAAACTGAGGCGTCGCTGAAGCAAATTGACTATCAGTGATCATAAATGTTCGTGCATCAATCCATTGTGCCAGGAGTCCTTGTGCAAGAATTGCCTCGCTGAGAATTTGCGAGGATAGAAGCTCACCAACAGAGGCAATGGCATCTAAGGAGCGATCCGTCAATTCACCAAGAATGGCGATACCGCGGCAGAGATTCCGAAGTTCCTCAAACCTCGGCTTGAAAGATGCAATAAGATTCTGAACTGTCTGTCGATGGTCGATGAGATTTTCCATCACAGTTACATGGCGGTCGAATAATCCATTCAAAAGAAGAATTGCGTCATCGAGCTTACCTTCCTGTGCTGTTCGCGCAGCCTTTAAAAGTATATTAGTTGCACCGGAGATAGCAGAAAGCACTACAATGGGTGGTCGAGTTTGTTCCTTTCGGACAATTTCGATTACCGTGCGCATCGATTTAGCATCTTCAACAGAAGTGCCGCCGAATTTCATGACAATCATTTTTTACCTTGTATTGGCTTAGTCAGGAAATCCCAAATCACAAAATCCAATTATCAAATAAACTACAATATCTGATAATAAAAGTATATTCTGGGAATTCTATTTGTTATTTGAATATCTGATATTCGCGAATAATCCTTGTAATTATTTCATTCGTAAAGCGAGCAATTCTGCAATTTGTACTGCATTTGTTGCAGCACCTTTCCGGACATTGTCTGAGACTATCCAGAGATTGATTCCATTCGCAATGCTAAAATCTTTTCGGATGCGTCCGACAAAGACCTCATTCTTTCCATACGCATTAATTGGCATTGGATAGATATTTTTTGATGGGTCATCTTCTACAATGACACCTGGCGCGCGATTTAGAATTGCACGCACTTCTTCCGGTGGGCATGGCCGTTCAAATTCAATGTTCACTGCTTCGCTGTGTCCGCCAAACACAGGCACACGCACAGTGGTCGCTGTGAGAGGAATATCTACACCCATTATTTTTTTAGTTTCCAATATCATCTTTTGTTCTTCCTTCGTGTAACCATCTGGAAGGAAAATATCGATGTGTGGCAGGATGTTGAATGCAATTGGATGAGGAAATTTCTTTTCGCGCAACGGCTTTTTGGCTATCTCATCTTCCAACTGATTGACGCCTTTCTTGCCGGCACCTGTCACAGACTGATATGTGGAAACCACAACGCGCTTGATACCAAATGCATCATGCAGCGGTTTCAAAACGACTACCATCTGAATAGTCGAGCAATTTGGATTTGCGATAATTCCATGATGTTTGAAAGCGTCTTCAGGATTTACTTCCGGCACAACAAGTGGAACATCCGGATCCATCCGAAATGCGCTGCTATTGTCAATTACAATTGTACCATACTTAACTGCTTTAGGTGAAAACTCTTTACTGATACTTGCACCAGCAGAAAAAAGCGCGAAATCAACGCCCACAAAACTATCATCGGTTAGTGTCTGGACTTTAACAGGTTTGCCATGAAACAGTACTTCCATCCCGGCAGATCGGGAGGATGCAAGTGGAACAAGACGTCCGACTGGGAAATTTTGTTCTTCCAATACGGTTGTCATGGTGCGTCCAACTAAACCAGTCGCCCCTGCGACCGCAACTGTATAAGATTTACACATTATCTCACTTTAATATATTGATTGAAAAATACTTTACCTTATTAAGATACAGATTCCGACGCTATTCTTCAAATAAATTCTTACAAAATAGGCAAATTATTTTCTATTGAACGAGAATGAAGAGCTTGGTATATTGGCATTGAAATAAACATATTGAACATCGACTTGAAATGAACGAAAATATTTTACAAACACGACAACTTGGAAAGCGGTACGGAAAACGCTGGGCGGTCAAGAATCTTAATCTTGAAGTTCATCGTGGCGACGTGTTTGGTTTTCTTGGTCCTAATGGAGCAGGAAAAAGCACTACCATCCGAATGATTCTATCGCTTATCAAACCGACAATAGGTGAAACAGAACTCTTCGGCTATTCGCTCAAGTCAAACCGATCGGATGCACTGCGGCGTGTCGGAGGAATTGTTGAAAAGCCTGATTTCTATTTATATCTCTCCGCGTATAAAAATCTCGAAATTATCGGTGCACTTTCAGGTGGTGTGAGGCGAAAGAAAATTCTGGAAGTACTAGATCTGGTAGGCTTAACAAGTCGTGCAGCTGACCGTGTTAAAACTTATTCGCATGGAATGAAACAGCGGTTAGGCATTGCGCAAGCATTGCTCTCCGATCCCGAACTTGTGATTCTAGACGAACCTACGAATGGGCTTGATCCGCAGGGGATGAAAGAGGTGCGGGGTCTTATTGTGCATCTTTCGCGCGAACAGAAGAAAACAATTATTCTTTCTTCACACCTGCTGAATGAAATTGAAATAGTTGCCAATCGGATGGTGATTATTAACGATGGTGAATTGGTTGTGCAAGGCGATGTGAGCAAACTATTAGATGAAGGGGAGAAGTATGTTGTGATTCAGGCTCAACCGCAGAAGAAGGTTGAGGCCGTTTTACAGCGGCTCAAAAATATTATCGGAAAATACGCGGTAAAAGACAGAACGTTTGAAGTGTGGATGGACTTTGCCGACATTCCTGAGTTAAATAAAGCACTTGTGCGCGCCGGAGTTTTAGTGGAGGCATTAATTCCGAAACGTTCGCTCGAAGATTTGTTTCTTTCTATGACCGAACATTCAAACGAGGTTAGCACGTGATTCGCCTTATTTATTACGAACTTATAAAAATATTCCTGAAGAAACGCACATATCTAGGTTTTGGAATTGTGCTGGTGATTGTGCCTTTAGTAGAAGTGGCAATGAAGTTAGAAGGCGGCCGCTTCTTGACAGTGGCAATGCGCGGGTTATCAAAGGATTTTTTATTCTTCGGGAATATTTTTAATGGTTGGTTTGTCGCTCATCAAATCATGAACAGTCTATGGTTACATATTCCGTTACTGATTTCATTTGTTGCTGGAGATCAGCTTGCTGGTGAGGCGACGGCAGGCACGTACCGTCTCATCCTCATCCGGCCGGTTTCACGTACGCGTATTTTTATTTCTAAATATATCACAACACTTATTTATACGGTTATCTTTGTTTTCTTCTTGGCGGCTTTAAGCATTGGTTTGGCTCTGGCTTTGCTTGGTCGTGGTGATCTTATTATTCTCAATCGTAACATTCTTCTTCTCCCCGAATCGGAAGTCGCATGGCGATTTATTATCGCCTATCTTCTTGCCGCGTTAACTATGATTGCGATTGCATCGATTTCATTTTTCTTTTCTTCATTTGTTGAAAACGCAATCGGTCCAATTGTCGCCACGATGGGATTGCTAATTGTGTGCACAGTTATTACGGTTATGCCGGTAGAGATGTTTGAAATCCCAAAGAAATTTCTTTTTACTCGATATATGGATATGTGGCAAAAGATATTTCTGGATCCGATTCCGTGGAACGAAGTCAAAATTGGAATTTTGTATATGAGTGCATGGACCCTTGCAGCGGTGCTGGGAGCGTGGGGTGTGTTTGTGGAGAAGGATATTCTTTCATAAAGAATTGAAGTGTTTCAAAGCAAGGAGAGTGCGTGGATATTAGAGCAAGGGTGCAGGAGATAAGGAATGGTTTTCATCCTACATTCTGGGTGGCAAATGGGATGGAATTGTTTGAACGGCTAGCGTATTATGGTCAGCAAATTGTTTTCATGATTTATCTCCGTAACAAACTCGGCTTCACGGAAACAGAAGCAGGTCAGCTCTCCGGCATCTTTGGCGGATTGATTTATTTGTTACCAATTCTCGGCGGCACTCTCGCCGATAAATGGGGATTCCGTCGCGCATTTAACATTGCCTTCTCAATTCTGGCTCTTGGATATTTCTTGATTGGTTCGGTTGGAATGGCTGCTTTTGCAGGAGTGTATAGCAACTTCAATCTTTATTGGCTGTTGATGATATTTCTTGTTTTTACGGCGTTTGGCGGTTCGTTTATCAAACCTTCAGTACTTGGAACGGTTGCGGTTACTTCCAAAGAAGAAACTAAATCGCTTGGTTTTGCTGTGTATTATTGGTTAGTCAATATCGGAGCGATGTTAGGTCCTACGATTGCCTATTTTGTGCGGGATAGCTTTGGCAATGCGTTTGTTTATATGGTGTCGTCTATAAGCTGTCTTGCTATGCTCATTGTAAACTTAATTCTCTACAAAGAAGTGAAGAGCACGCGTACAGTTGTCGTGGAATCGCTTGGAAAGAAAATTGCAAATCTTTTTATCGTCTTGGCAAATGTGAAGTTCATGATTTTTCTTCTCATCTATTCTCTCTACTGGATTATTTTCTGGCAGGAATTTATTATTGTTCCATATTACGTTACAGATTACATAAATGCGAATGCGCCTTATGAAATTCTCCAATCGTGGGCAGGAGCTGGTGCGATTATTCTGTTTCAGATTCCGCTCAACCGTCTCACGAAGAACATTCCAACGCGCAGCGCTATTGTTCTCGGTTTTGCAATCTCTAGTCTCATATGGTTGATTATCGGTATCTATCCAAGTATCCCAACTATCGCGGCTGGAATCGTTGCTTTTGCAATTGGTGAAATGATCCAAGCACCGCGTTATTACGAATACATCTCGGAAATTGCTCCTCCGGGTCAACAGGGATTATTTCAAGGTTTCGCATTCCTACCAATTGCAATTGCGAGATTTGTCGGCGATCCAATAGGCGGATGGTTATATCAGACATCGAAAGCGAGCGGTAAGCCAGAATTAGTTTGGTTTGCACTCATAGGTATCGGTGTACTTGGCACAATTTTAATGCTGCTTTACAATAAGATCGTCAAGGCACAAGAAACAATAACAGTTTAGATTGTGTTTTAAAGAAATGCAAAACAAAATATCGTCAAATCTTGTGAAATAGTAAGGGATGATTATGAAGATCTTGAAAGTATTATTGATAGTCGGATTGATAATGAGTGATGCGTTTGCTCAAAAGGTAGAAAAAATTCAGGATGCAGATGAAATCTTAGCAAAGGCTGTCAAAAGTTTCGAGGAAGTAAAAGATTTCTCTGCAACCATAGACGCAGAAATCAATATGGATCGTGTTCAAATTCCTAAAATGCATGCAGAATTGTTCTTCAAGAAGCCGGACAAAATTCATTTTTCGTCGCAGAGTTTTCTTCTCGTGCCGCGAGAAGGCGTTGCGTTGAATCCTTCAGTGCTGCAACAACATTATCTCACTACCTCGGCAATGCGCGATACCATCGATGGAAAAAATTTGTATAAACTTCTACTTGCCGCCAAAGACTCCAAGACTCGCTTACGTGCGCTTTCAATCTGGGTCGATCCAATAAATTGGACGATCACAAAGATAGAAACCATTCCGTATGAGGGACGCACACTCTCCATGATATTCACTTATGAATGCCAGCAAGAGAAATATTGGCTTCCATCAAAATTGGTTGCATCGTTCGCATCGGAATCGGATAAGGCGGAGAAAGATTCTTCACCATCCATAGACAATCAATTTGACGGTGCTCAGCGTTTAGCGCCACGAAGTGGTATGATTACTATCGTTTATTCAAAGTATAAAATCAACATTGGACTCTCGGATGAAATATTTGAGAAGAAGGAAAAGTGATTAATTTTCATTTGTCATCAGCCAGTTTTCGACGACAAAAATTAAAAAGATGAAAAAAAACCAACCATTTGTCTCGCTTTCCGAAGTTCACGGCTCTGTGAACATTTCCAAAAATTACGGGATGATCAAGCGGTTCCTTGCATTTGCCGGGCCTGCGTATCTTATAAGCGTTGGCTATATGGATCCGGGAAATTGGGCGACGGACATCGAAGGTGGTTCACGGTTTGGATATCAATTGCTGTGGGTTATTTTGATGTCAAATATGATGGCGGTGCTTTTACAAACGCTTTCTGCCCGACTTGGCATCGTTACAGGCCGTGACCTTGCACAAGCGTGCCGGGATGAATATCCGAAACCGATCGTATTCGTTTTATGGATTCTCTGCGAGATTGCGATTGCAGCATGCGATCTTGCTGAATTACTCGGTACGGCTATTGGATTAAATCTTCTTTTTGGACTGCCGCTTATCATCGGTGTTATACTTACCGGTTTCGACACTATGCTTTTTTTAGTGATTCAGAATTTTGGAATCAGGAAGATGGAGTTTTTTATTGTGATGCTCGTGTCAATTATGGGCGTGTGCTTTGGAATTGAAATGCTGCTTTCAAAACCGGTCTTAGGTGAAGTTGCTAAGGGTTTCCTTCCTCAATTAAGTTCCGAAAATCTATTTGTTGCTATTGGAATACTTGGCGCAACAGTGATGCCGCATAATTTGTATTTGCACTCGGCACTCGTTCAGACACGATTAGTGGAGCAAACGGAACAGGGAAAACGGCAAGCCTGCAAATTTAATTTGATTGATACATCGATTGCACTGAATGCTGCATTTTTAGTTAATGCTGCAATCCTGATTGTTTCTTCCTCAGTATTCTTTAAGAATGGTCTGGTTGTAACAGAAATCCAGCAGGCACATTCGCTTTTAGCACCATTACTCGGAACAACTCTCGCAAGCACTCTATTTGCAGGCGCATTATTGGCATCTGGGCAAAGCTCAACGTTGACCGGTACATATGCAGGTCAAATTGTGATGGAAGGATTTTTGCATTTTAAAATGCGCCCAGTACTTCGCCGATTTATTACACGCGCTATCGCCATAATTCCCGCAATCGTTGTTATTATTTTTCGCGGAAATAAAGGGTCGTATGAGTTATTGATCCTCAGTCAAGTTGTTTTGAGTATGCAGCTGCCATTTGCCATTATTCCTTTGATTAACTTCACAAGCGACAAAGAACGGATGGGTGTGTTTGTAAATAAAGGATGGATCAAGATTCTTGCTTGGATTGCGGCGACAATCATCGTCGTGTTGAATATTCGCTTGGTGCTCGGAAATATTGCTGATTGGATCGCAAACGCAAGAGATATGGCAGTTGTCATCTGGTGTGTGGTTGTACCAATAATTGTTGGATTATTTTTATTCCTCATATATATTTCTTTACCGAAAACCTGGCGCAGGAGAGAACCCGCAATGCCTTCAGAAATAGAACACCTTGAATTTGAATCGCATCCATTCACAAATATCGGAGTCGCACTTGATCTAAGCGGAATGGATTCTAAAGTGCTCTCGCAAGCCAAGACACTGGCTCAGCAAAATGGCGCACGTCTTGTGCTAATGCATGTTGTTGAAGGAGTTGGAGGGCAATTATTTGGCAAGAATGCATACGATGATGAAGCGCGTGATGACCGAGAGCATTTGGAGAACCATGCAGAACAACTCCGAACCACAGGATTAGAAGTGCAAGCAGTACTCGGCTTCGGCCGCATACAGAAAGAAATTATCCGTATTGCAAATGAACAAAAAGTCGATTTGCTGGTGATGGGTGGACATGGGCATCGCGGCGTTAAAGATATTATCTTTGGTACTTCAATTTCGAAAGTGCGGCATGGACTGAAAATACCTGTGCTGGTTGTGCAATAATAAAGTTTTACTAACGAACATTAAAGATAATTAAAAACTTTTAATATCTTGATTAGCAGAAGAAAAGCCGAATTGATGTTTATTATCAACTCGGCTTTAATGTTTTTATGTGGTTGAGTAAGGGTCACTTTTGTACACGTTCATTATGCTTCAACCGGTAAATATCCCGGCTTGCTTTATTCTGCTCTCGACGAATTTTTTGTCTTTCTTGTGGAGTCACTTTTCCGTCTGCCTTTGCAATTTTTTTATCATGTTGAATTTTAGCCTGTTCTTTTTCCAATCGTCGGGTTTCGCCTTTTGTGAGTTCACCACTTTTTACACCTTGCCTAATACGAGCTTGCTGATTAATTTGTCGTTTTGTAATGCGAGGTGTCTTTGGAGTTCGTGGTGGTGGAGGCGTTGGTTGCTCCTGCGCGATTATTGTTCCGCAGAATAAGCCCAATACGAGTGCTGTTACTAGCATTCTTGTACTTTTCATTTTTTCTCCTTTGAGTTGTATGTGATGGTTTAGGGTTTTTTATTACATCTACCTACAAGACATTGGCAGCACCAATTTGGTTTAAGATAAAAGGAAACCCACCAGATTAATATTCTTTCACTTAATTCGTTTTGTAATTTATTCGGTATTTCGATTTTATTTATCGCGGATTCCTTCTTGTAAGGTCTTTTCGTATTTCAGTTTATAGTCTTTAATTCCTCGGAATAGAGCATCTGCAATCCGATCTTGACCATTTTCACCGCGCAAGAACTGTTCTTCATTTCTATTAGAAAGATATCCTAATTCTACAAGTACATTGGGCATGGAAGCACCGACAAGAACGAAGAATCCCGCTTGCTTAACGCCGCTGTTTCTGATACGCAGGCGTTTTGCCATCGAGCCGGCGGCGCTCTCGGCAAATTGTTCACTCTGTTTCATGTATGCGCTCTGTGCCATCGTCACAATGATGAATTCCTCTTCCGTTAACTTCTGGTAGCGCTCCTTGTATCCTTCTTCAAGTTGAATAACAGCGTTTTCGCGTGAAGCAATGGCAACCGCTTCTTCGGTGCGATTGGGGCGCAATAAATAAATTTCGAATCCATTCATATGCGACGGTTTATGTACTGTCGAATTACAATGAATGCTAATAAACAATTTTCCGCTTGCCTCGTTGGCGATCTGTGTGCGCCGATACAATTCAACAAAATTATCGGCAGATCGAGTATAGACTACTTTTACATCTTTGAGATTTGTTTCAATAAGATGACCAAGTTTTAGTCCAACGTCCAGCGTGATATTTTTCTCGTATGTTCCAGCGACCCCAATACAGCCGGGATCTTTTCCGCCATGCCCGGCATCAATCACGATGACGTCTAATTTCCATCGATCACGTCCATTGCTTAATTGTTGCTTTTTTTCTTCATCCTTCTTTTTTATCAGCTCTTCCTTTTCTGAATTTGAAAGAGTACGGAGTGAGATGAGAAGGTTGTTGGAAGCAGGATCGTTTCCTGTTTCTGCTTGCACGACATTCGAAGTTACTTTGAACGTTAATTGGAGCGAAGCAGGTGATTGAAATGCCAGCACTTTTCGTACTGCACCAAATGGCTTCGTTTTATTGATAGTAGCTATATCAGCTTTCCCACCAATAATTGTAACGAAAAGCCAACCGTCCGGCTTTAGCCAGCTCTCTACATCTCCCAATTTATCATTAGCAAGAATGGTAATAAGAGAACCGTTTATTTTTTTTTCGATTTGAATTCCTGCAATTGAGTACTTAAATTTGCGGGGAGTTTCAGACAACAGCACATTGTGCTGTGAATTGATTGATAATTGTTGTTCGGTGAGACGTCCGAACAAAGGAATAAATTCGGCTGCTGGTACAAAAAAATCACTGTTTCTGCGAATAACCGAAACAGACATTTGATAAATGGTTGCTGTATTTGTTGTTCGTTCTGTGATAACGACAAACGGGTTGCGATCCGTAAAACGGACAAGCTGCGTACCAATTAAGCATTCTATTTTTCCTGTGGTATCGTTGACAGATGCCGGATACTTCGATGAATTTAAAAAATCATTGAGGGAAAAAAAAAGAACACCTGCGCTATCAACACCGCCGACAATAGCCGTATCTCCAGATGCAAGCCGAAAAGAAATAGATGTTTTCTGTTCTATCGTTTGGGCATGGCATAACGAGAACACTAAAGAAAAAAGGACGGCTTTTAAGAAACAGGCGGGTCTCATCTATCTATAATTTACGAATTGTAATGCAAACGAAAACTCATGGTTCCGAATCAATGCCATGACGGCTTGCAGGTCGTCTTTATTTTTTCCGCTCACTCGCACTTGATCGTCCATAATTTGAGTCTGCACTTTCAATTTCGATTCTTTCACAAGTTTTGTAATAATTTTTGCATCGTCTTTCGCAATCCCAACTTGCAAGGTGACAGTCTGTCGTACACTGTTGCCGGATGCTTGTTCTATAGTTCCATAACGAAGTGCCTTTATCGGAACACTGCGTTTGATCAACTTGGACTGCAAAATATCAATAACACTTTTAAGATGAAATTCATCGCCCGTTATGAGGATAATTTTCTTTTCTTTCTGGTCTAATTCGATGGAAGTATGAATTCCCTTGAAGTCATAACGCTGGATTATTTCTTTTTGCGCTTGGTTCACCGCGTTATCGACTTCTTGAAGGTTTACTTCGGAGACAATATCAAATGAGTTTTGCTGTGCCATGGGATCAATTATTGTTTTAATTCTGGATTGAAAAATCTTAATTACTGGTTTAATATTGTCACTTTCGCCTTAAAAGTCAATTAAAGCTCTCAAGGCGCGATGCCGGATTTATCATTTACGAATTTCGCCGGTCTCCATACTCCAGAAAACAAGATCAAGTTCATCCAATGCGATGCCTATATCATTTGCAAACTTCGAAAAACGTTGTTCTATTTCCAAATAATGTTTTCTGCTGATAGATTTCGGGGTTGATTTAATCACGCCGAGTCGTTTTAAATTACGCAGAATATGTCGGTCAAGTATTGCAAGGCCATCATTTCTGCCGATATTGCGTAAAAAATGGGACGCTTCTTTATATCCTAAACCAAGAACATTTTCTACAAGCCATTCACGCAGCTCCAAAGCTAAAACAGGTTCAAATAATTTTTGAGCAATAATAGAAAATTGATCTTTTATTCGAAGAAGATGCCGAGATTTTGTTTTGTGAAAGCGGATATAACATTCCTTCCGACGAAGAAATGGTTCTGGGTTTATATCTTTGTTATGAAATCCAGCATCGCGAAGTTCGGCGGCTACTTGTTCAGCATGAGCAGCGCTCGATTGCGGGGTGAGAAGACAATAGACAAGTTCGTAAAAATAATCTTCTGTTTGTATTGCGGCAAATTCTGATAAGCGGGTGCGTATCGCAACTTGGTGTGACCTGTAAAGTTGCTTTATCTTTTCGAGTTCAAGGTTTCGATTAATTAATTTTTTCTTCATCGCGGCAGAGAAAGATAGATTTTCTTGTTGTAAGAACGAATTTGAATTAATCCATCACGTAATAGTCCATCGAGTAATTTGTCCAACCATTCTTTTTGCCGGAAGGAGTAGTCTGGTTTTACTGTTTTTGCCAATAGATTTGCTTCAATCGACCGATGGCGAGCTATCATTCGCAGTGTTGCAATGATTCGTCCGCGATAGATTCTGTTTGGAATCGTAGTCTGAGATTTCCTCTTCAACGGCTTCTTTTTCTTCAAGGTGGAAAATGCACTTGGACAATCCTGTTTAAGCGGGCACTCGAAACACTGGGGATTGGTCGCAGTACAAATAATGCCGCCCAGTTCCATGAGAGCCTGATTCCAATCGTATGCTTTTCCCTTCGGAAGCATTTGCTCGGCAAGTTTCCATATATCTGAAGCTTGAGCGCGTTGTGGGAAAAGTCTCGAAAGCACCCGCTCCTCATTTATATCAACAGCCGCAGTCTGTAAACCAAATGCAAAACAAGCAACAGCATTAGCAGTGTAACGTCCGATACCAGGAAGCTGCTGGAGCGTTTCAACATCTTGTGGGAGCCGTCCTCCGTAATCATTGATAACACATCTGGAGATTTGTTGGAGGCGCAACGCACGATTGTTGTAACCCATTCCGGACCATGCGCGAATAACATCGGCTGTGCGAGCTTGTGCAAGACATGCGAAGTTAGGAAATTGACGCACAAACTCAGGGTACTTCAACATCACGCGACTTACTTGCGTTTGCTGGAGCATAATCTCTGAAAGAAGTATGCGATATGGATTTTTAGTTTTTCGCCAGGGGAGAGGACGCGCGTTTTTCTTGTACCACATCAAAAGATGTTTTTGGATTATCAATTTTCGATTGCGGATTGACGAAGGTGACATTGTGAGATTTATTATGTCAGTTTTTCCACAAATGGTTTATTGCCTTCAAGCAAATCCATTTCTTTCAATTCATTAATTGTAACCCAGCGGATTTGTTCGAAGACATTGTTTTGCGGTTCGCCGTCGAATCCGGAGACAAAGCAGTAAGAAACGTTGAACACTCCACCATCTTTGTAATATGCAGCACGCGTCTCAATATGTTCGATGGATTGAATTTCGATAGAAAGTTCTTCGCGTAATTCACGACGGAGACATTGTTCCACTGATTCACCAGGCTCAAGCTTACCACCAGAGAATTCCCACTTTAACGCGTACCTGCCGCCTTCCTTCCGCTGGCAGATGAGAATCCGATTGTCTTTCTTTAATACACCGACTGCAACTTCTGTCATTTCATTCCTTTCCTGAAATATATCGAAACCCGATTGGATTTCCAATTGTGATATGTCCATTTGTGGTATGAAGTAGAAATTGGTTATATTGAAATCAAACAAGACCCAATCATAATTTTATCTTTATGAGGTACAAAAATGAAATATCGTTTACTATTGGCGGCGGTGATGGTTTTTGCTATAGCTGGAAATCTATCTGCTCAAACAGCAAATCACATAGTGATTAGTGAAGTCTATGGCGGTGGAGGGAATAGTGGAGCCTATTGGAAGAATGATTTTATAGAATTGTACAATCCAACTACTTCACCAATAAATATTAACGGTTGGTCGGTTCAATATTCGTCTGCAACAGGAACAAGTTGGCAGGTAACTAATCTTGCTGGCACAATTACTCCACATGGATTTTATTTGGTTCAGGAAGCGATGGGTACTGGTGGAACAACAAGTTTACCGACCCCCGACGCAACTGGATCTATTCCGATGGGAGCTACAGCATTTAAGATTGCATTATGCAATTCCACCACACCTTTAACTGGTTCATCTTCGACTGGAGGAAGTATCGTAGATTTTGTTGGAGCAGGAGCGACAGCAACTGGGTATGAAGGTACTGGTCCTGCCCCGGCACCTTCCAATACAACAAGTGTCGAACGCAAGGCATCCTCAGCCTCAACTGCTGCATCGTTGTCGGGTACTGGCTCAGAAGTGAACATGGGAAACGGATATGATGCCGATAATAATGCAAATGATTTTGTAGCCCAAACTGTAGTCAATCCGCAGAATTCGTCAAGTCTCGCAGAACCGGCATTGCCAGGAGGAGATGTTACTCCGCCATCAGTAACTGCTATAAAAGTACTTACATCCACACAAATTGAAATTAATTTTAACGAACCGGTAGATTCCGTTACATCTTCAAAATCGACAAATTATACTATGACGAAATCTATCGTTGTCAGTCAAGCGCAACGGGATATTTCTAATATTAAGCGTGTAGTGTTAACAGTTTCCACGATGGCAAATGATATTTACACTCTTACCATTCAAAATGTGAAAGACACAGTAGGCAATGCAATGACAACGTCTGCGAGTTTCCAATTCAGTGTTGGAGTGTTGACGATTGCACAAGCCCGTGCAGCGGGGACAGGGGTCAATGTGCGCGTCCGCGGTATTATTACAGTAGCAAATGAGTTTGCATCACCATCATATATGCAGGATAGTACCGGCGGGCTTGCGGTGTACAATACGAAGTTTAGCACGAGTGTCAAATTAGGAGATATCTGGGAAGTCTCCGGAGTTTTATCGAACTATTATGGTTTAATAGAGATGAACCCATTAACCGATTCCGTTAAAATCAGCTCAGGAAATCCACTTCCAACTCCAAAGGTTCTCCATTCATCTGGACTCTCCGAAACGGAAGAATCGGAACTGGTTCGTGTGAACAGAGTGAAGTTCGCAGCATCCGGGAGTTTTGCAACTGGTGTGGATAGCAATTATGCTGCTGGTGATGCTTATGGTCCAATGCAAGTCTACATCAGTAAATATTCCGCTGTACCTGGTTCGCAGATCCCTGCGGATTCCGTCAACATTATCGGCGTTGTGAATCAACACAATGATGTCTATAGCGTGCTTCCTCGTACTCTTGCAGATATCAATTTCAAAGACCCACCATCGTCACAAACATGGTTAGATATCAATATTGCACGTTCACACTCGGACGGCGATACGGTAAAAGTGCGCGGAATAGTAACGTATGGACAGCCATCCGGCACCGCTGCAAAGACAATTTTCCTTCAGGATTTTTCTGGAGGAATTGCTGCTTACGACACTACGACTGATAAACTATTACCGGGCGATTCTATTGAGATCAAGGGTGTCTTGAAACAATATAGTAATTTACTTGAACTCTCACCGGTTAACTCTCTCACGATCTTTGGACACAATCTTTCACTACCTTCACCCGAGCAGATTGCGATTCAGCAAGTATCTGAAGCGTATGAATCTCAGCTCATAAAAATAAATGGTGTACGCTTTACAACGTCTGGGACATTCTCAGGCGGTACTTCAGGTACTACGTATAGTATAACTGATGGAGTGAATCAGCTACAGATATTTATTCCATTCGGATCGGTTCTTGCGAGTGTACTAATCCCCGCTGGTCTCCTCGATATTGTCGGCGTCATTTCTCAACACTCCGCATATCAACTTATTCCGCGTTCTTCAGATGATTTATTTGGATACCCCGGACCTCAGATCTCTTCTCTGCCTGCACTCACATCGGTAACTGATACAAGTTTTACAGTCAACTGGGCAACCTTCTTCAGAGGAAGTTCGAATATCTATTATGGTTTGACTAAGAATCTGGGAGATTCAGTTATCGTATCATCGCTCGATTCTTTGCACTCCGTCACCGTTTCCCGACTCAAGTCAGGCCGAATCTATTATTACAAAGCTGCGTCAGTGAACAGTGCAGGGACGAGCGCATCGTTCATCACTCCTTTGGTGACAATGTCACCGGCAAGTACAGGACAGATGAACTTGTATTTCAATTACTCCATCGATGCCAGCTATGGTTTAACACCACTGGCAAACGGCAACACAGATTTGTTGAGCAAGTTATTGGAACGAATTCACAATGCAACGAAGAGCATTGATATGGCTATTTATTCATATGACGATTTCTCCGGAACAACCGCTATTGTTTCTGATCGCATTTCCGATTCTCTTCTTTCCGCGTACAATCGTGGAGTAAAAATTCGGGTTGTGTTTGATAATAAATCAACAACGACTCCGCTCGGCCGGTTAATTAATGCGGGAATTCCTGTCGTGAAGCGTTCAATTCCGGGAATAGACAATGGCATCATGCACAACAAATTTTTTATATTTGACGGAAGGGATACAACAAGCGCCACCGATGATTGGGTATTGACAGGTTCATGGAATGTAACAAATACAGGAACTGTGAGCGATGCGCAGGATGCAATCTTCATTCAGGATCAATCACTTGCCCGGATTTATACGATTGAATTCGAGGAAATGTTTGGCAGTTCGACTGAAACTCCGGATCTTACGCAGGCAGCGTTCGGTCCGATGAAACAAGATAATACACCTCACGTTACAACAATTGCCGGAAAAAAAGTGGAAGTCTACTTTAGTCCCTCTGATCACACAACAACCTATATCATTAATGCCCTCTCAAGTGCGAATAAAAATATCTTTTTTGGTGTTCTTGCATTCACCCGTGATGATATCGCACAGACACTTATTGCGAAAAAAAATTCGTCCGTCGTTGTTCGTGGACTTATCGATCAGCAACCAAGCGAGTTGGGGACATTACAAGCAGCGGGAGTTGACGCTCTGCAGGCAGGCCATAGTGTTGTAACCGGTTTGTTCCATCACAAATATGGTGTGGTCGACCCATTCAATGATGATAGTGATCCATTAGTGATTATGGGCAGTCACAATTGGTCTACTGCTGCTGAACAGGACAATGATGAAAACACGTTAATTATTCACTCGGGAGTCATCGCGCGGCAGTATGTGCAGGAATTCGCTGCACGGTATAAAGAAAGTGGGGGAATGGGAACTATTACGGGTGTTTCAAATATCAGTTCTGCTGTTCCTGGACATTTCAGTGTCTCGCAAAATTATCCAAATCCGTTCAATCCAACAACAACTTTCCAATTCCAGATTCCTTGCTCTGGATTAGTTTGTATCAAAGTGTTTGATATTCTTGGCCGTGAAGTTGCAGTTCTCTTGAACGAAGTGAAATCCGTCGGGGTCTATCAGCTCACGTGGAACGCATCAACATTGCCGAGTGGTATTTATTTCTACCGGGTGCAGGTTGGAACCAATACCGCTGTAAAGAAAGCGATATTACTAAAGTAAAAACTTGTATCGTATATTTAAAAGCTCAATCAATGTTCAATTGATTGGGCTTTTCTTTTGTATCTGAAGTTCCTTTTGGTTAGATTTTTATAATTTCATTTCGAAAAAATATTCCAGGAGGTTGTATGAAAAAGAGTCAACTTGTAACACTCATTTCTGTGATCCTACTTATGCTGACCATCGCGTTTCCATCAGATGCTCAGTTGACAACGAAGAAGGCACTGACATTAGAGGCAGCAAAAAAACTTGCGACTCTTGCTGAATCAGAGGCAACGAAAAATAAGTGGACTATGGTGATCGTCATTGTTGATGATGGAGGCAATGTAATGTACCTCGAACGAATGGATAATACCCAAATTGGAAGTATTGAAGTCGCTACGCAAAAAGCAAAGACAGCAATATCGTTCAAACGGCCGACGAAATCATTTGAAGAACGGGCGCTTGCTGGAAGAAATGTTCTCCTTGCACTGCCCGGAGCAATTCCCATTGAAGGAGGGCTTCCGATTGTTGTTGATGGACAATATCTTGGTGCTATAGGTGTAAGCGGCGGTGCTTCGGACCAGGATGGTATGGTCGCGAAAGCGGCTCTTGATGCCTTTTCACCACATTGATTATAGATGTTTTACGAAATGATATTTATACTATGATGACTAACAATTAAGAATGGAAAAAAAACATGTTTTGTCGTACTAAGACGAATCAAATATTCAATACAATTCTATCTATAGTTGTTTACCTCATCCTCGGTACCTGCTATTTATTTTCAGCTGAAACTCATTCTAAGAGAACGGAGCCGGGCTTATTGTTTTATCTTTCCGGGGATCAAGGATTCAAAGCGGATTATTCAGCAGGAGGAAAACCGGAGCCGAACTATTTGGCAAACGTGGATATCATCAAAGATGGGGCGAAAGGCCCTGGCTTTCGATGTGCTGATAAACAACTGATGACTTATTGGGCGCCGGGAAATATCTATGCGGAACGGGGGACGTTAAGCTTCTTCTGGAGGTCGCGCGAGCCGGTTGGGAAAACGGAGTTCCCGATTTTTCGGGTCGGGTTTGCCGATCATTCTAGCTGGGATATGGTATGGATGCGAATTGATTACAACGGACATGGCTTCGACGCATTCGTCACTGATGTGAATCTTGCTAGAGTTCGTATCTCTTATACGATGACTCCTTTTCCCGCTCCGGATAAATGGATCCATCTTGCGTTAGCTTGGGATGAAACGAGTGGAATTCGTTTTTATGTCAATGGTAAATTAGCTGCGAAGAAAGATAGCGTTGTGGTTCTTTATACGGGTCTGGATCAATTTGGACCTCATTCACGGATCATTGCTCCATCGCAGGTACAAAGTGCATACAACTTTCAGCGAGGCGGAGATATTGATGAAATTAGAATTTATGATCGCATGCTTTCCGATGCGAATACTACCCGATTAGCAAAAGGTTTATCTGCGGGAGATGTTCCGAAACTTACTCGAACATTGAAAGATGCGAAGTGGCAGGAGGAATGGAATCTGCGGTACGGATGGAATCGAAAAGGAGATTTGCCTTCTTATCCGCAACAGCAATTCACACGAGTGAAGAAAGTCGAAATCGAAGATGTCTATGACTTGAAACGGTGGTGGTGGAAAGGAACGGATGGGATTCGGGAAACAACATGGCCGGGTGTCTACAACCGTTCACGTCTGCCGGGGCGAAATGATTATTTTCAGTTGCCGGATTGGGATTGCTATTCGCTCTCCGGTAAATCTGTAACATTCTTTATGCCGAATGAACCGTGGAATCATTTGGAAATATCCGGTTCGGCATTCGGTAAGATGGAAGTCTTTTCATCGGCACAGGATACCATGGGTCAAATATTATTTCAACGGCCGCAAGGTCAGGAAAGGACTTTCCATGATATTGCAAAATCGATTCAGGGTGAAAGAATTCGCTTTACAAATGTTCAACAAGAAATGCCCATCGGCGAATTGTCTGCGTATAATGTCGATGCTGGAAAAGAACCAGCCGGGATCCATACTCTTTCATATTCGCTCATAAATAAAACAGACCAGCCCAATGATCAGTTCCAGCCGTTATTGAAGTTTATTGATGGAAGATACATGCCTGATGAACGAGCAGTGATGGTTGCTGTTCCGCAACAATCAAAACAAGAATCGTTAAAAAAGAGCACAGAAAAAACATTGCCGTTGGTTCATCTGCTCATTCCGTGTAATTCTCAGTTTGATTCACAAAACACAATATCTGCCGAAAGCTCAGATTCTTTGTATAACTGGGAGAATATCAACGGGGGATTGGATGGCATCGCAATTGATCTACCAGCTATGAAAATAAAACCGGTGAGCGGCGGATTCATACCATTGAATATTCAGATCAAAGATCCAATTTGGCCGATGCGGAATATGCTGGACTTTTCTTTCTCGGTGAAACCGGGCGAAGCGCGTACGCTTTGGTTGGATATACGGGATAGGATTTTGGCAAAAGGAAAGAACCTCTACGTGACCATTGCGAGCGCCTGCCCTGATTTTAATCCGCAAGTTCTGGATAGTGCACAGGTCCGGTTGATCTTCAAACCATGGAAAGAGGCATACCGAGAGCATGTGCAAGATCGGTTTACACAAGTGCGTGACAATTATGCAAATCTTGTTGAAGAACGTCCCGATGATCCGCGTCTGAATCTCTATAATCGATTCGAAGCCGATATGTCGGATCTTTTACGTGTAGACCCAAATCATTATCCTGGACAAAACTATTGGTGGGATCTTGATCATACACATGCAAAACCACTATTTGTTCAACCGATCTGTCCCAAAGGAGTTCCGCTCTGGGCGTTCCGTCAGGTGGAAGACCTGCGGTACTTTAAACGATTTGTGCTTTGGTGGATCGATCATCGCCAAATATCCAACGGTGAATTGGGGGGCGGGCTCTCGGATGATGACGATCTGACAAATTGTTGGCCTGGTGCTGTACTCATGGGATGTGAACCGAACAAGATCATTAACGCTGTCTTGAAAATGTTGGATGCGATTTATGATCAGGGAATGTTCACCAACGGTCTTTCAACGATACAAACAGACGGATTACATGCTCATGAAGAAGGGATCGAAGCGCAAACACAAGCAATGCTTGTGGATTATGGAAGTCCGAAACAGATTGAGCGGATGATGGCAACTGTGCGTGCATTAGATGAGAAAATCATTCTGAAGAACAAAGCGGGACATCGTCATTTTCGTTCGAGTTATTTTAGCGGTACGAAGATTGCTGATGAAGGTGTCTGGGAATGGGCGTTGCAGCCTCACCAATTCCTGCTTCTCCAACCGGTGCTCACGCTGGCTGCATTCAATGGGAATCCTCGCGCACGGCAGCTGGCGATTGATATGGCAGACGGATTATTAGCGCATGCCCGCAAGGACAAGGATGGAAAACTTGTCCTGGATACAGAGATCAATTTTTCGAGTGATTCTGCCCGTCCGTCTCCACTCGGATCAAAGGGTGTTCTTGGTATGAGTATGGGATACGGCGGAACGCTGAGCACATCATCTGCAGGAGTACAATTGCTCTGGGCTGTGTACAAATTTACAGGGGAAAAGAAATATCTTCAGCCATTGCTCGATTCTGGAAAAGAGGTGCTTGGATCGATGAGCGACGATGCCCTCGATATTCTCAGCGTACGAGATTCCTGGGGAAAACAGATTGTTGAAAAAACAATACCTGCAAAAGGCTATGATCTTTTTAGGCACATCGCCTGGCAGATGACAGGCGATAAAACCTTTTTGGAAAATTACTATGCGGATCAAATCGAACAATCTGCATTGCGCGAGTATATTAACACGGAAGGTTCGCTGTGGAGTGATCGTGTATTTGTGGCAAATCGCGAGCTACAGCGTTCACGTCTGGGGGGAATTGCACTAGTGCGTGGATCTATCCAATCCGGTCACGTGGTAAGCTGGAAATTCAAATCGCCAGCAACCGAAGAAAGTGCTGCGATCCTCGTACCGCACGCTACGACGTCTGACATCAAAATTCTTGTGTATACACTTGATCAAAAACCAGTGGATCTCACGATGACTGGATGGAACATCGAGCCGGGAACTTGGGAGATCACCCAAGGATTGGATATGAATGGTGATGAAAAAGCAGATACCATACTGTCGACTAAGGTAGTTGATTGGGAACGGAGTAAGGACATAAAGCTCACATTTACTCCGCAGAAGACAACGGTTCTGATGCTGAAACTCCAATCGAAGTCGGTACCATATTGGCAGCGTCCCGATTTGGGAATTGGGAAAGAAGATATTGAAGTTGTGAACAATACGGTCATGGTGCAAGTGCACAGTCTTGGTTCGGTAGATGCGCCGGCGACCACACTGGCATTGATGGATAGCGGGAAAGTGATTACAACAGCAGCCGTGCCAGCGCTTCAAGCCCCGTACGATCTGGTGCCGAAAATTGCTCAGGTTACATTGACCGTGCCACCAGATATCGATCTTATGAGATGCAGCATCTCGATTGACCCAGATAAAAAATTAAATGAAGTAACCGTGAAAAACAACTCTGTAACAGTAAAGGAAAGTATGAACATGGTAAATCTGCCTCACCAATCGAAATCAAACGACCAAATCGTTTCGTTGAAGAAACAACCGCGTCTAGAACATATTGCCTTCAATGTGAAAGATCCGGCGGCTGTTGCCAAATGGTATTGCGATCATTTAGGAATGAAAATCGTGCGAAAGAGTGTTCCTCCTGCAAATACACATTTTATCGGGGATACTGCGGGGAATATGACTTTCGAGCTTTACAATAATCCGGATGTGCCGGTTCCAGAATATGCGTCACTCAGTCATATGTCGTTACATCTGGCGTTTATGGTTGATGATGTGAAAGCAATGCGCGATTCGCTTCTTGCTGCAGCAGCGAAGCTGGTAGAAGATATAACTATAACTCCAGCTGGAGATCAAGTATTAATGATGCGCGATCCGTGGGGACTTGCTATTCAATTTGTAAAACGAATTTCACCAATGCTTGTTCCTACAGGTATACGACCGGAGCATTTTGCGTTGAATGTTGCAGATCCGCAAAGCATGACGAATTGGTATTGTGAAAATCTTGGTATGAAGGTCAATCGGAAAGGTACTCCGCCGACGTACACAAATTTCGTTGCGGATGACGGCAACAATATGATGTTTGAATTATTTAACAATAGTGCGTATCCGGTGCTGGATATGTCGAAGATACATCATTTATCTCTCCATATTGCGTTTGTCGTAGATGATGTGCGCGCAATCCGCAATGGATTAATTGCAGCCGGCGCGACACTTGTTGACGATATTACAATAAGCTCGAGCGGTGATGAAATACTCATACTGCGTAATCCATGGGGTGTACCGCTCCAATTTATCAAGCGTGCGAAGCCGATGTTAAAATAATAATTTACAACATTAAAAAAATGAACGCCAGATTCCTACAAGAGTCTGGCGTTTTTGTTAGATCAAAAGGAGAGTGAGATTTATTCAGTCTCTTCTATCACTTCAAAATATGATTCCGGATGTTCGCATGCTGGGCACTTTGCAGGTGGAGTTTTTCCTTCGTGAATGTAGCCGCAATTCCTGCATTACCACCGGACAACTTTTTCTTTCTTGAAAACAGTTCCATCTGCCACCTGCTTTTGAAACTTGCGATAGCGTGCTTCGTGATGTTTCTCAACGAGTGCGATCGTGCGGAAAGCAAGCGCAATCTCAGTGAATCCTTCTTGTTTGGCGACCTCGGCAAAATGCGGATACAGCTCAGAGAATTCTTCGTGTTCTCCTTCTGCTGCGGCTTTCAGATTATCCTTTGTTGTACCGATGACACCTGCTGGAAACGATGCAGTGATTTCTACTGCTCCACCTTCAAGAAACTTAAAGAATCGTTTTGCATGCTCTTTTTCGTTATCAGCGGTCTCTAAAAAGATCGCGGCGATCTGTTCGTAACCCTCTTTCTTCGCTTGAGATGCAAAAAAAGTGTAGCGATTTCGTGCTTGAGATTCTCCAGCAAATGCCGCCAAGAGATTCTTTTCTGTTTGTGTTCCATGTAGACTTGGCATTATATTTTCCCTTTCCATTGATTGTTATTCATATTTAAAATGCTAAGCATAATGTAACAATTGTCTTATTACATCAACTATGTCTTATAGATATTATGTCTCCATCTTTCACAATATATTCTTTTCCTTCGAGCCGCCATTGTCCGAGTTCCCTTGTTTTAGCGAAAGAACCTCCAGCAGCGATGAAGTGATCGTATGAGACAACTTCCGCACGTATGAATTTTGCAAAAAAGTCAGAATGGATCACACCTGCCGCTTCCTGTGCATTCATTCCTTTTTTAATTGTCCAAGCCCGGCATTCGTCTTCGCCTACCGTGAAGAAGGATTGAAGCCCGAGGAGAGCATACGCTTCGCGAATCAACGTATTGAGCGCAGATTCTTTTATACCGTATTCTTCCATGAAAACCTTTACTTCATCATCCGCCAGTTCGGACATCTCCATCTCAATCTTGCCGAAGAAGGAAACAACTTTAGTATTCTTTCCCTCTTTCTTTTCGGCAACTTGTTTTACAAGTGTACCCATTTCGCTCCGTTGAGATTCATCCAAGTTCAATGCAATAAGCATAGGTTTAATAGAAAGAAGCTGATATGTCTTCAGCAAATGCATTTCATCTTTCGTGAATACTGTTTCTCGCAATGGTTTCTCTGATTCAAGTATCTGCTTGCATTTCTCCAAGACCGGCAGTTCACGCTTGGCAAGTTCATCCTGCATTTTCAAAAGCTGTTTCTTAATCCTTTCAACCCGGGTTTCGACAAGAGACAGGTCGGAGAGAATAAATTCCGTTTCAAATGCATCGATATCACGTAAAGCATCGATTGAGCTGTCGGGATGTGGAACAGTCTCATTTGCAAATAACCGAACAACCTGCACAAGTGCATCGTTTGTTTTGACATTCGCTAGAAAGTTAGTGGAAAACTGTGTTGAGCCAGATTCGCCTTTTTTCAGTCCCACTACATCAACAAATTCGATTGTTGCGTGCACGGTGCTTTTAGGGGAAAAGATTTCAGAACATTTGTCCAACCGAACATCAGGAATTTTCACGACAGCGTGATGAGCCTCAGCCTTAGCAAGAGCTGAAGGGTCAATATGAGTTTTCGTGATGGTCTGAAACAAAGTGGATTTTCCGCAGAACGGAATACCGACGATTCCTATTTGCATATTAGAACTTTCAAAGTGTTTGGAATGTTTTGAATAATATACGATAAAATTTGAAAGGAGAAAGCAAATGATTTACTGAAGATACGTATTGCATCGTAATTATAAGGAACCCCAAAGTTGTGTAATTACTGATGATGATATTTGAATAATGAACAACAGCTTCCATATCAAACGTCTCCGGCTTAACTTACGTTTGCTCCGTCCCGACGCAGAAGTCTGCATCCTGTCTAATTTTGATTGACTAAATATGAATATAACATGATTATAAATTCTGGGATCAGATATAAACTCTATACTTGACACAGAAAATGATTTCATCTATTTATAGAATCATATTATTGTATATTACAAATTCTAAAATCTGTCTTATCACATTATGTTGCGGTTCACCGAAATACACTCTATTTTTCAGGAAGAAATGCAAATTTCATAATTTAAATTACAGGCGAATACAATGCTTAAAAACAGACAATTCTGTCGATGTTTTGAGAGTTGGAGGGGGAAGATAATTCTTTTTCTCAGCATCGGATTATTTCAAGCGACAGTTAGCTATGCCCAAACAGATTCCGTCAAATGGGCGTTAACTTCAGATACCAATGCCGTAGCAATCGGCAATGTGGGCGGATATACAGAAGTATTTTCAAATTTGGTAATAAGAAGTTATAATGGCGGTGTCTGCCAAAAATCGGCGCCTACAATAGCAGGTGATTGGATTGCGGAGAGCGCACAAAACGATACTCGTTACTTACAATTTGCTGCATCGCCATCATCTGGATACAATTTTACCGTAACAACAATCGCTTTTACAATCGGATGGGCCGGATCAACAGGCCATGTATTTGCTAATGTTTATTATTCGACTGACTCGACGTTTACCGCAAAGACGCAATTAGGTTCGGCAATTATTTTACAGAATTCAACCGGTGCAGTAAACGGCTCAACATCTCTCAATATTATTGTCAATAGTGGGCAAACATTATATGTGAGGTTTTATCCATGGGATGACCAGACGGCAACGACAAAATCTATGGGAATCGCGGGATTTGTTATTGCTGGAACAGCGGCAACTGCGGGATCACCCTCTTTTAGTTTGACACCCAGTTCGATTTCATTTGGTACAATCAAAGTGAACACAACAAAGGATAATTATTTTACGTTGTCCGGTTCGATCTTAAATCCAGCGAGCGACAGTATTCGTATTACAGCACCACCCAATTTTATAGTTTCGACAACATTAGGAAGCGGTTATTCATCTCGTCTTGCCCTGCCGTACTCTGATTCAACATTTAATCAGGATACCGTGTTTGTAAGGTTCGCACCCTCTGTAAATAAAGTATATCGTGATAGCATTTTAGTGTCCGGCGGTGGGACGACAACACATGCTATTTATACAAGTGGCACAGCAGTCGATCCAAGCACAATTCTTGGGATCTTTGTATCGACGACTGGTAGCGATACTAATGCCGGAACATATTCCGCTCCGTTTTTGACTATTCAGAAAGCAATCTCGATTGCCCAAGCGGGAGATAGCATTTATGTAAGAGCAGGGACGTATGTTAATAATTCGACGATCAATATTTCTTCGAGTGGGACGGCACTTAATAGGATTGCTCTTTATGCCTATCCGCCGGATAGTGCACATCCTTTTCTTGATTTTTCGTCTATGGCATATAGTAGTTCAAATCGTGGAGTGAATCTTGCAGGCAGCTACTGGCATATTAAAGGACTCGACGTATTTAAAGCTGGCGACAATGGTCTGTTTACGAGCGGTTCGCATAATATCATTGAGTTTTGTGCATTCCATGAGAATAGAGACGGCGGATGCCAGATTGGCGGTGGTGCTTCCTATAATCAATTTATTAATTGTGATTCATACTTCAATTACGATTCTGTTACAACCGGCGGCAATGCAGACGGATTTTCACCAAAGTTGGATGTCGGCACAGGAAATTATTTTTATGGTTGCAGGGCGTGGCAGAACTCAGATGACGGCTGGGATGGATATTTGCGGCCTTCTGACGATGTTAATACAACAATCGAAAATTGCTGGTCATTTATGAATGGCTATTTAAAGGACGGTGTAACGACCTTTTCCAATATGAACGGCAACGGATTTAAAATGGGTGGTAGTGATGCAAAAAATTTTAGACATAATATGGTTGTGAAAAACTGTCTTTCGTTCCTCAACAAGTCAAAAGGATTCGACCAGAACAGTAATATGGGATCAATGACAATTTTAAATTGCACGGCGTATAAAAATGGACTGGGTGATGGAAAACCAAACTTCTATGTTTCTCTTGCTTTGGCCACTGGAAAAGTGTTGACTGTAGAAAATTGTATTGCGCTTGGATCTACAGGAGTGACTTTAAGTATTCCAGGTACTTTTGTAACAAATAGCTGGGAAAGTCTATTTACAGGAGCAACAGCAGCGGATTTCGTCAGCGTTGATACAACTGGTGTCCGCGGTCCGCGGAAACCTGATGGCAGTTTGCCCGATATTACATTTATGCATTTAGCATCGAATAGCCAGTTTGTCGATGCCGGAACAAATGTGGGATTGCCATACATCGGCAGGGCTCCGGATTTGGGATGCTTTGAATCGAGTTTCGTTACCAGTGTTAAAGATCAAAATAATGCGTTGATTCCCAATGTGTTTACTCTGTACCAAAATTATCCCAATCCATTTAACCCGTCAACAGAAATTAGATATAGTGTTCCGACATTCAGTGCTGTAAAGTTGAGTGTATATAACATACTTGGGCAGGAAGTTGCAATCCTCGTGAATGAACAAATGCAGCCTGGTAATTATTCTATTCAATGGAATGCGTCTAGGATATCCAGCGGCCTATACTTTACTTGGTTGTCTGCTCAGACAGGGACCGGCCAGTCGTTCTTGCAGACGCGCAAGATGCTTCTAATAAAATAAAAGTTTGTTAGTGGTTTTTTTTAAAATATTCTTAATGTTTGAATAGAGGTTGCGAAAGAGAGATCAATTCTCTATAATAGCGCACAGCATGTGAAAAGGAATAACAGCCTATGACGTCTATTTTACGAAGTTTTGTTTTTACTTTTCTCTATTGTCTGTTGGTGAGTTGTTTTGTTACTGCCCAACAAACAGTACCTATCCTCCAGGGATGGGATGCATATCCCGCTATATTAAAGCGAATTTCTCCACCCGCATTTCCTCAAAAAGATTTTCTTGTAACAAAATATGGTGCAGTCGGCGATGATAAAACAGATTGTACGAACGCATTTAAAAAAGCAATCGGTGAATGTAATACATCCGGCGGGGGTAGAGTTGTCGTGCCGAAGGGAATATATCTTACAGGTGCAATTCATTTGCTGAGCGACGTCAATTTATACATTTCAAAAGATGCAGTTATTAAATTTAGTATTGATCCTAAAAAATACTTGCCGGTTGTGTACGCGCGGTGGGAAGGCGTAGAGTGCATGAATTATTCTCCATTGATTTATGCATTTGAGCAGGAAAATATCGCGGTTACAGGCAAAGGTATTCTTGACGGACAAGGGGCTAAGAGCAATTGGTGGAGCTGGAAGGTGAACAAAGATACGAGCAAACCAAACCAAAAAGAAGCGCGCACAAAACTCAACGAGATGGGAGAGAAGAATGTTCCTATTGCAGAGCGTATCTTTGGAGAAGGCTCGTATCTTCGTCCGAATTTCTTTGAACCATATAAATGTAAAAATGTGTTGGTCGAGGGAGTAACGTTTAAGAATTCTCCTATGTGGTTTTTGAATCCTGTCCTCTGCAATAATGTATCCATTATTGATGTCGCAACAGAAGGGTTAGGTCCGAACAACGATGGATGCGATCCGGAATCGTGCACCGATGTGCTTATTAAAAATTGCAAATTTAATAATGGTGATGATTGTATTGCTATAAAATCAGGACGCAACAACGATGGCAGGCGAGTGAATGTTCCTTGTTCAAATATCATTGTTCAAGGATGTCGAATGAAGGCTGGTCATGGCGGAGTGTCGTTGGGGAGCGAATGCTCTGGTGGCATCCAAAATGTTTATGCTGAAAATGATACTATGGACAGCCCAAATCTCGATCGCATGCTTCGTATTAAAACAAATTCTATCCGTGGTGGAGTGGTGGAAAATATCTATTTTAGGAACATCAAAGTTGGACAAGTTACAGATGCCGTTATGCAAATTGATTTTTATTATGAAGAAGGCGATGTAGGAAGTTTTACACCTCTTGTGCGGAATGTCGAATTAAAGAATATTGAAAGTAATAAGAGCATGTTCGCAATTTGGATTCGTAGTTATGACAGATCACCCGTGACAAATGTGACTATCGAAAACTGTACATTCAATAATGTTGCTAACGCTGACGTTCTGGAGAATGTTAGGAATTTAAGTATGGTTGGCGTTAAAATGTTTAAGGCAGTAAAATCAGCAGTTAGATAAATCGTTACATTCATTTAAATGTCTTTAAACATATTTTCTGTATTCAACGGCAGATAAAACAATGGAAAAAAATCTATTCCAAAACATCTTCGGACTTACTGCATTATGTCTGTTCATTTTCTTTAGTGGTTTTGCCGGTGGCAAAGACCAAACTCCTTGGTCGGCGCGTATTGTCCATTCTCTTATAGTACGAAATGCGGATACTATTCAATATCTTGGAGTTGCGAAAAGTGCTCGATGGGATTATGAGCGTGGCGTCGTGTTGCAGGGTATCTATCAACTTTATCTTGCTACTCACAAAAAAGAATATCTAGACTACATTAAAAAACATATCGACTTGTACGTGCAGGAAGATGGAGCGATTCGTACATATGATTATTTATCGTTCAATCTTGATAATATTGCTACGGGCAGAAATCTACTTGCCCTGTATAAAGCAACAAAAGATAAGAAATATAAAATAGCGGCCGATACATTACGCAAACAATTGGCACATCATCCACGAACCAACGAAGGCGGTTTCTGGCATAAAAAGATTTATCCATATCAGATGTGGTTAGACGGTATCTATATGGCGGAACCCTTCTATGCTCAATATGCACAGATGTTCCATGAACCGGCTGACTTTAACGATATTGTTAATCAGTTTATTTTCATTGAACGACATACACGCGATCCGAAAACCGAATTATTATATCATGCTTGGGATGAAAGCAAGCAGATGCCTTGGGCAGATAAGCAAACAGGCTGTTCTCCGCATTTTTGGGGTCGCGCGATTGGATGGTATGTTTGGGCATTAGTGGATGTTTTAGATTATCTGCCTAAGGATTATGCCAAAAGAAAAGAGTTGATCGCAATTTTAAAGCGAGTTTCCAATGCATTGCTTAAATTCCGGGAGCCACAATCGAAACTCTGGTATCAGATCGTTGATCAAGGAAGTCGAGCCGGTAATTATCTGGAGTCTTCCGCCTCCTGCATGTTCGTATATGCATTTGCTAAGGGCGCAAATAAGGGGTATCTGGATAAAAAATATTTGACAGCTGCAAGAGAATCTTTCAAGGGTATTCTTGATTCTATGATGACGGTGGACGATAAAGGATTGATCAGCCTTCATCATGCTTGCCAAGCTGCTGGTTTAGGCGGCAATCCATACCGTGACGGAAGTTATGAATACTATATAAGTGAAAAGCAGCGTACAGATGACCTCAAAGCTATAGGCCCATTCATTCTGGCTGCATTGGAATTAAAAAAATAGGTCAATTCTTTTTTCACTATTTCAGAAAAAACAATTGAAGGTACGTATGCAAAATACATGGATTAGAAAATTATCAATAGTTTCCCTCGTGCTCGTTATTCTTGTTCTTTTCGTTGCATGGTTCCCGAAGACGCAGTCACGTATCTTTCTCATCGGTGATTCCACCATGGCGGATAAACCTCTTGTTGATAATCCGGAACATGGCTGGGGACAAATGCTGCCGTTGTTCTTTACAAAAAATGTACAGATCCATAATCATGCCGTGAACGGCCGCAGTACAAAAAGTTTTATTGCTGAAGGACGATGGGCGGCTGTTTATAACCAACTTCAGCCGGGTGACTATGTCTTTATTCAATTCGGCCATAATGATGCGAAGAAAGAAGATACAACGCGTTTTGCGGCACCGCGTCCTGATTATAAAAACAATCTTGAAAAATTTGTTCGAGATGCCCGCGAAAAGAAAGCAGTCCCGATTCTTTTAACTCCGGTGACGCGGCGAGATTTTGATTCGTCTGGTAAATATGTTGGAACACATGGCGATTATCCAGCCGTTATGAAAGAGGTTGCAGAGGAAGAAAACGTTCCCCTTATCGATATGTTTGAAAAATCAAAGAAGTTGGTAAAATTACTTGGGGATGAACCATCGAAATCGTTATATCTTAATGGTGTTAAGAACGAATTTCGTAATTGGAATAAAAAACGAGACAATACACATTTTACAAGACCGGGCGCTATCCAGATGGCGTTGTTAGCCGTTGAGGGTATAAAAAAATTACACCTGCAGCTGGAAAACGAACTCGTCTCTATTCAATCCATAAATCTTGTAGGTTCTGGAAAAGTTGTCGGACTTGACTATTTCTTTAATAATGAATGGCGTATGAAAAAAGATAGTGTGCGGGAACGCTGGCATTACACGTGGGAAGATACTACGAACAGTGGATTCTCTCTATTAGGAAGAAGCATCGATCTTCTTGGTGCCGATCTTGATACTCTTCAATGTGCTCCGACAGATTCCGTGTTGAACCGATGCAGTGTGTACATCATTGTCGATCCAGATACACCGGCTGAGACCGATAAGCCAAATTATATGTCGGAGGATGCAATCAATGTTATTGTCCCGTGGGTTGAACGTGGTGGTGTGTTGGTTTTGATGGAGAATGATAAAGGGAATGCAGAGTTTGAACATTTCAATAAATTGGCAGAGCGTTTCGGTATTCACTTTAATGAAGATTCTTACCACAAAGTGATCGGCAAAGAATATGAAACTGGTAAGAATGATAATTTACCTGCACATCCTATATTCAAAAATGTGAACCAAATTTTTACAAAAGAAGTGTGTTCTCTGCGAATTGAAAAACCTGCGGAGCCGATCCTAATGGAAAATGGCCTCATTCTCATGGCGTCAGCACGTGTAGGCAAAGGGTTGGTGTTTGCGGTTGGTGATCCCTGGTTGTACAATGAATATATGGATTCACGCAAACTTCCTGCTGAATACGAAAACGCTAAAGCAGGTAAGAATTTATTTGGATGGCTTCTCAAGAATGCTTGTTCAACAGTACGGTGATTACGTAATGCAGGACTCTAAATCGAGACGGAGTTGTTCCGGTTCGATATGGCAGCAAGATCAACATAGGGTGATATTCTGGATAATGGCAGGATTCTATTTTCTTGCTGCCACGTTCAACTGCTTTTCACAAGTCGTATCAGCAACGACTTCCTCAAATGTAAACACACCTGGCTGGGTGGCTGATCGCGGGGATGGCACCTATACAAATCCAATCATTTTCGCCGATTATTCTGATCCTGATGTCATTCGTGTGGATGATGATTTCTACATGGTTTCATCAAGTTTCAATTGCACACCGGTAATGCCTGTACTGCACTCGAAGGATTTGGTGAATTGGACAATCATCGGTCATGTTTCCGAGAATTTACCGTCACCTGTTTTTAACCAACCGCAGCATGGCAAAGGGTGCTGGGCACCGAGCTTACGGTTTCATAATGGCGAGTTCTATGTTTATTATGGCGATCCGGATTTTGGTATCTACATGTCGAAGACAAAAAATCCATCTGGTCTGTGGGAACCACTTCTTCTCGTGAAACAAGCTTTAGGATGGATCGATCCATGTCCTCTGTGGGATGATGATGGTAATGCATATCTAGTGCATGCATGGGCAAAGAGCAGAGTCGGTTTTAACAGCGTCTTACATGTAAATCGGATGAGTGCTGACGGGAAACATATATTTGATGACAGCGTAATGGTGTTCGACGGACACATTAATCATCCGACGATGGAAGGGCCAAAATTTTATAAACGGAACAACTATTACTATATCTTTGCACCGGTTGGTGGAGTTGGTCCAGGGTGGCAAACTGTACTGCGTTCCAAGAATGTCTATGGTCCTTATGAAGATAAAATTGTTTTACATCAAGGATCGACCACAATCAACGGACCACATCAAGGTGGTTGGGTAGAAACGCAAACAGGAGAATCATGGTTTCTGCATTTTCAGGATCGTGGTGCTTTTGGGCGCATCATCCATCTCCAACCAATGTGGTGGAAAAATGATTGGCCGATGATGGGAATCAATCAAGATTTCTCTGGTTGCGGAGAGCCTGTGATGACTTGGAAAAAGCCAAATGTAGGAAAAGTATTTCCGATAGAAATTCCTCAGACCAGCGATGAATTCGATTCGACAAAACTTGGTTTGCAGTGGCAATGGCATGCCAATCATCTCGATAGTTGGTATTCCTTACGTGAGAAACCAGGAACACTTCGTCTGAGATCCATTGAAATGCCGGAGCGCAGTAAAAATTTATGGATGGTTTCTAATTTGTTGCTTCAAAAAATGCCGGCACCGAGATTTTTAGCGACCACTGAGCTGGAATTGCATCCTACTAATATCGGTGAAAGAACCGGAATTGTAATCTTCGGATTCGATTATTCTTTTCTCGCCCTGGAAAACAGGGCAGATGGAGTTCATCTTATTAATGGTATTTGTAAAGAGGCAGATAAAGGAATTGGCGAGACTATTCAAGCGGATATTCCTTATAGTCAACAGACAGTATTTCTATGTGTGAATGTCGATACAGGTGCAGTATGCCGATTCAGTTATAGTGCGGATGGAAAGAATTTTACTAATATTGGAACTGAATTCACAGCACGCGAGGGTCGGTGGATCAGTGCAAAAGTTGGATTATTTGCTATTTCGCCAAATGGAAGTACATCATTAGGTTTTGCTGATTATAATTGGTTTAGAATAAAGTAAGGTTAATCAATTATGCACTCATCACAAATAATGGAGGTTGAACAAATTAATGTTTTTATTTTACCAGTAACATTTGTATAAATAATGAACCAATCAATCTAGTGTAGAACCACAGAAAAATGGAAAAGCTAATGTCACGAAAAAATTATATGATTCTATTCGTCTTCCTGTTTGTGATGAGAGGTATCGCGGGAGACCAAAAACAATTGAAGGATTATCTTTCCAATCTCCCATTTACAATGCCGGTGTTGGTTGAGCCGCAATTTCCCCCACACAATGTCAATATTGTCGAATTTGGTGCCGTTCCAGATGGGCATACATTGAATACAAAGGTTTTTGCTGATGCCATTGCTGCCTGTGCGAAAGCTGGTGGTGGAACCGTTGTTGTTCCAGCTGGCACTTGGCTTACCGGACCGATCAGACTTGAAAGCAATATCAATCTTCATGTGGAAAAGGGAGCGCTTGTTCAGTTCAGCAAAAATATCGATGACTATCCTTTCATCGAAAATCCGGGAGGTAGACAAAACAGATATGGAAGAGCTCAACTTATCTCTGCCTACAAGGCAAAGAATATTGCCATCACCGGTGGTGGGATTTTTAACGGGACCGGAGAAATTTGGCGTTATGTATTAAGGGAGGATCTTACAGAGTTACAATGGAAAGCTCTTGTTGCATCTGGTGGTATTGTGTCTGCTAATGGTGAAGAGTGGTGGCCATCGGAGAAAGCGATGGGAGCCGAAATTTTTTTTAAAGAAAGTGCAAATGCAAAGAAAATGCTCACAAAGGAAGATTACGAATCGACAAAAGAATACCTTCGACCTAATCTCGTTAACTTTATCGAGTGTACTGATATTCTGCTAGATGGTCCGACCTTTGAGAACTCGCCTCGGTACCATATTATTCCTCAGCAATGTGAAAATTTGATCATCCGCAATGTGAATGTGCTCGCGCCGGTTTATGGAAAAAATACAGATGCTATCGATCCTTCGGCATGCCGCAACGTTGTGATTTATAATTGTATGATTGATGTCGGTGATGATGGAATATGTCTAAAACCCGGAACAATAGCTTTTAGTCAGAAACCGGGTCCAGCCTGTGAGAATATTGTTGTTGCGGATTGTGTGGTCTATCATGCGCATGGAGGTTTCGTTATTGGGAGCGAAAGCAACGGCGGTGCACGCAATGTATCCGTCCATAACTGCGTTTTTATCGGCACAGATGTAGGACTTCGTTTCAAATCGGCACGCGGAAGGGGCGGAGTGATTGAAAAAATATTTATTGATGGAATCCAGATGCGTGAGATTGTAACCGATGCGATTCTCTTTGATATGTACTATTCCGGCGGTGCCCCGGATGTGGAAGCCAGGAAAGATCTGACCATTCGAAAGGCAGAGCCCGTAACGGACAGGACACCGCAGTTCAAGGACTTCTTCGTCAAGAACATCGTTTGCAACGGCGCAGACCGTGCAGTGGTCATTAACGGTCTTCCTGAATTGTCTATCAAGAACATGATCCTTGACAATGTTTCCATCACATCAAAACGGGGTGCGTTTATTGCTGATGCAGATGGGGTTCAGTTGAATGGATGCAGGATCGTTCCGCAATCGGGAAATGTCTTCAATATTATTCAAAGCCGCAATGTGACCATTAAAGATGGAATCTATCCTGCGCCAGCCGATCTCTTCCTAAAAGTCTATGGCGAGAGATCGGATAATATCCGCTTGATTGGTGTCGACCTCAAGCAAGTAAAAAAAGAGATTGAACTTGAGAAGAATGTAAAAGCAGATGCAGTGAGGCAAGAGTAAAAGGTACTAAAACAAAGGAGACAATAATTGTAGATAGTGGATGTAAAAGTTTAGTTTTGCCTTAATATATTTCTTTAGGAATATTCAGTTTAGTTTCCATAGAACTTTCAATGATGAAGAATTTCCGGATATCGCTCCCAAGTGTGATCAAAAAGTATTCCTTTGACGGATATCTTTCCAGTCTTCTCTTCTTCGTTTTGACAGGGATCGGTATTGCACGCGCGCTCCAGCATATGTATGTTGTTGATGTCTATCAACGTATACAATACACGCTTTGGTGGCATATTCCATTCAATCTCTTTATGTGGTGGAATTGGTTCCTGATCATCCCGGTTATGTATTGGATCACCATCCGTCTGCCATTGGAGAACATAAAACTCTTGCATTGGCTCATTGTCTGTTTTCTTCTTCCAATCTTTATTGTAGTCATCCGTCAAGCCCTGGCATCGTTTATTACAGTATTAGTATTAACGGACAAGACGGATTTTCAAACGCTTTTCGATTGGCGGTTGTTCAATAATCCATGGATTTGGTTGGACTTCATTGTGTACTTTGCAATCTTAATCGGTATCAGAGTGGTGGAATATCAGCACAAGAATAAATTGAGTGAGTTGAGGTTCACACAATTGCAGGCGCAATTAGCTCAATCGCACTTGAATGCACTAAAGAGCCAACTCCATCCCCATTTCTTATTCAACACGCTCAATACCATCTCCACCCTGATCCTGAAAGCGGACGATTCCGAAGCAGAACGTATGCTTTCGCTATTGAATAATTTTCTGAAGACCACGTTATTCCAGAGTGAGCGCCAGGAAATCACTTTGGAAGAAGAGCTACGATTTGTTAAGGATTATTTGGAGATCGAAAAAGTTCGTTTCAGCGATAAGTTGGAAGTGAAGGAGGACGTAGCCAGAGAAACGTTGCAGGCGCAGGTTCCCAATCTTCTTTTGCAACCTATTATTGAAAACGCGATCTACCATGGAATTGCTCCTAAAACATCCAACGGCATTATTCGGATCAGCGTTAAAAAAGAGGGTGGACAATTATTGATCAGTGTAGAAGATAATGGTCCTGGTCTGACGTTGACGAAAAAGCGAAAATTTAAAGAAGGTGTTGGGTTGAAAATCACAAAGGAACGCTTAGATCATCTCTTTGGAACTGATCATCTGTTTGAGTTAGAGAATCTGGTGTCCGGAGGAGTGAAGGTCACTATCAGTATCCCTTTTACCCATAGTGTGCCAATGGTAGTTTTGTCATGACAATATCTTTCCGAAAATATATTTCCTCTTCTAGAACGCATCTAGATATTAACGTATTTGTTCCTTTATTTTCGATCCTTACGCTGATCGCACTCGTGATTTCCTTCCAGGCGTACTATAGTATCCAATCGGGAACGGCTTCGCTGCCAATCTTATTCCGAATTCTACTTTCCAAACTCGTCTACTGTTGGTATTTTTCTATCCTGGCATTGGTCGTTCAGTGGCACTCGAAGCGAACCCAGTTTACAAGAAAGACAGTCGTCCGGTGGTCCCTGATCCACTTAACGACACTAGTGGTTTCGTTCTTCATTCATGAATCTCTCTCGCTCGGTGCCGATACACTGATTTGGGGAACAAAGTTGAAAGCAACATTATTGTATGTTCTTTTTAATAACCCATCAGTCTGGATAGAGACCTTGGTGTATATTCTTTTCCTCTTGAGTTTCTCGTTGATGGAATACAGGAGAATGAGCCAAGAGAATGAGATTAGATGCTCGCAGTTGGAAGTGCAGATCATTCGGTCGAAACTGCAGGAGATACGCAGCAAAATACAACCAACATTTCTCTTTAACACTTTACAAACAATATTGGAATTAATTCGCACACATAGAAATAAAGATGCGAACCATATTCTTTCATTACTCAGTGATTTCTTGCGAACGACCGTATACGATAATGAACGCGATGAAATTACCCTGGAAGAAGAGATGCGGTTTCTGAATCAATATCTAGAGATCGAAAAAGTGCGGTCGAGTTATACATTCAGTGTCCATGAAGATATCGAGCGATGTGTCTCAAATGCAGTGGTACCGAATTTTATTCTGCAACCCATTGTGGAAGAATTAGTCTACCGGAACTTTGGACAGAATACTACCCAGCATGAGATTGTTATCAGAGCCTATAAAGCGGAAGAACAACTTGAAGTGATGATAGAAGATCATGGAATAGAAACCACAGGGAGCCTAATTGGTAAAGAAGAAAAGGGGATTGTTCTAGATATTACCAAAGAGCGATTATTGCATCTCTATGGAGATCAACAAAACCTGACAGTGCAATTAACTCGTGAGGGAGGGGTTCTCGTGAAGATTCGAGTACCGTTCAGAGAAATGAATATCGAATCAGAAGGAACCCTAGTAGTGGAGAGTGCTTTGTGAAAACACGAACACTGATTGTCGATGATGAACCTCATGCGAGAGAAGGCATCAGGATTCGCCTAAAAGAATTCAAGAACATACAAATTGTGGGCGAATGTTCTTCAGGCATTGAAGCAGTGAAATCTATCAATGCTCTTAGTCCTGATTTGTTGTTCCTTGATATTCAAATGCCTGAGATGAATGGCTTTGAAGTATTAAAGAAAATCACTGTTACTCCTTTGCCTGTTATAATATTTGTAACTGCTTTTGATAAGTATGCCATTAAAGCATTTGAATGCCACGCTGTGGATTATTTATTGAAACCTATCAGAGAAGATCGTTTTAAAAATGCTCTCCAAGTTGCGCTTTCGGAAATTAGCCATCGTAACCTTGAACTCTATGCAAATAAATTGAAATCTGTAGTGAATGATTATCTGGATATAACCGAAGGAATTACGGAAGGATACCATGCGCCAACCGGTCAGATTAAATATCTTGACCGCCTTATGATCAAATCCAAAGATCACGTTTCAGTGATTCCTGTCCTTGAGATCGAGTGGATAGAATCTGCCGGTGATTATGTCTACGTTCATTCAAATTCACAAAAACATATTTTTAGGGAAACTCTTACTGCACTTGAACAAAGGATGGACCCGCAAAAATTTATTCGTATTCATCGTTCTACTATCGTCAATATTGAAAAGATAAAAGCACTTCGACTTAATGAACATAGTGATTTTGATGTTTACCTGCTTAGCGGAGTAAAGTTAAAGCTGAGCAGAACCTATCGTCCTCACTTTGAAAAAATTACGGGAAACCCTCTCTAATTTCATCTCGTTTTATAAGTATCTTTCTCCGTTTTATCGCAGTATTCCGTAATTGGTCTCATTTCTGTTTATCCAATAATAATAAATCAGGAATTTGTTCTCCGTAGATATATAAGGAACTTTGTGTTATGTTTATCTATACAATAAATATTGTGCAACCGCCTCTGATTTAAGGTGAAGTAACACATGCCTGCATTCAAATTCTTTTTCTCAAACCATCAGAATTATTTTAATTAGATAATATGAAAAACTTTATCGTTCTTACTGTCATCATAGTTGTATATATATTTTCTTCGTTAGTATTGGCAAAGGATAAGGCGAACATAATTGTCGCACAAGATGGAAGTGGGCAATTCTTAAAAATTCAAGATGCAATTGACGCCATACCGGTAGACAACAAACAAAACGTCATTATTCTGATCCGCAATGGTGTGTACCACGAAAAGTTATTCATCATGAAAAGCTTCATTACTCTTGTTGGCGAAGACCGGGACAGCACACGCATTATCTATGCAGAATTACGCAAGAATATAAACAAAACATGGATGGATATGAGGCGCGATTGGGGAACAGCGGTTGTGAATATTGATTCGTCTGTCACGGATATTACGTTGGCAAATCTGACCGTCCATAATAATTACGGTTCGTTACATAATACGGAAGACCATCAGTTTGCAGTTCGTGGTGGAGGAACGCGCGTGCTTATTTTAAATTGCAACGTCATAGCCGATGGTGGGGATACACTCAGTCTTTGGAATAAAAAGAATGGTATGTATTATCATGCCAATTGTTATTTTGAAGGATACGTTGATTATGTCTGTCCGCGCGGGTGGTGCTATATTACCGATAGTAAATTCTTTGGGCACAACCTGAACGCAAGCATCTGGCACGATGGTGATGCAGATAAGAATCAAAAATTTGTTATTCGTTATTCACTATTCGATGGCGTACAGGGATTTCCCCTGGGGCGCAATCATCGAGACGGACAAATATTTTTACTTGATTGCACATTCTCAAAGGCGATGGCAGATACGCCTATTTACTGGCCTGAAGGTAGTCAAACACAGTGGCAATGGGGCGATCGACATTATTATTATAACTGCCATAGAGATGGTGGCGATTATGCTTGGTTCAAAGATAATTTAGAAAAAGCCGAAACTGCTCCGAAAGAAAATGAGATCACTGCAAAATGGACATTCGATGGCAAATGGGATCCGGAAGAAACGATGCCGTCGGTTCTGCCGATGGTGTTTTTGCCGCGGCCGAGAGATGGTGCCAAGCAAATTCAAGATAAATCGATCACACTAAAATGGGTGCCGGCAAGAAATGCAATCTCGCATAAGGTGTATTTTGGAAACACGTCAACTCCAAAGTTTAAGAAAAATCAAAAATGCAATTCGTATACACCCGGCAAATTAAAATCGAAGACGACCTATTACTGGCGTATTGATGAGGTCACTGAAACAGGTACATTGCGCGGCCCTCTCTGGCATTTTACAACAACATAGTCATCAGCAAGAAAAAGAAGTAGTATCAGATCATAGTGGCGCCGATCCACTGATGAAGGATAAGATCTTTAAAGATCCGCCTCTGCCAGATCCATTCAAGCATGTAGTAAATATTCGTGATGGGGCTATGTCTATCCTGATCGGTGTTGTAGCCCGTAAAAGTATTGATTTTGGAAAATCAGCTGCAATTTCAGAGTTGACTGACTTAGTGCCTCAAGCTACAAAGCTATGATAGCACAGGATTTATTCATTTGTCAAGATTCATTTTACATTTGCTTGCCTTTTTATTCGGTATTAAAAGAGGTAGGCTATTTAATTATATAAGGTGTTTTTCTTGCACGAGATTATTGGTATATTATTTTCCAAGGAAGATATTGTTTCATCAGCTGAGATTGAGCAGCATTTACTTTAGACAATAGAACAACAGGATAAGACGTTTTATATTATGCGTAATAGGCAGCAAGAATCAAGTATTTGATAATTTGGATTTGGATTGTATCACAATGGGTGGGTTAAAATAAGTGATCGCTTCCTAATAAGTAGAAGAGAAACATTATGAGAAAAGAATTTATTCACGAAGATTTCTTACTGGACAATAAAACTGCATCTAAACTGTATCACACCTATGCTGAACCACTTCCAATTATTGATTACCACTGTCATATCTCGCCAAAAGAAGTTGCTCAAAATCGACAGTTTGAAAATATGACACAGATTTGGCTTGCCGGCGATCATTATAAATGGCGGGCGATGCGCACATGCGGAGTGAATGAACGGTTTATCACCGGTGATGCCTCCGATTGGGAAAAGTTTGAAATGTGGGCGCGCACGGTACCTAAAACTATTCGCAATCCGTTGTTTCATTGGACGCATTTGGAATTGAATCGTCCGTTCGAAATTTCTGATACAATGTTGAATGAAAAAACGGCAAAGAAGATTTGGGGAAAATGTAATGCCAAACTTGCAACTCCAGGTTTTACAACGCAAGGAATCGCAAAACGGATGAATGTCGAGGTAATCTGCACAACGGACGATCCTATTGATTCTCTCGAATATCACGAGGAATATGCAAAGAATGGAAACGGATTCACGAAGATGCTGCCTGCCTTTCGTCCGGACAAAGCGATGGCAGTGGAAAATGTGGATGCGTTTCTTTTTTACATCCAGAAATTAGAAACTGCATCCGGAGTTGAAATAAAGGATTATGAATCACTGATCATAGCGATTCGCGCGAGGCATGATTTCTTCCATTCACGTGGCTGTCGAGTTTCAGATCATGGTCTTGAAACAACATATGCTGAGGACTATACTGAATCGGAAATCAAATCCTTTTTCAAAAAACTTCGTAAAGGGAAAAGTCTTGATATGACTGAGGTGATGAAATTCAAATCAGCAATGCTGCATGAATTCGGTGTTATGGATTGTGAGCGAGGATGGGTTCAACAGCTTCATCTGGGAGCGCTTCGCAATAATAATTCCAGAATGATGCGCACAATTGGTCCAGATACCGGTTTTGATTCGATTGGTGACTTTGAAATAGCGCGCACATTATCTAAATTTCTTGATAAACTTGATACTGAGAATAAACTTGCCAAAACGATTATATATAATCTTAATCCCAGAGATAATGAATTGATAGCCACTATGATTGGTAACTTCCAGGATGGAAGTGTTCCTGGCAAACTTCAATATGGTGCAGGATGGTGGTTCCTTGATCAACTTGATGGAATGCGAAAACAAATTGAAGCACTTTCTAATTTAGGCATCTTGGGTCAATTTGTTGGCATGCTTACAGATTCCAGAAGCTTCCTTTCTTATCCACGCCATGAATATTTTCGACGATTGTTGTGTAATATCTTAGGAAGTGAAATCGAAAGAGGTCTCATACCCAATGATATCAAACTCATTGGTGGTTTAGTTGNNAGACATCAGTTATCGCAACGCGAAAAAATATTTTGGTTTCTAAAAGGATTGGAATTTTTTATTCCATCGTAACAAAATTGCAAACAAGGGGATGCACTGTGCCTGGGGCACTGCCCAAGTCAATTTGTTATGAAATTATATAATTACGATGGAAGGAATAAAACAAGTGATAGGCAGCACTAACGCTCGAATTGAACGATAGAAAAAATAATACCGAAAGGGCATTCCAGAAGTGAACTAGTGGTTTTTATCTTAATTCTGTGTTTTTTTGCTTATCATTATCCTGTTGCTTATACGTCGCATTTTAGTTTTCGCTTTGGCTCCAATATCAAGGTATTTACTTGCATTTAGATGTGCCTTGCTGTAAATTGACTCGGATATTCGTATTGTTTGTTTCAGAGACTGCGTTTGTTATTGAGAAAAATCAGCCAAATGGCATTGATTGGAAATTTTACACATAAAATCAAACTAATGCATTAAGAATTGTGAAAAGTAATGTCTTATTTTGATGAAAGTAAATTTTACTCTTTCGTAATTTTAGTGCATCTGTTATAACGAGGTTCTTATGTTTTCTTCTAAATTGTTTTGGAAAGTAACTTTTTATTTCGCTCTTCTTCTTATTATTCTTTCTGCAAATACAGTTGTCACACTTTACTTTCTAACGCAAATTCAGAAAAGTTATTCTCAAGCATCGATAGACATGACGACAACCTCCAACTTGGATCGCATGAGAGGTTTAATTATTGATATCCAATCCACTACCGATGAATATTTGTACACAAGTCTTCCTGAGAAGAGAACCGCTTACGAAGAGTGTTGGAAGGAATTCGATAACGAAATTGTCACTCTTCAGAAAAGTTATACTGACTCGCTCGCTCTGCAAACATTAAAAGAAATACGGACTTCCTTTTATGCGTGGGTTGCAAATATTGGGGATAAAAAAATAATACTTGCTTCTTCTGGTTTGAAGAGTGACGAACTTGGGAAAGAGATTTATTCCTTAGGTCGTCAGCAATCATCCCATCGGTATCTTGAAACGGCTCAAACGTTGATCCGTTCATTATATCAACAACGATTATCATCAGTACCGAAAAATATTGAGTATTCTATTGACCTTTCAAAAAATATTGCGTCATTCGTCGTTCTGGTGAATGTACTGTTTGCTGTCTTTGCTATAGCTCTCGGGTTTATCTTGACGCGTTCTATTACAAAACCTGTAGAACAATTACGCGGTGGTACGCAAAACATTATGAAAGGTATTTATGAGCCTATTACACTCCGTCAGCGAGATGAGTTTGGGGATTTGGCAAATGATTTCAACCAAATGTCCAAGATGTTACAATATAACTACAACCGTTTAACGGCATATTCAGAATTGATGACGGCCTTAAATAAGCATGAGTCTCTATCAACCGTAGAACAAGCAAGTTTGCAAATATTATGTTCACATACTGATGCTTCGGTTGGTGCATTGTATCTTATTGAAACCGATTCAAATATATTAAGATTGGTGAGCGGGTATTCTCTCCAGAACATCGAAAACAGAATGGAGTACAAAATAGGAGAAGGTATTCCAGGTCAATGCGCGGCGATGAAACAAACTATTGAAGTCAACGACTTTGTTGCTGGCAAAGATTTTATTATCGATACAGGTCTTGTTAGTGTTATTCCTATGTATATTTTAGCGACACCTATCTTGTTCCAGGAAAATCTTATCGGAGTAATTGTTCTGGGATCTATGAAATCCTTCGATGAACACCGACGAGAGATTATGGATAATTCAGTTCCACAAATCGGCGTCGCTATCACCAATGCTATGAATCTGGAATCAACAAAAAAACTTTCCAACGAAATCACTACAAAGAATAATGAACTAAACGGTAAAAATGCCGAACTGCAGAAAGCATATCGAGTTAAATCAGACTTCCTTTCGAATATGTCTCATGAATTGCGGACTCCGCTGAATTCCATTATTGGCTTTACATCGGTTTTGTTAGGACAGCATGCCGATCCGCTTACTATCGATCAAGCAAAAGCGTTGGAAAAAGTTCTGAAGAACGGTAAGCACTTGCTTGAACTCATTAACGATATTCTTGATTTCTCAAAAATTGAAGCAGGTAGAACTCCAATCAATCTAAGTACAGAAGAAATTGCAGATCTCATATCCAATGCAATGGTGACTGTAGAGCCAATGCTGATCGGAAAAGATGTGAAGCTTGTACAAGAAGTTGAACCAGGTTTGCCACAGCTAAATACCGATACGCTTAAGATTAAGCAAATCCTCTTGAACCTCTTGAGCAATGCCGCGAAGTTCACAGAGCATGGTGCTATTACAGTTACTGCCAAAAAACAAAAAGATATGATTTCTATCTCTGTCAAAGATGACGGTATTGGAATTGAAGCTAAGTATCTTGATCGTGTGTTTGAGGAATTTCAGCAAATAGATACGAGCAACTCCAGAAAGTATAAAGGTACGGGCTTAGGGCTCGCGATTGCAAAAAATTATGCTCGTCTTCTTGGCGGAAATTTGACAGTGTATAGTGAAATCGGAAAGGGTTCTACTTTTACACTTGTGATTCCGCCAGTGATTTCAGACGAAAAGATTCCAAAACCAAGTGATGAGACAACGGCTGTAAAAAATGCCGTTGTTACACAGGTATCACAATCTGTGTCCGAACAATCATCTTCACTATCAACAGGTATTCTTGTCCTTTGTATAGACGATGATGCGGAAGTCATTGATCTGCTCCGCCGGTATTTAGTCCCAGAGGGGTATTCTGTTAGAGGTGTTGCTTCGGGAGAAGAAGGCGTTCGACTAGCTCAGGAACTTCAACCCGCAGTTATTACGTTGGATATTATGATGCCGGAGAAAGATGGCTGGCAAGTATTACGGGAATTAAAAAATAATCCGGCGACAAGCGATATTCCAGTCATCATTCATTCTGTAGTTGATAATCGGCCGTTGGCACTTTCACTGGGTGCGTTAGACGTAGTCACCAAACCTTCTGAGCCGAAGAAAATATTAAACATTGTAGAGCGTGCTTGCCGCTTCAAAAAACAGCCAATTATGATTGTTGATGATAACCAGGATTTTGCTGAGTCATTGAAGATTTTGCTTGAAGTTGAAGGATATCATGCTGTTGCATTTTACAGCGGCGAAGATGCTCTCAAGGATATTGAAACCATCAATCCATCGCTTTTATTTCTCGATCTTATAATGCCTGGTATTGATGGATTCGCCGTTGTTCAGCGGCTTCGATCTCAGGAACGATGGCACAGCCTTCCGATTGTGGTTCTTTCGGGAGCCGATATCACAAACGAGCAGCGTCAGAGTCTGAATAAACTTACCGAAGAGTTTATAGACAAAGGACACTTCTCGAAGGAACTTATTACGAGCACAATAAAAAAAATTATTACTCCATCATACAGATAAAGAAAGAGCAGAAAAGTCTATGGAGGTTACTAATCCTACTATCCTTATTGTGGATGACACAGAGGATAATCTTGATTTACTAGAGTTCGCACTCAAACGGAAACCAGTTCGGATGCTGCGTGCGGGTAGCGGCAAAGAATGTCTGCGGCTGGCAGCACAATATCACCCTGATGTTATTCTTTTAGATATTCAAATGCCGGAAATGGATGGATTTGAAACGCTAAAGCATTTACGCGCATCAAGAAAAAGTGCAGATATTCCAGTTATCTTTCTTACGGCGCAGAGGAAGGATGCTTTAAGCATTGAACAAGGTCTTTTACTCGGAGCAGAAGAGTATTTGACAAAACCAATTGATATAGACGAATTGTTAGTGCGCACTCGTTCGCTTGTTCGTCTCAAAAAAATGGAAGTCGAACTTGAGCGAACAAAAGCAGACTTTATGGCTATGCTTATTCACGATATGCGTAGTCCACTAGGCGGCGTTAGTAGTATACTTGAATTATTGGAAGAACCATTGCTCAGAGGTGAAGCAGTACAGGAAGTACATCGGGAATTGCTCACCTCTGCGGAAGAAGCTACTAAGCGATTACTAAATTTGATTAATGATATGCTCGATCTTTCAAAATATGAAGCCGGTAAAATGAATTTGAATCGCGAGTATATTCATATTGGCAAAATAGCTGACAGGATAATAAAACAAATGCATCCTCAATTCAAGCAGAAAGGGATTCATATACAGCTTGGACTTGAAGACAACCTACCACTTATTTCTGCTGATGCAAATAAAATATCGCAGGTGTTTTCTAATATTCTCAGTAATGCATTAAAATTCACATCACCCAACGGAGCTGTTCATATTGACATAAAAAAAATACCGGAGAACGCTGTAGCAGGTGAATGTGTACAGACGGCGATCAGTAACAGCGGGATAGGAATCCATCCACAAGAATTAGCAACGATATTCGAACGTTACAAACAAGGAATTGCTTCAGAAATTGTGATGGCAAAAGGGACAGGGTTAGGACTTGCAATTTGTAAGCTTATTGTTGATGCACATAGCGGCAGGATTACGGCAGAGAGTGAACCTGGAAAATTAACGGTGTTTCGTTTCACTCTGCCGGTGAATCCTCCGACTGAAGGCTAAAAGAACATTTTCTTGAACGTTTAAACAACTGGGAAAAAAATATGTGGGAACAAAAACAGTTAGGGATTGTTAAAGAAGTTATTAACGCAACCGTCGTTGTGCTTCTTGATAGAGAAATTACTAATATGGTCAAAAAGATTGGAGACAGGGTCTATTACATAGGTCAGATTGGATCCTATGTACTAATTCCAATTGGTGCCATTTATATCATCGGTATGGTCTCAGGTATCAAGAAAGAAGAAACACGGGAAGATGGAGTGAGTTTTTTTCGATATTTAATGACGGTAACACTGGTAGGAACCATTCGGAAAGGAAAGTATGAAACTGGTGTTTCAGTTATGCCTACAGTGGATATGATCGTCTATTTACTTGAAGACAATGACATTAAATCCATTTTTGCCGCGTATCAGAGATACAATTTTTCTGTCGGGCAGCTTTCTTTGTTCGAGAATGAACGCGCGTATTTGGATCCAAATAAATTTTTCGGAAAACATATTGCAGTTCTTGGATCAAGCGGTTCCGGCAAGTCATACACGGTAGCATCTATTCTCCAAAAAGTTGCACAGTTCTCAGATACTCATATTGTTTTGCTCGATCTTCACAATGAATATCGGCAAGCATTCCCAGAGACAGGTCAATATTGTGAAATTGCCTCGTTGGAACTTCCATACTGGCTGATGAATGCTGAAGAGATGTTAGAAATGTTTGTTGAACCATCAGATGAAAATGCATCTATCCAAGGAGCAGTTTTGCAGGATCTCATCTACGCTGCAAAGAAGGCAAAAAATCCAACTATTGCTGATGTAATTACTATCGATTCACCGGTTGCTTACGATTTGAAAGAAATCCGTACAAAGCTACATTTTATGGATACTGAAAAGATAACAAGTGCAGTTGGAATGAAGGAAGGTACATACTTCGGTAAATTCTCTCGTTTATTGATTCGCCTTGATAATAAAATGAACGATCCGCGTTATGCGTTTATGTTCCAGCCAAATATTTGCGTGGAAACAGAATCAGTCGTGCCATTATTTATGACCCTATTTGGACTCGCAAGTAAGGCAAGGATTACAATTTGGGATATGAGTGGTGTTCCTTCTGATGTTGTAAAGACTATTTCTGCTCTTATAGCTCGAGTGACTTTCGATTTTAATTTTTGGAATCCCAAACGTAATGATTTACCGATATTACTTGTCTTTGAAGAAGCTCATAATTATCTATCAAACTCAACAGAAGGATCGAAAGCGGCACGACGTACAGTGGAGCGTATTGCAAAGGAGGGAAGGAAATATGGCGTCAGTTGCATGATCGTCAGTCAACGGCCATCAGATATTTCAGAAACAATTCTTTCGCAATGCAATAATTTTGTCATTATGCGCCTTCTCAATCCGACAGATCAGGCATATATTCGCCGTCTTGTACCAGATTCATTCAGCGGCCTGGATGCTGTCGTTCCACTATTGCGTCAGGGTGAAACAATAATTATTGGGGACGCTATTCCTATTCCGCAGCGCGTGCAGATTGATTTTCCGCAGCCGACACCGCACAGCATGGATGTTAAATTCTTTGACAAATGGAAACAATCTGGAACAAAGACGGACATCACAGAAGTAATGGATCATTGGTGGAATCAAAAAAGAAGTTAACCAAGAAACCGCTGAAGCAGATATGCCCATATGTGAAAAACACATTGAGCCCTTGAATTGGATTATTTCTTTACACATATTATAGATAGAATATTTTAGATAGTAGGAATTTATTATCTGTGGATAGATTGGAAATCATAGGTCTGAAAATCGGTATGAAGATTATCAATACACACAGCAGTACGAATAATGTTCAAGCGTTCCGACAATGTACTTGTTGTTGCATATTTATGAACGGACGAGCAGATTACTTGAAAACGATGTGAATATTATTTTTGTTTCTTGGGATAAAAGCTCGTCCAGATTCGTCGGGATGAGCTTTTTCTGTTATAAGAATCTATTTGAAATAAAATGCGTTATTACTATCACATTATTATTTAGTATAAGAAGAATAGAAAGTGAAAAACGACATGAAATATGATGAGTTTGCTAAAACGCTGAAAGAGCGGCGTGATGATCATTCTTTAGGGTTCCAGATGAAAAAAGGAACGCAAGAATTTGTTGATAATTTGCTTGCCATTTTATTTCCGCACTTTTGCAGAGAAGGATTCTTCACATTGGAGGAAATAGAATCGCGCCTTGTCTTGTTGGAACGCGATTTAAAACGCCTGCTTATTCCAATCTTGAAAGACACATCGTTGAATTTGGATGAAATAGCTATTCAGTTTATGCATGCGCTTCCTAATATCCACGATAAGCTTTGGCTTGATGCTGAAGCAATCACTAACGGCGACCCCGCGGCGGAAAGTGTTGATGAAGTTATACTTGCATATCCTGGATTCACAGCTATAGCCTATTATCGTCTCGCCCATGAATTTTATCTAATGCATGTTCCCATCTTCCCGCGTTTGATTACCGAATATGCACATCAAGTAACAGGGATTGATATTCACCCAGGTGCAGAAATCGGTTTGTCATTTGCGATTGATCATGGAACAGGCATTGTTATTGGTGAGTCCTCGATCATCGGTAATAACGTTAAAATGTATCAAGGCGTAACACTCGGAGCGCTAAGCGTGGATAAAAAGTTTGCAAAATCCAAGCGCCATCCAACCATCGAAGATAATGTAGTGATTTATGCACAAGCGATTATTCTTGGTGGCGAGACTATTGTTGGACGCAATAGTGTCATTGGAGGCAATGTTTGGTTAACCGCGAGCGTGCCATCGTTTTCATCTGTCTATCAAGAAAGTAAAATAACTGTGCGTCCTAAAGAAATTACAGGTGCTCCAATCGATTTTAGTATTTAATTTTGAATGGAATAAACTATGAAAACAAAATCCGTTTTGGAGACAATTGGCAACACACTCCATGTCCATCTAAATCGGCTCTTCGGCAGCCAATGAAGTATGGATGAAACTGTAACACACTAATCCCGACGGAAGCATCAAGAATCGAATTGCATTGTCAATGATCGAAGATGCAGAACGCCGTAGAAATTTGAATACACATGGCGTTGCGCACGCGAGGAAGGAATTTTTGTAGGTATTTCTGCTGCTGCATCACTTGCCGCTGTCGCAAAAACAATCCAGAACTTCCAAATAAGGGAAAAGTGCTGACTTTTGACTACGATACTGGCGGGCGTTATTTATCGGTCGAGGGATTGTTTTAAAAATAAACAAAATGAATTAGCGGCAAACTTTTTAAAAATAGTTTTCTTTCTCCAAGTATTAATTTCCAACAGAATAAATAAAGGAATACTTTTAGTAAAAAAACACCCCGACGCACTACCAGACGCCGGGGTATAGGGAGGCTAACTATGTGCAGTCGGGGAGACTGCACACCACAAGATATATTGAGAACGCTTAATTGTCAAGAGTTTTTTTAAAAATATTTAAATTTATTTTTAAAAAATGAATACTTCCTTGGCACAGCTATTCCACTTGGACAATTAATCTCTTTCTTTGAATAGGAATATAATTAACAAAGCTTAATATGGAATGGAATGTCTAAGAGGGTTTTGTTCAATTGGCGTAGAGATAACGCTTAATTTTTTGGGTTGGTGTTTTTTCAAATGGCTCTGTTTGTTCGATTACCCGAGCGAGGCGTGAAAACGAAGAAACCTGTTCATTCACTTGTTTCTTAATATCTTCACAAATCTGTCCAATACGTTCATGTGCTTGTAATTCCGTCAAACCTAGATCAGAGAATTCAACATCGAGTTTCTCATAATCTAAATATAAGCGTGCTACAAGCTGTCCCGCATCTTGATAGACAAGCGATTCGAGGATGATATCTAATCGGTTGATAACAGACTCGATTACCTCGGGATAAATGTTCTCGCCGTTTGGTCCGATAATGACATTTTTCAAGCGGCCATTGATATAGAGATAACCACTTTTATCGAAGCTTCCGAGATCGCCTGTGTGGAACCAACCATCTGATGAAAGCACTTTTGCAGTTTGCTCTGGATCGCGGTAGTACCCTTTCATAATGCTGGGCCCACGCACAACAATTTCTCCGATACCGGTTTTTGAGTCCTGATTTTCGATTCTTACTTCTAGTCCAGGTACAATAGGACCTGTGGATCTGTATCGTGTTTTTTCTGCATTCGCCCCTGCTATAAGCGGTGATGTTTCTGTCAACCCATAACCGATAGCATAGGGAAATTCTGCTTCGCGCAAGAAACGTTCAACTTCTGGGGCGAGAGCTGCACCACCAATTCCAAAAAATCTCATCGCACCGCCAAATGTTTCCTTCAATTTATCGCCTGCAATTTTGTGAATCCTTTTGCGAATCACTGGAAATTTATAGATAAGCCGAACTAAAAATCGCTTCTTAATTTCTGGTAAGATGCGTGTTTTATACATTTTTTCTATGATCAATGGAACAGTTAGCATGGCTGTCGGTTTGACCATCTCCAATGCTGGGAGCAGAACAGCTGGTGTGGGAGGCTTCTTTACGTAATAGACAGAAGCGCCGCACATAATTGGAAGCACTAAACCGAGTGTACATTCGTATACGTGAGCCAACGGTAAAATAGAAAGCATACGGTCGTTCACATTAATATCGGGTATCTTTGATGATGCAAATGCATTCCAGACAAGGTTTTTATGGGTTAGCATCACACCTTTTGAATACCCCATGGTTCCCGATGTATATATGATAGATGCAATGTCGTCTTCTCTAATTTCTTTGGGAATGAATCCTGCCAAACTTAAAACAAGGTTCTTAATTTTATGCAGTTCTTTACTTCCTTCTGCTACCAACTGACGTAGTGTTGCTTTTGATGTGGCAGGATTAATAATAGAAAAGTCGTCTAATAAAATAACGCTGTTGAATTCAGTAAAATTCAAATCTTCAATTTTATGATAATAACGTTCGGATATGAAAATGACTTTGCTGCCGGAATGTCCTAAAATATGATGAATCTCGGAAGTATTAAAATCAGGTAAAATTGGTACTACAACAGCACCCATTGTCGTAATGGCGAAATATGCGACACCCCATTGTGGACTATTCTCGCCCAGGATTGCTACGCGGTCACTATGTGTCACACCTTGGTTCTTCAAAAAACCGGAGAGATGATTAATCTGCCGTTTTAATTCAGAATAAGTTATTGGCTTTTCATCTGTATAAGTAAGTGCTATATTCGATGAGTTCTTCCGGCAGCTTTCTTCAATGATGTGCTGTAAGGTGAAGTGTTGTCGATCTGCTTTATCGCTGTATTGTGAAGACATAATTCAACCTTCGATAATTTCTATGGTTTAAAAGTAATAAGAAAAAGAGACAATTGAAAACATTCCATTCTTTTCGGCACACTTGCAGACAGTATAAAATATTCCTACCATGTTTTCATAAATTCATATTGGGATACCATTTTTTCTTGTTTATATTGGTTCGAGAAGGGTTTGGTAGTGATTTCTATCGTTATTAAAAGGAGGGTTTTTATGCGTTCAAGAACAATTCTTGTAAGTCTTACTGCACTTTTGGTTCTTACATTTTGTCAATTCAGTACTGCTGGACAAAAGCTACGCTACAAATTTGAAGATAAAAAGACATATAAATATTCTACCATTATTGAAAGTAAGACATCTGGTCAGGCAATGGGGCAGGAATTTACCATGACATCAGGTGCCAACTTCGATTATTCAATCTCGCTTATCAGTGCGAACACTGATGTGATGACATTGATGGTAAAATTCGAGAAGTTTAACATTAAATTAAATATACCGATGATGGGATTCAACGATAGCACGATAGTTATGCGGGAATATGTTGGCAAAAGAATAAAGGTTGTGATAACAAACAAAGGGAAGACACTTTCGGTTGAACCAATCGATACTATTCCTCCTTCACGTGAACAAATGATGGCAAGCTTAACTCCGTCGGATTTATTTAAGCAAATATTACTTGAACTTCCGGAAAAAGAAATGGATATAAATAGTTCATGGAAAAAAGATATGCCCGACACAATTTCCCGCGGTGGAATGAAAATGGTGATGAAGCAGAATCTCGAATTCAAAGTTGTTGGAGCAGAGAATAAAAATGATTTTAATTGCTGGAAAATTGCTATCAACGGAACAAGCACAATTGAAGGAAGCGGCACACAGCACGGATCCGATGTAACAATCGATGGAACAGTGAAGATTAACGGTGCGGCATATGTTGCTCCTGCAGAAGGTGTGTTTGTTCTTTCAGAACAATCCAATGAGACCGAAATGACAACAACGGCGACCGGGTCTCAAACTGGAGCTTCTACAATGTCAATTAATACAACAGTAAAAACTGCATTGAAAAAGTAATTTATTTCAATCATTTTATGGCGCCAGCGAGAATTGTAATTTTCGTTGGCGTCGATGAGTATATTGATTCCTTCGTTTCTTTCGATCGTGAGACGATATGAAACAAATTATTATCTCTTTCATTCTTCTCTCTTTGTTAAAAATCACATCCGCTTCAAGTCAGACTTTTATCAACCTGCCATTTGCACATTACGGAATATACGACACGGATGGCATCAAACCGCAAGAATATCAACAACGTCGTATAGCAGTAATTGCGATGATGGACTCTGGCTCTGTCGCTATTTTCCACGCAAACGATATATACAATCGTAATGGAGATACAGATTACAAATTTCGACAGAATGATAATTTATTGTATCTAACTGGTTGCAACGAAACGAACAGTACGCTGATTCTCGCACCAAATGGAATGCAAATTGATAGTATTACCATTACGAAAGAAATCCTTTTTGTCAGCAAATATATAAAAAGTTGGAGTGGCTACAATCTTGGCGTAGAAGGAGCAAAGCAGGTTCTTGGTTTTGGCGTTGAAGGGAAGAAAAGCATTGTGTTAACAACCGAAAAGTTGAAAGAACTCTTACCACAAATTCTTAAATCGAAAAAAGGACTCTATTATACGCCATCACTACCGGATAGTCTTTTCGATCAAATCTCAAATATGAAGTTCGTGGCAGTACGCGAGGTGAGAAAAGGGCTGGAAGAAAAATATCCGAATCTTACTATAAAAAGTTCAGGATTGTTAGTAAACGATTTGCGCTCCGTAAAATCTTCAGCAGAGTTAGTGCTAATGTAGAAAGCAGTCGGTGCTACGGTGTCGGAATGCATTGAAACAATGAAAAGCTGCGAACCTGAGATGTTCGAATATGAACTTCAAGCCGTCATCGAATATTGCTACACACGGAATGGATGTGAATTCTATGGCTTTCCATCAATCATCGGTTCCGGGCCCAATACGTTGAGCTATCATTACGAAGCAAATCGTCGGCAAATGCACTGTGGAGAGTTAGTTGTGATGGATATTGGTGCTGAGTACCATGGCTACTCAGCTGATTTGATGCGCACAATTCCGGTGAATGGAAAATACTCTTCAGCACAAAAAGAAATCTATGAACTTGTATTAAGCGCGTAGAATTTAGTTATTAAAGAAATCAGATCAGATGTGCCGATGAATGCGTTAGGAAAGAGGGCAATGGAGGTCCTCGTTGAAAGGTTAGTGAAACTTGGCATCATTCAAAATAAGAGCGAAGAAAAAAATTACTGTCCACATGATGTCAGCCACTTTGTAGGATTGGATGTGCACGATGTTAGTTTAACAAAAATATTGGTACCTGGAATGGTCCTCACGATGGAACCAGGAATATACATACCTGATAGCAGTGACTGTGATAAAAAGTATTGGGGCATAGGAATCCGGATTGAAGATGACGTACTAGTAACCGAGAACGGATGTAAAGTTCTTTCGGAAGCTGCGCCTCGAACAGTAGAAGAAATCGAAATGATAATGAAACAGGATGAAAAATCGACAGTAAAATGAAAATGGGAGATAGTAAAAGGAAAGAGTAGAAAAAGTAGAAATAATAGAAAGAGATAAAAACGCAATTACTTTATTTTAAATGTATTTTATTAATATAATTTATCGTTTATCAAGTGTTTCTCAATCACATCCAGTACATTTTATAAGGAGGTGGCATATGTCTCACTTGAAACCTGAAGAATGCTTACATTTTTTCTCTGAAGTCCTGAGCATTCTAAATTCTACACACGAACCGGAGCGCGTGCTTTCGCTCATTGTAGATCGAATTGTTCGCATCTACGGTTGTCAAACCTGCGCAGTAATTATCATTAATCNNCAACAGAATACTTGCAAGTGTCCACAAATTATAATTTGTCTCACCGCTATGTAAAAGAATTCCGACGCTCGCTAGGCACCGGCGCAATAGCCAAAATGCTCTCTACCGGGAAACCAATATTAATTACTAATGGAGAACGAGAATCAAAACTTGTCGCTGAATTACAGTTAGAACACCCATTTCGTTCTGCTGTATGTTTGCAGATCTCAGCAGAACTTCGGACACTTGGTTATCTCTATGCAGACGCGCGTGAACCGGATGCCTTTACTGAACACGATATTCAAGTGCTTCAAAGCTTTGCCGATCTCACAAGTATTGCGTTGAATAAATCCTACCTATATGGAAAGAATTTACGTCTAGATAAAATTGATCATGAAACGGAGTTAGAAAAGTACGCGCCTTTTCTTGAACGGCTTAGTACAAGCATCTCGCGGGCCGAAGAGAGCCATGAGAGTCTATTTCTCTTAATTTTGGATATTGATAACTACAAGCAAATTGGTGGAACATACGGCTATGAAGCATCAAAAAGAGTACTGAAAGAAATAGCAGGTCTTGTCAAAGCGCGTCTTCGTCCAATGGATACTGCTAGCCGTTACGGATTTGACGAGATGATTGTGCTACGTGAGAATACCTCGCTGGAAGCAGGTATCGCATTTGCTGAAGAGTTGCGCAAAGCAATTGAAGAAACGGAATTTGCTCAACAGGAAATTCGCACAACAGTCAGTGTTGGCGCAGGTGCATTTCCAAAGAATGCTATTTCGGAAAAAGAACTGTTGATTACTGTAAAAGAAGCACTTTATGATGCCCAACGCAACGGTAGAAATAGAGTATCGCACCTATAGGTGGTGTGAAAAAACAAATAATTTCGGAAATTGCATTCGGACTGGATTTCTATTAGCTTTATTTTGCATCTGTGAGTTTATATATTTTACTATAAATGGGACTACTGACCGGGGTTTTTCAACAATCTGATAGTTTGATGATTTGGGTTTCCTGCCTCTGTTTTTTGGCAAAACCTTTTATCGCAAGTCCGGTGGCTTGAAAGGAATGTAGGCATTATGAAATTCAGACTGAACTTCCAATCATTTCCGTGGATGCCGATATATCTATTCCTTTTTCTCATTATGAGTATTCTCATAGCCGGGCAAATCCACTATCAAACGCAAAAAAATAAAATATTCGATGCAGCAAAAAATGAACTTGCAGTCATTGTAGATTTAAAAGCTGGAGAAATCGTTCAATGGAGGAATGACTATCTCGCTGACGGTAAATTTATCAGCGAAAATCAAGTTTTCATCCACCAAGTCGATACCTTCTTCAAAAATCCGAATGAAACACAGACCAGAGTTAACCTTGTTACATGGATGATATCGGCACAGACTTCACTGGGGTTTAGCAACATAATTTTATATGATTTAGATGGTGTTAGCCGACTTGTCGCTGGACCAATAAAAGATTCTTTAGGATTGTATGCTCACAGGCTTATCTCGGATGTGCTTCTTCATCATCGATTTATATTCTCCGATCTGTATAAGGAAGATGCATCGTCAAAAATTCATTTAGATTTAGTTATGCCGCTTATGCGTCATGATAAACGAGATAGCATTCTAGTCGGTGTGATAATGCTGCGTTTTGACCCAGACAAAATTCTCTTTCCACTGATCCAATCGCGACCCACACTAAATCGGACAGCAGAAACACTTCTGCTTCGCAGCGAAGGTGACAGCGTTCTATTTTTGAATGAACTGCTTCATCGTAAAAACGCAGCTTTGACATTACGCTTGCCGATTTCACTTCAGCAATTACCGGCGGCAATGGCAGCCCGTGGTTTTGAAGGTAAAACCGAAGGAATCGATTATCGAAATGTGCCTGTTCTTGCATCAATGAAACGAATACCCAATTCTCCATGGTTTATGGTCGCTAAAGTTGATCGAGAAGAAATTTATACACCGTTCCGCGAGCAAATGACATTTATAATGTTGATTGTCGTATCATCCGTTCTCGTCGTCGCTTCGATGCTCGGGTTATGGTGGAGGTACCAGCAAGCAAAACATAACAAGCAACAATATCAAATGGAACAAGAACGTCGAGCGCTGATTTTACACTTTGATTATCTAATCAAATACGCGAACGACATCATCGTACTTGCGAATAAGGATTTAAACATTATTGAAGCAAACGATCGAGCATTAGAGACGTACGGGTATACACGAAATGAATTAATTGGCTTGAATTTTAAACGACTTAGTGCACCACAGACGGCTGCGCAATTACCGGATCGGATCAAATTGCTTGATGAAATGAAAACTGCGACCTATGAGACTATCCACCAACGGAAAGATGGTTCAACGTTTCCGATTGAACTCAGTGCACGTGTAGTCGAGATAGAAAGGTATAAATATTATCAAACCATCGGGCGTGATATCACCGAACGTAAACAGGTGGAAGAAGCGTTACGTCAAAGCGAGGAAGAATTCCGAAAAGTTTTTGAAGAAGGTAAAATCGGTATAGCATTGGTAAAACAAGATTCTTCCTATATAAAAGTAAATCAGGCATTTGCCTCGATGGTTGGATATTCTCCGGAAGAGCTCTGTTCAAAAACCTATGAGATGCTGACTCATACGGATGATCTGAAAGAAAGTTTGACAAATGCGCGGGCATTGTGGCGGGGAGATTTACCATCTTACAAAACGGAGAAACGATATATTCACAAGGATGGAAGCATAGTATGGGCTTACCTGGCTTCAAGTGTAATCCGGGACAAGAATGGAAACCCGCTGTATTTCCTGACAATGGTTCAAGACATCACCGAGAGCAAACAGGCAGAAGAAAAAATACGGCAATTGAATGAAGAACTTGAACAACGAGTGAAAGATCGCACTGCCCAGCTTGAAGTGGCTAATAAAGAACTTGAATCTTTTGCATATTCTGTCTCTCATGATTTACGTGCACCATTGCGCGGGATTGATGGATGGAGCTTGGCATTGCAGGAAGATTTTGATAAACAACTGAACGAACAGGCTCATGAAGACCTGAATCGGATACGTTCCGAAACACAGCGCATGGGACAGCTCATCGATGATCTATTGAAACTTTCGCGGGTAACTCGCACTGAAATGGAACTGACATCTGTGGATCTCACTGCGTTGGCGCATTCTATTATCGCCCGGATGCAGAAGGAAAATGCAGATCGCAAAATTGATTTTATTATACAACCGGGATTATCATCCTGGGGCGACGCCAACTTGCTTGACATCGTGTTAACGAATCTTTTTGAGAATGCATGCAAGTTCACAAATCCGCGTGTACTAGCAAGAATTGAATTTGGCAAAACTGACGTTGAAGGCAAACCGGCTTTTTTTATCCGTGATAACGGTGTTGGTTTTGATATGCAGTATGCACAGAATTTGTTCGGAGCATTTCAACGAATGCATAGATTATCTGAGTTCCCCGGTACGGGTATCGGTCTGGCAACTGTACAGCGTATTATTCATCGTCATGGCGGGCGTATTTGGGCAGATGCTCATTTGGATAGCGGTTCAACATTTTATTTTACATTATAAGGAGTGGCATGAATAATAAAACCATTCTTCTTGTCGAAGATAATCCAAGCGATATTGATTTGACCAAACGGGCATTCGAAAAAGGACATATCGCAAACAAGCTCGTTGTGGTTGAGGATGGTCAAGATGCATCAGATTATTTATTCTGCGATGCTAAATATGCAAACCGGGATAAAAACCAAATGCCTGCACTTGTTTTGCTCGATCTTAAGCTACCCAAAATTGACGGATTGGAAGTGTTGAGGAGAATTCGTGCTACAGATAAAATTAAAAGATTGCCGATAGTCCTTCTCACTTCATCCAGGGATGATCCAGATGTAGCGGCATGTTATGATCTTGGTGTCAACAGTTATATCCACAAACCTATAGATTTCAATTAATTTGCAAAAGCCATCAAGCATCTTAATTTATATTGGCTTGTCATCAATGAGCCGCCGTCTTTTGTTAAGTCGCGGCGGGTTATTACTTTGTGAGTAAATATTTCTCGCAAAGACATTTCCGAGGGAATCATTCCGGGAAAAGAACACATAGAAAAAAATAGAGGAGTTTCATGAGTATATTACATGTTTTAATTATCGAAGACTCTGAAAGCGACACCGATTTGATCATTCGCCAGTTGAAGAAAGCAAACTATACGATCTATCATGAACGGGTTGAGACCGCCGATGAAATGAAAGCGGCATTAGATATGCTCGTCTGGGACGTTGTAATTTCTGATTACAAATTACCACAGTTTAGTGCGCCTGCCGCTCTTATGGTTCTTAAAAAAACTGGCCTAGATATTCCTTTCATCGCTATCTCCGGTAAAGTCGGCGAAGAAACTGCAGTGGAGCTTATGAAATCCGGTGCGCACGACTATCTGATGAAGGACAAACTTATACGCTTAGGTCCCGCTGTAAAACGTGAGATTGCCGAGGCACAGGTACGACGCGAGCGTCAACAAACAGAAAAAGCGTTACGTGAGAGCGAAGAACGCTATCGGTGTCTCGTTGAGGTTTCCCCGGATACCATTGCAGTGCATGCCAATGGAAGAATCGAGTATGTTAATCCCGCCGCCGTTAAGCTTTTCCGCGCGCACGGCGAGTCGGAACTGATTGGCAAACAAGTCCTCGATGTTGTTCATCCGGATTATAAAGAGTCCGTACGTAAGCGAATTATTGGAGCCATGGAATACGGTAAAACGCAACCCATAACAGAGGAAAAATTTTTGCGTTCTGATGGAACAGCCATCGATGTGGAAGTTGTATCCGCTCCAATTACATTCAAAGGAATGAACGCAGTTCAGGTCATAGCACGCGACATCACAGAACGCAAACAGGCTGAAGAAGCATTGCGCGTGAGTGAAGAACGTTATCGAACATTGTCCGAAGCGGCACATGAGATGATTTATATTGTCAACCGTGATGATATCGTGGAATATGTGAATACCTCTGCCGCCGAGCAACTCCACAAACGACCGGGAGAGATTATTGGAAAAACACGAGCATCATTGTTTTCGCAAGAAGTATCAAGCGGACAACAACGATCCCTGCAAAATGTCTTTAAAACGAGAATGCCTAGATATATAGAAAGTAAAGTAGCGCATGAAGATCAAGTGACATGGCTGGGCACTTGGTTGGTACCGCTACGTGATGATACTGATCAAATTACTGCCGTTATGGGTGTCTCTCGCGACATAACAAATCGGAAGTGGCTGGAAGAAGACAAACAAAAACTATTGGTTAAACTTCAGGAGGCACTCTCCCAAGTCAAGACATTAGGCGGTTTGCTTCCGATATGCTCGGTGTGCAAGAAGATACGAGACGATAAAGGTTACTGGCAGCAAGTCGAGGGCTATATTCAGACTCATACAGATGCAACGTTCACCCATGGTATATGCCCCGATTGTTTTCCAAAATTGTATTCTGACTTTGACTCTGTCAGACCAAAAGAAATAGAGAAACCAAAGGGAGCACAGAAACCAAAGGGAACACAGAAAAAAAAGTGACGTTGGGTATTATTTTTGTTCTATCGGAGTTTTTAAAAGTAGGAACACAATATTTTGTCTATAAACCATATGAACTCAAGCAAGTGCTAAAAGTGATAAGGGCAGTGTTGGACGGAAAATAGATTGTGGAACCTTCTTTTATTTTAGACTTGTTATAAATACGAATACAACGCTGTAGGGGACGCTGACAAGCGGATTATTGCACTGAGCGTTCGGTCAGGACTTTTGTCCTGATAGTGAAAAGGGAATGTGACCTTCCGAAGGTTACTCGGCATTGGAAAGGATGAACGCCGTGGAAAATTATAACCATAATAAACACCAGACAGGATATGTATTTCTCCTGATATTTATCCTCCTTTCAGCAGGTATTATCATCGGCGGTTATTTGGCTTACCGAAACTATGAGAAGAACTATCGCACTGAAGTAGAAAACCAGCTTTCCATTGTTGCAGATCTGAAAGTTAACCAATTGGTTCAGTGGCGAAAAGAACGTTTGGGAGATGGACAAGTCTTTTACAAGAACGATTTGTTTTCCGCAACTGTGAAACGGTACATCCAAAACCGGAATGACCATGACGCAAAGACAGGGATTCTAGCATGGGTGAGGCAGATACAGAAAGCTCATAACTACGATCTCATGATGCTACTGGATGCGCAATTTAATACGATATTAGTATTCCCTGAAAATAAGGAACGAACCCATTTAATCATTGACCAAAAGAATACTGAAATACTGCTATCAGGAAATATTGCTTTTCAGGATTTTTACCGTAATAATCAAGATCAGCACATCTATCTAAAAATTCTTGTCCCGATTCTAAAAGATAGTTCCCCAAAACAGTTGATTGGCGTGCTTGCGCTGCGGATTAGTCCGGAGGAGTACCTCTATCCACTCATTAAGAATTGGCCCACACAAAGCCGGACATCCGAAACGTTAATAATCCGTAGGGACGGAGATAGTGCAGTTTTTTTGAATGATCTAAAATTCCAAAAGGATGCGGCTTTGAGTCTACGAATTCCGTTGGAAAGTAGAGATGTTCCCGCTGTAAGAGCAGCATTAGGACAGAAAGGAATTGTCGAAGGTATAGACTATCGTGGAGTACCGGTGATTGCATATATATGCGCAGTTCCAGACTCTCCTTGGTTCTTGGTTGCCCGTACAGATATAGAGGAGGTATACACACTATTGAGAGAACGATTGTGGTTGATGGTATTTCTTATAGGTGCTTTACTTATAAGTGCAGGTGCCAGTGTGGGTTTTGTGTGGCGCCAGCAACACAGTCGTTTCTACCAGAAGCAATATGAATCTGCGGAAGCGCTTCGTGAGAGTGGGGAAAAATTCCGTGCGATATTTGAAAACAACTCATCCGCTATTGCAATTATTGAACCGGATACTACTATTTCCATGGTGAATGATGCCTACTGTCAAATGAGCGGTTACACAAAAGAAGAAGTTATTGGAATGAGTTGGACACAACAAATACCGCAAGAAGACCTTAAACGATTTAAAGAATATAATCGGCGAAGACTTAGCAATCCTCAAGATGCTCCTGACAAATATGAATTCAAGTTCTATAAAAAAGGCGGTGAAATAAGATACGGTCTTATGTCCGTTTCATATATGCAAAATGCCCGGAAAATAATAACTTCATTTATAGATATCACCGAACGCAAGCAAGCTGAAAACGAATTGCGAAAACTAACCCGCGCTGTTGAACAAAGCCCTGCTTCGATCGTCATTACGGATACAAAAGGTGCAATTCAATATGTTAATCCCAAGTTCGTTCAAATTACTGGATATTCACTTGAAGAAGCAATTGGTAAAAATTCACGTATTCTAAAATCTGATGAAAAATCTTCAGAGGAATATAAACAACTCTGGGATACGATAACTTCAGGTAAAACATGGCGAGGCGAGTTTCATAACAAAAAGAAAAATGGTGAATTGTATTGGGAATTTGCTGTCATTTCTCCTATTACGGATGAACTGGGAATTACAACTAATTTTCTGGCAGTCAAAGAGGATATCACAGAGCGCAAGCAGTTTGAGGCGGAGCGCGAAAAACTTATAACCGATCTTCAAACAGCGCTAGCTGATATAAAGACACTAGGCGGATTAATACCAATCTGTTCATCATGCAAGAAAATTCGTGATGATAAGGGATACTGGAATATTCTGGAAGCATATCTGATGAAGCATTCTGATGCTCAATTTACACATGGCATTTGTCCTGATTGCATGGCTAAACTATATCCCGACTTCGTGAACAGCCAATCAAACGAACAAGGGAAAAATAAAACCTAGAAATTTTGCAAATGCCAGAAATAAAGTCCATAAATGGCAAAGTACAAAACATACGTAAAAAAAAGTAAGAGCAAACAAGAGGTTCTAATGAAAGTACCACTGCGAGTTCTAATTATTGAAGATTCCGAAAGAGATGCTGAACTTATTATACGTCAGCTGAAGAAGGCGGAATATTCGGTTCATCATGAACGGGTTGAAACTGCAAAGGATATGAAAGCAGCATTGGAAAATCAAATATGGGATATTGTAATTTCAGATTACAGACTCCCTCGATTTAATGCACCTGCCGCTCTTGCCCTCTTGCAAAAAACCAAACTTGATATTCCTTTCATCGCTGTGTCAGGTACTATTGGCGAAGAAGCTGTGGTGGAACTCATGAAGCTTGGTGCAAACGATTATCTCATGAAGGATAAACTTGTTCGCCTTATACCAATTGTGAAGCGTGAGCTTGCCAAGGCGCAAGTGCGGCAAGAACACAAGCAATCAGAAGAGATATTGAGAAACAGAGAAGCTCAGCTCTCGATGATATATAATAATGTTAATGACGCCATTTTCACTATTGCAGTAGAACTAAAAGATCGTTTCCGGTTCACTTCGGTTAATCGTAGGTTTCTAGAACTGATAGGTTTGTCCGCAAATAAGGTTATCGGAAAACTCGTTCAAGATATTATTCCAAAATCTGCGAATACTCTCGTTTTAAAAAAATGTAAGGAAGCAATTCGCACTGGGCAGTCTGTTCACTGGGAAGAAATCTCTAAATCTCCGATAGGAGAAAACATTGGCGAAGTGACTATTGCTCCGATTTATAACGTAAAGGGAATTTGTACGCAATTAATTGGAACTGTACATGACATAGCAGAGCGTAAACAGGCAGAGAAAGAATTGCAGGAAAGTGAAATCCATTACCGATTTCTATTCGAACAAAATCCTGCACCCATGCTGATTTATGAAAAGGGCACATTGCAATTATTAGCGGTAAATGAAGCTTTCATTCAACGTTATGGGTACAGCCAGCAGGAAGTACTGTCTATGCGGCTTCCTGATTTATATCCTGACGAAGAGAAAGGCCCAATAACAGAATTGGCTGCCCGTTTGCATGGCCATGCTTGTGCTGGCGAATGGCATCACCGCACGCGCGATGGCTCATTGATTGATATTGAAGCATTTTCGCATGAACTTGTATATCAAGATCACAATGCACGCGTTGCCGTATTAATTGACATTACCGAACGTAAGCAGGTGGAAAAAGCATTGCGCGAATCGCAAACACTGTATCAATCATTCGTCCAGCATATACCCGCAGGTGTTTTCCGCAAAGACAGTGAAGGGCGTTATATTTTCGTCAATTCATATTTCTGTCAACTTAAAGAATTGAAAGCGGATGAAATCTTGGGTAAAACGTCCCATGAGCTGGCAGCATACGAATCGGCAAAAGAAAACTCCCGAACGCCTAAAATGATGGGCACGTGCCGCACATTGGAAGAGCAGGGTACGGATCATCATAAATTAATCATGCTTACCGGCAAACCTATTGAACTGGAAGAAATCTATCCTCAGCTAGACGGTACGACTCGATTTTTTCAAGTCGTGAAATCGCCGGTCTTTACCTCTGATGGAAAAATTATCGGTACTCAGGGTGTCCAATTCGATATCACCGAACGTAAAAAAGCAGAAGTTGAATTGAAAGAAAGTGAGGAACGCTATAGGCGCCTAATTGAATTTTCTCCGGAAGCCATTGCAGTGTATAGCGAAGGAAAAATCATATTTGTTAATCCTGCCGCTATAACGCTCCTTGGTGCACACAATGCTACTGAGTTGATCGATAAGCCATTCTTGGATATCATCCACCCGGACCATCGGAACTCAATCCATCAGCAGATCATCGCAGTAATGAAGGAAGACTATGCACTCCCGTTGACGGAGCAAAAATTTATACGGCTAGATGGATCCGTCGTCGAAGTTGAAGTTGCTGCATTACAGATTGTCTATAAAGAAAAACCTGCCATGCAGATTGTTGTGCGTGACATTTCCGAACAAAAAAGGTTACAGAACCAACTTCTTCAAACACAGAAAATACAGAGCATTGGCACGCTTGCCGGCGGCATTGCGCATGACTTCAACAATATTCTTGGCATCATCTTGGCATATTCTTCTCTTCTCGGCAAGAACAAGTTGAATCCGGATAAATTCTCTGTGAGTATAACCGCTATCAATCAAGCGGTACAGCGGGGAGCTGCGCTTGTTCGCCAGATTTTAACGTTCGCACGGAAAACTGATGTCGTATTTGAACCGATGGATATTTCCGAAATGATACACGAACTTCTCTCCATGCTGGAACAAACCTTTCCTAAGACTATCATATTCTCAGAGAGCATTGCAAACAGTCTTCCATTTATCTTTGCCGATCGTACACAAGTCCATCAAGCATTATTGAATCTTTGTATCAATGCGCGGGATGCTATGCCGCACGGTGGAACAATTTCTATTACGGCAGAGAAACAAACCAAAGAACAGATGGCTCAGCAGTTCCCAGCTGCCAATGAGGACGCATACGTATGTCTGACTGTAACCGATACGGGAAAAGGAATGGACGAGGCAACGCGCCTGAGAGTATTTGATCCGTTCTTCACAACCAAAGAAAAAGGAAAAGGAACTGGTCTCGGTTTGTCTGTCGTTTATGGTGTTGTGCAAGCACATCGTGGCTTAATAGATTTAAAAAGTGAACCGGGTCATGGCACAACCTTCCGGCTCTTTTTTCCTGTCCCAACTATGAATAAACAAGCAGCAGATGCTCAACAACCACTCCAATCATATGAAATAGGTGGTACAGAAACAATTCTGCTTGTTGAAGATGAAGAACTACTTATAGAAATGGTGAGTTTTTTGCTTGAATCAAAAGGGTACACTGTATTATGTGCGCGTAATGGCCTTGAAGCGGTCAATCTATATCAAGCCAATAAACAAAAGATCGCTCTTGTTATTACCGATATGGGACTTCCGGTTATGACAGGAACTGATGAATTTAAAAAGCTTAAGGAGATTAATCCAAATGTGAAGGTGGTTTTTGCTAGCGGATATTTTGAACTGGATATTAAATCGGAACTCTTGAAAGATGGAGCCAATGGTTTCATTCAAAAGCCTTATGAACCGGATAATATATTACGAGTGATTCGACAAGTAATAGATCAAAAAGAGTAAGTGGAATTGAAGATTCACCAAAACGAGAAAGCGAAATCGCAGATTGCGAATTATCAAATACGATATTTTGAAATGTATGACTAAAATAGCAACATAAAAGAGTATTCAATAAAAAAAGATGAACAGAAAAAGATAAAGTGGTACTTCTTAATCTCTCTTATTATTCAGTATTTCACTTTATCTTGTTTAATATTCCACTCGTTAAATGCGGCGAGTGCTTCGTTATGCAGAAGTTGCTCCATCGGAAGTTTCCTCTGTGTTGGTGGTTTTAGAAGTTCCCCATAGATAAACGAATCGTCAAAGCCAATGCTAGCAGCGTCCTGCTTAGTGTTACCATAGAAAACCCGTTCCGGCCGAGCCCAATAGATAGCTCCAAGACACATTGGGCATGGCTCACAGGAAGTATATATCTCGCATCCATCAAGCTGAAATGTCCCAAGAATTTTACATGCTTCTCGTATCGCGGCAATTTCTGCATGCGCCGTAGGATCATTTGTGCTTGTAACGAGATTTATACCACGGGCGATGATTTTACCATCCTTAGCAACGATTGCTGCAAACGGTCCGCCTGTCCCTGATTGTACATTTTCAATCGAAAGCCGAATTGCTTCACGCATAAATTGTTGTCGCTCACTATTTATTGTTTGTCGTTCGTTGCTCATGCTAAATGCTCACTGTCATAGTTTCCCGATGTCTTCATTCCAAAGTGTTGGATTCTTTTTTATAAATTCTTCCATTAATTCAATGCATTCGTCTATATCCCAATCATCCACTGCAACCCAATGATCCTTAAGAAATTCTAAGTCTCCTTTGAATGTTCGGGATTCACCTACAACTATTTTTTCTATCCCAAACTGCACAATTGCGCCGGAACAAAGATAGCATGGCATAAGAGTCGTGAAGAGGATTGTATTGGAGTATGAACCTATGCGTCCGGCATTACGGATGCATTCAATCTCTGCATGAGCAAGTGGATCACCATTCTGAACACGGCGGTTATGCCCACGTCCGATTATCTTGCCATCGCACATAAGGACAGAACCAATGGGAATGCCGCCTTCCTGCAAACTTAGTTTTGCTTCTTCAATAGCGGTTTCCATAGATTCTTCCATGTCCCTTTTCCTTTCCGATGCTCGTATGCCATCTTCTGTATTCTATGAATTATAGAATCAAGAATCAAATTGGAAATAAGCATATTAGCAGAATATTGCTTGAATTTTCAATTCTATTGTTCTATTCTTCATATTATTATTTAGGAATGAATATGACTCGCACACACGCATTTATCATTTTCTTCTCCATCGTTATTGTTCTGTATGGATTGATCAACACGTATATCTATCTCCGTGGTTTGCAAGCCATACCAACAGCTTCATCTTTGCGGCAATGGTTCACAGTAGTGTTTTGGTTTCTTGCGCTTTCGTACTTTGCGGCGCGACTCCTAGAACATTTTGCACTCTCATGGCTTACAGATGGACTCGTTTGGATTGGTTCGTTCTGGCTCGGGGCGATGGCGTATTTTGTTCTTTTTCTTTTAGTTATTGATATCCTAAGACTTGCAAATTATTTCGTGCCGTTCTTTCCAGCTATCATCACTCAGAATTATCAGCACGCTAAGCAAATCATTGCATTTGCTGTTGTGGGTATTGTGCTGCTGATCATAATCGGTGCACGTCTTAATCAAATGTCGCCGCAAATTAAAACACTGGAGTTGACGATTCATAAAAAATCCACGTTGAGCGAACTGAACATCGCAATGATCTCTGATGTTCATCTGGGCACCATTATTTGTAATAGTCATTTCATGCGTATCGTAGAGAAGATTAATTCTTTGAATCCGGATATTGTGCTGTTTGCAGGCGATCTGGTTGATGAAGATATCGAGCCGGTGATACGGCAGAATCTTGGAGAAACCTTGCGCCAAATTAAATCGAAGTATGGCATCTATGGAATCACTGGCAACCATGAATATATTGGCGGGGTGGAGGCGGCATGTAAATATTTGACAGAGCATGGTGTGGTAATGCTGCGGGATAGCACTGTGCAAATTGCAGATGCATTTACATTGGTGGGACGCGAGGATATAAGCATTCGTCAATTCTATGGTGGAAAACGCAAACCGCTTGCAGAATTGATGGAAAATGTCAACAGATCGCTGCCGATCATTCTCATGGATCATCAACCGCTGCATTTGAATGAACCGGTTGAGCAAGGTGCTGATCTACAATTCTCCGGTCATACGCACAATGGACAGTTGTGGCCAGTCAATTATATTACCGATGCTGTGTACGAAGTCGGTTGGGGTTACAAACAGAAAGGAAATACGCATATTTATGTTTCTTGTGGTGTCGGAACATGGGGACCGCCGATGCGTACAGGAAGTCGTCCGGAAGTTGTTAATGTAAAATTGAAGTTTGAGAATTAAACAGAAGAGAGATTGAAATATCGTGCGCTTTGTTCTAGCAGGTCGTTAAAAAACCGAGCACGAGCAAGAAACGGAAAACCATCCATCATGAAGTGTGTTGCTTCTCGAACTCATTTTCAGTATTTTTGTACTGTTATACGGTTCCTTAGCTCAGTTGGTTAGAGCAGCAGGCTCATAAAAATTCAGAAGCGCTTCAATCCCTTCAAAAGTCACTTTTTTTTCTACTAGTAACTAGATTTTGTTGCCTTCCACTTCAGAACGATGAAGATTATGTCTTTGGACTTCACGATTACAAATGACTTTCTGAATTCGTTGAGCGATATCGGAATGAACATCCTAAATGATCTCTCAGTAGGTTACTTGATGAAGAAAACATCCAAACGCAATTCCATCGACAAATCTCGCCTTCCATCCATGCATAAATCCCTTCAACTGGGCAATTATTACGTTTAGGAAACGCTTGCGTCTCACTATAGTAATGTATAAATTTTAAAAATTATAATGATGGTGCGCCGAGGACTAGAAATTCTCGATATATTGTTCGCAGATGAAAATCTTACAACCTTTTCATATAAACTGGAGGTAATAACGCAATTCAAACTGATAACATGACACTAGCCATACACAATAACGAGACACGTATCGAATTCATTCTTAGAATGTCAAGTTATCTCGTGATTCTCTTGGGCGTTACCGCCCGATTGGCTGCATTCCTTTATAACCGTTCTCTATGGTTAGATGAGGCCTTTTTAGCAAGTTCAGTTATTCAAAGGAACTTATTTGGATTATTCTCGGAACTCGATTATAACCAGGGTGCACCTGTCGGTTTTCTTTGCATCGTCAAATCTTTAGTTATGATTTTTGGGCCTTCCGAATACACTCTTCGATTTCTTTCGTTGATTTCGGGATTTGGGTCCATTTATCTTTTTTACCTTGTGTTAAAAATCATCTTTCAAGATCCAAGACCGTGGGTTGGAACCGCGTTTTTTTCTACCATACCTATTCTAATCACTTACTCCATCGAATTTAAGCCATACATGTTTGATGGCTTTTTGACCCTTGCAACGCTTCTTATAGTCTACTTCGCGAAAAACCGAACCATTCCCACTTGGATTTCGCCTGTCTATTGTGCAATTGCCATCTGGTTCTCTTTCCCTGTCATTTTCACCATTATAAGCATCTGCGCCGTTTGGTTATTTCAAACCTACCATCTTAAAAACAAGAAAGATATTCATCAAATCATTGAAATTGGACTAGCATCAGCCATAAGTTTTACAGTCTTTTATTTCTCACTTTACCACAACCTAGATAAAAACCAACAAGAAGGCTGTTGGGCGGTCATGCGAATTCCCATTCTTCCTCATTCATTCAAAGACTTTTCAATTTTGAACGTAGCCGCTTGGGAATACCTCGGGGTTTTCAACAGATTGTCGAGAATTCTCATCCTTCTTTTAACACTGGCCAGTCTTTTTTTTGTCTCTTTTTTAAAACGTACGGTTTTTGCGAAATTATTCCTCACTGAAGCCATTCTTATCATCATCGCTTCAGCCATCGGGCGATACGCAATCATGGCCCGCTTACTGTTGTTCTTCATACCTATTCACGTTCTTTTCGTCACAATAATCTTGCGCATCTTGAACAAGAAATATATGAAATTCGCTGTGTGGCTTTATTTCGTCTTCGTTTTCATCAATATAAGCGCTTGCAAATTTATTGCCCCGAGCTACGTATATCGTCCAGTAAGTGAAATTAATCCATTAATCGAATACCTAAAAAAATCCGATAAATCAATTCCCATTTACCTTTTCACTTATGCAATTCCCAACTATGAGTACAAAACAGGTTATACGAATGAGCTTCACGATTTGCCAACAATACCCTTCAAAAAGAAGGGAGTTATATACGGCACAAAATATTTCGACTTTCTTTTCAAAGAAGCCTATTCGTGGGAATCGGACATCAATCCGACTGAATTGAAAAATAATGTCGACGCTATCATTCAACACAAGCGAATATATCTTCTTTTTGCAAATTGCAACGACTTGAAGAAGGACACACTCCTTGGTGCTCTCTCAAAGTACGGCACAATAAACGAAGTATTGGCTTCGTTTGATACACACCTTTTGTTTTTTGAAAAGGGAAAAACAAAAGAACACATCAACCAGTAGCAATGATTATAGGCTACTTCCTAAAAACAAAATTCGCACGGCATATTCATCCGACGATATTTCTTGGATAAAACTCAATAAGGATATATTTAATAGATTCTTGATTTTATTCGGAATCATAATGTAAAAAGCGTTGCTTTGACTGATAGCATAATTGGTTGTCCTCATGAAGAAGGAATTGATTGTCCTGATGCGAAACCTTGCTCGCAATGTCCGTTCTGGGAAAACCGTGATAGATTTTCCTGTGAAGTGATTCATTAATCTTGTGTGTACAAGTCCATCTTGATGCCTTTGAGAAAATTCAATTTAACTTTGCTTTTAATGAAATCGCTAAGCAATCATTTGATGACCATAACAAGGTAGTTAGAAAGAGATATGTGCAGATTCTTCAAGAACAGGAAATTGATATTATATCCGAATTGAACAACGCTTCATACAAGTCGTCTGACGAGAAAGCATGTGAGTATCTTCGAAAAGTCAATCTTCGATTGCGGAAGCATATAGAATATTTTCCAACATACTATAACAATCCGAAGCGACTACCGAGACAGAAAGGACCATTGAAAAAGCCTAAAAGTATTTCAGCGATTAATGTTAATTGGTCGGAGGATTGATGAATTTAGCACGAACCACTGAAAAGGAACAGAGATAGTGTGAAGTCGGAGGGAAACAGTCATCGGTGGAGACTAAATTTCAGTAAAAGCAATCTTGCTTCCCCTATCATCCTTTTGTATATTATGAATGCTTATTAAGAAACTATAGCTTTCGAAAAATAAATGATAATCTTCAACCATAAAATTGGGACATGGGGTGTTAGAGACAAGGAGCTTCTTTACATTTGGCGTTCTTTTTTCGTGGCAGGTGATTACCAATTGAATGCAAGACTTGATTTGTGAAGTTCACTCAAATAAAAGGAGCGTTTTTTAGCTAAAATTGGCGCGGGCCCTTAGCTCAGTTGGTTAGAGCAGCAGACTCATAATCTGCGGGTCGTAGGTTCGAGCCCTACAGGGCCCACAAATCAATTATGAGTGAACGATCCTCGGAGTATGCCCAAGGTAACAAAATCCTCCCTTTGGTAGATGGCTTCATCGCAGTTCCATCGTAATTTGAGTGGTTATCGTTTTCCCTATCAATTATTTCAATTTCGTAGGATTGCTGTTTCCTATCTTATAGCCTATTTTGTCGAAAGCGGCATCATTCCATCCACGGATTCAATCGGAACCGAGCGCCATTCTGCAATTTGTTTCATAATCACGGTACGAACTGCATCGCGAAGCGTAGGAACATCCTGCATCTTTAACGAAGATGTTTCCATCGGAGGCAGAACTTTTAGAAATATTTCGGATGGTTTACCGAATTTCCAACTGTTCTTCGGGATGCAATCACGTGATCCTTCAATGACGAGAGGAAGTACAGAGACTTTAGCTTTGATGGCAAGATGAAATGCCCCGTCTGTGAATTGCCGAACGCGCCCATCGAGAGTGCGCGTTCCTTCCGGGAAAATCATAACCGAACATTTATGCTCAAGGATACGCTGAGCTTTAATGAGTGCCTGTGCACCGCTGCGCGGATTTTTTCGATCTACACTAATATCACCAGCGAGCCGCAGCATCCAGCCGAGGATGGGAAGTTTGAATAATTCTGTTTTCGCCAGCCATTTCATTTCCCATGGTAAGTTGCTGATCAATGGAATGTCAGCCATTGATTGATGATTACAAACAACGACATACGGCAGCCGCGGATTGGGAATAATTTCGCCGGTTATGTGAAGCCGCCAAGCAGGATTGATCCATGTGATTGCATTCCCGACTTTTCTGAATAAATATCCGGTCCGATATGCTACCGGATCACGGTCAAATAATCGACTTACAGCTAATAAAACAAGCCAAAGAAGGATAAGTATACTTGTAGTAAGCCATGTGATTAATGAACGTATCATTTTGATATTATTCCCAATATTTTAGTTGTCAAGTTGGTGAGATTGATCTGAGTGATGAAGGAAATTTTTAATTTCATATAAATCATCTTAGGGAAAATGGATGTCTTAATCAAGAGACGAAATACGCAATGAAATGAATAGAAACCGCCATTTATTCATTTGTTGATGCAGCTCACAAACAAAAAAATGCACTGGATTTGTGCTTGCATTTCTTGGTTTGAATAAGTATTATCAAAATAAGGTAAATGGTATCTTCTGCAAAATCGATACCAAGATGCCATTAAAAAAATTATTCATTATTAAATTTAGAGAGGGTGCATTATGAAAAACAAATACAGGATTCTGTTTTTTGGGATTTTGATGCTATGTGTTTTGCTTGCCTATATGGGATGCACGAAAGATGAAACCACAACGGGACCAACCAATAATACGAATGGTCCATATTATCCAGTAACTGTAACGGTGTTGGGTCCTTCAGGTGCACCACAAGGAGGTGTAACTGTTACATTACAGAACCCCCCCAGTGCGGATTCAATTTTTTCGGCAATCACAAACAGTCTTGGAATTGCAACTCTCCAAGCACCTACCGGCGCACAAGTCATTATTGCAACAATTGGAGTTTTTCAATCAACAATAACTATAAATGTTAGTGCTTCTACAACAGGAAATATTATCTCGGCACCGATAAAGTTGGTGCAGAATACTGCGTTGGGGAAAACTTTAGTTATCTTTGCCGGCTGCGAGAATATTGAAGAAGTGTTAGCCGATACAAGTATCGGATATACAAAATTTGATACCACCAATATAGATTATATGCGAGCTCGAGTTGAACAAGATTCTGTCGCTTTGTTGACTTATCTCAAACAATACACGATTGTGTTTTCGGATTGTAATTGTGGAGATGAGGATGGGTACCCAAAACTTGCAAGGTTATATGGACGGTACGTCCAGCAAGGAGGAAATATCTATGGTGGACATTTTAATTACATGAATTTGCAATATATATTCCCTGGATACTATACAACTCCTGGCTCAGGCTATGGAGATTCGCTAAAAATTATCAATACGAACCTGAGTACTGCTTTAGGATATAGTGTCATCTATTGGTCTACTGGTTGGTATTCGCCGTACACTAATCTACCGGCTAATTCAATAGTTTATGCTGTCGAATCCGGTACAACAGGATCGACATCATCACCACAGGGTATTCCGATTATTATTGAAAATCATGTGGGAACAGGGAAGTATGTCTATACAACATACCATAATCAGGATATCTTATCGACTCCTCGTTTGGTAGGGATTGTCAGGTATTTCCTTTACAATATGAAGTAATATTGTATTGTCCAAAATCTATTTAAAGTTTTTTAGACACCCCGACAACCACAGTTTGTCGGGGTGTTTTTTGTACTGTTAATGATATCTCGGCGATTATTTTCCTCAATTAATATTATTTAGTGTCCCATTCCGCTGATCGGCTCACGACTCTCTTTTGTCCATGACATTGCAAAGAAGAAAGCAGCCAATCCTAAATATGCCATAGTAAATTGATAGGGAACCTGTTTTGCTAATCCATCAAGTGTCCATGGCAGATACATTACACCATCTGGCATTGCAGAATGTATAATGCCGAAGAATGCGAGCACTGCAAGCACAACAAGATAGACGGAGGAGCTTCGCAATTTCCGATCAATCAATTCTGCAAGAAATGCTCCCCATAACATTCCTGTGACAATGAATCCGTTGCCGAGTGCAACGATTACCAACATCTCCGGAAGCGCTTTACCGGGGAGCGTCATCAACTTATTAAATGTTTCAGGTAGCACAACATCCGGGTTCCCTAATTTTATGGCAAGCAGCCGAGCAATAGTAGGAAAGAAGGCAAACGCTACTGCCGGTGCGTGCCGGGCCGGACATGCCTGAAATGACTGTGCAATAATATCAAACGCGACAAAAATAAGAATAGGCGCTAAGACTGCACGCGGAATTAATTCGACAATAAAGGAAACATATCCGAAGATGCCGCCCAATCCGATAAAAATGCCTGTAAGCAAAGTATAACCGGACCGTGAACCCATATGTTTGTATGCCGGCTGTCCAATGTAAGGAGTTGACTGCGCAACGCCGCCGCAAATTCCAGCGATAAGTGTTGCAAATGCCTCTGTAAGAAGAATGTCGCGTGTTTTATAATCATCCCCCGCAACGCGTGCACTTTCAGTAACATTGATTCCGCCGACGACAGTAAGAATGCCGAACGGAATTGCTATGGGCAGATATTTTAATGCCGGGCCAAGGCCTTTGATGAAATCCAATGTTGGCAATGGAAGGCCAAAATGAAGTTCGGCAGGCGGCGGGCCGACGTATGTTCCACCGATAATTCCCGAAGGGCCGATTGAGTAATAGAGCAATGTTCCAACTGCAACTGAGGCAAGCACTCCTGGAATTTTGAATGGCAGTTTGATTCCAGCGACCAAGGTATAGAATATCATACCAAGTGCGATGAGTCCAACAAGCGGCATACCGAAGATATCGATCAATGGTGTCATTGCGATGAGTCCGAGTCCAATGCCTGCTAATGAACCGAGAAGTCCTGCTTGCGGGACGATTTTCTGCACCCAACTTCCAAAAAAGGAAAACACCACTTTCACTAATCCCATAAAAACCATTGTTGCCATGCCGATGTACCATGTCATCATTGCAGCTTCGCGTTCCGGAATTCCTTCTGCCTTCAATCCGATAAATGCCGGACCAAGAACGACAAGCGCTATACCAATTGTTGATGGTGTATCGAGACCAAGCGGCATTGCTGTTACTTTTGTATTGCCAGTCTTTTTCGCGAGCCGAAATGCCATCCATGTATAGATGATATCGCCAAACAAGACACCGAAGGCAGTTCCAGGAAACATCCGTGTGTAAACAATGTCCGCGGGATACTTGAAAACGAAAATGAGAATACCGGCGAGAAAAGAGAGAACTGTCAGATTGTCGAACATAAGACCGAAGAACCCGTTCCAGTCTCCGAGGACGAACCACTTATATTTTTTCTGATTGTCGTTCATAGTGTGATCCTTGAGTAATACGTACAGAATTAATTTGTGAGAATTCCGGCGATCGAAGCAGTCATCCAGGTTGCGATCGTTCCGCCCAGAAGTGATTTCAAACCAAGTTTGGCGATGTCGCCACGGCGGTTTTCAGCCAATGGGCTCAACCCGCCGATCTGAATAGCGATCGATGAAAAGTTTGCAAACCCACAAAGTGCATACGTTGCGATGATAATTGCTTTTGGCGAGAGCATTCCTGCCGAGATCATATCGGTCATCCGCAAGTAGGCTACGAATTCATTCACAACGAGTTTGATACCCATCAGACTGCCGACATTGAGTGAATCGTGCCAGGGAACGCCTATGGTGAATGCTATGAGCTGGAAAACAAGTCCGAAGAGAAGTTCTAGAGATAATTTTTGATGGAACTGTATCTGGCAGACTGCGTTCAATCCAGACACATCTCCAACGTACCCAAGCAATGCGTTAATGAGGGCGATGATGGCAATGAATGCGATGAGCATTCCGGCAACATTGATTGCAAGACGCACACCGTCACCTGCACCTCCTGCTGCTGCTTCGATGATATTGGAATGAGTTCGCTCAATTTTAACTCGCACAGTTCCCATAGTTAATGGCGTGTCGATTTCCGGCATCAGCATTTTCGCAACAACCATAGTTGCCGGGGCTGCCATAATACTTGCCGCAAGAAGATGTCCGGCAAAATATACTTGTGATGCATCGACTGGCAGGCCATTAGCTTTCGCGTATGCCAGACCGAGCATTTGCATGTACGCGGCAAGGACTCCACCGGCAATGTGAGCCATACCGCTGGTCATAATGGTGAAGAGTTCGGAATTCGTCAGTGTGGCAAGATATGGCCGAATAACAAGTGGAGCTTCTGTTTGACCGATGAATGTATTTGCTGCCACATCAAGCGATTCAGCGCCGCTGGTTCCTAACAAACGCAACATTACATATGCAATACCTTGCACAATACGTTGCATTATGCCAAGATAATATAGGATACTCATAAAGCATGCAAAGAAAATAATAGTTGGCAGAACTTGAAATGCAAAGAAGAATCCGAGACTTCCTTCTACACCCACACTTTTTGCTAATCCGCCGAAAACGAACTGTGCACCATCGCTGGCGAAGCTGAAGAGCCACACAAAGAATTTACTACAATAGCTGAAAATCTCGCGCCCAAGTTCGGTCTTGACCACGATAAATGCGAAAGCGAATTGAAGGACGATGCCTGTGCCGACGAGTCTCCAATTGATCTTCTTTTTATTGTTGGAAAAAAGAAATGCAAGCGCCGTGATGATGGTAAGGCCAAAGAGACCACGAAGGATTGATTCGAGATTCATATTTATCCTATTCTAGAAAAAAATCTATTGAAATAATTTGCAGAAATATAAGAAACTTTAGGTTTCAATCCACAGGAGGTGTCATTTACTTTCTGAATTGAAAAATAAAAATTATTGCAGTTGCCCAACAAGAAGACAAGCTCTTTGATTTCCCATGGAACATGCACGATTTGCATCGGAGAGTGCTTCACTCTTATTTCCCTTGGCAATATAATTTAATGCACGATTATAGNNTCGGATTAAGCTTTATGATTGCATTAGTAGTAGTGATAGCTTCGTCATACTTTCCGGTGTGATATTGAATCCATCCTATAGCATCATATGCAGTCAGATCATCGCGTTTTCGCGAGAGTACTTCATTGTAATCTTTCAAAGCTTCTTCGTAACGTTTTAATTGAAGAAAACATGAACCACGCGCAAGGTAATTGTATGGTTCATTGCCGTTCAACCGAATTGCCTCTGTAAACTCAGAGATGGCTTCTTGAAAGTGATTCGATCGGGAAAGTTCCATTCCTTGTTTTGAATGATTATATGCTTTTACTCCATCGCTTTCATAAAAATCTTTTTGCTCTTGAACCCATTTATTTTTTGGATCTAGTCGAGATGCTTTTTCAATCAAGTCCTGGGCGTCACTCATTCTGTTCAAACGAAAGAGGACATTGGATTTTCTTCTCATATATTCAGGATTGTTGGGTTTTAGATCGAGTGCGTTATCGTAATCGTTCAATGCATCTTTATACTTTTCCAGCGCATAATAGCAATCACCGCGTTCTTCGTAGTAATCAGCAAAGTCACGATATCCTAAAGCTTTGGTAAAATATTGCACTGCTTCTTCATAATTGCTTTCGTACTCAAATACTCTGGCTTTATCGGAAAAAATGCGACTGCGCAGCGATTTGAGCTGCGGATTATACGTAGCATATTTTTCAGCTTCATCGCAAAACTCTTCCATAGCTTGATAGGATCCGCCCCAGCGTGGTGTGAGCGAATATAGATACACATCACGAACATGAAAACCATACGGATTATACTTTAAAGCTTCTGCAAGAGCATTCTTCTTTAATCTATCATCGCTTACGCACATTCCGATTGTGATCATCATGCTGTAACAAATATCTAGTTTTGGGTTTAATGTCAATGCGGATTTCATATCCTCCAATGCTAACGAATAATATCGCCTCATTTCTTGAAATTGTTTTTCAGTTGTTTCCTTTGCCCATTTAGTGCCTCGTGCTGCACCTCCGCATGCAGAGTAATATTGGGCTCTGGCTACATAAGGTTGATAAGTGTTCGCATACTGTTGTATCCAGCTGTTGAGAATTGCTTCATACAATGGAACGGCGGAAGAGAAAGTGTCGAATGCATCATAAACATTGGTTTCTTCTTGATTATCCTGTTCAAAGGCGGTTTGATATTCCAGCAGTTTTGCGTTTAATGATGGATAGATTTTGTTTTGAAAGAGAAAAAGAATTGTCCCTGTATCTACTTTGCGATGAAAACTTTTAGAATTAGTTTTTAAGGTAGTTTGTGTGAAGGTAAGCTGAAATAAAAATAAACTACACAAAAACATTTTACTAAGACGAATTATCATAAGATCTCCCAAGGTTGATTTCGTCAATTCTTAAAGTATAATACTAAATTAAGAATGAATACAAAACACTTTTTTAACTTGTAAGCTGAGTATATAAAAAACAATCTAATAAAAAGATTGCAGGACGTAAAAGACCTATTTATATTGAGTCATTCTTATACTTTGATAAGGCAGAAACAATGAAAATTATTACACGGGCTGTTTTACTACTTTCGGTAGTCAGTTTATTTACAGATGTAGCCAGTGAGATGCTTTATCCAATAATGCCGATGTATTTGACCAGCATTGGATTTTCAGTTGCGCTTATTGGTTTACTGGAAGGAATTGCAGAAGCTACCGCCGGTCTGAGCAAAGGATATTTTGGAAATCTTTCTGACAGCATCGGTAAACGAAAGATATTTGTTCAACTGGGATATTCCCTCAGCGCAATTTCTAAACCGATGATGGCAGTGTTTACATTTCCTCTTTGGATATTTGGGGCACGTACGCTCGATAGATTAGGAAAGGGGATTCGTACTGGCGCACGCGATGCGATGCTCTCCGCTGAAACAACTCCAGAATTTAAGGGAAGGGTATTCGGTTTTCATCGGGCTTTTGACACGATCGGAGCCGCACTTGGACCGTTGGCAGCTTTAATTTTTCTCATATTTTATCCAGCGCAGTATAGAACATTGTTTCTACTGGCTTTTATCCCGGGTGTAATTGCCATTGCGATAACGTTTCTTGTAAAAGAAGATAGAAAAATACAGAATACAAAAATGTCTGCACTTGTCGCAAGACCAGGATTCTTCTCTTTCCTCAAATATTGGAAAATTGCTCCTCGAGAATTTCGTCTTCTTGTTGTCGGTCTTCTTTTTTTTACTTTGATGAATAGTTCAGATGTGTTACTTCTTTTGATGATGAGGCACCAAGGTGCAACAGATCAACAGGTGATAGGAGTGTACATTTTCTACAATCTTGTCTACGCATTAATGTCGTATCCGCTGGGAGCGTTGGGAGATAAAATTGGATTAAAATCGATATTCATCGCCGGGTTGGTTTTATTTGCAATTGTTTATGGTGGTATTATTTTTGCTGCATCTGTGCCTATATTACTTGCTTTGTTTTTTCTCTATGGAGTGTATGCTGCAAGCACCGAAGGAATTTCTAAAGCGTGGATTTCTAATATTGTTTCTAAAAACGAGGTCGCAACCGCCATCGGATTTTACACTGGAATGCAAAGCATTTATACGTTACTGGCGAGCAGTTTAGCGGGATGGTTATGGTATGCATTTTCGCCAGCAACAACATTCGGTGTGTCAGCGATTGGAGCTGTTTTTACTGTTTTTTATTTGGCAGTCGTGTTTCGAATTCGACGATGATAAATATAATTTAATTATGAATGAATTTCTGAATATTGAGAAGTAAAGAAAAGTGTCTAAAATTACTAATCTTCAATATCGGGTTAAGCTCTTTGTTGTTATTCTCACGATGTTGTCTGCGGTCTGTAAAAGCCAGGATTTTAACTTCAAGGGTCAACTTTCATTGTGGGGCATAGGGACCAGATCTCAAAATGAGTGGGATGNNTATTCCCCAATTCAATTATAGTCTTTTACGGGGTGAGAATGATCTGCTAAATACTGAACTGTTGTTCAATACATATTATGAAACTGGTCCCCTTTCCAAGGATTATGGATGTAAGTCTTATCGAGCTATTGTGCGTTATACAGCGGCGCAAACTGAAATACAGCTTGGCCTTCAAAAAATAGACTTCGGACCGGCGCAGCTTTTACGTCCTCTTATGTGGTTTGATAGGGTAGATCCCAGGGATCCTCTTAAGTTAACCGATGGAGTTTATGCGTTACGTTATAAGTACAGTTTTTTGGATAATTCTCTTGTGTGGCTGTGGTGTCTCTATGGAAACACAAATAACCAAGGTTATGAGTTTTTCCCTACTGAAAAAAATATTCCTGAATTTGGAGGGCGTATCCAATTGCCTGTACCGGCGGGAGAAATTGCAGCTACATTGCATACGAGGAAGGTTGATGCAACGTTATATTATTACAGAGAAAACCGTTATGCATTGGATGGACGCTGGGATGTCGGAATTGGCGTTTGGTTCGAATCGGTCTGGCAGCAGAATATTCCCAATATGTTGATTTATAAATGGAATACTATGACTACCATAGGAGCAGATTATACTATCCCGGAAGGGAACGGAATTTATATCCTGGCAGAGCATATGAGCACAACTTTTTCAAACTCGTTTTGGGGTACCGATCAAAACAGGCAGATATCGGCAATGATGGCCACATACTCGATTGGCGTGCTCGATAATTTATCGCTACAGGAATATTATGACTGGCATAATAAAAACCTTTATCAGTATCTTCAATGCCAGAGGACTTATGATAACTTTATTATTAATTTTGCTCTCTTCCATTATCCGGAAAATGGGGGGAGTTTATTTTTTAGTAGCAAAACCTCTTTGTTCTCAGGTTATGGACTACAAATGATGCTCATATATAACTACTGAACCTCAAGGAATATTTTATGAACGATTTCCCGATAATAAAAGTAAATAACCTCATTAAGGATTATGCAATGGGAAAACAATGCTTCAGAGCGCTCAATGATGTAAATCTATCTTTTAAAATGGGAGAGTTTTGCGGACTTGTAGGTCCGAGCGGGTCGGGGAAAACAACGTTATTAAATATCATTGGCGCTTTGGACAATCCCACCAGCGGAGATGCAATTGTCATGGATAAAAGTATTACTGTCTTGAATCATAAGGAAGCGGCAAAAATGAGAAATGAATCAATCGGATTCATTTTTCAGACATATAATCTTTTACCTGTCTATTCGGTTTTTGAAAATGTTGAATTTCCCCTTCTTCTCTTGAAGAAAAACAAAACAGAAAGAGAAGAAGCTGTCATGCGGGCTCTGGAGTGGGTCGGCCTTTCAGGCAAAGCAAACTCAAGACCCAATCAATTATCCGGAGGTGAAAGTCAGAGAGTTGCGGTTGCGAGAGCAATGGTAAAATTACCGAAGATAGTGCTTGCAGATGAGCCTACTGCAAATCTCGATGCGGCGAATTCGCATAACATTCTTAAAACTATGCAGAACCTCAATCATGAACTGAAGACAACCTTTATTTTTGCAACCCATGATGAAAAAGTTATCGGATATCTACATAGAAAAGTTATGCTGAATGACGGTAAGGTTATTGATGATGTCAATCTGAATTAATCATCTAAAATAAAAATGCTTATAATAAAATTAGCTTTCAGAAATATCATACATGCAGGACTGCGAACATGGCTAAATGTCATTGTGCTTTCATTTGCATTTGTATTAATAATTCTGATAGAAGGGTTGTATGATGGGATGTCAGAACAAGTGAAAGATGCCGAAATTGATTCCAATGTTGGAGGAGGCCAGTTCTGGCAGAAGGACTATGATCCGTATGATTCGTTTTCATTGGAAAGGTCGCATGCGGAAATCCCGGCCGAATTGAAACAAGAGATTAAGCGGGGAAATGCGTCAGCTGTATTAATTGTTTCTGCTTCAATATTTCCAAGGAATCTTATCCAATCAGTTAGTCTTAAAGGTATTGACCCCGATCAAAAAATTGTAAATCTTCCCGTCTCCATTCTGAAAGAGGAACGAGATACGAATGTAATCCCGGGACTCATTGGTTCTAGGATGGCAAAGAGTACCGGGCTGCAAGCCGGTGATTATGTCAGTGTCAGATGGCGGAATATAAATGGAACTTTTGATGCGGGAGATATTAAAATTGAAAATGTAATCGATTTAAATCTCCCATCGATTGACAATGGCCAAATCTGGATCCCTCTGGAAAAACTCCGCAACATGATGCGGATTCCTGGGCAGGCAACTATAATAACATTAAAAAAAAATATAGATAGAATTCCAGCAGACAGCCGTGATTGGATTTTTAAAGATTATAATTATCTGCTTAAAGACCTTAATGACAACATCAGCCGCAAAAGACTATATTCAAATTTTATGTTCAGCCTTCTTCTCGGAATGGCACTTCTCGCAGTTTTCGATACTCAGGTACTTTCGATTTTCAGACGACGCAAGGAAATAGGAACTCTAATGGCACTTGGAATGACAAGATGGAGTGTCATTGGTTTGTTCACTCTTGAAGGCTGCTTGTTGGGAATTCTAGCCTTTATTGCAGGCTCTATTTATGGGTATCCCATTCTGGCATATTTGGCAAAAGAAGGCCTCGTTCTACCGCGGATGATCGAACGATCGCAATTTGCAGTCCTCTTAACTCTCTATCCTAAATATGGATTACATCTTTATGTTGTGACAAGCCTGATCCTTCTTATATCCGTTATCATCGTCAGCTTCCTGCCCACTCGCAAAATAACGACGCTTAAACCGACTGATGCTCTCAAAGGAAAATTTTCATGATAAGATTCTTGATCAAAGGTCTAATGAGAGATCGTCACAGAAGTTTGTTCCCTATAATAATTGTTTCGTTTGGAGTATTATTAACTACCGTCCTTTATTCTTTTATCAGTGGGGAATTAAACGACCTCATTGATTCAAATGCCAGATTCGATACGGGACATCTCAAGATTATGACACGTCTATACGATTCATTGGCAAGCCAGATGCCTAATGATCTTGCACTTACTGGAGCAGAAAATCTTATGTTGTTGTTAAAGAATAAATACCCTGATTATNNGGATGAAAATGGTGAAACAAAAACCCAAAACCCAATATTCGGATTGGCTGTGAATCTGTTAGGCAAAAATAGTATGGAAAATGAACGACTTAATTTAGGCAAATCGATTGTAAGAGGCCGCATGCCTGAAAAGTCCAGAGAAATACTTATCAGTGAAGAATTTGCTCAAAGGATGAATACAAGTATCGGTCATCCTATCACACTACTTTCAACAACTTCGAGCGGCGCTATGGCGGTGCAAAATTTTATTGTATGCGGAACAGTGAAGTTTGGCGTTGCAACTATGGATCGTGGAGCGATGATTACAGATATCTCGGATATCCAATATACTCTTGAAATGCCTAATGGTGCATCAGAGATACTTGGATTTAATAAAAGCAAGTTCTATAATCCCGTCGATGCTGGAAAGATAAAAATGGATTTTAACAGTCAGTTCAGTCAAGCAGATAATCAGTATTCGCCTCTCATGGTAACACTAGAGGATCAGAATGGATTAGGCGAGTACCTTGATTACATTAACACAGTTGGGTTTCTCATTGTTGGAATATTTCTGGTCGCGATGTCTGTAGTTTTGTTAAATACAGGATTGATGTCGGGGATTCGGCGATATGGTGAAGTTGGAGTGCGTTTAGCTCTCGGAGAAGCTAAGAACCATATTTACCAATCAATGTTATACGAATCTGTTTTGATCGGTTTTGCAGGCTCAGTGATTGGGACTGGCTTTGGCCTGGCAATAGCTTTTTATCTGCAGGAGTATGGGATTGATATAACTGAAACCCTCAGAACCACATCAATCATGATGTCAAATATTTTACGGGCAAGGATAAGCGTAGCGAGTTTCTATATTGGTTTCATTCCAGGTCTACTGGCAACTCTCATCGGAACGGCTTTTTCTGGAATACAGATTTTTCAAAGACAAACAGCATCTCTTTTCAAGGAATTGGAGGTATGAAAAAAATACTGGCTGTCACAGTTTTTTTTATAACATTCACTATAACCGGATTCGCTCAGGTTCCATCAGGCTCAGATGTGATGAAGGAGATAGATAAAAATCTGGTTCTGGATAAAGCAATAAGCTATACAACCATGATCATCCATGGCAGAACTGGTACGCGTTCAATCAAATCTAAAAACTGGATTGAAGGGAAAGATAAAGCCTTTGTTGAATACACCGAGCCGGCGCGTGAGAAAGGGAAGAAAATGCTGAAGCTCGGAGATCAGCTTTGGAATTATTTTCCCGAGCCGATAGATAGAATCATTACCATTTCAGGACATTTATTAAGGCAATCTGTTATGGGCTCGGATCTTTCATATGAAGATATAACTGAAAACAGAAAATTGATGGACATGTATAATGCAAAAGTCACAGGCTCGGAAAAGATCAATGATCGGAATTGTTATGTCGTTGAACTTACAGGGAAACTGGAAGACATAACATATTACAACAGGAAACTTTGGGTCGATAAAGAAAGATGGATCCCATTAAAAGAGGAAAGATATGCAAAAAGCGGAAAGCCATTAAAGAGAAGCGAAATGCTGGAGGTTTTCTCTGTGGAAAACCGCTGGTATCCTAAAAGGATGCTCCATCATGATCTGATGCAGAATGGGGAAGGCACCGAGTATATCATCGAATCAATTATTCTGCATGCCTCTATTTCCGAGTCACAGTTTACAAAAGCTGCGCTAAAAAAATAAGTACTTCTTGTAAAAGTTTGGAAATCTGATAGAAAAGATAATGACATGGAACAAATAGTAACTTATAAGAAATATAGAAAGTAGCAGATACTGAAATATTTATTTTGATATTGCAGAAGGGAAATCGGCTGTAAAGCCTGAATGTGAAGTATAGATATATTGAACTCCTTTTAATTTGCAAACTTTTTCCATTGATTTTTTCATTTCATTCAAATCCATAACAAAAAGTTTCAGATTGGGAACTGCAATTTTCCCGTTTTTAATTTTAAAAGCATCGCCGGAGAATAGATACTTGCCGTCAATGATATATCCCATCGATCCAAGAGTATGCCCCGGAAGAGAGATGCATTTCACATTTAGATTATCAATCCACAAAGAATCATTATCGTCTACAGTGGTATTTCGTTTCAAGCGGACAGAATTTCTTATAAAAGGGAAATAACTCAATCTTGGTATCTTATTTGCAATCATTTCTATTTCCTTTTTTGGAAAATAGAAATGAGCTTTGGTAAATACTTCTGCAGCATTTTGATGATCTATATCTGAATGTGTAATAAATACAGCTTTAACATCGTCGGGCTGTATGTTATTATACGCTAAACCTTTTCTAATAATAGCATCATGAAAACCGGAATCAATGGCTATAAATCCCTTATTGGTTCTAATAAGAAATATTTCCGTGAATAAATCTTTAATAATAACAACATCGCTAATCGGATAAAAAGAAATTTCTTTATGAGCATTCATATAATGGGGCTCTAGATTATCATTGATAATTATTCCATAGTTATCCAGATTAACACATAATATAACTCTATAGTCAAGATTAATATTTTTAATGAAAAGATGAGAACCAGCCGGTGCTTCTCAAGCTAAATGATTTTAAGAGAACCATTGTCTGTCGCTTCACTTCTTAGGATGAACAATTGGTAGTATATCAAAAGAATCGCAACTGAAAAGAGGTTCGGAGATATCTATTTTCTGTCTCTTAGATTCAAAAGTATAGGATAGCTTTTTGTTTTCACTTCAGTTTTCAAATTATATAAATTCGGCATATCAATTTGATATGCCGAATTTATAATTACTGTTTATTCAAAAATAGATTGAATAACCCAAAGAGAAAGCCAGATTATTCATGCCACTTCTATTATCAGCACCTTTTGGGGTTAAATTGAAAAATATATAAGAGGCTCCAATGGCGGCCAATCCGCTATTGCCTGCAGCTATTTTAATACCAGCTTTTCCACCGTAACTAATACCTCCATAATCTAGATTACCAGAACCTCCAAGAGGATTGGCATCCGATTTAAGTCCGGTGTATCCTACCATTCCTTCTATGTACGGGTATATTTTACCTCCGGCTGAAAACGTATAACCTGGTGAGAGAAAGAGTGCATAATTTGTTATTGATGATGATGAGCCGGCAAGTTTCACTATATTAATTCCGGGAGCCAATGCTATAGAAAAACCATCTATTATAAAATAATTAACATACGGCAGAAATTGAAAGATTGATGTTGATTCATCCGCTGCCGTACCATTTGAAACCATCTTAGAACTCGAATAAGAAACACTGCCACCCAATTCAACAACATTCCTTGTGGCATATTGAGCATGAGCATTACAGGCCACTAATAATAAAAGGAATATAATGCCTGTAAGTATAGTAAAAGATTTTTTCATAATTTCCTCCTGATATTTATGAATACTAATAAAGGAATTAGTTATAAAAAATATCGTGAAAACTCTTAAATCGACTTCATAGTATCGAATAAAAATTAAATATTCAACAAGTTTTAATTAGAAAAATGGTTAACGGGCAAATGAAACAAGAAATACAAGGTCAGGAATCTAATCACGAAAATAATTTTTTTAATAGTTCTCATTAAATGAGGAGAAATAGGGAATGCTATCTCAGGACTTGAAGTAAAACTCGGAGAAATCCAGGAAGACAAATTCCGAAAGCAGGCGCTCAACCAGGTCTTGAAAGAGTCCGAAGCACTCTCTATGGATGCACCATTAGATGACAATAAGCAGATGATCGCAATAATTACGACAAAAATACAAGTATCTACAAAACGAAGAGAAAAAGAAGGGAACATTGGAATTTAAACTTTCGGGGCAATGGAACAGTTGTAAGACGCTGGAACGAGGTCGTAAACAAATGGGGAGTCTATTTGACTTCCAATGTAAGACTCTGTGCCAGAGGCGTATGAGCTTTCGGCTCAGAACCTACAGACTATATAAAAAAAGCCTGGCGATGAATCGACAGGCCTTACCTTGCTCCGCGAGTAGGACTCGAACCTACATCCCGACTCTGTCGGGATAATAGCCGTGATTTACAGAGTGATCTTGCCATGGATAAGCCGTTTAATCATCAATTTGCTTTTCCAGGATTTGATTTTGCATTCAGCTTTTTGAGCAAGATACTTTGAAGGAAATTCTTTGACGAACACTAAGTTCCAGGGACGATATCGTGCAGTGACTCCTTTTTCTATTGAATTATGATAAAGAAGACGACGTTTTGGATCTTCCGATGACCCGATATAAAATTTTTGATTTACTGTGGATTGCAGAATGTAAGGGAAGTAAGGCATACATGGAAAATCCCGTATGAATACATCACTACGAGATTTGCTCCGCGAGTAGGACTCGAACCTACAACCCTGCGGTTAACAGCCGCATGCTCTACCATTGAGCTATCGCGGAATCACATCATTAAAAAACTCATCACTGCTGATGAGCTTTACTTAAATATATCTCCAATTTTTCCAAAAGTCAAGATAGGTATTCAAAATTTCGTGCGTTGACTTTCCTTCCATTTCAGGGTATATTGACGCAGAAATTTATTTAGAATAAAAAAATAGGAGACATTAAAATGTTTAAAGGTGGAATGCCTAATATGCAGCAAATGATGAAGCAAGTGCAGAATATGCAGGCGAAGATGGATCAAGTTCAAGCAGAACTTGAAAATAAAACCGTGACTGCCGAAGCCGGCGGAGGTATGGTAAAGGTAACTGCAAACGGCAAACAGCATATCAAAAAAATTGAAATTGAAAAAGAAGTCATAAATCCGGATGAGAAAGAGATGCTGGAAGACTTAGTTCTGGCGGCTATCAATCAAGCATTGGAACGATCAACTGCAATGGCAGCGGAAGAAATGCAAAAAGTAACCGGTGGAATGATGCCCAATATTCCCGGTTTGAAGCTCCCCGGTTTTTAATAATGAAGACTCCCAGCATTTTCCATTTTTCAGTAATCTTTACATTTATGAGATTTGATTATGTTTTATACTGCTGAATCAATTGAACAACTCGCAGAACAATTTGCACAACTTCCCGGTATAGGAAGGAAGACGGCGCATCGTCTTGCGCTCTACATATTAAAAATGTCACGCGATGAAGTAGTTACGATGGCAAAAGCATTGATTAATGTGAAAGATAAAGTACGGTATTGTACAATCTGCTCAAACATCACGGAAACCGATCCGTGTGCGATATGCTCGAATACAAAACGTGAACGGTCATTTATCTGCGTTGTAGAAGAACCGCACGATGTCCTTGCTATCGAAAAAACAAATGAGTTCAAAGGTTTGTACCACGTCTTGGGTGGAGCGCTTTCACCGCTCGACGGTATCGGTCCAGAAGAGTTAAAGATCAAGGAATTGCTCCAACGGCTTTCTACTTCAACAATTGAAGAAATTATTTTGGCACTTAACCCGAATGTAGAAGGAGAAACGACCACACTCTACCTTTCCAGGTTGTTGAAACCGCTGGGAATAAAAGTTACACGTATTGCACGTGGTTTGCCGGTCGGTTCTGATCTCGAATTTGCAGATGAGGCTACACTTTCCAGAGCGTTTGAAGGGCGCATTGCTGTGTGAGGGAACTTTGATGCCGCGCAACTTCGTTATAGTTATTGGCATAGCATTGTGTTTCAATTTGATGTCATGTGATTTATTCAAAACCAGAACACCGGAGGAACCGTCTCAACAGAGTTCAAACTACGTTCCGCCCACAGAGCCGTCACTGGTATTGCAAAATATGGTGAGCGAGTTCCAAGGTGGAGACGCCGTTCACTATAAAAATTCATTTTCAGACGCTTTTAGTTTTACACCATCCACCAGCGCCCAAGGAAAATACGGTATCGAATGGACTGCTTGGAACAGTACACANNGCAAGCATTATCTTAACGTTCGAATCTATATCGCCAATACAGATTAACAGTACAACGTACCAAGTGGAGACTACTTACAGCTTAACACTTCCAACAGAAACAGGAATAATTAAGAGATTTAATGGACAAGTGCAGTTCACACTTGTGCAGGATCCATCGGGATCATGGTCTATAAATCGGTGGGTAGATGTTGGCTCCGATTCAACATGGAGCGACTTAAAAGGCATAGCTTATTCACAATGGTGATGAATGAAATTCATTTTCATTTCCACATCATTCATCTTTATACTGGTTGCGTGTAATCCATTTGCACCGGGACTAGATGATTCTTCTGATGATACATCGAAGCTTTTGAGTGATCAAAAAACGACTGACGGTATATTTCTAAATCTTAAATATGCTTACACTCTTCGCGATACTTCAATTTATGGACAACTTCTTGATGGGAATTTTACATTTATTTACCATGATTATGATAGGAGTGTCGATGTAACATGGGGAAGAGACGAAGAAATGCGCACAACATCGGGACTGTTCCAAAATGCTCAACGATTAGATATCTTATGGAATGACATTGTATCATCGTCTATCGATTCTGCAAATACAAAAGCGATGATCAAACGGGGATTTAATCTGACAGTAACATTTAATCCGAGCGATATTGTTTATGTCGACGGATATGCGAATCTTACCTTGGCACGCAAACAGGCGCAGGATGCGTGGATGATTATCCGATGGGATGATGAGTCAAATAATTAATTCCGAAAGACAGGCATGATGATTGCATATCAAGGTGAACCAGGTGCGTTCAGTGAACAAGCAGCGCGAAAATATTTTGGTACCCATGCCATACTGAAACCACTGCCTACTTTTTCCGATGTCTTTGCAGATGCTGAACGTCATCCCGCAGGTTTCGGCATTGTGCCGATCGAAAATTCACTCTTCGGTAGTATTCATCAGGTATACGATCTTCTTCTGAAGCATAAGCTTTTTATAATCGGCGAAGTAAAACTCCGTATTGAATTGCATCTAATGGCTTTACCCAAAACCAAACGGAACAGTGTCCGCACGATCTACTCGCAATTGCAAGCAATTGGTCAGTGCGAGAACTTTCTCAGTACTCTTAAAAATGTAAAAGTGGAAGCCGTACATGATACCGCGGCGGCGGCTCGGTTCATTCAGGAACGGAAACGCAATGATGCAGCAGCTATCGCCAGCGAGCAAGCAGCACGCGTGCATGGACTGCAAATTCTGAAACGAAACATCGAGAGTAATCATCGCAATTTCACACGCTTCATCGCACTCTCACGAAAACCAGTTCAACCATCTGGCAAGGTTAAGACATCGCTCGTCTTTGCAGTAAAGGATATTCCCGGTGCACTCTTCAAAGCACTTGCGGTATTTGCAATGAGGGATATTAATCTGCTGAAAGTTGAATCACGTCCGATAATCGGCAAACCGTGGGAATATCTCTTCTACTTAGATGTGGAAGGAATGCCTAACCGTAATCCGCTGCATCAGGCATTAAATCATTTAGAAGAAGTTTGTACTTTTGTGCGCATACTGGGCAGTTATTGGCCGTTCGACGACTCTGCTATTTTGCGCCACAGAAAGTGAGAACAATATGCAGCTTAGATATGTTCTAAAAGAAGGATTCTCAGGTTTCAAGCGTGCCAAGTTGTCGATGTTTGCCGCTATCTTCACAATTTGCGTGTCGCTGTTACTACTGAGTTTTTTTGCCATTCTATTTTTAAATGTGAACGGTTTGGTCAAATCGCTTCGTGAAAAAGTGGAAATGGAAGCATTTCTAAATGATCAAATCTCCAATGATCAGGTAACCGAAGTGAAAGGACAAGTAGAGATGCTGGAGGGCATACGCGAAGTCCGATACGTTTCAAAAGAAGAAGCGGCGAAAATATTTAACGAAGAATTCGGCGAAGATATTTACAAAGTTTTGAATTTCAATCCGCTGCCGGCGTCTCTCAAAATATTTCTAAAAGATGGCTACAAAACGGCAAAGCATGCTGAAGTTATTTCCAATCAGATAAAATCCATCAAAGGTGTAGATGATGTAATCTATAGGAAGCAATTATTGGAAATGCTAGATCAGCGGGCGATGTTATTTCTTTGGATTACACTTGGTATTGGTATCTTTATTACCGTTTCTTCTGTTATTTTAGTGGCTAATACTATCCGCCTTGCCATTTATGCCAAGCGCAAAATTATCCAGACGATGAAACTTATAGGTGCAACGCGAAGCTTTATTCGTACGCCTTTCTTGCTGGAAGGATTTATTCAGGGTCTGCTTGGCGGAGCAATCGCTGCCGGAGTTATTTTCGCGCTATTTAAATATTTAGAGCAGTGGTTGACCATCTCGCTCTCGGAATTTGTCCGCGTTCAACCGTACTATTACAGCATCATTGTAGGAATTGGTTGTGTTCTGGGATTGTTAGGAAGCATGATTTCCGTTCGCAAGTTCATCAGTGAGAGTGTGGGAAATTGAATCTTAGCTATTAACTGCTCGCTATTGGCTTTCTGCTAATTATACTAGTTTGCTTTCAGAGTTTTTAATTTAATTTCAATCCACGCGTCCCGATGAAATCGGGAGCGCGACACATTGGTGGAACAAGCAATAGGATTGTTACCGTGTTTCAATCCACGCGCCCGCATGGGGCGCGACATACGCAGAGAGTAAATCAGGGTATGGTGATGCTGTTTCAATCCACGCGCCCGCATGGGGCGCGACCGCTACAACTCCATTCTTTGCATCGCTCAAACCATATTGTTTCAATCCACGCGCCCGCATGGGGCGCGACTTGCTACCAATGCTAATGCCGAAAACATCAAGGTGTTTCAATCCACGCGCCCGCATGGGGCGCGACACTGATATTGTCAACGCAAGTATTATGTATTTCAGTTTCAATCCACGCGCCCGCATGGGGCGCGACACCTTTCGAGGCTCCTGATTATATCAATGACAACGTTTCAATCCACGCGCCCGCATGGGGCGCGACGACCTGCTGGTTATGCCGCAAACCCCTCCTAATAGTTTCAATCCACGCGCCCGCATGGGGCGCGACCTAGAATTACAAGGTGGAAATTTGTTGATTCAAAAGTTTCAATCCACGCGCCCGCATGGGGCGCGACATTGATTCAGTTTTTTTCATTGACATTCCAATACGTTTCAATCCACGCGCCCGCATGGGGCGCGACGAGTATATAGTATATAATCGCGCATTGACATCATCAGTTTCAATCCACGCGCCCGCATGGGGCGCGACACTGTTGACAGTACAGAAATTGTGGGAATAAGTAGTTTCAATCCACGCGCCCGCATGGGGCGCGACTACACGTTTTCCAAATTCATTAGTAACAATAATATGTTTCAATCCACGCGCCCGCATGGGGCGCGACTCGTGGTGATATTAAGGTAAAGCAGTTGCCAAAAGTTTCAATCCACGCGCCCGCATGGGGCGCGACTATAAGCAATTACCGTTGTTGCAAGTTCTAAATGGTTTCAATCCACGCGCCCGCATGGGGCGCGACCGGCAAGTTTATCAATTTCCTCTATTCCTTGGAATGTTTCAATCCACGCGCCCGCATGGGGCGCGACTATTGCAAACAAAACATTTTTCTCCATCCCGATTAGTTTCAATCCACGCGCCCGCATGGGGCGCGACGTGATGAGAACCGGAAAGGGCAATTACAAGATTTCGTTTCAATCCACGCGCCCGCATGGGGCGCGACAATAACAAGGAGGGTATATGGATAATGTTTTAAAGGTTTCAATCCACGCGCCCGCATGGGGCGCGACTAAATGCAGGACGTATTATTTAGTCTGCAGCGGAGTTTCAATCCACGCGCCCGCATGGGGCGCGACCCCACAACTCACGAGAAATAACCAACACACCAGCGTTTCAATCCACGCGCCCGCATGGGGCGCGACTCTAATCCGATCCATGATTCACAAGATGAGATAAAGTTTCAATCCACGCGCCCGCATGGGGCGCGACCAAAAGCAAAAATAATACTTTCAGATCACTTACAAGTTTCAATCCACGCGCCCGCATGGGGCGCGACATAAGCGGTGAGTGTTGTCTGCTTTTGATAAAATAGTTTCAATCCACGCGCCCGCATGGGGCGCGACCGCCGTTCCTTTTGAATTTTGCTTGATTGTATAAGTTTCAATCCACGCGCCCGCATGGGGCGCGACAATAGTATTATCTTGTAACTGCATAAGTCCGAAAGTTTCAATCCACGCGCCCGCATGGGGCGCGACTTCCCTGCTGACCGATTTCCAAACCATCAGCAAGGTTTCAATCCACGCGCCCGCATGGGGCGCGACAGTAGGAGATCGCCGATTGCCGATAAAGGAAATTAGTTTCAATCCACGCGCCCGCATGGGGCGCGACGTTTGGTGGCGGGCAAAACCCAGCTGAAAGTCCGGTTTCAATCCACGCGCCCGCATGGGGCGCGACCACTGTAGTTGATTTGATAACATTGGATGAATTGTTTCAATCCACGCGCCCGCATGGGGCGCGACTGTGCCAACAGACCTTAATATCACTGGAATATATAGTTTCAATCCACGCGCCCGCATGGGGCGCGACTACCGGCGATGATAAATTTCCAGAATATAATTCCTGGTTTCAATCCACGCGCCCGCATGGGGCGCGACCGGCAAGTTTATCAATTTCCTCTATTCCTTGGAATGTTTCAATCCACGCGCCCGCATGGGGCGCGACCCGAGCGAGAAGAAATTTGCGCTTACCGGTGAGGATGTTTCAATCCACGCGCCCGCATGGGGCGCGACTCTTTCTCATTGATGTCCTTTACATCAGATGTCACGTTTCAATCCACGCGCCCGCATGGGGCGCGACGTTCCCCATGGTCCCGCATTCATTCCCATCATTAGTTTCAATCCACGCGCCCGCATGGGGCGCGACGGTTGCATTTGCCCCGCCTCTATTGGCGAGTGTTAGTTTCAATCCACGCGCCCGCATGGGGCGCGACAACATCAGGTGCGAGTATGTGTATTTCATAGACATGTTTCAATCCACGCGCCCGCATGGGGCGCGACCCAATACTCTGCTTGCTGGATGTGCGGGAATAGGTTTCAATCCACGCGCCCGCATGGGGCGCGACGTTTGCACTGGCACTTATGCTGTTTACTATTTTTGGTTTCAATCCACGCGCCCGCATGGGGCGCGACCCTAACACAGTCAAAGCATATATATCTGCAATTCGTTTCAATCCACGCGCCCGCATGGGGCGCGACTATATAAGACTTGGGTAGGTGACAATGCAATTGGTTTCAATCCACGCGCCCGCATGGGGCGCGACTCAAAGAACTTTGTAGCATCGTCGCTTTAGCATTGTTTCAATCCACGCGCCCGCATGGGGCGCGACTACATTCGGACGGATTTAGGTAATAGATGGTACGTTTCAATCCACGCGCCCGCATGGGGCGCGACCACAATGTTATGCGAAATAATCTTCACACTGACGTTTCAATCCACGCGCCCGCATGGGGCGCGACATTCCATAAAACACAGCTGTAGCACTGTCAGCACTGGTTTCAATCCACGCGCCCGCATGGGGCGCGACGTTTTCTCTTCCACTGCTGCAATCTCTTTACTCAATGTTTCAATCCACGCGCCCGCATGGGGCGCGACCGGCATCATTCGTTGTTACAGTTATATTTAAGTTTGTTTCAATCCACGCGCCCGCATGGGGCGCGACTTTAACTTTCTTAGACACTTTGGAGATTTGAAATGTTTCAATCCACGCGCCCGCATGGGGCGCGACAAGCAGTTCCCTGAAAGTTCAAATTGATCTTTCCGTTTCAATCCACGCGCCCGCATGGGGCGCGACCAAGAAACCTGTGACACTTGCCAATGTTAGGAAGTTTCAATCCACGCGCCCGCATGGGGCGCGACCTAATCCGATCCATGATTCACAAGATGAGATAAAGTTTCAATCCACGCGCCCGCATGGGGCGCGACTCGCAACCAATGAAAAGTAAAAGAGAAATAGTAAGTTTCAATCCACGCGCCCGCATGGGGCGCGACTTTACTACTCCAAAATCTATGTCGGTTGTTCTAACGTTTCAATCCACGCGCCCGCATGGGGCGCGACATCATTTACTGCGTTGCCTGTGAATATTCCAAGGTTTCAATCCACGCGCCCGCATGGGGCGCGACTTGTTGTAGTTCCACCATTTGGCATATTTAATACCGTTTCAATCCACGCGCCCGCATGGGGCGCGACTTATTCATCTCCTCCAAGCTTTATCCATACTATTTGTTTCAATCCACGCGCCCGCATGGGGCGCGACCTTACAGATGGAGTTACCGCACTTCCGTCAGTGAAGTTTCAATCCACGCGCCCGCATGGGGCGCGACGATGTAACGATTGAAGTAATAAAAGGATAAAACCGTGTTTCAATCCACGCGCCCGCATGGGGCGCGACTCTCCAGTTGCCTTTAAATTGGCGCCATATCCATGTTTCAATCCACGCGCCCGCATGGGGCGCGACTCTTGACCTTCACCACTCGTTCCTGCACTGTCAAGTTTCAATCCACGCGCCCGCATGGGGCGCGACGAGCCAGCAATGGAACTGCCAACAAAACCATGATGTTTCAATCCACGCGCCCGCATGGGGCGCGACGAAACTTGCCAGAACTGTACTGCCTGTTATTGCTGTTTCAATCCACGCGCCCGCATGGGGCGCGACCCACATGATTTCTTTAGAGTGGCGGGGTATTGATGTTTCAATCCACGCGCCCGCATGGGGCGCGACAGTCTTTCGGGTGTGAATAAAGTAAAGATGTTTTTGTTTCAATCCACGCGCCCGCATGGGGCGCGACCAGCACATCAAAGATGTTCTTGACAGTGCAGGAACGTTTCAATCCACGCGCCCGCATGGGGCGCGACCAAGTGCCTGTCCCAAAACAGTCCGGGCAAATCCAGTTTCAATCCACGCGCCCGCATGGGGCGCGACTGTCAAGGGAATGATTCTCGTTTATCTGATGCACGTTTCAATCCACGCGCCCGCATGGGGCGCGACCAAATCCGCATTCCGTCCTTCGCGTTTTATCCATTGTTTCAATCCACGCGCCCGCATGGGGCGCGACGATTATTCTTTTCATGCTACACCTTTAGTTGTAATGTTTCAATCCACGCGCCCGCATGGGGCGCGACTATAGACGAGTGGTATTCCGAGGAGCGAAGTTGTGTTTCAATCCACGCGCCCGCATGGGGCGCGACATTCAATCCTTGATTCATAAATGCTGACCACACAGTTTCAATCCACGCGCCCGCATGGGGCGCGACGATATCTTCGTGGATTCTTTTCTCTCATCTCATTGTTTCAATCCACGCGCCCGCATGGGGCGCGACCCACATGATTTCTTTAGAGTGGCGGGGTATTGATGTTTCAATCCACGCGCCCGCATGGGGCGCGACTCATGGAGGAACATGGTCACTTGATGATATCAGTGGTTTCAATCCACGCGCCCGCATGGGGCGCGACAGTTCCGATTGCATGATAAGTCCCTGTATCTGTTGTTTCAATCCACGCGCCCGCATGGGGCGCGACCAAGTGCCTGTCCCAAAACAGTCCGGGCAAATCCAGTTTCAATCCACGCGCCCGCATGGGGCGCGACCTTGGGAATACCAGACTGTGTCCAGCCATAACAGGTTTCAATCCACGCGCCCGCATGGGGCGCGACTCCTACGCGCTTGTCCACATTGGTAGCTGGAACGCGTTTCAATCCACGCGCCCGCATGGGGCGCGACTATTTCATCTTTACAATTTACCATACCCATCAAAAGTTTCAATCCACGCGCCCGCATGGGGCGCGACAGAATTGATTTTGAGGATCCAGAGTTGATGAAATGTTTCAATCCACGCGCCCGCATGGGGCGCGACCATTCAGTACTTTTGTATAAGTGACAGAGTCTCTTTGTTTCAATCCACGCGCCCGCATGGGGCGCGACTACCAGCATAAGGTGTCCAATATCCGCCTGGAGTGTTTCAATCCACGCGCCCGCATGGGGCGCGACTTGAAATCAAGCTTGATGTTCTTTATCCATTTCGGGTTTCAATCCACGCGCCCGCATGGGGCGCGACCATAACCGGCAAAGGCGTAGAACCGTAATTATAAGTTTCAATCCACGCGCCCGCATGGGGCGCGACGTTAATCAATCGACACCGCATGGGACGGTAAATGTTTCAATCCACGCGCCCGCATGGGGCGCGACTTGATTTGAGGGGTGGATTTCATAGTATCGTAACTGTTTCAATCCACGCGCCCGCATGGGGCGCGACGCAACGTAACTGTCCCAAGTGTGAACGCCTGATATGTTTCAATCCACGCGCCCGCATGGGGCGCGACTACAGCTGCCACTTGAGTCCAAGACGTATTACCAAGTTTCAATCCACGCGCCCGCATGGGGCGCGACTGGGTTCATATCCAAAAATGTATCTCCAAAAGTTGTTTCAATCCACGCGCCCGCATGGGGCGCGACTTTCCATCTGTTGAAATATTCGCTATTGTAAATAGTTTCAATCCACGCGCCCGCATGGGGCGCGACTTTGGAAGAAACGGTGCTCGGATATATAATCACACGTTTCAATCCACGCGCCCGCATGGGGCGCGACTCCAAACGTTGTCTCACTCGAATTACTTGACAGCGTTTCAATCCACGCGCCCGCATGGGGCGCGACAATTATAGTTGGCATTTCCCGCCTGAACACTTGTGGTTTCAATCCACGCGCCCGCATGGGGCGCGACAGTGAACAACACCTGGACATCACAATCCATCAAAGTTTCAATCCACGCGCCCGCATGGGGCGCGACCGTCAGCGCAGGATGGCGATACTGGACAATGGCATGTTTCAATCCACGCGCCCGCATGGGGCGCGACTATATTGACCATCTGCATAAGGGACGCCATCAACGTTTCAATCCACGCGCCCGCATGGGGCGCGACAACATTGTCAACCGTTGATCCGTTTACAACATCCGTTTCAATCCACGCGCCCGCATGGGGCGCGACGTTTCCATCGGCGTATTTATAAAACGCTTCAGCCGGTTTCAATCCACGCGCCCGCATGGGGCGCGACGCCATGCCATTTTAAATCTCCTTTAATTAAAATTGTTTCAATCCACGCGCCCGCATGGGGCGCGACCAGAAGAGAAGAAATCATTCATGCATGATGTAATGTTTCAATCCACGCGCCCGCATGGGGCGCGACAATAACAGTAGCGTTGCAGTCATTAAAAATAATCGTTTCAATCCACGCGCCCGCATGGGGCGCGACTATTCAACGCACAAATATGAGTCTGATTTCACAGTTTCAATCCACGCGCCCGCATGGGGCGCGACTGTTACTTCTTAAACAATAATAATATCAAGTAAATATACTATCCAAACGCCAAGGTTCACTTTTTCAAAGAACATTTGCTTGTGTGAAACGAAATAACCATTATTTCGTTTGTTTTCACACTGCTAACCTACCGGCATTTCTATGTACGCTTCGGTTAGCGTTACACAATAATCGGTTCTTCTATATCGGAAATTGCATCTCCTCCATGATGTTCTACGCGCCGATGCCAATTCGATCCTAAAAAATAGAATCTTAAACTATCTTCTTCTGCTTTATACATCGATAACAACTTATCCTTAAGACTCTCCCATTGTGCAGGATCAACATTGCACTCGAATACAGAGTTTTGTACACGCAGTCCATAATCAAGACATATCTCTGCAATCTTCCGCAAGCGTGTTACTCCAGCAGGAGTTTTAGTTGAAACGTCATAACTGACCAACACCATCATAGCAATCTCACTTTACGTAGAAGGGTGGATATTCTGTTATGTCACCGCGAATGTAGCGTGCCAGCAATTGCGCTTGTATATGTGGCAACAATCCAATGGTCATCTTCTCATTTAAAAATGGGTGCGTAATCTCTTCTTGCTTGCGTTTCTGATATGCTGATATGACGGTCTTACGCGCTTCATCAGACATCCGCACTTCTCCCGATTCGCGGATTTCAAAATCGCTCTTCGTTACCTGTTTCAAATTAATAAGGTTCAGCATGATCCGGTCGCCAAGATACGCGCGAAATTCTTCCATAATGTCTAACGCAAGACTCGGTCTTCCAGATCGCATTTGGTGAAGGAAGCCAACCTGCGGGTCAAGTCCGGTTGTCTCAAGCGCCGAGCGTACATCGTTTGCTAAGATGGCGTATAGAAACGATAGCAGCGCATTTGCCGGATCGAGCGGCGGACGCTTTGATCTCTGTGCAAACGTAAAGTCTTCTTGCTGCGATGTTATGAGGGACGACAAGACACTAAAATAAATATTAGCACATTCGCCTTCATATCCGCGTAATCCATCAAGTGTGAAAGATTTTTCAATATCCGTCAATCGCTTTCCTAAAACCGTTGCAGCAGAATCAACTTTAGGCGGACAATCATCGGGATGATTCCTTTGATGCCGTAAAAGGAGACTTCGATAGTTTGCCACTTTCGCCGCAATGATCGGTCGTGCAATGGCAAGGGATTCTTGTTCGTTGTCGGCAATGGTATATTGCGCTTTTCGTAAAAGTACATTTCCGTGCTGTGCCCCATAGACCCGGGCAAGAAATTTTCCGTTCTCTGAGAGATAGCTGATACCGACATTGTTCTCAGCACAAAACGCCATAAGGGCAGGGGAGAGGGCTTTGAATCCGAAGCAAACAATGTTCTCAATCGAGTGAACGGGTGCTTGAAAGACTTTTTCATTGTTCACCTCCACAACAAACGTTTCCCGTTCTTTGCGCACATACGCATCGTCGGAGGTGATGTAGAGAGTATTCAAATGTTTCTTCATGGTTTTATTATTTAGTCATGCTGAATTTATTTCAGCATCTATTCTGAGACCCTGAATCAAGTTCAGGGTGACAGGTCACTGTTGTACAATTCCTTAATATATTGCTTCAACTTCCTTTCATTCATCGCCTTTGGCATGCACGCATCCTCTAAAGAACAATTCCGGCATTTCTCGGAGTATTTCGCCGGAGGCACTTTTTTTTGCGAGACAATCTCATGCACGGCAGCGATGATTTCTTCGGTTTGCTTTCTTAGCTCGTCGTCAAGCTCAACTTGCACACGTCGGCGGATTTTACCATAGAAGAACGCTCCGCGTCTCACCTGCGTGTTCATCATTTCTTCCAAGCATAATGCTTGCGCGCACAACTGCACCTTATCGCTCACATCTTCTTTGGGTTCTCCCGATTTAAACTCTACCGGCATCACATCCGGCGATCCATCAGCATTTGTTGATTTTCTAAACTCCACAACATCTGCACGACCGACAATACCAAGCCGGGTTGAGTGGATTCTCAGCGCGCGCACTGTTTTTAATGTGCCGCGTGTTTCGTACGTGTCGGTATCAACCTTTTCGTGCAGGATGTCGCCTCGAACGGTAAAGACATTCTCATGCCACACATCCTCCACGTGTATCAACCCGCATTGCCGTGGACAAAACACGTAATGCTGTAATGCGCTAAGTTGTATGTAATCGTCTTCGGTGAACATTATATGTTCCTCGGGCGAGCGTTGATGTCCGCCCAAGAAAGAAATATTACTCACCATCAATTACTTCTACACTCAAACCTGACAATTCTTTGTCAATCTCTGATTTATTAGGGATGTAATAATCATTAATTGATTGTGGTTCGTCTTTTAATGCTTTTACTTTATCCCTTATTGATCGATGGACTTTTGCAGAAGAATATTTCACTTCTTTTTGTTCCCACCAATAAAGTTTATGTACTTCCATCGTTCCTGCAGGTCGTGCGGATGATTCATCGTTCACAAATAATGTTTTCAATGCTTTTTGGATTGCTTTTGCATCTTCGTTGCTAAACCCTGTGCCACGAGGTTGTGCTGCAAGTTGTGGATTAATACTTCCGTAAAAAACATAGACGCCATGGTCAACACGGTGTTTCATGCCCATAGTATCAGATCCTTTCTTATTGCCATCGCCTTCACCGCTTACACTTTTAGTGATTTGAATACTTGCAGTTCGATCACTAATTGGATTTATAGAAAATGCCGACTGGATAGAAACAGGCCCTCGGATACCAACAGAAACGCCTTCACCCTTGTTTTCACCTCCATATGCAAAAACTTGTCCGAACGCTCGCACATCAAACCATTTTTTACATACAGCATTCCGAAATTTCTTTTCATCTTTCCAGTCATCTTTTTTAATTTCTCCTTCGGCTCTTTTACGAAGACTCGGATAGTCGTCCAATTTATTATCATCCGATTGGACAAATATCTCTTGTTCAAGGTTCATAAGGCGATTTCTAATTTTTCGTTTAATGCATACGTCGGATAGTTCTCCATACCCGTCGTAAGTTATACGAGGACGATTACCGTTTAATGGATCGCCATTGGGATTTGCTCTGTTCACCCCAAGAATAACTGCGAAATCGATTTTGTTTTTCAAACTCTCTGTTGTTCCCATGGTAAATACTCCTTTATGATAAATGAAATAAAATTCTTTTGGTGGAACACGTATTCCTGCGAGTCGTTTTCCATCAAGGATATTTAAAGATGAATGTCCTATCCAGATTATTCTTCAACTTGCATTTCTTCCGGTTCTTCGTTTTTACCTTTCCATAATTCGGCGCGTTGGCAATGGAAGCCCAATAAAAATTCTCCACCTAATGGTTTATCATTCTTAAAATCATCTGGGGCAAATTTACACATAACGTTATCTATTAGTCCGGTGTAGTAACCTGCACCACCAAGTCGTGCTTTGTACGGTGATAGTGAAAGCTCGATTTGTCTCCATGTTTTAAAAGGATGTTCAGCAAACAACTGCATATAACGTGCAGCATTTGTATCACGTTTTTCCTTTGCTTTATAAAGTGCGTGTCCTTCAAGCCGGTCTGCAATTGCGAGAAGTCTTCCATAAAGGTAGTCTCGCGTATTCCTGTTTTCATCAAGAGCCATATTGTAATCCTCCTTTGAATATTTTTTATAAAGTGAACATGCTATACTCAGTGTTTTATTCCATTCTCTTTCGTGTTTATCTTTCGAATCTTTTTGAGCAATTCTATTACATGCGCGTCTTATAACGGATTCAACAATATCGCGTGGTATTTGCTGACCATCAATGATGCAGGGGAGAAGACGAGCCACGGTTGCTTTTGTAAGTTTGTCGTCAACTCTTCTTCCATACGCTGCTTCGGCTATATCATCTGGTGCAGGTGCCCCAACAAAAGTGAAGTGTTGTTTCGTCTCCTTATCATAGCCGTAATTGTGTATCCATGCACAATGTTCATGCCAGTCATCAATTCTCTTAAGAAAATCAGAACCTTTTAGTTCTTTATAAAAAGTCATGGACATTCGTCCGGGTGTTGCTGCATCTAAACCCATAACGACAACATCAGCTGAATTGCCTAGTTCTTTGCGATAACCGGCTATTTTCTTTTTAAGCTTTATTGCCAAGTCTTGTGCAGTCGATACAACCTTCGACTCATTACTTGGTAATTCATTAAAACCAAGAATTGCCAGTGGGTCATCTGTTGGCTGGATAATTTTTGTCCCAGAAGTTGCCCATGCTACGATGGCTTGACCATCTTTGCCTTTGTATCCCTGACGATCAATTAACCAACGGAGAGCTAGATGTGCTTTTTGTGACACTTCAAGACTTATACCAGCGGCTTGATCTGCATCCCAAAACCGCCCAAGAAAAGTAAATCCACAACTATCATCTACTTTTTCTTTACCTTTGCTATCAATTGATTTGCCTGAAGAGATTATTTTTGCCCCATCAGCTTCATTTCTAATTTTTTTGGGGTGTTGGTTGCTAACGATTTGATCCTTTCCGGTTGTGTAACAAAGACCTTTCTTTTCTCTCTTTATACTGAAATAATATTGAATCCAAATTTTCCATAGGGATTCATCGTCCCATGCTCTTATTTCCTTCTCATTTGGTTTATCAACAATCCATCGTATGAAGGCATCAGCCTGCCATTCCTGGTTTTGTAGGATCGAAAATATTGTAGGTGTTTCATTCCTATTTCCATCCCACTTCTTGAGTAAAGTTCCTTGCTTTGCATATAAGACATTATTCTTAATTAAATCTTCAATGATCTTTCCTTTTCTTACATATTTTAGTACCGCAATAGCTTTGGGATGAGAATATGTAGAATTACACCATGCTTCTAAATTATTTCGATATGATTCATGATATATTTTCTTGTCTCCTCCATAATTTTCATAGTCTTGTGCAACATATTGTAGCTTGTCACAAAGCGGATGAGGTGCCCCACCACTAGTTCTTCCAGCGGATTTTTCGGTGCAAGGTATTATAGTCGTTCTTACTTCGTCTTTGCCCAAAGAGCGTGCTTTTATAAACTTACCATGTTCATCTATAGTGATTTCAATATGTGCCTTTTGAGTCGTATGGCAAATCGGAAGGAGAGGCATTTTATTCTCATCATGACTTACTCCAACCATATTTTCACAATTATTGTACGTCTCGTACAGCTTTTGCATCCAGCTCATTGTGTCACCTCCGCTTCTTCATATCCTTCCAACAAATCTTCTTCCGCCAATCCGATTGTTTCAATTTTCTGTGCTTTCATTGATCTGACCAATTTTCGGATGCTGCAATCTTTTGGATGTGGAAATTCAATGACACCTTGTTTCATTTTAGCCCACCAAAATCGGGCGATAAATTTTCCATCTTCGCCTTCGTCTGGATAATCAAAACCATGAAACATTAAACCAAATGCAAGCTCTGGGTGATCGTCGTATTCTCCTGTATCCTCGCCGAATTTACATGGTTCAACGTATGCCTGACATTCTCGTGTGCCGAGAAAAATGTCCCGCCTGCCTCCACGTTCGATCATCCGTTTTGCCACATAATAATGTTTGTTCTCGTTTTGATCCTGCTTTAAATCTTCTCGCTTTTCATTCCATTCAAAATGTGCCTGAACTTGGTATTCAACATCCGCAAGGTATGTATAAATGGAAAGAGAGTTACCGCCGCTGCCGCTGTAAATAACCGGCTTTGCGCTTTGTGTCTGTGTTTTTATCTGTTTCATTATCCTGACTTTATCAATAATCCAGATAATTGTCGGTTTCCAATACACGGAACTAATCACGCCTTTCAAAGCCTCGTATGTCGGCACTTGATACGAACATTTTTCCCCACCAATTTTCGTTAGGGGGTCAGTGAAGAGGGCGTACTTGCCGTGTACCTTGAATTCCACACTGTTCTTGTATTTCATGTCTCCTCCTTAAAAATTTAGACTTTTCATTTCTGTCACAATTTCTTTACTCCAGCCAAATTCATTGCTGTAATATTGATAATTCATATAGTAAATATCGGCTTCGTCTTGTACGGGGCGTATTGCCCCATTCTTTTCCATCTCCTCGAATTCATAAGGGTAGAGATTGACAGAGAACCTTTGCGCCGCTTTTAAAAGCTTGTACTGCTTTTCAAGCATAACGGTACCACAAAGATCATTGACGATCTGATTGCCTATTTTTCCATAAGGAACAACGACACCACGCGTTGGTGTATCAATTGCATGAAATGCTTTCGCTGCACTTTGAAAGGATTGTCTCAATGAAAGAGGAAAGTTTATATGTTTTATGTCTTCATACCGTCTCAAAGAAATGGTGTTCGTTGATAGGAGATTAAACAGATCATCATCTCTTTCTATTATAGATTTGCTGTTAACGGGATAGCACATTTCTTTGTGCCTGTTATAGAAATAATATGTGTAGAATTGTTTCATTGCCTTCAATCCAATTCTATCGTTATCAAATGTCTTGGGTGTGTTCTTGTATTCTCGAAGAACACGCTCTGCATTATCCGCGCCAGTCTTAATATCTTTAAGTTTGTCCAAGCTATCATTACAGGGATTTATGATGTAAACTTTTCCTGTTTTGCGTCTTCCGTTTCTATTACATCTTCCTGCTGCTTGTGTTATTGAATCGAGACCTGCCAGATAACGAATAACCGTTCCGAAATCTATATCGACACCGGCTTCTATCAATTGTGTGCTAACGCATACTACCGGTAGTTTCTTTTCGATTCTATCCTTAATAAGATTGAGGACTTCAAGACGATGCGCGGGACACATGTTGGTGCTGAGATGATATATATCAGGAGTGCTTTTCTTCTGAAGCGTCACGTAAAGTGACCGAGCAGAATCTTTTTTGTTTACAATGATCAACACACTACCCGTATCATTCAATTCCTTTTTAATCAAATCCACTGTTTCATTCTCTGTCCATCCGCCTACCTTTTTCCTTTTGTCATAGACTTTAACTCGCTGTAATTTTTTAAATAGCTTATGTTCATCCTGTATAATCCTTTGCCCAGAAGATATGTCTAAGAATCTATGTGCACTATCGTCGTCAATTTTTTTCTCCAGCCAGCTTGCTTTGTCAAGCAATGGCTGTGTTGCCGTACAAAGAATGACTGATGCTCCGCAATTATTGACAAGAAATCGAAGGGAAACGTTGAACATGTGAACACATCTGACGGGGATTGTCTGGACTTCGTCAAAGATAATCACAGAATTGGCAAGTTGGTGCATCCTGCGTGCACTTCTAGTTCCGCTGCCGAACATTGTCTCGAGAAATTGTACCTGAGTTGTAAAGACAATCGGTGCATCCCAATTTTCTGATAAAAGATTCTGTCTCTTTGTTTCTTCTTCTGGTGTCAGGTTGGAATGATGTTCAAGAACAACTCTATCTAAATATTTACCATTGCTGTCTTTATCTTCTAAAATCTTTCGTACTTCATCTGCATTTTGATCAATAATAGAAGTGAAGGGAATAACATAGAATATTCTATCCAGCTTATGATGCTTTGCATGGTTTAAAGCAAACCGCAAACTTGCCATCGTTTTGCCGCCGCCAGTAGGAACGGTTAATTGGTATATTCCTTTTGGCTTTGTTGAAAAATTAAAGCATTGTTCTGATACTTCATTTCGCAGATCGTCGACTTCATTTTTATCCGGCTTGTTTTCAAACTCTTTTATCTTCGCATTCAATCTTTCGATTAGCACATCCCAGGAGCAATACTTTCCATAATTACGGATTTCTGCGTTTTGAGGAAATTCAAAATCGGCAGTATTAAGTCTGTCAGCATCTATAAGACAACTGAAAAGAAAACGTGCAAGCAATCCGTATTTAAACAATACAGTATCTTGTTTGTCGCCGTCCTCTTTTAGTGATTTTATCTTTTCGATAATTTGTTTAATGACGTTATCGCTCGAAAGCATTTTTGTAATCTTTTGTATCTCCATTTCCTGGAAATATGATAGTGCTTCATCGATGTGAGTCTTTTCTGATTCCTTGTTTATTCTTCGTGTAAAATTATCTTCGCCGGAAGGTAAAAGGCAATCGATGATGCCGGAATGGTGTGAAGCAATACAAAGTGCAAGTAATTGCGCCACATTGATTCCTGCCGCGCCTTGTTCGGAAAGAATCCTAAAAATAAATTGTGCCCCTGCGCTGGAATGATCTATTTTTCCTTTTTGTGTTTTTGCATCAACCCAATCATCGGCATCTGGATTAATGCGTCCTGTTGCAGATTGGATGTATTTATCAAATTCAATGCTTGCTTTCCCAAGGTCATGAAGCAAACCGATAATTCTCCCCGCATCTTTCAATCCGATCTTTCCGGCGAATTGTCCACAATAAATTGCGGTTCTTAAAAGATGGCTTTGTAAAGATTGTGCTTCTCCATCTTTTTCTCGTCGGTGTGCAATAAACTCTTTCTTCATAGGTCATCTTTCATCTATTGATCATCGGAGTATTGCTGATCTACAAGATATAGAAGTAGGTTTGGACGGAATGATAGCACAGCATTCTCAAGAGAGATGTTTGTCTTCATGAATTTCTTGCCTCAAGGGGCAGGTGCGCTCCTGCAAGAATGTAAATAAAAACATTACGAGACACAAAGTAAAAGATTATCCCCGCAGGCATGCGGGCGCGCAAGCCTGCAAGTGTGTTTAGTTCTATTTCGTAGGCGGCTTAATCTGTTTAGTCTGACTGACTTTCTTTGTATATCGTCCACCAATTACCTGAAAAAGTAGTTTCTGAATCCCTGTTAAAATTTCCTTTTTATAACGCGCTTTTCTATAATGTGAGCAATCATTATTCGTTCTCCTTCCGTTGCATTTTCCAAAAATCTTCCATACACTCTCCTCAGTGAATTCATACCCTTTTCAAGGTTGCTTTGATGAGAAGTAGTGATCTTGACAAGGTATCATGATGTTCAACCACACAGAGTCATTCTCTATGAACAGCATCCTTGCATTTTATTACTCGTCTATCGGCAAAAAAGTTCTCATGAGTCTCACCGGATTGTTCCTGATTGTCTTTCTCGTGGAACACCTCATAGGTAATCTACTTCTGTTCGCGAATGATAGCGGAAAAATGTATGAAGCATATGGGGATTTCCTGGTTTCTAATCCGGTTATTCGATTTATCGAGATATTCCTTTTTCTTGGTGTTATCGTTCATGCGATTCTTGGCGTCATTCTGTGGATTAAAAACCGAAAAACGCGGCCGGTCAAATATAAATATTTCAGATTAAAAGATAACTCACCTCTCGCATCCCGCACAACAATTTGGACTGGAATAGTAATCGGAATATTTCTCTACATACATCTGAAATCATTCTTTATTCCATCTCGATTTACCTCACAGAAAGTCTCATCGTATGAACTGGTGATGCATGCATTTTCAAATCCGTGGTATGATTTGTTTTATCTTATTGCTTTGCTTGTGCTCGGTTATCATCTGCGGCATGGATTCCAATCGGCATTCCAAACACTCGGGCTTCGGAACAAAACCTATGCACCGTTTCTTGATATGCTAGCATTCATCTTCTGGTTTTTGATTCCCGTGGGTTTTGCGGCAATTCCCGTCTATTTCTTTTTTTATCATCAAGCTGTATCTACCATGATTATGGGAGTTCATTGACTATGACGCTTGACTCCAAAGTCCCCGATGGGCCGATCGAAAAAAAATGGTCTAATCATCGCTTCAATATGAAGCTGGTAAATCCGTCGAACAGGCGCAAATATTCTGTCATCGTAGTTGGAACTGGTTTGGCAGGAGCTTCAGCAGCGGCTTCGCTTGCCGAGCTTGGCTATAACGTGCTGGCGTTCTCGTACCACGAATCACCGCGGCGTGCACACAGCATCGCAGCACAAGGCGGCATCAATGCACCAAAGAATTATGCGAACGATGGAGATAGTGTCTATCGCTTATTCTACGATACATTGAAGGGCGGCGATTACCGAGCGCGTGAAGCAAACGTGTACCGACTCGCAGAAGTGAGCGGTAGTATAATCGATCAATGCGTCGCTCAAGGTGTTCCGTTTGCTCGTGACTATGCAGGTTATTTGGATATGCGTTCTTTCGGCGGCGCGCAAGTATCGAGAACATTTTATGCTCGCGGCCAAACCGGCCAGCAACTTCTCCTTGGTGCATATTCTGCATTGAGTCGTCAAATTGGTACGGGTGGTGTTAAGTTTTACGATCGACGTGAGATGTTGGATTTGGTAGTAGTAGAGGGAATGGCGCGCGGTATCGTGTGCCGAAATTTGAAGACAGGCGCTATCGAATCGTATATAGCAGATGTAGTTGTGCTTGCAACCGGCGGTTATGGCAATACTTTTTATCTTTCGACAATGGCAAAGGCGAGTAATGCCACGGCAATCTGGCAGGCATATAAGAGGGGTGCACTATTTGCAAATCCTTGTTTCACACAAATCCACCCTACATGCATTCCAGTGAGTGGTGATTATCAATCCAAGTTGACGCTCATGAGCGAAAGCTTGCGCAATGATGGACGCATTTGGGTTCCGAAGAAATCAGGTGATGTGCGTATACCATCTCAAATTCCAGAAGATGAACGTGACTATTATCTCGAACGTCTCTATCCTTCGTTCGGCAATTTGGTTCCGCGCGATGTCGCTTCCCGTCGTGCAAAAGAAATATGTGATAAAGGTTATGGCGTCGGTAAAACGAAGATGGCTGTGTATCTTGACTTCGCAGACGCTATCAAACGAAATAGCAAACAATGGATCGAAGAGAAGTATGGCAACCTTTTCGATATGTATCACGAAATCACTGCCGAAGATCCGTATGCCGCGCCTATGCGCATTTATCCCGCTGTCCACTATACAATGGGCGGATTGTGGGTTGACTACAATTTGATGAGCACGATAGCTGGATTGTTTGTTATCGGCGAAGCAAATTTCTCCGATCACGGTGCGAACCGGCTTGGAGCCAGTGCGTTAATGCAAGGTTTAGCCGACGGTTATTTCATTCTTCCGTACACATTGGGAGATTATCTTGCAAAAACAAAATTTAAGTCTCTTGCAACCGATCACCCGGAATTTAAAAAAGTAAATACTGACGTTACCGAACGAGTGAACAAACTTCTCGCTATCAACGGCAAACAACCCGTGAGTGAAATTCATAAAAAACTTGGCAAAGTAATGTGGGATTTCGTTGGGATGGGGCGCAGCGAGAAAGGATTGAAGAAAGCTTTAAAGCTCATTTCGGAAATCCGAGAAGAATTTTGGAATGATGCAAAAGTTATTGGCGAGACTGATAATCTCAACATCGAATTGGAAAAAGCTGGACGTGTTGCCGATTTTATGGAGTTGGCAGAATTATTAACGTTTGATGCTCTGCATCGCAAAGAATCTTGTGGCGGCCATTTCCGTAAAGAATATCAAACACCTGAAGGTGAAGCATTACGCAATGATAAAAAATATGCTTATATAGCAGCTTGGGAATATACTGGTGCAGGCAAGAAACCGAAGCTCAACAAAGAGCCTCTCACGTTTGAATATGTGAAACCCTCCGAACGGAGTTACAAATAGGAATCGACGAATATGAATTTTACATTAAAAATATGGCGTCAGAAGAATCAGAAGGATGCAGGACGTTTTGAAATGTACGAAGTGCAGAATATATCGCCCGATGCTTCATTCTTAGAAATGCTAGATGTGCTTAACAATCAATTAGTGCTTCAAGATAGAGACCCCGTTGCTTTTGATCACGATTGTCGCGAAGGTATCTGCGGTAGCTGTGGATTAATGATAAACGGACGCGCACATGGTCCGGGTCGCAAACAGGCTACGTGTGATGTGCGCATGCGGATATTTGATGACGGACAAGAACTTGTCATTGAACCTTGGCGTGCAAAACCATTTCCCGTAATTAAAGATTTAGTTGTAGATCGAACTGCAATGGATAGAATTATGCAGGCGGGCGGATTTATTTCAGCAAGAACCGGGGGTGCGCCGGACGCGAACTCGACTCCTGTGACGAAAGAGAATGCGGAAGAATCGATGGATGCAGCAGCGTGCATCGGATGCGGAGCTTGTATTGCAGCGTGCCCGAATTCTTCTGCAATGCTTTTCGTGGCGGCGAAGGTATCACAATTCGCCTTACTGCCGCAAGGGCAAATTGAAAGAAAAGAACGTGTTCAGAAAATGGTAATACAGATGGATAAGGAAGGATTTGGTAATTGTTCCAACAATTATGCTTGCGAAGCTGAGTGTCCGAAAGGAATCTTAGTAACGCATATCGCGCGATTGAACAGAGAATTTCTACGAGCGAAGCTGGTATAAGGCCGCATTTCAGCAAAGGTATTTGCGAAGGCCGCAATACAAAATTTCTTAAGGGAAAATAGATGCTTCTTCATCATCACTTTGTCCGCATTGCTAAGCAGTTTGAGAACAAGATGGCAATTAACGACCGCACGACCGGGAAGAATGTCAGTTATGGAAAAGCGCTTATTGCCTCGCTCATATTAGCTGATAAATTCAAAGAATACGATGAGGGTTTTATCGGTATTATGATTCCAACGTCTGCTGGGTGTGTGCTTTCTATTCTTGGCGCATTAATGAGCGGACGGGTTCCTGTGATGATTAATTATTCTATGGGTGCCGAAAAAAATTGCAAGTATGCACAAGAGAAATGCGCCTTCAAAACCATCATTGCTTCAAAAACGCTCGTCGAGAAGTTAAATTGTCCGCGTATGCAGGGAATGGTCTTCATCGAAGACATTATGGATAATGTTTCGATTCTGGATAAGATTAAAGCGGCACTAAGGGCAAAACTTCCCATTGAACGACTCCTTAAAAAAATTAATTTCGGGGATGAAGATGACAACGCTGTTATTTTATTTACAAGTGGAAGCGAGAAAGATCCTAAAGCAGTTCAGTTAACGCACCGAAATCTATCAGCGAATCTCGTTGGAATCTCACAAGCATTTGACCTTTCTTCTAAAGATATTTTCCTTGCAAATCTTCCCTTCTTCCATGTGTTTGGTTTAACAGCGAATTTGTGGCTTCCATTATATTATGGAATGACTATCGTTACCTATGCTAATCCTTTGGATTTTAAAAATATCTGTGATATCATTCGCGAAGAAAAAGTTACTTTCGTAGTTGGTACTCCGATTTTTATGTGGGGATATTTAAGGAAATCTGAACCAGGAGATTTTGCATCATGTCGTATTATGTTGACCGGTGCCGATACAACGCCCGATTCATTGCGCGAAGAGTTTCTTCATAAACATAGGATAACACTTTTAGAAGGGTATGGCTGCACAGAGACAAGCCCGGTCATTAGTGTAAATTCACATACAAACAACCGGCCTGGGAGTGTTGGATTGCCTTTGGCCAATGTAAAGGTACGTGTGGAAAACTATGAAACAGGTGAAGAATGTGGCGTTGGTGAAATTGGAAAAATTCTCGTCAAAGGTGACAATGTGATGAAAGGCTACTTTGATGATTTTGAAGCAACAACACTGAGCATCCGTCATGGTTGGTATGATACAGGTGATATGGGATATCAAGATTCGGATGGATATCTTTGGCACGTTGGGAGGTTAAAACGATTCATGAAAATTGGCGGTGAAATGGTTTCACTCATCCGTGTTGAAAATGTTCTTAATCATCTTCTCCCTGATGATATTTCTTGTTGCATTGTTGAAGTGCCTGATTCCATGCGCGGTGCGAAGATTATAGCAGCAGTAACGAAAAAAATAGATGAAAAAGCAGTTTTGAAAAAGATGGCGAAAGAATTGCCGAATTTTGCGCTACCGAAAAATTTTGTCATCTTCGAAGAACTGCCTAAAATGGGCAGCGGCAAGCTTGATTTCCGCCGCATCACGGATATGGTGAGAGACTCTTTACGGAAATAATTTTAGGGATTACATGCAGGGATTAAAGGAGCGACGAAACTGAAATAATTCTCGGGTGCAAAACTTACCTCTGCTTGGTTTTCCTTTCCACGTATGGTTCTCAACAATAATATCTCCGCGTGAAACAACTATTTCTGCCAACCCTTGAACACGCCATCCTTCATATAACGAGTAATCGACCTTCATGTGATGTGTTGAGGCAGAGATGGTGTGTTCGGTCGCGGGATTCCAGATCACAATATCTGCATCACTGCCGATAGCAATGGTTCCCTTTTTGGGATAAAGACCAAAGAGCTTTGCGGGCATTGTAGAAATAATTTCAACCCATCGATTTGTTGAAATCTTTCCACCTACAACCCCGAAATTGAAAAGGAGTTGCAATCTGTTCTCTATACCCGGAGCGCCGTTGGGAATATTTGTGAAGTTCGAATATCCCGATTCTTTCTCTCCTCGGAAGTTAAATGGACAGTGATCTGTTGAAACGACTTGCAATGAATTATTCTGTAAGCTGTTCCAAAGCTTTTCCTGATTCCATTTTTCTCTTGGTGGCGGTGTGAAGACATATTTTGCATCTTCAAAATTAGGTCTGTCTAAATCTTCTGTGGAAGTAAAAAGATATTGCGGACATGTTTCAGCATACACTGGCTGACCTTTAGATTGTGCTTGCCTGATATATTCGAGCGATTCTGAACACGAGATGTGAACAAAGTACACAGGCGCATCTGCATGTCGTGCTAGTTGGATAATATGCTTGACGGCTTTTACTTCTGCTTCGGCTGGACGTGTTGCGGCATGATACTTTGGTTCGGTCTTTCCTTCCATCAATGCCTTCCCGACGAGTGATTCGATCATTACTGAATCTTCTGCATGTACACAAACAAGTCCGCCGTTCTTTTTTGTCTGTCGAAGTGCTCTGAGAATAGTATCATCATCCACCATCAACCGGTCAGGATATGCAGTGAAGAGTTTGAAACTAGTCACGCCTCGTTTTATCATTTCGTCCATCTCAGTAATTCGTTGTTCCGGTAAATCAACAATGATCATGTGTAAACCATAGTCGATTACAGATTTCTTGGCTTCTTTTAACCGAGCATCCAATGCTTCGCGAAGTGAATGTCCTTTTACTTGTTGAGCAAAGTCAATGATAGTTGTTGTGCCGCCGAATGCAGCCGCTCGAGTACCGGTTTCGAAGTCATCACTTGTAATGACATTGCCAACGGGTAGACTTAAATGGGTGTGCACATCAACGCCGCCTGGGATAACAAGTTTTCCACTAGCTTCGATGATATTATCTGCCTTTAGACCGAGATGCGGTCCGATACGCTTGATCGTTTCTTTCTCGATGAAAATATCTGCGTTTGTCGCACCGTCAGTTGTTATGACGAGTCCGTTTTTTATGAGGATTGACATTTATTTTTCTTTTATATGTTTTGTGGAAAGAATATGCTTTTTACTTTCAAAACGCAAGTTATTCATTGTAAATGTAATATATCGTCTTGAGCGCCGTTCTTCATGCACTGACGACGGACTTTAGCCCTCTAACAAAAGCCGATGCAACATATTAAGATAATATCCTTTTCTTGAAGAGATTTTGCCAATGCGGGTCGTACTGAGAACCATTGCAAGAACATCAATGTGATTCACGATGCAGGTTGATTGAAAATTGTTATTCAGTACCATAAATAACGCATTGATTTTGGGCTAAGCATTCGGGAATTCATAATTGCTCTCCAATGTTTTATTCTGTATATTATTAATCAATAATGATTTGTAAAGACGAGTTGAAGAAGATAACCATCGCGATAGATGGGCCAGCTGCCTCTGGTAAAAGCACGACAGCAAAGTTGGTGGCTCATAAGTTGGGTTATCTTCATATTGATACGGGCGCAATGTATCGTGCTATTACATTGAAGGCGCTTGACGAAAAAATTGATTTAAGCGATAAGAATAAGATTGTGCGCCTTGCTCGGACGAGTACCATTCGATTGGAAGTGGAAAATTGTACTACGAAGGTTTTCCTAGAGGGCATCGAAGTCACAAAGCGAATTAGAACACAACTCGTAAGTCGTTCCGTAAGTACTGTAAGCAGTTATGAAGGTGTCCGCGAAGTGATGGTACAAGAGCAGCAAAAGATGGCTGCAAGTGGCGGCGTTGTTTTGGAAGGGCGTGATATCGGCACTGTTGTTCTTCCAAAAGCAGAATTAAAAATATTTATGGTCGCAAGTGTTGAAGAACGAGCTCGACGGCGGAAAGGAGAGCTTACTCTCGTGGGAATAGAAGCAAATCAGGATGATTTGATAAAAGAAATTGAAATGCGAGATCAAAAGGATTCAACCCGTGCAGTAAGTCCGTTGCGAAAAGCCCCGGATGCAATTGAATTAGACACTTCCCATTTGACCATTGAGGAACAGGTCGATTTCATTTTGGAACGTGCAAAGGAAATCATTCGGGAAAAAGGAAAATCATGAAAGTGACAGTCGATAAATCTTCCGGATTCTGCTGGGGAGTTGTGCGGACTGTGGATATTGCAGAAAAGGAGCTTGCAGTCGGTGAGAAGCTTTACTCTCTTGGTGATATCATTCATAATCCTGTAGAGATTGAGCGGCTAAGATCTAAAGGGCTTGAAACGGTTACACATGACGATTTAGCGAAACTCCGAGGCGCAAAGATTCTCATTCGCGCGCATGGCGAGCCACCAGAGACATATAAACGCGCACAAGAACTTGGCATTACGTTGATTGATGCAACATGTCCGGTGGTTGGCAAAGTGCAAGAACGGATTCGCCGGTTTTATGATAATGGCTATCAGATTGTTATTTTCGGTAAGATAGAACATGCTGAAGTTATTGGGCTTGTAGGTCAGACGAATGGCGAAGCGATTGTTATAAAATCACTGAATGAAATTGATAAAGTGAAGTTGGATCGGAAGACTGTTCTGTTCTCACAAACAACAATGGACAAGCCGACATTCTATTCCATCAAAGAAGAATTATCTAAAAAGATAAAAGAATTAGTAGTCGGTTCTATTGAAGAACTCGCAACCGAATTCCTTGCAAAAGATACCATTTGTGGTCAAGTGTTTGGACGAGAAAAGAAAATTCGGGAATTTGCAGCGGAGAACGACTTTATCATTTTCGTTGCAGGCAGACATAGTTCAAATGGGAAAGTACTATACGAAATTGTTAAATCAGTCAATTCCCGTATTCAATTTATAGAAGATATTCAGGAACTTCAGCCGGAATGGTTTGAAGGAATTGAAACTGTCGGTGTCACCGGTGCAACGTCAACTCCGCAGTGGTTGATGGAAAAGGTGAAGGAAAAAATTGAAGCGATGAAGAATACAATGAATTCAAAAAATGATACACAGCCATCTTTAATTAACGAATTCGTCACACACTAAATAAATACCGAAGTACGTGCTTCGTCGATGTGAAATGGCTGGCATCGAAGAAAACGCAATTCGGTTATTCCCGCAAAACACGGGAAGCAGTATTTTGGAGGTTGCATGTTAGATACAAAAAATTCCGCAGAAAAGTTTGAGGAAAGCGGGTATTCAGAAGAAGAATACAAACAACTTGAACAGCTCTATTCCGGTACGATGGGTAAAATTAATGCCGGTGAAATTGTCAAAGGTCGCGTGGTTCACATTGGCGATTCCAACGTTGCGGTCGATATTGGATTCAAATCGGAAGGCAACGTGTCGGTAAGCGAGTTCCCGAAAATTAAGGAACTTAAGATTGGCGATGAAATTGAAGTTTTCCTCGAAAGCATTGAAGATAAAGATGGCCAGCTTGTTTTGTCACGCAAGCGTGCTGATTTCATGCGTATCTGGGAACGCGTCGTTAAATCATTTGAAACAGGTGAAGTACTTAAAGGTAGATGCGTTCGTAGGACAAAAGGCGGAATCGTTGTTGATCTTATGGGATTAGATGCTTTTTTGCCGGGTTCTCAAATCGATGTTCGCCCTGTTCGCGATTTTGATGCTTTCATCGGACGCGAGATGGATTTTCGTGTGGTGAAAGTTAATCATCCGTCAGAAAATGTCGTGGTCAGTCATAAAATATTAGTTGAAGAAGAACTTGCCAGTCAGCGTAAAACCATTCTTGATAGTCTTGAGAAGGGTCAAATTCTCGAAGGTCATGTTAAGGCGATCACCGATTTTGGTGTGTTCGTCGATCTTGGAGGTGTTGATGGCTTGGTACACATTACTGATCTTTCATGGGGCAGAGTCAATCATCCATCGGAGATTGTAAAACTAGATGCTACTGTCAATATTGTCGTATTGGATTTCGACGCAGAGAAGAAGCGGATATCACTTGGAATGAAGCAGCTTCAACCGCATCCTTGGGAAAATATTGATCAGAAGTATCCTATCGGTACAAAAATTAATGGTAAAATAGTTTCTCTAACGGATTACGGTGCATTTGTTGAAATTGAAAAAGGCATCGAAGGTCTTATTCACATTTCAGAAATGAGTTGGACGCAGCATATCAAACATCCATCACAAGTCGTTTCTATGGGACAAATGGTGGATGCGATTATTCTCTCATTAGATAAAGATGGGAAGAAAATATCGCTTGGTATGAAACAGCTCGAACCGGATCCTTGGACGACACTGATGCAGAAATATCCTATTGGTTCCAAGCATATGGGAACAGTTCGTAATCTGACCAACTTCGGTGTCTTCGTTGAGCTCGAAGAAGGCGTTGATGGACTTGTTCATATTTCTGATTTATCGTGGACAAAGAAAATTCGTCACCCGGGTGAAGTAGTTAAAAAGGGAGATCAGCTCGAAGTTATCGTACTTTCGGTGGACATCGATCAACGTCGAATTTCTCTTGGACATAAGCAAGTTCATGATAATCCGTGGGAAGCATTCGAATCGCAGTACAAAGTTGGCACAGATGTAGACGGAAAGGTTGTTCGTATCATCGAGAAAGGCGTTATTGTTGAAATGCCGCTTGGTGTTGACGGCTTCGTGCCACTGTCACAACTCTCGCATACTCCAGTAAAAAATATTGCTGAGTCTTTCAAAGTGGGTGACGATATTCCTTTGAAGGTGATAGAGTTCGATAAAGAAAGCAAAAAGATTGTTCTGTCCGCACTTGAGTATCTTCGCGGTAAGGAGCAGAAGCTTGTGGATGAATATGTCGCTAGCCATAAGCTGACACCAATGACGATGAAAGATGTCGTCTCTACTCCTTCTGATGTAGAGAAAATGCCAGATGATCTATCATTTGAAAGTAAGGATGAACCGAACACTGAGGGTTCTAACTAACTCTTAGAGAAAACGAAAAAAGAGTTGTCCGTCCCCCCCGATATGTGGGGGCGGGCTGCTCTTTTTCTTTATGAAGCGCATTGCATTACATACTTGCGGCTGCAAACTCAATTACGCAGAATCCGCTGCCATTGGAAAACAATTTACCGGTAATGGATACACGGTGGTAGGTATAGATGACAGAGCGGATGTTATTGTAATCAATTCCTGCAGTGTGACCGCTTCTGCCGACCGAGAATGCCGACAATTAGTGCGGCGTGCCTTACGCCATTCTCCAGATGCATTCGTTGCAGTCGTTGGATGTTATGCTCAACTTCAGGCAGAACAACTCGCCGCAATACCAGGAGTAGATTTGGTTTTTGGAACACAGGATAAATTCTCTCTCTTTAATATTATAGATGGTGGTAAAAAGAAAACACACGCTGATATTATAGTCTCTTGTCTTGGTGAGATGAATGAATTTGGATTAGCATCGTCAGCAGGATTTGAAGAACGGACGCGTGCATTTCTGAAAGTGCAAGATGGATGCGATTATTCCTGTACTTATTGTACTATTCCACTTGCACGAGGCAGAAGTAGAAGTGCTGGCATCTTGAAAATTGTGCAACAAGCAAGAGAAGCGGTTGAACTGGGGTACAAAGAAATCGTACTGACAGGAGTGAATGTCGGAGATTATGGTAGGAAGGATGGCACAAATCTACTGACTCTTCTTAAACAACTTACGACTCTTGATGGATTGCTGCGCATACGCATTAGTTCTATTGAACCGAACTTGTTAACAGATGAGTTGCTTGATTTCTGGTTTGCTGAAGAGAAACTTTGCAATCATTGGCATATTCCATTGCAATCTGGATCTGATACAATTCTGCGATTGATGCAAAGGAGATATTTAACCAATGTATACACGAATCGCATTGAACGAATAAAGTTTTATATTCCAGAAGCAGGCATTGGTACTGACGTTATTGTCGGATTTCCTGGAGAGAGCAATGAGTTATTTGAGGATGCATACAAATATCTCACAAACCTTCCTGTTACATATTTACATGTATTTAGTTATTCGGAAAGACCAAATACTCCGGCATCAGAGTTTCTTCCGAAGATAGATCCACGGATCAAGGCAGAGCGGAGCAAGAGAATGCATAAGTTAAGCGATAAAAAGCGAAGTGATTATTATCATCGTTTTTTAGGAAAGACAATTCCTGTTCTTTTTGAATCAGTTAATTCCAACGGATTAGTCTCTGGATTGACGCAAGAATACGTACGAGTCGATGTGAAATCAGATTCGCATATAACAAATGAAATTCTTAACATTACTATTCAAGAAGCTTCTATTGATAGATGTATTGGAAAAATAGCAGAGCCGAAAATAACTTCTGCGATTCGCATTGCAATTTAACCGGAGATTTCACTATGAAACGGTTCCTTGTCGTAACTGCATTCTTATTTTGCTTAATACAACAACAATATGCTCAAACACGGCCGATGTCAGTATTGATAGCCCAAGAAATGCAAAGTAAAGTAATAACATCGATTAATTTAGATTATTCAGCTTCATTTGAGTCTAAGAAATCGGTTATGCTGGCTGTTGTTGCATCGCTCATTCTTCCAGGAATGGGCGAAATGTATGTAGGATCGTTTGAATCAGGGAAATACAATCTCATCGCCGAAGGTGGTCTGTGGCTTGCCTACAGCGGATTTCGTATGCACGCTGATTGGCTGCAACAAGATGCACGAACATTTGCGAATCAACACGCAGGTGCAAACTTTGATAATAAAGACGATCAATATTCAATCAATATCGGCAACTTCAATACAATTGATGAGTACAACCAAGCGAAGTTGAGAAACCGTGAGAACGATCTTGTATATACAGCAGACCAATATAATTGGCAATGGGATTCAGGTGCTAACCGTACTCAGTTTAAGGATTTATGGATCCGCAGCGGGGAAATTAAAAATAATGCAAAATTTTTCATTGCTGCAGTAGTAGTAAATCATCTCTTCTCAGCGTTTTCTGCTGGAAGAAAAGCTGCAGAATATAACAAGTCGCTTTCAATGATGGATAATATCGAAATTCATACATTTGCACTAAACAACGGTGCACATATTGATGGTGTTGGTTTAAGCATCTCGACAAAATTTTAACGCAATGTATGCCAAATATCCGACTAATGATTGAGTATGATGGCACAGACTATGTTGGTTGGCAATTCCAAAAAAACGGACGGTCGATCCAGGAAGAAATTGAAAAGGCAATAAAACAAATTTTGCAAGCGGATATCAGAATTACTGGAGCCGGCAGAACGGATGCTGGAGTTCATGCGCGAGGTCAGGTTGCAAGTTTCTTTATGGAGGAAGAATTTGAGATCAGTACCCTTGCAAAAAGTTTGAGTTCTGTGTTGCCGCATAGTATCGTTATCCGAGAGGCAGTTGAGGCGCCATTGGATTTTAACGCACGCTACGATGCAAAAAAAAGACGTTACTCGTATTCGATTAGTCAAGAACCGATAGCAATTCAACGGAATTATTGTTGGCAGGTTTTTCAAAAGTTAGATCCTGATTTAATGCAAATGTGTGCAAAGCAAATTATTGGAGAGCATGGATTTCGGGCTTTTTGTAAAGTAGAAGATGACCTGCACCAGCACCGCTGTACGATTACATCGGCTGAATGGACCAAAAATAATAAACTGCTAATTTTTGAAATCACGTCAAATCGTTTTTTGCATGGAATGGTTCGTACATTAGTTGGAACTATGGTAAATGTGGGAAGAGGGCACTCAAAGATGAATGAGTTTGCAAAAATACTTGAGTCAAAAGATAGAGCCGCAGCAGGAATGTCTGCTCCGGCAAAAGGTCTTATTTTGGAAGAAATATATTACTAAGGAGGTTAGTATTATGTTTAAGAAAATAAGATTGTGGTCTGTCGTATTGTTTATTTCAAGCACTACATTCAGTTGTAGTACATTGATGCAACTAAATGTTTTTCCGGTAACGAAGGATGTTGAATTGGAACAACAGTTTGATTCCGTAATTTAAAAGAGTCCAAAGGGATAACCAATTTTAAAGAATCGCCCGGATGTCAAAACGTATGTCGAGAATATTGAAAAAAAACACTTACTTCACTGGATATTTTATATCGAAATCAATTTGCTTATAGATTTGAGATTATTAACGACGATAGTACTATAAACGCATTTTGTACACCCGGTGGGTATGTACATACGGGTTTATTGAAGGCTGTTGATAATGAAGCGACGTTGGCCGGTGTCATCGCGCATGAAATTATGCATGCAGAAAGGCGGCACAATATGGCATTGGGACCGTTCTTGGTATGGTAAACGGAAAGTGGGAGAGACGGGCATTCAAAATAACATTGCCATAATGTATCGCACATATAGTACTAAGCGGGACAATGCAAGCTCTGAATTATAAAAGTAATTAAATCAGCAATGAAATCGGTGAAAAAAATAATACGAGATGCACTTATAAAAGGCGGTTTACTCCAAACCACGCTTTCAGAAGAAGAGTTGAAACAAGTTATCGATGCAAGTTCTTTAAGCGGTACAATCGATAAAACAGAGCATGAACTAATTAAAAGTGTTCTACAATTCTCAGATATCACTGCAAAAGAAATTATGGTGCCACGTCCGGATATTGTTGCGCTGGATATATCCATACAGCGAGATGTGTTGGTTCGCAAAGTTATTGAAGAAGGATACTCACGTCTCCCTGTTTACAAAGGGACAATAGATCACATCATCGGTGTGATATATAGCAAGGATTTGCTGAGTTTACTTGAACATCGCTCACTCATCATATTGCAGGATATAGTTCGTCCTGCACACTTTATTCCTGAATCAAAAAAAATTAGTTTACTCCTGCGAGAGTTTCAACAGAATAAAGTACACATTGGCATTGTTGTCGATGAATATGGCGGAACCGAAGGCATTGTAACAATGGAAGATATTGTTGAAGAAATTGTTGGAGATATACTTGATGAGTACGATGAAACGCGTAAGTCGGTGGAACAAGAGAGCGATGGCTCGATAATTGTAGATGCAGCTCTTTCGATTGCAGACTTCAATGTTCAATTCAGAGTGAAGTTACCTGAAGCCCCAGACTATGAAACTTTGGCAGGTTACTTACAAAAAATTACCGGCAAACTTCCGGAATTAAATGAAGAAATTAAAACAGAGAACTTTGTCTTTACAATTCTGACAAAGAGCGCGCGTCGTATTCGGCAAGTAAAGGTAAGCCCTTCCCTGAAATCCAATGTTATCGAAGAATGATGATGTTTCCGTTACAAGAGCTATTTATTAAAATATGTGGAATTACTAATCTTGTAGATGCAAAATTAGCTTGTTCATTTGGTGCGAATGCAGTTGGTTTCGTCTTCGGACAGTCCAGCGATCGATACGTTTCGCCAGAACGAGCAGCTGCCATTATTGCCGATTTGCCGGAGCACATTTCTAAAATTGGAGTTTTTGAAAACGCCAGTCCTCAATATGTTCAGAGTATCTTAAAACTAGTACCGCTCAGTGCCGTGCAACTTCTATGTAACAATGGACCCGACGACCTCGTGGACTTCGATGTAAGCGTGATTAAGCAATTTCAATTGAATCAATCATTCGATACAGAGGTCATGCGAAATTATTTGGTAGATGCCTTTCTCTTGAAAAATCAGAACGAAGAAGTTGGAAATCAGCTGCCTAAAAAATATCATTGGGATATTGCAATCAAAGCAAAAGAATATGGACGTATTATTATATCTGGAGGGCTCAATCCAAATAATATAGAAGATGCAGTTCGCTTTGTACAACCTTATGGAGTAGATGTATGTGTTGGCGTAGAACGGAGTCCTGGAAAACTTGATAAATCACTTCTCCGAACATTCATCTCCAACGCTCGTAATGAAAACCTCTATTACGCAGAAGATATGGAATATGAATGAAGTAACCTCATTCAAAGCAAAACTATCAATCACAAATGAATCCTTCCAGATGCATTATCCAGAGAAACACTCTTAAAGCATCTCTGAATATTGATAATTGAATAGCATTCTAGTCAACTATTTATTCAGGTGGAATCAATTCAAATGGTCATTAAGAATTATTGTGTTAATAGAAAAAGAGGCTATTCAGCTATGAACAGTGAACAGAAAACACAATGTTCTTATAACGATTATTTTATTTCCGGGTTTCGTTTATGAAGTTATTCTCAGATTCCATTGTAAGAATAGTGCGCAATTCTTTTTCGACCATCCTTGTTAGAGGTATATTTGGTTTTGCTCGTATTATTGTTCTTCTGCTATTAGCGAAAACTTATGGAATAAGAGAATTCGGTCTTTTTTCTCTTATCCTCATTTTCATGGAGATAGCAAAAGTAGTCTCTGATTTAGGAGTCGATATTGTTTCCATCAGAAGATTTGCCGCTGATCCAAAGAATGTCCATGCCATTCTTGAATCGATTTTGGGACTTAAATTACTGTCTGCAACGCTTGGCAGTGTACTGACTATCAGTGTCTATGCATTCTTGTATGGTGACTCCTTTGGACTCACCCTGCTTTCAATCGCTTGTGTTTCGATTTACACATCATTGCTCCTGAATGCGTTTGTGAGTTATTATCAGACGCAACTTTCAATGGAGAAAATCATCCGTGCTCATCTGATTGGATATGGATGCTATTTGGCATTTTCGGTTATTGCCATTCTCTTTAGAACATCTCTTATTCTATTAATGGGAATTATTCCACTTACCGAAGGAATAATCCTTTTTCTCTTGATTCGGCGGTACACATACAACGCACCGCTTCGTATTCGTATTAACATACCGTTTATTCGGAGGCTCTTATCGGAAAGCATTTATGTTGGTTTGGCAGGAATTGCGGTCGTGATTTATTTGCGGCTAGACAATGTCATGATTAGTCGGATTTTAGATCTTAAAAGTGTTGGACAGTATGCGTTTGCTTATCGGTTAACCGAACCATTTTCACTTCTTTTCTCTTCATTTGGTATCTCTCTCTATGCATCATTGTCTTCTTTTTTATCAATAGAGGCAAAAGTTCAAGAACGTTTCGTCTATGCAAAAAAATATCTTCTTGGGATGCTGGTTGTTGCCTGTGTAGGCATTCTTGGATACGTGCTTGCCGTTCGACCTCTTTTGCCAATGTTTTCCGCTGAATATGCTGCGTCAGGTCAAGTTCTTTTAATTTTAAGCTTTGTCCTTATTTTTAAAGCTTTGAACACACAACTGACAGCTATTCTGAATTCAATGGGAAAATTTCGTATTGTAAGTGGAATTACATTTATTAATCTCGTAACCAGTTTTATTCTTAATTTCATTTTTATTCCGCACTTTGGAATTGTTGGCGCGGCAATGGCTGTTGTTGGTACCGAATTTGTAAATTCGTTATTCCAAGGTGGTTCATTAGTATATTATTATAAACTCAATAATTAATCGGATAGGACATGGAACGTTCATTGCCTGATGATGAATTGTTATATTTTGCCGGTACAGAAGAGTTGACTGAAAAAGTCCAAGCGCGATTTGTTCCATACTTTCTTCATTCGCAAGGGACAGTATTAGAGATTGGCTGTGGCAAAGGTGTGATGCTTTTAATGCTAAAGGAAAATGGTGTTGACGGGTACGGAATTGACTTATCTGACACCGCAGTGAAGTATTGTAAAGAAAAAGGACTCAAAGCGATCCATAGTGATCTTCTCACACATTTGAAGAAACTAAATAATGATTCCCTAGGCGGGATATTCTGTGCCCATGTTATTGAGCATTTAAGGCCGGAAGAAGCGGTAACATTTTTTAAGCAAGCTTATCGTGTCTTGAAGAAGGGAAGTAAACTTGTCATTGTCACACCGAATGCGAAGGATCTTCGGACCACAGAACGGTTTTGGCTTGATATTACACATATTCGTCCGTATCCAGAAAAACTTCTTTATGCATTAATTGCACGAGAAGGTTTTAATAACATTCAAATGCTCACCGATCGCGAACCTGCAAGAAATATTTTAGAACGCGTTCTAAAAACGTGTATTCGGTGGTGGTTTCTAGGATATATGTTCGTTGGTGATTTAATTGCGATCGCAGAACGATGAATAATATCAAAGTGCTTATGATTTCAAAAGCGCTTATCGTTGGCGCTTATCATAAGAAATTAGAAGAGCTAAGTGCTTTAGGTATCCAATTAGAGCTTGTTATACCTGATAAGTGGGGCAATCGATACCCAGAGATAGTATCGAGCCCAGTATATGCTATTCATAAACTTCCAGTTATTTTTTCAGGTAAAAATCATTTTCATTTTTATCTTCATCTTGATAAATTAATTGACAAAATTCAACCAGATGTTATTCATATTGACGAAGAATCATTCAGCTTTGTCACATTTCAGGTTCTGAGGATTGCAAATAGGAAAAACATTCCTTCAGTCTTTTTTAATTGGCAAAATATTTATAAACAATTCCCTTTCCCATTTTCTTTTTTTGAGCAATATGCTTTATCTCATGCATCTTCTGGAATTGCCGGAACTGAAGAAGTAAAAGATGTCCTTTTTCGAAAAGGGTGTCGGCTGCCATTATATGTCATTCCACAGTTTGGTGTCGATACTGATGTGTTTTTCAAACAACAACAAAGTGAATTAAAAAAGAAAATCATTGGAAATTGCAATGGCTTTGTGATTGGGTATTGCGGCAGATTTGTTGAAGAAAAGGGAATTAGTGATATTTTAACTGCATGTTCAAAACTTCCAAGTATAGTTCATATTGTCCTCATAGGAGAAGGGCTATTTAGAAGCGAGTTGGTTAGGCAGTCTGCACTTATGGGAATTGAGGATAGATTACACATTGTGGATTCTGTTCTATCAACCGAAATGCCTCGCTATCTTAATATATTAGATTGTCTTGTTCTTCCGTCGCATACACGTCCGAACTGGAAAGAACAGTTTGGCCGTGTTCTTATTGAAGCAATGGCGTGTGAAGTGCCGGTCATTGGTTCGAATTCAGGTGAAATACCAAATGTTATCGGACATGCTGGACTAATTTTTCCCGAGGGAAACACTCAGGCGTTACGAGATTGTCTTCAAAAATTATTTGAAGACAAAATGATAAGGATGAATTTAGGCCGTGCGGGACGGATAAGGGCAGAGAAATATTTTACACAACGAAAGATTGCAGAAGACATTGTTGAGGTCTATAAAAGTGTGATACGAAAATGAGAATTGGTCTCAATGCGCAAATACTAACGGATGGCCGAACCGGTGTTACACGATATGCTCACAATGTTATTAAGTTACTACCAAAACTAGCTCATAATCATGAATTTGTTGTTTTCGGTAATTCACCTGAACTGAAATATGACGAGCACAATGTTGTTATTGATAAAACTCAAAGTGGAATAAACTCATCTTCAAAGCGTATTATTTGGGAGCAAACAATGCTTCCTCAGTTGGCAAAAAAATGGAAACTCGATTTAATGTTTTATCCGGATCATACGTTATCCTTCTGGTCAAAGAAAATAGCACAAGCGATTGTACTTCATGATCTTGCTCCATTTGCTATGCCTCAGACATTCAACAGATTACGCCGCTTGTATAAGCAATATGCTATCGCTCACTCTGTGCAAGCGGCTAATTTTATTCTAGCGGATTCTTATGCAACAAAAGCAGAAGCCGTACATTATTTCCCTGAGATAAAACAAAAAATCAATGTTGTTCACCTTGGGCTTGAGCATTCGATTGAACGAGTTACAGATCAAATAGAACTATCGAATATTCGAAAACGATATGCTCTTCGGAATCCATTTCTTCTTTTCATAGGAACATTAGAAGCTCGTAAGAATGTTCTACGATTAATAAAAGCGTTTGCGCAAGGACGAAGGAAATATGGATGGAAACATACATTGGTACTAGCTGGTACACCGGGATATGGATATCAGGAAATAGAACGAATGATCGTCGAGGAGCAAGTACAGGACAATATCACAATAACGGGTTATATTAAAGACAGCGAATTGTCAAGTTTCTATTCTCTTGCTGATATATTCATATATCCATCACTCTATGAAGGATTCGGTTTCCCACCGTTAGAAGCTATGAAATGTGAGTGTCCTGTTATCGTATCAAATTCAACCTCATTACCAGAAATTGTAGGTGAAGCAGGCCTCTATATCGATCCATATGATGAAACTTCTATAACAGCACAGATTAATTGTTTGATTCAGGATGCTGTATTGAAAAAGAATCTTATTCAAAAGGGGAAAGAACGCAGTCTTCAATTTACATGGGAAAAAACAGTGCAAGATATCCTTGATGTAATAATCCAAGTGTAGCACATGCAAAAATCTTATCAGCGTATCGGCATCTTTGGCGGAACATTTGATCCACCTCACAAAGGACATATTGCTATTGCAGAACAAGCAATGAGACAATTGGGATTGAACTGTGTTTATTTTATACCTGCATACATCCCACCGCACAAACAACAGCATTCATCGACGTCAGCAAAGGATCGATTGAAAATGATGAAGTTAGCGGTGAATGGAAGAAAAGAATTTAAAGTTTCCACAATCGAGTTAAGGCGCAGAGGAATATCCTATACAATTGATACGCTGAGAGAATTCAAGAGAAGATTTTTAAAGACTGAATTAGTGCTTATTATAGGCGCAGATAATCTGGCACAGTTTAATTTATGGAAATCACCGAAAACAATTCTTAAACTTGCTTCACTAGCAGTCTATAAACGAAGAGGATTTAGTATATCACCGAAAGATGGCACTATTAATTTTGTCTTGTTGAAAGGTCGGATGCATCGAGTATCTTCAACTGAAATCAGAAATAAAATAAAAATGAGATTACCAATTCGGGCTCTGGTACCAAACTCTATCGCTCTCTACATCAAACAGCATTCGCTATACTCGATGCTTACACACGTTCCCACAAAAAGGCAGTTTCATGAAAACCACCGCGTCTTCTGATGCAATAAAACGAATTATCCACACGGAACATCACGATCCATTTTCCGTGTTAGGCGCTCACGCTGTAGAAACGAAAGGCAAGCGTGCTGTTGTAGTACGAGCATTTCTACCTGAAGCAAAAGAAGTCAGTGTAATAGACGTAACGACTTCAACTGAATATGGGATGATAAAAATAAAGGAGGAAGGATTTTATGAGATTTTACTTCCGGATCATTTCGAAGTGTTTTCATACAAGTTGAAAGAGGTGACAAAAGAGAATACAGTAGAAATATTCAACGATCCTTATTCATTTCTACCAACGCTTACTGAATATGACTTGTATTTATTTAACAGCGGAGATCATCACCAGATATATGATAAGTTAGGTGCTCATGCTTTTGAAGTGAATGGTGTTTGCGGTGTGCGGTTTGCTGTTTGGGCGCCGAATGCAAAAAGTGTCAGTGTAGTTGGAAACTTTAACAATTGGGATCGACGACGGCATGCAATGCGCGTGCTTGGTGCTTCTGGTGTTTGGGAAATCTTTATTCCTGGATTGAAAGAAGGAGAAATCTATAAGTTTCAAGTAAAAACAAAATCAGGGAATGTACTCGACAAGTTCGATCCATATGCAACAGAAATGGAATTACGACCAAAAACTGCTTCGATAATCAACTTTCTTAAACAGCGTAAATGGAAGGATGAAGAATGGATTAAGCATCGCGCAGAATCAGATCATCTTGGAGAGCCGATATCCATCTACGAAGTGCATCTTGGCTCCTGGGCTCGCATTGTAGAAGAAAATAATCGATGGCTGACGTACCGCGAAATGGCAGAGAAATTGGTGGCGTATGTTCAGGAGCGAGGATATACACACATTGAACTGCTTCCAATAATGGAACATCCTCTCGATGCTTCTTGGGGATATCAAGTGACGGGATATTTTGCACCGACGAGTCGTTTCGGTACACCGCAAGATTTCATGTATTTTGTGGATTACTGTCATCAAAATAATATTGGCGTGATTCTTGATTGGGTGCCGGCACATTTTCCAAAAGATCAATATGCACTTGCTCAATTTGACGGAACTCATCTCTATGAGCATGCAGATCCGCGCAAAGGCGAACATCAAGATTGGGGAACATATATTTTTAATTATGGCAGGAAAGAAGTTCGTAATTTTCTTATCAGTAACGCGCTCTTCTGGATAGAAAAATATCACATTGATGGATTACGGATTGACGCAGTTGCATCGATGCTGTACTTGGATTATTCACGAAAGAAAGGCGAGTGGATACCAAATGAACGTGGCGGGCGGGAAAACTTAGAGGCGATTGCATTTCTGAAAGATACAAACAGACTTATTTATCAGTACTACCCTGGTGTGTTGACTATCGCAGAAGAATCGACAGCCTATCCAGGAGTCACGACAGATCTTCAATATGGTGGGCTTGGTTTCAGTTTGAAATGGAATATGGGCTGGATGCACGATATGTTGATATATTTTTCAAATGATCCGCTATTCCGTACGTATTATCATAACAATCTTACATTCGCACTTTTATATGCTTTCTCTGAACGTTTTTTACTCCCGCTTTCTCATGACGAAGTTGTACACGGAAAATCTTCGCTGCTTCATAAAATGCCTGGAGATGATTGGCAGAAATTTTCTAATCTCCGCTTATTATATGGATTGATGTATGGATTTCCTGGAAAGAAATTACTTTTCATGGGATGCGAGTTCGCGCAGCGAAATGAGTGGAACCATGAGCAATCTCTCGATTGGCACCTTACTCAATTCCCACCGCACGCAGGAGTGCAAAAATGGATTACGGATTTAAATCGCCTCTATCGGAAAGAAAGCGCCCTGCATCAAGTTGATTTTCATTATACAGGTTTTGAATGGATTGATTTTCATGACAAAGCAAGCAGTGTTATCACGTTTATGAGGAAATCAAACGATGGAAAAGAGAAGGTCATAGTCGTTTGCAACTTTACGCCGGTACCGCGTTATAATTATCGTATAGGTATTCCAGATAGAGGATTGTACAGAGAAATATTAAACAGCGATTCATCCTATTATGAAGGAAGCAATATTGGAAATACTGGAGAGATTGAAGCAGAATCAATTTTTTGTCATAATCGAAAGTTTTCATTGAATCTTACATTACCTCCGCTTGCTGCCGTATTTTTAAAACATGTTTGAATGATGTAAAACTCATAACTCATATTTAAGAGGATACTATGTCAGAAATAGAACCGGCTAAGGAAAATAAAGCTGAAGGTGTTCTGCGGAAAACCTGGCAGGAAATATCTCAACCGTTTATTGATCTTATACATGCTCCGCGTGCGTTGTGGGGAGTGAATCTTGCATATACCATCGAAGGATTATCCTACTTCGGAATTCTTACTTACCTTGCAATCCATTTTTCGGATTTTGTTTTCAGAGGTGTTGATCATGCCGATATCTGGTCTCACGAAATGGTTATGGTACTCACTGCAGGCATTGCGATTGCAATGGTTGTTTTAGGGTTCGTACCGGATAAGTATGGGGTACGGCGTGCTCTTATCTTTTCCTTTGCTTTTCTCCTGATTGGCAGATTTGTGATGTCTGCAGCACCAACATTCTTTGGATTGACACCTAATGGTATTTGGTCATCTTTACATATCGTTACTATGGTGGGGATTTTATTTGTTGTCATCGGTTATGGTGTTTATCAGCCTGCTGCCTACGCTGCTGTTCGACAATTTACGACTCCGAAAACTGCTTCTATGGCTTATGCAATGCTGTATGCTCTTATGAATGCGGGATCTTCCTTAGCGATGATGGCATTCATGCTTCGGGATGATAATTTCCTTGGCCTCGGAATTGTAGGAACATTTTGGTTCTACACAGCACTCACTCTCATTTCTCTTTTGTTAACTATTTTTATTTTGTCAAAGAAAACTGTTGATACTGCAATTGCCCGCGCAAAAGCAGAAAATGCGGCAATAGCAGAAGAAAATAAATCTTCTCAAATACAAAACGAACAAAACAAAATTGCGGCAAATCAAACAACTAAACAGAATAAAATTCCTATTACTGCCTGGATTGTTCTTGCAGGAATTTTGATTGCCATATTTTTCCGTGTTGCAGATCCATTGCGTTATATACTTGGAACAATTGTAATTCTTATCCCGCTTATCATCTCAATTTTACCTGATCGTTTCAAAGTACCTATTATTCATTGGGTTGTTGTGCATCCTTTAGCCGATCCGAGATTCTTTTTCTTTATTTTCGCACTCATGCCGGTGCAGACGCTCTTCACGTACAATTGGCTTGTCTTGCCGCAATATATTTCTCGGGCATTTGCCGGCGGCTGGATTGGTCAGTATTATGAAATAGGATCCAATGCCAACCCAATTCTTATATTTATTCTTGTACCGATCATTACGGCGCTCACGTACAAGAGAAATGTGTACAACATGATGATCTGGGGAACACTTATTATGGGTTCATCAGCATTTGTTCTTGCACTTGGACCGACACCTACAACGCTTATTGCCTACATTATTTTCATGACAATCGGCGAGGCAATGTGGTCTGCCCGTTTTCTGCAATATGCTACTGAAATTGCACCAGCAGATAGAGCGGGACAGTATCAAGGAGTGGCTCAACTTCCTTGGTTCCTCACAAAATTTCTTGTTCCGTTGCTCTATTCGGGTCAGATGATGGAGCGTTACTGTCCAGCTGAAGGTTCGAAAGACACAGGAACAATGTGGCTTATTTTCGGATTTATTGCAGTGATAACACCAATTTCATTATGGTTAGCCCGTAAATGGATGATGAAAGATTTCAAAACGAAGCATGAAGGTTAAAAATGCGCGTTGCCGTCGTTCAAACGAGTTCGATATTTGGTGAAGCTAAAAAAAATGTTGACCAAGCGTTGTCATTGATGGAAACGGTTGCAGCCGATCTCTACGTTTTACCGGAGTTGTTTAATACGGGTTATAATTTTATTGATGAAAAAGAGGTAAGAAGCATGGCAGAGCCAGCTGATAGTCTCACCTTTCGGACGATGAGTGAATGGACAAAAAAGCATTCCTGTTATGTCGTGTATGGATTTGCAGAACAGGCAGATAGGATATATAACTCAGCCGCACTTGTCGGTCCGGAAGGAATAATAGGCATATATCGCAAAGTTCACCTATTTGATCGGGAGAATTTGTTCTTCGCTCCGGGAAATCTTGGTTTTCCTGTTTTCAATCTGCCAATTGGTAAAGTTGGAATAATGATTTGTTTCGATTGGATATATCCTGAAAGCGCACGTTCTCTTGCGCTCAAAGGAGCTCAGCTTATTGCTCATCCGGCAAATCTTGTTTTGCCAAATTGTCCGTATGCTATAGTAACGCGATGTTTGGAAAATAGATTGTTTACTGCAACAGCAGATCGGGTGGGGGAAGAAAATAGGGGTGGAGTTAATCTGAAATTCATTGGGACAAGTGAAATCGTGGCACCTAACGGTAAAATTCTTTGCAGACTTGGAGTTCAAGAATCTACAATTTCTGTAGCCGATGTTGATCTTGCTCTTGCAGATAAAAAGCAAATCAATGAATATAATCACGTATTGAAGGGACGAAGACCGGATCAATATTATCTGTAATGCTTGCAGCGACGAAGAATTCTAATAGCATAACCTGTCCTTTTTAATCGTAATTCTGCCGTTTTCTTTGACTCGTATACCTCTAGCTTATGAATGCTGTTTTGTTGTTCCGCATCTTTAAAAAAAATTGAATATTATTTCGCCATGTTGTAACAATTAGTCATTTCCCTCCGTATCTCATAATAGTTTCAGACCAAAATTCTTTTTATCATACATCAGATACTTTAAAAGGGACGTTATCCGTCTATGACTATGAAAAAGAAAATCATACTTTCTTCTGTGGCCGTTATTGTGCTTGGCGGTGCATCATTTCTGTTCTTCGGTAGTAATAAATCCTCTGATAAAAATGATCTTTTAAAAGTCAAGGTTATTAGAGGGACGGTGGTAGATAAAGCGCTTGCCGTAGGAACTATAGAACCGGAAAATGAGATTTCGGTGAAATCGAAAGTTTCGGGAGTCGTCAGCCGTATTTTTGTTGATGTCGGGGTATACGTTAAGATTGGCGAACCACTGCTTGAAGTACGCCCTGATCCAACACCGAGCGAGCTTGCAAATGCCAAACGTCAGGTACAACTATGTCAAGTGGATTTAGACAATTTGAAGAAGCAACGTGTTCGTCAGGAAAGTATGATTAAAAACCACCTTATTTCAGATAAGGAATATGAAGATTTTCAAATGCAATACGAGGAATCTGATCTTAAATTGAAAATCGCTTCTGAAAACCTTGCTCTGATGGAAAGCGGAAAAATCAAAATTGGAGAAACGGAGATTGAATCAATCATAAAAGCCCCAATTTCTGGATTTGTATTGAACAGGACCATTGAGGTCGGAGATCCGGTAACTCCTTTGACTTCATATCAGGAAGGTACAGTACTGATGAAGATGGCAAATATGGAACGACTGATTTTCAAAGGAACAGTGGATGAAATTGATGTGGGAAAAATGAAAGAAGGGATGGATGTGGAAATCAAAGTTGGAGCTTTGCCGAGCGATACAGTCCGTGGTATCCTTCGAAAAATATGGTTAAAGGCAGAGAAGAAAGATAACTCCACTGTTTTCCCGATAGAAATTCTTATTCCCGCTGCAAAGAATGCTGTCCTCCGTGCCGGCTATTCAGCAAATGCCAATATTATCATCCAAAAGAAAGTAAACGTTTTAACAATTCCTGAGCGCGTTATTACATTCAGCAACGATTCAGGATTTGTAAATGTCGCACGGGGAAAAAGTAAAGAGGAAAAACATTATATCAAAACAGGCTTAAGCGATGCGATTAATATTGAAGTTGTTTCCGGTTTGAATGATAGTGACGAAGTGTTTGAAAAACCCGTCAAGAAAATTGATTAGGTGAAATTCTTATGGAGACGTTTCGCACAATCATATCAGAATTTATTGTCGATTTAAAGGCGCAGAAACTT
>PLMK01000004.1 GCA_003142475.1 Ignavibacteriota bacterium
TTGCTATCATTGCAGTTCTTTGGGATGCCACAATAATGAGTCTGTGATAGATACAATAGATGCTGTCGATCAAATGTGATCGAAACAAATATACTATTCATATTGTTTATGTCAAAATATTTGAATTCTATTGCCTTTGACTTCTCGCTGAAAATCTGTATGTTTCTTTTTGATTACATTTTAATTCTTCGATATTTTGCACAGAGATAATTTGTGAAACAAAAGCTTGAATTTTCCGACCATCAATCTTGTGAATTAGAGAATCAATGGATTGAGAAAATTCGTACAGGAGATGCGATAGCATATGAAGCGTTGTTTCGAACTTATTATCCCCGATTATGTCGGTTTGTCCTGAAGATGGTCCAATCTAAATCAATAGCCGAGGAAATTGTCCAGGAGATATTTTTAAAAATATGGGAACACAGGGCAACATGGACATCGCGGTACCCAATACATATGTATCTCTATCGTGCCGCTAAAAACCTTTCATTAAACCATTTGAAACATGAAAAGGTCGTGAGGGAATGGGAAAATGAGGAATTAATGAAAATCCGTCTATCTGAGAATGATCCTGAAGAAGAATTATTCCAACATGAGCTCTCCTTTGCCATCCAACGAGCAATAGACCGTCTCCCTGAACGTTGTCGACTTACCTTTACCTTGCACCGGCAAGAGGGGCTAACATATACTGAAATTGCTTCTGTACTGAATATCTCAATAAAAACGGTAGAGACACAAATGGGGCGCGCATTGAAGACTCTACGAAAGCTTCTTTTGCCTTATCTTCATTAAAGAAAATCACTTCTCACTATTTTTATTTGATTCCTTGTCAGGGTAAATAGCTTTACAGTTGTTATACTTATAATAAGCATTTAATTCAAATTCCTCATAGAGCAATTAAATGTAGTATATAAATAGCGAAAATTAGGGAATTGTGCTATCGAGGATGGAGAGTGGTGTAAAAATGCTAAAGATTTCTAATTTTTGTTTAATGCTTTTATCCAATAATCCCTGTCTCAAATGATTTATTGAAGCAGTAATTCTAGTCAGGGCAGCGGTTGATTCTCGTTTGAATTAGACAGGGAAAAAGTAGTGCATTTTAGGTGAGCGAAATATTTTTAAAAAGAGCAATTTCATATGAAAAAGAAAAATTCATCAATAGATTGGCCATTACTTACACGATATTTCTCGGAGGAAATCTCGGAACAGGAACGGATTGTTGTTAAGAATTGGATTGAATCTGATCCAAAAATTCGAAAAGCAGTTGAATCCCTACATACTATTTGGGAACTTTCGGATAAGGATTCAACAACGTGGGATGTCGATTCTGCTTGGGTCAAACTTACCCAAGAAGCTCACATTGTCATTCCAAAAAAGTCAGTTGTGTTTTCGCAAACTTTACAAAGTGCTGATCGAGCAAAGCATTTCCCGTACTTCTACTCTTCATACGCGGTCCGATATGTTATGGGGGGCGTGGCCATTCTTTGCCTGATTCTTTCCATATTGGTCTGGCATTGGGTAGGCACATCAATGCATCAACAGTCCGCAACCCAGGAGATATCAACAGAGAAGGGACAACAAACAAAAATTGAATTGACCGATGGAACAAGAATACGATTAAATGCTGCCAGTGTTATCAGTTTTCCTGAAAAATTTTCTTCAAGCGTTCGTGAATGTACTCTTCATGGTGAAGCATATTTTGAAGTTGCCCATAAAGATCGTATTCCATTTATCGTCCATATGGATGGTGCCACTATTGAAGTGTTGGGTACGGAATTTAATGTACAGGCTTGGCCGGAAGATAAACAAATCAATGTTGTTGTTGCAGGTGGAAAGGTTCTTTTCCGATCTGACCGGAAGTCGGATTTACAACAAGTTGTCTTGACAAAGGGACAGATGTCTCACCTTTCTGAAAAAGGGATAGTCAGTCCTCCTGAAAATGTTGACATGACTAAACAGCTTGCCTGGATTAACGGCGGGATAGCGTTTGAGAATGCACCTTTGAGAGATGTACTTCGATGTCTGGAACGTCGGTATAATCTCGCTTTTACGATCACTGATTCTTCTTTGTTATCACATCGTCTGACAACATCCTTTAAAAAAGAAGATCCGACCAACAAAATTTTAAACATCATTGCAATTTCTGTAGATCTGAAATATAAACGTACGAACGACACAGTTAACCTCTATGTTGTAGGTGCGAAATGACCAGCTGTTGAATGGCATGAGAAAATTCTTACTGCAATCTTGCGTCGAGATGCAGAAGGTGCTCGGAGTGCAATGATACAACATCTTTAAATTGCTGAACAGCATACAGAATAAATGCTGCAAAAACAGCCGGGTGCAGAAAAGAATTAAAGACGGTATATAGTTTTTTAAAAGGATGTTGAGAGAAATTCTTGAATTCTATTCTTACTGTGGTATCGGTTGAAATATGGGAAATGTTTTTGTCTTTCTTCAAATTATTTTAGACCGCGTACAATAAATTGAAGTCAATCTCAACAAGGAGTAATATGCTTATGCGAATAATATCTTCTGTAAAAACCTTTTTTTCTCTCTTTCTCTTTGTACCGATGATTGCTTTTGGACAGGCAACTTTGAAAGGTACTGTAACGGATGCAGCAACTGATGAGCCATTAATTGGGGTAAGCGTGACTATCCAAGGCACATCCTTAGGTGCAGCGACGGATATCGAAGGCAAGTTTCTAATCTTTGGAATTCCTGAACGTGCCCTTGATATAAGAATATCGTGTGTTGGTTATGAACCATTGATCAAAAAAATAGATTTTTCTACAGTGAAGAATACATCAAGAAGATTCCAATTGAAGCTAGCGGTTATCGAAGGTGAAGAAGTTGTTGTGACCGGACAAGTACGCGGTCAACAAGCGGCGATTAATCAACAGCTTGCTGCAAAAACAATGGTTGATGTTGTTTCTACAGATA
>PLMK01000021.1 GCA_003142475.1 Ignavibacteriota bacterium
TTGTTCTGCCGACCTTATCCATGGTTCTCCAAGGCGTTCCTTCCGAAGTGCCATTGTTCGCATCATTACCGGTCGATGATGAGACGTAATAGGTAGTCTGCGCATATGTGAGAGAGGCTGCGATGAAACTGCAATAAAAAAAACGTCGTATTTTTAATAATAGGAGGCGCATTTAGGCTAAAGTTATTATAACAAAAAAATAAATTATAAAGCCACTCTTATTAATTAGTATTCATTCGGCTGAATATTATCATAAAAATAGGTCTCAATTGCAATGGTGTAGGTCACAATAAAATCTAAGAACAAAAATAGCAGTTGTTTATATATTGAACAATACTTATTGAAGACTCAGTGTTTTTGGGGTTATTGAATATTCCAGACTTGATCATTCTTCTATTTCCCCGGATCACGTTCGATGTGAAATAAAATTTGGTGATTGAAACTTATGTTTTGATAGATTTTCTTTTATGAACTTGGGCTTTTAGAAGGTTCAAAAGTACATTTTTCTTCGTTTGTATGAATAACATCCAAATAGTCTGTGGGCATTTGTATCGACACTGATTGCTCTATCGCCGCAATCGAAATAAGAACTCGTGAAACTCCATGCATTCTACTAATAATACCCTCTATTCCAATTAATGGGCCGGCATTAACTCTTACTCGCTCACCAATATTAAGATATTGTTCATGCCGCATCTCTATGGATTCATCGACAATCCGTCGAAGCCAATTAATTTGTAAATCTGGAATTGATGAAGGCTTGTAATGAATGCCAACAAATCGAACAACACCATCAGTCATTAAGATAGATGCTTTGTCGCGTAAATCGGTTTTTACAAAAATATATCCCCTGAAGAGTGGTTCCTGAATTATTTTTTTGCGATCGCTCCATATGTGCATTTCTTCGACGAGGGGTAGGAAGGTTTCAATATTTTTCTTTTGCAATTCAGCATGCACTTTTTTTTCGTACCTGCTCCGCAGATACAGAGCATACCATTGTGTATTTTCGCTGGTCACTTATTTCTCGAATTATAGATAATCTGTGTGATCGCTACTGTGATGAGAGCTGCGGATCCGACAACACCAAAGACATCCCTGATAGAAGACCAAGCAGTACAATCTACATAAATCACATCACCCGGCATCAGTTGCAAATCTTCCGGTCGAACGGTTGAAAGATTATCAAGATCAAGCCGAATTTCCTTGCGGGTCTTCTTTACTTCTTCCTTAAGAAACACGGAAAGAATTTTCTGATCTATCTGAATATCCTGGCGTAATGTCTTTTCTCCATCCTTGAGAATTCGGATGATTTTCACTTTGCTTAATGAACCATCTGCTGTAGGTCCGCCCGCCAGTGAAATCAAGTCCAAGAGATCGATCGAACTTGCTATTTCGTACCTTCCGGGTTTTAGAATAAATCCCATCACATTTACAACAATTGTAATGTCATTAGGACGTGCAAAGTAGTAGTTGGTGCTAGTCGTTTTATCAGACATTGTAGAAAGCATGTTGCTCTGATTTGTCTGCGCGTTTGCAGTCGTTAAATAAAGTGCAAATAACCCTGCAAATAATATTCTCAATAAAGTTTTCATATAACCTTTCCGAAAAATATTTCTAACAATCAATATATTATTTTTCGTTTTTATTTTTCTCATCATTGTGGTAATAACCAGACTCATAACCGTAGTAGCCATAATGATAATAAGAAGAATGCTTTCCAATGACTTGACGGATATCATAATTATTTAGAACAACTCCAAGTATCTTTGTGCCAACACTACTAAGATATTCTGTCACAGGTTTGAGGGCATTTACTCGTGTAGTCCCAGCTGAAGCAACAATCAACACGCCGTCAGTTTCTCTAGATAATACAGCCGCGTCTGTGACTGCAAGCAAAGGAGGTGTGTCAAAAAGAATAATATCATAATTCTTCTTCATGAGTTTAATAAACTCTCTCATTGCGTTTGATCCCAATATCTCGGATGGATTATCCGGTATAATGCCAGAAGTTATTATGTCTAGATTTTGAAGAACCTGTCGGTGAATTATTTCTTCTAATTTAGCATCGCCAATTAAAAAATTAGCAAGTCCTTTATCATTATTCAACCCAAACATATCGTGAATCATCGGGCGCCTTAAATCTGCATTCACAAGTAGCACTTTCTTCTCGTCTTGTGCAAACGCGATGGATAAATTGCCTACTGTTGTTGTTTTACCTTCTGATGGATTTGTACTTGTAATGATTATGCAGCGTGTCGGTTTATCCATTTGTAAAAATTGTACATTCGTACGCAGGTGACGGTATGACTCTGCAATAGGAGCCATTGGTCTATAAAAAGAAACAAGATGAGTGTCAAATTGAGATCGTACAATATTTGATTTTACATCTTGTTTGATTTTTTTTAACTCATCATCCATTTTAGCAATAGTCGTAAGCGGGAGAAATCCGCACCGTTTTAAATCTTCCGGCGTTCTAATGCGCATATCAAGAAATTCACGGACAAAAACAATTCCAATACCCAACGCTAGTCCAAAGACGATTCCCAAAATCAAGTTTTTAAAAACATGAGGACTTATTGGTTCTGTCGGTACAAATGCATGATCTACGATATTTATATATCCGAACTCTGACTTTTCTTTGATAGCAGTTTCATTAAATTTTTCTTCTATAAGCAAATAAAGTTTTTCGTTGCTTAACCTCGAGCGCTGTAGTTTTGCCAACCCCATGCTTTTCCTAGGAATTTGACTAAACCTGTTTTCATAATCCTGGATCACTGTATTGAGCGCTTCTTTTCGTGCCGATAGCCCTTGTAACTCTATTGTCTGCTCTATAATTTTTTGTTTCGTCTCAGCTATAAATGAGCTGCTGCCATCACTCGATGAGTGTGTGCCTGGCATTAACGAACTAAGATGTTCTTGTATACGAGTCTGAAGCGTTTTTTTTAAAGACTCAATTTGTTGATTGACTTCTTTTAACTTATCCGAGTAAATCTCTTGATTCACGAGTTCGGGATTCTGAGCCATAACGACATCGCGCTGAACTTCAAGTTTGGCAATTTGTTCTTGCAAAAGACGGATGTAGCTATCATTCGATTCTCCCATTGCTTTCAATGAGTTCGGTTCCAACCGCGTAAGTTCTTCCTCGTAGGATTTTACGACTTTTTGCTTTGTGCTTACTTCTACTTCAAGACCATCGCGTTGAGCTTCTAGCTGCGATAGTTGTTCCACTACCTTTTTCCCTTCAGCATCTAGGGATACTACTCCAGAAGAACGCATATAGCTTTGCAATTGGTTTTCAGAACTATCTAGAACGTTCTTCTTTGACTGAAGTTGGTTTTGCAAAAACTCACGGACGGCTGTTGTGCGGAGACGACTCGTGTTCAGATTTCTTTCAGTGTATACTTCTGTATAGACATCTGCTATTAATGCGGCCTCTCTGGGATCTGTACTTCTGACAGTGATTTTTATCATATCTGATTCGCGAATTGGACTAAAATCGACGACATTCGATAATCTATCCCTGACTACATCGCTGTTAGCAAATGTATCTCTCTTGGCACCACTTTTTTCCATTGTTAAAATTGGAATGATCTTTGTCTCTGTTTTATCGAGAAATTTTTTTAACAGGAGTGCGTTTGCAACATCTTGAGCTACTGAAGCGGATTTCAATATTTCAATCTCATTGGTGATGTTATTGACATTCGCAGTACCCGACACATCAAACATTGGAAGGGTTCCATTTTTCCCTTTCATATCAATGAGGACCAGGGATGTCGCTTCATATACAGGTTTTGTCGTGTAATTGTATATTAGCACTAAACCAACCACAATTGCGGTAATGACAAGAATGATCAGTTTACCTCGAAGAAGGATGGCTAAATATTCCCATAGATGTGACTCTTGCGACGTAATATCATTATTTACGTTTTTTGTTTTTATATGATCATCTTGTGGAGAACTCATACAATCTCCGTTCTGTATAGTGTATAGTGTTTCAAAGTTAATATTGAAATTCTATTAATAATAGGTATATTTGCGTATGTATGGTTTGACTAATTATGATTTTACACAGCTCCGCTCTTTCACTCACAGAAAAGCGAGTTAATTAGCGATGAATGGAATATAGCTGTTAGTAAAACGCTACTTACAAAGCATTACTTAAGCAATTGATTCTCTTTATCTTATATCCAAATGTAGGGAAAAAACTGTAGCCGACATGAAATGTATGATAATTTTGCTAAAAGTCAACACCTGAAATATGTTGACTTTTTGTCCTTATTTAGCTAAAAATTTTTAATACGACTATTTTTTTATCGATATACAAGCTTTGGATGATGAAAATAATTGACTATATTTTTTAAATGAAAATTTTATTTGTCTGTACTGCAAATATTTGCCGCAGCGTGATGGCAGAAGGAATTTTCAAGAAACTGCTATCAACTCATTTAGGCACACACGCTATTCATGTCAGTTCCGCAGGCGTAGATGCCTTAGAGGGTTCAACTCCGGATCGAAACACCAACGAAACCTGTAACAGACAAGGTATTCATATCGTTCCTCACAAAGCACGTCAATTAACAAAAACAATGTTGAAAGAAACTGACCTCATTCTGTGTATGGCAAAAATTCACAAACAAAGCATTCTCAATGCATTTCCTAAATTTAACAAGAATACATTTGTTTTAAAGGAATATTTACGTGAGCACCCTGTTGACGATATATCAATTAAAGATCCAACAGGTAAATCAATAAAACATTATGAAATTTGTTTTAAAGAGATCGAAAAAGAGCTGAAGAGAATATTTCCATTAATTATCACAGATAGAATTAAAAAATAGTGTTTATTAGAATCAATTTTAATTTTTAGAAAAATATTTCGAAGCCTCATTTATCTTTTTCTGATATAATCCTTTAATATTCTTAGTATAATTGATGCCCTTCAAGCATCCTTTATTCTTAAATGAAGACATCTCTGCATCAAGCAAGCTGCGAAGATATTCAGAAAGATTTAAATACTTGAGCGAGAACCGATATTTATTCTATTCAATTACACTTCCCGAATTATTTTCAAACATGTAAGGCAAACGATACGGCTGAGCACATTCGCCATAATTTGTGCTTCTCCCCTGCGTCGCCTGACTGAGTTATAATTGCCTCATGAAACTTACGTACAATGCGTTATGGATGGAAGATTCTTAATCTACTCTAAAGTGGCTTAACTTCTTTTCCCTTCCAAATTGATAGCACGGAAAAACTTCCGTATATTTCAAGTAAAACAATAGGAGAGATTATTGCAGAACCAAGAAAACAAAGAATGGATTCCAACAAACCCTGACTATAATCCCAACAAACCAATGCAGGTCGGCGGACAAGCAGTTATTGAAGGTGTCATGATGCGCGCACCCGGTTCAATTGCTACAGCAGTAAGAAGGGCAAATGGGCAAATTGTAGTACAACAGCAAAAATACAAATCGGTTACGGAAAAATATAAATGGTTGAATGTGCCTATCGTGCGTGGGGCAGTTGGACTTATTGATATGATGTATCTCGGTATTAAAACACTCAACTTTTCTGCTGAGATTGCTATGCTTGACGTTGGAAGAGAAGAAGGAAAAAGGAACAATAGAGTAGGCAAAGATAATTCAGAAAGTAAAACCAAGACTCAATCCAAGCTGGCTCTTGCGGCAACACTTGTATTCGCACTCGCTCTTGGAATAGGGATATTTTTCATCGTTCCGTTATATATCACAACAAAAGTATTTGCCATAGAACAAACCGCAGTGACATTTAACCTTGTTGCCGGCGCTATTCGCATTTCAATTCTGCTTCTCTACATGGCCGGTATTTCATTGATGAAGGATATTCAACAGCTTTTTCGTTATCACGGCGCCGAGCATAAATCCGTATTCGCGTATGAATTGAAAGGTGCACTCGTCCCAGGTTCTGTGATAAAATACAGCCGCTTTCATCCTCGATGCGGCACAAGCTTTCTTCTTATTGTTGCGTTTGTTGCAATCCTCTCCTTCAGTCTTCTCGATGTACTTTTATTGACTTTCATGACCCGTATCACGCTACCTATCCGCCTTATGACACATGTACCTTTTATTCCTTTTGTCGGCGGCTTGGCATACGAAATAATAAAATTCTCTGCAAAGCACGGTACAACTTGGTGGGGAAAAACATTAATCGCACCGGGACTTTGGCTTCAGAATATCACTACGAAGGAGCCGACTGAGCTTCAAATAGAAGTTGCTTTGGTAGCTCTCAAATGTGCATTAGGTCAAGAAGATCCGGCAAAATACCTCCTGCAACCTAATCCGATAATAGTTTCTTCGACTTCTTTATCAGGCAAGATAAAAAATTTGAATGATTGATAAGCTAGAAAAAATATTTCAGCGCTACGATGAAGTCAGCAAATTAATGAGCAATCCGGCGATTGTTGCTGACCAGCAGAAAAGCCGCGAATTGGGAAAAGAATTCCATACACTGGAAATGGTGGTCAAAACCGGGCTGCGTTATAAAAAAGTTTATCAAGATTTTAACGGGAGTAAAGAATTATTGGATTCTACAAGCGATCCTGAAATGAAGTCGCTCGCACAAGAAGAATACGATCGGCTGAAGGTCGAGATAGTTCGAATTGAAGAAGAGATGAAGATTCTGCTGATTCCTCCTGATCCGAACGACACAAAGAACTTTATTATGGAAATACGTGCGGGCACAGGCGGAGAAGAAGCCGCGATTTTTGCAGCAGACTTGTACAGAATGTACACACGCTATTCAGAAAGGAAAGGCTGGAAAGTTGAATTAATGGATTGGAATGAAACCGGCAAGGGGGGCTTTAAAGAAATTGTATTTGCAGTATCCGGCGAAGGTGCATACGGCGTGATGAAGTATGAAAGCGGAGTGCATCGTGTCCAGCGCGTACCGGAAACAGAAGCACAAGGACGTGTACATACTTCGGCGGCATCGGTCGTAGTGCTTCCTGAAGTGGAAGATGTAGAAATTGATATTAATCCAGCTGATCTTCAACTTGACACATATCGCTCCGGCGGCAAAGGCGGGCAGAATGTGAACAAGGTGGAGACAGCCGTACGTATTACACATAAACCAAGCGGAATTATTGTAGCTTGCCAGCAGGAGCGTTCGCAATTTCAGAACCGTGAACGAGCGATGAAAATGCTACGCGCTAAACTCTATGAGATAAAACTTGAAGAGCAGACAAAATCTACAGCAGCACGGCGAAAATCGATGGTGAAGAGCGGCGATCGAAGCGATAAAATCAGAACGTACAATTTTCCACAAAACCGGCTTACCGATCACCGTATCGGTTTTACCATTTACAGCCTGGACCGAGTAATTGACGGAGACTTGGATGAATTGATTGAACACTTGCGAATAGCCAACCGGGCAGAAAAGCTTCAAAACGCAACGGCATAAACCTGCCTATCGTATTGATATTTTTTTTCGTTGAAAAGTTCTCTTCTTAGCAAAATAATCTTTCAATAACGCTTCACTTTCTCTATCACAAATTCCTCCTACAACATGGACGCTATGATTAAGCCGCCGATCTTCAACAATATTGTAAAGCGTACCACAAGCTCCGGCTTTAGGGTCATACGAACCGAACACAAGTGTCGGAATGCGGGCAAGAACAATTGCTCCCGCACACATTGGACACGGTTCCAGCGTGACATAAAGCGTGCAATTCTCTAATCGTCGCGAATGCAGGTGATTGGCTGCCGCAGTAATTGCAATCATTTCGGCATGAGCAGTCGGATCCTGTAGTTGTTCTATCTGGTTATATCCCCTACCTATAATTTCACCATTATGCATGACGATTGCTCCCACCGGCACTTCATCTGCATCGAATGCACGCTTTGCTTCTCGAAGAGCCACATTCATCCATTGTTCATGTTGCGTTAACATAAATACTTTCTTACGGTTTTGATTACTTAGTTGATATGGTCTGCAGGAAATGGTTTACCTAACAGTACTTCTTGTTACTATATCGCCAACATTCGAATCAACGGATTCAACGGTATATGCGCTAACTTTTGAAAAATCTGCTAACGATGCAATTATTCGGTTCACTTCTTCACCAATCGTATCGAGTTGACGTGTTATTTTCGGATGGCCTGCGGCAGCTTTATGTGCAGATCCTATTGATAACATAATAATTGAGAGGGGGTTATTAATTTGATGTTGTATTCCACGAGTTACTTCATGCAGTGTTCTAAGTTGTGTTTGCTGAAGTTGCTTTTCTCTTTCAGCTATGAGTCTTTGTTGCTCGCTTTCGTGCAGTTTCGTCCGCACTTCAATAACCTTCACTAATGCTACTGAGAGAAGCCACATAAATGGAAAGGCATCAAAACTGTCAATTATATTTTCAATAAAAGAAGAATGATTAGCAAAATTTTTAACCTTAATAAAATATTGTACAATGCAAAATAAGAGATAACTATAAATGAAGAATCCTGAAAGAACTGCGGGGTATTTTATAAAAAATCTTTTTGTTGCTTCGTAAATCTTTTTAATAAGTTTCATATAAAATAACTCCCAAATATTATTCTATAAATATCGTCGATTGGAATCGAACAGATTTAAGAATTGTGCACCCGGAGGGAGTCGAACCCCCAACCCTCAGCTCCGAAGGCTGATGCTCTATCCAGTTGAGCTACGGGTGCGAAGATATTTTTGATCGCATTTTCACTTCGATCAATGGGATTCTTAAAAGATTGTTATCAATTTCAGACTTATTTTGCTTTTCAAGTTACCGTCTTAACTCTTAATGTCTGATTCATAATTAATTTACAAAACAAACGTACGTCTTGCAACACTAACACAATTCTATGTTTTTGTTAAGCTACAAGTTAAGAAGTCCGATGAGGTCAAATCTCTTCATTCTAGAAAGTTCAACTTTGAGTTCCTTGCGTTTCTCTTTATCATAGAGAAAGAAAAAGAGTTGCTGAATTTTCTTTTCCTTTACCGAGCGGGGTATATCTATTTTCTGCAAATTATAAGGATCAAATCCGGTATAAAACATCACTGAGGCAAGGGTCATGGGTGTTGGAGTAAAATCCTGTATCTGTTCAAGGTTCATTTTTAGCTTTCGCATTTGAGCCGCTAGATCGGCCATTTCATCAAGCCCGCTCGCCGGCAGACTTGAAATAAAATACGGGATCAATTGTTGGTGTAATCCATTTCCCTGACAAATATCCGCAAACCGATTATATAGATGTATAAACAAATCAAAGGAGGGTTTACGCAAGAGTTTTAAAACTTTTTCTGAAGTATGCTCCGGAGCAACTTTTAATCTGCCCGAAACATGATGAACAACAAGTTCATTAAAGTATTCAAGTGAAGTAGGGGTGATTGGTCTATTATTTTTATCGATTATAAGATCATACCTGATTCCGCTTCCAATTGTAATTTTCTTAATCCCTTTAATGGTCTTCGCTTCTTTGTACAATGCAATGAGTGGAGTGTAATTAGCATCAAGGTTTTTACAAATGAGCGGATAAATGCACGAGGGCCGTTTGCATTTAGCACATTGTTTTAAATTGATACCTTTCATCATATACATATTAGCTGAAGGTCCGCCCAGATCAGTGATATGACCCTTAAAAGATGGAGCAGCAGCAACACTCTTTAATTCTTTCAATATAGAGACTTTTGAACGGCTTGAAATAAACTTTCCTTGGTGTGCAGAAATAGTACAGAATGAACAACCTCCAAAGCATCCTCGATGGATCGTGACTGAATCCTTGATCATTTCATAAGCAGAAATATTCTCTTTTCTATTATATCTTGGATGCGGTCGGCGAGAAAATGGAAGATCATAAATACTATCGATCTCTTCCTGTAATAGGACAGGAAATGATGGATTAACTATTACATATCCATCTCCTACTTTTTCAGCAAGTTGCCGTTGTTCAATTTTATTTGATTCTTCTTCCGTTATTACAAAATTTTGGGCAAATGCTTTTTTACTTTTCACGCATTCTTCAAATGAAGCAAGAACAACCATGCTTTCATTTCCACCAGCGGGCAGCTCTTTAGCACAATAAGCCGTTTGAGGAACCCGGATTATGCTTTCAATTTTTTCACCGTTGCTTAATCTATCTGCTATTGCGACAATAGCTTTTTCTGCCATTCCATATGCAAGTAAATCCGCATTTGAGTCAATCAATATTGAAGGTTTCAAAGAGTCGCTCCAATAATCATAATGCGTAAGCCGGCGAAGCGAAGCTTCAATACCTCCAACGATCAAAGGGACTTGTGGATATAGTGATTTCAGTATCTTTGAATAAACTTGTACTGCATAATCTGGTCTCTGATGGGCTTTATTTCCAGGTGTGAATGCATCATTGGAACGGAGACGTTTATTAGCTGTATAATGATTCACCATGGAATCCATATTGCCCGAGGTAACTCCGAAAAACAAACTGGGCGTTCCCATTTTTTTAAAGTCTCTGAGATCATCGCGCCAATTAGGTTGTGGAACCACAGCTACTCTATATCCTGCATTTTCTAATACGCGTGCTATAACAGCCGCACCAAATGCCGGATGATCAACAAATGCATCTCCGGTAAACAAAATTATGTCTGCTTGCGCCCAACCAAACCTCCGCATTTCTTTTACCGAAGTGGGAAAACAGCTACATTTTTTATATTCTTGATCTTGGGCGTTTTTCATTCATCTATCTAATATTTTCAGATTATGCAATACTGAATAATATACGACTTAATACTTTCTTGCCCAATACATGCGTATTCATGAGGAGATAGTATTTATCTAAGGAAGTTTATAGTATTGTCGAACTATGAATTGTTAAGAGAATATCTGGTTTATACGACAACTCTAAGAACTAGCAAAGTTCTATCGCGTTCCTTTTGCTGAATCCTGACGCTATAAAACGACAATTAAGACAATATATACATGACATGAAGGGATAGGGATGGCAGGAGATGAATATAAATAAAAGGCCCAGATCTCTCTGAGCCTTTCCAAACTGTTTACCTAAACCTTTTCAAGAATCTGCAATCTTGAACAAGGTTTGTATTGGGATTACTTCGTCATCATCATTTTGTGCGTTATGCGCTGATTACCGAATTCCAATACGCTGAAATACAAGCCGCTTGCCATATGCGATCCATCAAAATTCGCTGTATAGAGATTCCCTGCTTCAACTGCACCATTAAAGAGGGTCGCTACTTCCTGGCCGATGACATTATACACGAGCAGACGTACATTGCCATTCTCAGGAACTGTGAACTGCACCTTCGTTGACGGGTTAAATGGATTCGGATAATTGCTAAAGAGTTTCAACTCTTTGGGCACACCGGCAATCGCTACTTCGGTGCTGGCGGAGTACTTAAATGCACCGTCATTATCGATCTGTTTGAGACGATATGCATACGTTCCTGCTATCAGATTATTATCTGCATACGTATAATTGTGTGCAGTGTTACTGGTTCCGTTGCCTGCTACAAATCCAACCTTTGCCCATGCACTGCTTGTAATAGCTCTGCGTTCAATCTCAAAACCATAGTTGTTGACTTCTGTGGCTGTGTTCCATTTCAGCTGAGCACTCATACTCTGAGCAGCCGCCGTAAAGGAGGTCATCTCCACAGGCAGTCCACCACTCGTACCAACGATCCAAGAAGAAAACGATGTAACGCCAGTAACTGTCGTCACGTTTGGAGTACCTGTGACAGTTACACCTCCCTGTTCTACCCAATCAGAAGTAACGTAGCGCCATGCACTTGATGATGAGGGAAATCCTTGCAGTACGCTACCAGCATCAGAAGTGTTCCAAGAGAATGCAATATCTGCTGTGCCGCCACCGGTTATTGTCCAAGTTCGACCGCAAGTGTTAATCGCTTTTGCAGTGCCAAGCGGGGTTGTTCCTGCTGCAACACTCGCTGTGTACATTTGTACTGCACCATTGTTAGTAATTTTCACCGGATTGTAATGTGTGGCATCAGAACCGATTGGGAATGTAAAGTTACTTGCTGTAATACTGCGAGAAACCACACCACTGCCATTTGTAACAATACATTGGCCTGCTGCAGGCGTACCGCTGATTGTGGCTACGCTACCAAGCGTAAGGTTGTAGTTGCCAAGAAGTAAATTATGTGCTGACGCAAAGTTGAACGCACCATTAACAGTCGCAGCGCCGCCTAAACTCACATCGTTACTCGATTTATTTATCGTAAGATTATTGAATGTTTCTCCAGTTGCTTTTGTAATTATCGAACCAGTCGATCCGCTGAATGTAACAGTACTGGTCCCGGGAATGAATGTCCCTTTATTCGTCCAGTTTCCTTTTACATTCATGTCGAGATTGTTCGTATTCAAAGTCCCTGCCGCAATAAGAACATTGTTGTTAACAGTCAAATTATTCGTCATCAATTGTGCGGTTGCATTCGCACTGCTATCGACAAAGTTAAACACCGGTATGTTCGTACTAATCTGCATTATTTGTCCGGCAGGTGTTGTGTAATCGCCTATCTGAAGTATCCCTCCTGTTACGGAGTAACTTGTCGTGCCGGTGTTCACATATCCAAGATCGTTCGCTCCCGTTCCACCTTCACGCACAACAACAATTCCTCCACCGCTCATATTAAATGAAGAACCCGCTATATCCATCAGAAACGGTGCCAGGGTGGTGCTGGTCGAACCGACGTTTGCCACTCTGAATGTTCCTCCAGTCATTGTGAATTTGGTAATCGTCACGTTGTTCGTTCGATTGAAACTTCCCGCAACATTTATCGCACCGCTTTCTATTATAATATCTCCACCGTTGGACAATAATTGTTGATCAGCAACAGTTCCAACATTCAGAACTCCATTGGTGACTCTGACAAATCCCATCACGCTCAAATTCCCGCCTGTCGTTGTGACAATTGCCGAGGAATTGTTCATCCAAAAACCGCCTGTCAAAGGAATGGTCGTAGTTGCTATGAAAGGAGTAATAGCACTCGGCGCTTCATATTTAAACGTGCCATTTGTGATTGTTAAGAATCCTGTTGATTGCGTAGAGAAATTCGATAAGGTTATGTCCAACACATTATTATTTGATGTTCCCATATTAAGTGTCATCAAATAGAAACGTGTCATGGTGCCGGTTCCGCTCATAGTTTGATTGCCAGCTCGATTGAAAGTTATTTGACATCTACTGTCCGCATCTGTGGCTAAATCAAATATATTATTATTGAGAATATTTCCAGTAATATTCAATTGATGATTTGAAGTATTCGAGACTGCATTAACTATAAATTGTGCTCCTGCGTTCACTGTGATATTACCCAAAACATTTAGTGTACGAGCTGTGTTATCATTCCCAATTTGAAGTATACCACCAGTCGCAACAGTAATATTATTGACCGTAATATCTCCGTCAATCGTTACTGTTTGTCCGGTGGAAATGGTCACATTGGAATTGGCAGTCGGAACTCCGCCTACCCAAGTCGCGGCAGTATTCCAATTGCCAGTTTGTGCAGAAATAAAACTTGTAGCACCAGTTGTTGCTTGTGAACCGTTCAAGCTGGCACTGAGTGCACCTTCGGTGACTGCGTAGACTTTCCAATAGTACATCGTTTCGGGGAACAGACCCGTTGCTGTAAAGGAAGTGCTATTCGCTGCCACCTGAGTTGTATAAGTATAATTTGAACCATCCAACGAGCTATAAATAGCATAGCCGACTTCGTTACTCGCATTATCATTCCAATTTAATATCATAGAGGTTTGTGCGACTGAAGCAAATGTTAGGTTTGTCGGATTTGCTGGTGTAATAGGTGTAAAGACTAACTTTGAATTTGATTCAGGGAGAGTCGTAACGCATCCGGTTCCAGGAATTCTTTGCGGTAGAAAGTTCGTTGAGTTTGCAGTCTGTTGAATCATCAGCACAGCATTGCTTAAGCCGCCTGATAAATCCGGTGCATTGATACCAGTTTTATATTCAAGTGTTGCCGATCCTGAAGCCATATTCCCATATATAAATTCAAATGTACCGGTACTCTCATACAACTTCAGTTGGAAATTCCAACTCGTACCTGTATTGATTTGATTCCAAACGCTCAGGTTGATCCACTCTACTGTAAACACACGGTTCGGCGCACTGCCTGTTGTTAAATATTTGAAACTTGTTCCAAGCGGATCGATCTGATTCTGTGTCGTTAGATCGCCATACATAAGAGCGAGAGCATCCCAAGTACACGGAGTTGCTGTATTGGATAACCGATTGTGAGTCGGATTATCTGAGTCATAATCAGATCCTGTTGAGGTATTTGTATATCCAGTAGCAACTGATGAAGAAAAGTCTGCCCACCCATTAATTCCGACGCTCAGAGCAGTGTATCGCACACCATCGTACCAAAAATCAAATCCAATCGGAATCTGATTACTCCGGTTGTCGTCTAGCATCTGAGTCGGATCGTTATGCCTCCAGCTACCTACGGAATTACCGCTACTAGAAATCGAACTATAGGAAATACCAGTTTCGCGGGTTATAACATATTTCCCAACACTTTGAGCAACAGCAGTCA
>PLMK01000020.1 GCA_003142475.1 Ignavibacteriota bacterium
GCTCGCCGCGGCCGGTTTGTTCCACAACAATCGGAACGAGTTGATTATAAATTTCTGTATATGCCATAATATATTCTTCCTTCTATTTACTTATACTTTTTCTGGGACTTCCTTGATCTTCGCGGAGCTTATAAGAAGTTTCACTAATTTATCGCCTATCAATCGGTCTTTAATTTGGTCAGAAGATTTGTAGTAGTTGATAAGGCGATCTTTTGGAATTTTGATTTTTGCAGATTCTTCTTCTGCCAACTTTTCGAGATCTTCATCGGAAACAGTAACATTTTCTGCTTTGATTAATTCTTCACGCAGGAGTGCCCACTTTGCTTGATAGATTGCATATGCCCGATTCTCTTCTTTAAACTTTTCACTGTCAAATTCGGATGGCAGGTGCTTATCGGGATATTCATTCTTAACTTCTTCTAGCAATCCATCAAGCACGCTGCGAATAAGCGATTCAGGTACCTGAAACTCATGACGGCGGATGATTTCTGCTGTCAGCGAATTGATAACCTGCCGATCACTTTTTTCTTTCCAGTATGCAATAATTTCTTCTTTGATATTCGAACACAGCGTTTCTACTGTTGTGAATTTACTTTTCGTGACTTTGGCAACAAACGCATCATCCAACACCGGTAAAGTTACTTTCTCTATTTTCTTTACGATGATTTGCGTGTTGACCGTGTGAGTATGTTCGTCGTGCTTATGCTCGAATTGTACACGGTATTCACCATTTTTCTTGGCTTCTTTCAACGCGTCCTTAAATGGTTGTTCAAGCTGTTCATCGGCGAGATAAAAACGAATGTTCTCGCTCTTTTTGCCAATCACCAATGCTCCGGTTTCATCTAAATCCTGCAAGGTTGCTGTGACGATGTATTCCGGAGATGTAACGGCTTCTTCCTCTTCCATTATTGCATTTGCTCGCTGAAGGCGCACGAGTTCTTTTTCTACTTCATCATTTGTGATCGTGTGAACGATCTTCTCCACCTCGATGCCCTTGTATTCTTTTATCGTAATCTGCGGCCGGACATCGAATTGAATTTTACATCGGAAACTTTCACCGTGTTTGTAATCCATATCAACGAGGATTGGTTCGCCGATTGGTTTTAAATCTTTCTCTTTCACAGCTTGCCGGTAAAATTCCGTGGCAATTTCATTAAGAGAATCGTTCTCAATCAAATCACCATACAATTTCTTGACGATATCAATTGGCGCTTTACCTTTTCGGAATCCGCGAATTTCAATTTTCTTGCGATATTCCAAATATGCTTTCGTGAAATGAGGTGCTAGGTCTTCCGGTGTGGCTGTGATTTCTGCCGCACGCAAGACATCTGACAACGACTGAACAGTAACTTCCACGTCCAACTTCCTTTACATAATGATATGACCCGTAGGCACGGAGGGACTTGAACCCACACGGATTTCTCCACTAGCTCCTAAGGCTAGCGCGTCTGCCAGTTTCGCCACGTGCCCGTTGCGAAAAATGCCCAATAAGCCGGGCGTTCTTCAAAACGCCTGCAATTGGGCGTTTTTAATATAAGAACCGATTGAGTGAAAAGCAAAAAGGGATTCACAATGAATCCCTTTCTGAATTGCACATTGAAAATTAAGAACTACCTGCCGGTTCTCTGAAGTTCATTTAGTTTTGTGAGGAAATCGACCGCCTCTTGTTTAGTAGGATCGAGACCAATAGCGTTGTTAAAATACTCTCTCGCCTTCTGATAGTTTTTTACATTCTGATGTGCCAAACCGATTTGAATATTAGTTTTATAACTTTTTGGATTGAGTGCAAGTGCTCGTTCAAAGCTGTGAATTGCACGCGCCGGATCGGCATCACCAAGAAATGCTATGCCAAGGTTGTAATTGGTTGTCCAAAAGTCATTTCCCGCTGAAAGCGCGGTCGTAAGCACGTTAATAATTTCTTTAAAGTTACTTTGCCTTATATAGAGATTACAGCTTTCGCGGTAGGCGCTCAAGTATAATGTGTCTATTTGATAGGCGCGTTGATATGAATAATTGGCGCGTATCGGATCACCCGTGCGACTATAAAACTTACCTAGCGTGAAGAATCCGTATGCAAAGTTCGGTGCAATAAGTGTGATTTGCCGGTACTTATCCTGCGCACTCTGAATATCCTTTGCCCGCTCGAATTGTTCCGCTTCATCGAACATCTTCATCACTTCCGGCGAGATATGCTGCTCGCGATTTGTTATTCCCACACGTAGCATATCAAATCGGCCGATAATATCTTCATCGTAACACGTGCGGAATATTTGCACTATCTCTTGTTTTGCACTGGTGAAATTGCCGTAGTAATAATCGTTCACCGCTTTGAGCATGGAATAGTATGGTTGTGAAAACGAAATTGTATCTTTCTTTAAATTCGGTAAAAAGTCAATTGGAAAGATTGGAAGATGCGCCTGCCATCGTTCATTGCAGATCCGGATGAACGTTTCGTATGATTCGTTGTCGTTGTATTTTATCAGTCGTGACTGATAGTCTTCTGGAATCCTCATCTTCAATTCTTTAGCAACAGTATCGGCAAAGTTGAGCGATGAAAATGCTGACGCCAATGTTTCAATCATATAAACATATCGGTAGCCATTTTTGCTTGTCGCAGATCCTTCGATAATCCATCGTATATTTTGATCGTCTAGGACGTGCTGGAGTGAATCACGAAAGCTGGTAGCTTGAGCAAGAGAAATACGGCATCGACCAAGAATGGGCGCGACTACCGTATCAAGTAAACCGACATTCCATTCGGCGCGTGGTAACGAGTCTAGGATATACTTAAATGTCGGCTTAAAGCCATCTACCAGTGCGATTCGTGATTTTAAATCCAATTGCGTATTTTTAACAGCCGCTTGGAATGAGACAGAAGTTTCATTGTAATAGTCATCGAAGCATTGAGTGCGTTTGGTTTTATATTCATCGTATAGTGTAAATATTTTAAAATTTGTATTACCTAATATTTGTTCATAAAAACCTATTGCTGACTTGAAGTATCTTGCGGTTGCCGCGGCTTCTGCTTGCTTTGCATAGCCGTTCACTGTTGTGAAGCCTGGCCAAAATTCCTCTGGTACCTTAAACTCTACCTGATTTATTGTTTCGTCAATTGGACATTGGAATAAAAAAAGAAGATTGATTACGAAGGTCTTAGGGAATCCGAGCAAAACGGAGTTGTTCCCTTCAGAAATCAATTCCCCTTTCCATTCGATGGGAATTTTCTTTTCGTTCTGATAGATGTTAACCTTTGAAAGTTCATCTTTTACAAAATCCTGATCAAGTTTCCAATCGTCCGCTGGCGTTACAAGGAAGTAGTAATACTGTCCGCCGTTCACGTTGTCGCTGGTGAGCGGTTGTTGTCGATTCTCATTTGATAATTCGATCTTTACAATGCGTGGACCGCCCATCCCCAAGAAACCAGATTTCGCTTTTATCTTCAGCTGAACAAATGGAGCTTGTGCATTCAGAATCGCAGCAATACAAAGGAGACCAGAGAGCAATGATAAGAATCTGGTATTCATTTGCAACCTCAGGTAGTTAAAGTAAATAGAAAAATCTAAACTCTTATAAAAAGAATATAGAAAAACAGAGTTGCAGATGCAAGATTCGTACAATCAACTCCTTGAATTCCTCCACATTTTTTGGTACATATAGATTAAGTATAGAAAATGATTTATGTCCGTCCCGCCTTGTTGCGGGACGGATTGTATTTTATAAGGACGCTTCATTGGATTCCCTTTATATATTGCCAATTCTTCTTTTTTCTATTGTGGTGCACGAGGTAGCCCATGGCTGGATGGCATTGCGGCTTGGTGATTCAACTGCTCGTGATTCTGGTAGATTGACATTAAATCCCATTCCCCATATTGACCCGATTGGTTCTATTGCTATTCCGTTACTTTCATATCTATCCGCAGGTTCTGTATTTATTGCGTGGGCAAAACCGGTACCGATTAACCCGGCAAACTTTCAACATTTTCGCCGTGATGACATTTTAGTATCTATCATGGGACCGCTTTCCAACTTGCTTGTAGCGTTTTGTTGCGCAGTATTTTATATACTCTCGGAACGTTTTTTCGGTCCATTACAATTGATTGAAAATGATATTCAGCGCGAAATCGCGGCGTTTTTGATTCACATGTTTGCGGCTGGAATCACCTTAAATATTTTTCTTACAGTTTTTAATTTAATTCCAGTGCCACCACTTGACGGTTCGCATGTCTTATCAGCTCTACTTCCGGTAGAAATAGGCGAGCGGTATCGGCAAATAGGATTCTTCGGAATACTTCTTGTTATTATGTTGATGCGGTTAGATCCATTTCGGAATTTTATATTCACAGTTGTGATGACGGTGCGTATTCCGTATGAAATATTTATCCATCAATTTTTGTTTACGGTTTGAGTTATTGAAACTCTATTGTCTATCGCAAATTAAAAATTATATATGAATTACATCGCCTATAAAGAAAATATTTTATACTGTGAAGATATTCCGCTGAGTGAGTTGGCTGAAGAATATGGAACGCCGCTGTACGTGTATAGTAAGAACCAGATTTTAGAAAAATATCGTTCCTTCATTAGTGGATTAGGAAATGTCAAGTACCAAGTGTGCTATGCACTGAAGGCGAATGCCAATCATCATATTTTACAATTACTTGCCACAGAAGGCGCTGGGGCGGATGTAGTCTCTGCGGGTGAGTTGTATTTGGCGTTGAAAGCCGGATTTTCTCCAGACAAAATTGTATTTGCAGGTGTGGGGAAGCGAGAAGATGAAATCGAATTTGCCTTAAAACAAAATATTTTTTCCTTCAATGTTGAGTCGGTATCAGAACTTCATACTATTTCGCGTGTAGCGCTTCGAATGGGAAAGAAAGCCCGCATTTCGCTGCGCATTAATCCAGATATTGATGCACAAAGTCATCCGTATATCACTACCGGTTTGCAATCGTCCAAGTTCGGCATTGAAGCATCAAAGGCGATAGAAGTATACACATATGCTGCAACATTGTCGTCTTTGGAATTGGTTGGTATTCACACGCATATCGGTTCACAAATCACGAAAGTAGAGCCGTTTATAGAAACAGCAAACTATATTGTCGGGTTGATCGGAAAATTACGTGAAGCTGGTATCAACTTAACACATATTGACTTTGGTGGCGGTTTTGGCGTTCAATATATCAATGCTGTTTTGCATGAGGCACTCCCACAAGAGGAAACATCGAACACCATCGTACCAGCCCCTGCGGAGTTTCTCGCAGCAGTATTGCCCATCTTGCAGACAACAGGTTGTTCCATCTGGATTGAACCCGGTCGTTCGATTATTGCAGATGCCGGCGTTTTGATTACTCGCGTTATTTCCACCAAAGAAAATGCACTCAAGAAATTTGTCATTATTGATAGTGGCATGAACGACTTACTCAGGCCCAGTCTCTATCAAGCGTACCATCAAATTGTTCCTTTGTCCATCAATACATATGAGACCGAAAAGGTGGATGTCGTAGGTCCGATTTGCGAGAGTACTGATTTTTTTGCTCGGGATCGACTGCTTGCGAAAAGCAATACTGGAGATTATCTCGCAGTGCTTACCACTGGTGCATATGGTTTTGTTTTAAGTTCTAATTACAATGGTCGGCCTCGTCCTGCAGAAATTCTTGTGAATGGAGACCGCGTACGCGTCATCCGCCCCCGGCAGATGATGGGAGAGTTGGAATAATCATAGTTTTAATGTAAATATTATTCCAATTGTAGTTTAACTATTGTCTTCTCGACTATTATTCTATGGACAAGAGGAGAATCTGCCACAATATTTAAAGTCTTATTTCGATTAAATTGTTTGCTGCTATTGACGCTATTCATTTCAAAAACTTTTATTTTGCAAAACTGCTAATTCTATTTGAAGTTGTCTATTTATCTTTCTTTATTTGTGCAATTATGAATGTAATGCCAAAAAATAATCTCGAAAGAATGATACAACTTGCAGAAGAGTTTTTTGCAACAAAAGACGATCCTTCACAAATTTCTATCAATAGAAAAATTATGCTTAAGCTTGAAAGGATTCATCCAAGCACGATGATGGAGAAGAAGACAAGCAAGGGACCGATTGCCTGGATTCTGGTAATTCCAACTATGCATAAATTAATGGAGCAATTTGTTGCGAGAAAAATAAATGAACGGGAATTGTTGGACAAAACTCCTTTGCGTGTGAAGTATGATTCCATCTACTTATGTTCGGCATTAGTATTGCCGGAGTATCGCGGTAGGGGATTAGCAAAGAGTTTGATGATAAAAGCGATCAAGTCCATTCAGAAGGATCATCCGATTAATTGCCTCTTCTATTGGGCATTTAGTAAAGAAGGAAAAAATTTAGCTTCATCTGTCGCTAAAGAATTTTCATTATCTCTTTTCAAACGGCCTTAGACCCGCCACACCTCACAAGTTTGCGATGCATAGAATGGTGGATCTTGCGCATATAATCAAAGCCTTTTGATAATCGTTCGGTTTTTACGTATTTTATTTACCACACGAATCGAGAGTAATAAAATACTATGACAACGAACGAGAAAAGCGATTTTATCCGCGAAATCATTGACGAAGATCTCAAAACCAATAAATTTGAAGGACGCGTACACACGCGATTCCCTCCCGAACCAAACGGCTACCTTCATATCGGTCATGCCAAATCCATTCGCCTGAATTATGAAATTGCCAAGGATTACCAGGGCAAATTCAATCTCCGGTTCGATGATACCAATCCGGAAAAGGAGGAACAGGAATATGTCGACTCCATTATCGAGGACGTGAAATGGTTGGGCGGTGATTTTGAAGATCGCCTGTTCTACGCTTCGGATTATTTTGAACAGATGTACGAATTTGCAGTCGCTCTTATCAAAAAAGGAAAGGCGTACGTCTGCGATCTCTCCGCCGATGAAATCCGTTCAACACGCGGAACTCTGACAGAACCCGGTACAGAAAGCCCGTACCGGAACAGAATTGTTGAAGAAAACCTTATTCTCTTTGAGCAAATGCGCAAAGGAAATATTCCGGATGGAACGAAAACTCTGCGCGCCAAGATTGATATGGCATCGCCGAACATCAATCTTCGTGATCCGATTATGTATAGGATTGTTCATGAGGGACATCACCGGCAGGGAGACAAGTGGTGCGTATATCCGACGTATGATTGGGCGCATGGTATTGAAGATTCCATTGAAGGAATCACGCATTCTATCTGCACACTCGAGTTTGAGAATCATCGCCCGCTGTACGATTGGTACATAAACGAGTTGGGTATTTATCATCCGCAGCAAATCGAGTTTGCACGGCTGAATATCACATATACCATGTTGAGTAAGCGCAGATTGCTCCAGCTTGTTCAGGAGCATCATGTCTCGGGATGGGATGATCCGCGCATGCCGACCATAGTTGGTTTTCGGCGCCGAGGTTACACCGCAGAATCAATAAAAATGTTTTGCGACAAGATCGGTGTCTCTAAAAAAGACAGCATTATCGATGTAGCAATGTTAGAGTGGAGTATTCGTGAGGATTTAAATAAGAACGCTCAACGTGCGATGGCTGTGTTGAATCCGGTTAAAGTTATTATCACCAATTATCCAGAAAATAAAGTGGAAGAACTTCCGGCCGTCAATAATCCCGAAGATGAATCGGCAGGAACTCGGATAGTTCCATTTGGTCGGGAATTGTTCATCGAGCAGGATGATTTTCGCGAAGTGCCGCCGCCAAAGTATTATCGATTGTCGCCGGGAACAGAAGTGCGTCTTCGGTATGCGTACATTATCAAATGCGCAAAAGTCATCAAGGATGCACAGGGAAATATTATAGAAATTCATTGCATATACGACCCTGAGACAAAAAGCGGATTACCGACGGCTAACCGTAAAGTAAAAGCGACTATTCACTGGGTGTCTGCTCACGATGCTGTCAATGCAGAAGTGCGGCTCTACGATCGTTTGTTTATTAAAGAAGATCCGGACGAAGTGGAAGAAGGGAAGGATTTTCTATCCAATCTTAATCCTAATTCCTTGCAAGTGCTCACTCATTGTAAAGTAGAACCAATGCTTGGTGCCGCAGCACCAGGAGATCGTTTTCAGTTTGAACGAGTTGGGTACTTCTGCACCGACGCAAAGGATTCCAAACCGGGTGCACCGGTCTTCAATCGTATCGTCACGCTGAAAGATACTTGGGCGAAGATTGTACAGCAAGGGAAGAAGTAGCTTGGTGACAAACGGAGCCCATCTTCAAGTCGGATTCCACATTAAGCTGCATCTATAAATCTATATCCAATTCCAGCTTCAGTAAGAAAGAAAACAGGATTGTTTGGATCGTCCTCAAGTTTTTTTCGCAGTTGTGCAACATAAACCCGCGTGTATTGGGATTCTCCTTCAAACTTTGGTCCCCATACTTGTTGAAGGATATAATTATGGGTGAGAACTTTTCCTGCATTTCGGATGAACAATACAAGAAGTGCAAACTCTGTCGGTGTAAGTTTTACAGGCTCACCATTCTTCTTAACAATGTGATTGTCAGTATCAACAAAGATACCTTTTATTTCAACGATAGGGGTCGATGATGTTTTGGAATGAAAGACACGAAGCGATGTCCGTAAACGGGCAACAAGTTCTCCACTTCGGAATGGTTTGGTGAGATAATCGTTTGCTCCGGCATCAAGCGCAGAGACAATATCTTGTTCTGCCGACCGCACCGATAAAATGATAATGGGATATTGTGCCCATGTACGAATTTTCTTCAATACCTCTATACCATCTAAATCTGGTAGTCCTAAATCTAAGATGACTGCATCAAAGCGATGTGTTTCAGCATTGCGAATTCCTTCCGCAGCATTTTCCGCCAACGTAACTTTATATCCCGCTGATTCCAAGGTGATCCGCAACAATCGTCGCATTTGAATTTCATCATCAATAATTAGTATTTCTGTCGATGGTGTACTCATTGAAGTGTTAATGATTGCTGTGCTTCAATCGGAATGCGAATAGTAAAACATGCGCCACCATGTGGATTGTTTGATGCTTGAATGGTTCCTTTGTGTGCCTCAACAAATCCTTTCGCAATGGAAAGCCCGAGTCCTGTTCCACCAGTCTGTGTGCCCGGGACACGATAAAATTTTTCAAAGAGCGTCTTCAATACCTCAGGTGGAAATCCTCTGCCGTTGTCGGAAATAAGGATAAACAATTCGTCTTCTTGTACATGAGCTTGTATGTCGATTGTGCTTCCTGCGGGTGTATAAAGCGAAGCGTTATGGAGAATATTCGTGAAGACCTGCTCCAGCAAGACGAAGTCCAACAGCACAAGCGGATTGTTCTCATCAATATGCACCTGTACAATATGACGAGAGAGTTCTTTCTCCAATTTCTTGAGTGAAGTGTTGATAATATCTCGCACATCGCACCAATCCATTTTCGGAGCAAGCTGTCCAGATTCAAGACGTGTCATATCTAGTAAATTCTCAACCAATCGATTGAGCCGCTCTGCCGCCGTATGAATTTCACCCAGCAGATCATCATGCATTTTTTTTTCTTGATTCCTATCTGCAAAAAGCAATCCTTCGGATGAGCCGAGAATAGCTGCAATCGGTGTTCGTAGTTCATGAGAAATTGAGTTGAACAGAGTTTTGTACAACTTCTCCGATTCTGCAACAACGATGGATTTTTTAGTTACTTCATTCAATAATTCCCGTTCAACGGCGGAAGCAATTTGAGCGATAAAATTTTCCAGCAATATTTCCTGATCAATACCTAGTTTTTCATTTTGACGGACTCGAACGCCGATAACACCAACCGGATAGCGGGGTCCGGACATGGAATAATAAGTTGCTTGTGCAAAAGGAAGTGTATCTGTAAATTTTCCAGCTTTTTTTTCATTCCAGTAAGTCCATGCTGCAACACTAAATTCCTTTTCATCCGGTTTCCATGAACTCGCTGTATGTGCTTGATGACTCATATCACCATCTGCATCACCAAGAAAAACGACAACATCTGCGTTAAAGAACTTTTTAATATTTGCGCTTGTCGCCTGAATGACTTCATCCTGGGAATGTGCAGAGGAAAGATCCTTCGTCAATGCAAACAAAGCGGAAGAGCGCATTTCGCGTTGGCGGACGGCTCGTTCTCTTTCACGAACACGGGCAGATAAAGTTCCAGATACAGTTGCTACAATAAAAAACACTAAAAGCATTAACACGTCTTCAATGCGTCCGATGGAAAATGTATATATGGGTGTTATAAATAAAAAATCCCACGCTAATGCACCACAAGTTGCTCCCAATAATACTGGGCCGCGCCCCATCCTTAAAGGTAGTAATGATACTGCGAAAAGAATAATGTATGAAATCGTCTTATATTCAATAAGTCGAGCGAGAGGAATGCATGCAATTGAGACGCCAAGAATTATCATCGTTGCTAAAAGATATTGCGGTAAACCGGATTGGATATTGGGAATATGTTGGAAGAATAACTGTTGTTGATTCTCCTTTTCTTCTTCATGACCGACAACATACACATCGATGTCTCGGCTCTTTCGCAGAAGATTTTTGACAAGCCGCGATGTATGGAAAAAAGCTTTTGGCTTTGGCTTTCCGATAAGTATCTGCGTCGCATTTTGTTCGCGCGCAACCCGGAGCAGCGCACCAGCTATATCTTCATCGGAAGTCGTTACGATTTCTGCGCCAAGTTCTCTTGCAAGCTTGAAGTTCTTCGACAGTTGCTCTGTATCTGCAAGCGTTGCTTTTTTTGATGTTTCTACATAGACAGCAACCCATGATGCATCCATCGTATATGAAACTCTACGTGCCCAGCGAATGACGGAGAGCGACTGTAGACTGGCATTGATACCGACAACCAGCCGCGTTCCCGATTTCCATGTCTCAGAAATCCGCTTCGTCTGTTTATATTCCCGTAATTGCTGATCGACACGCTCGGCAGTCAGACGGAGCGACATTTCACGCAACGCCGATAGATTACCGGCGCGAAAGAAATTTTGTACGGCACGCTGTGAACGCTCAGGTGTATAAACTTTTCCATCTGATAGACGCTTGAGAAGTTCATTGGGTGAGATATCTATCACTTCAACTTCATTTGCCGCTTCAAAAATTGAATCTGGCACTGTCTCGCGAATAATGTTGCCGGTAATCTGTGCAACAGTTTCTGCACGGCTTTCAAGATGCTGCACATTGAGCGTCGTGAAAACATCAATCCCGTTATCAAGAAGCTCGAGTACATCCTGATATCGTTTTGTATGGCGGCTTCCCGGAACATTCGTATGAGCAAGTTCATCAACGAGGACAAGTTGAGGTTTTCGAGAAATGATCGCATCGAGGTCCATTTCTTCGAGGATCGTTCCTTTGTATTCAATCGTTTTTCTCGGGATGACAGGCAGGTCGGTAAGGAGAGCTTCGGTTTCAATTCGTTTATGCGTTTCAATGTAGCCAATAATAACATCGATGCCCTTGGATATTTCGGCGTGGGCATCTCTGAGCATATCGTACGTCTTTCCAACTCCCGCACACATTCCAAAGAAAATCTTCAGTTTTCCTCTTTTTTCCTTCTCCTCCTCTTTCTTTAAAAGCTGGAGAAGTGTGTCTGGATCTGGACGGTTTTGTTCTTCTATGGACATAAAGAAATATACGAAAGACATGTGAGAAAAGCGTTTAGAAATAACAAGTCTATCGAAAAACTCAACTGAATTATCTTCAAGAAAATTTACAATTTCCTTATGGACTATTAGAGAGTAAAAATAACCCCGCCGGAAGTAATGAGAATTCCACCTATCAGCGTCGAGAGGCGAAATGTCTCATGGAAGATGACAACGGAAAGAAATTGAGATACGATAAAAAAGATGACAATATAAATCCCCAGGAGCCGACCGAAATCCCATTTTAATGTATTTACCATCACACCATATGCAAAAAGGAGGAACGTACCAAGGATAAAACCTATAATTCGTCTGCAAAATCGATAAGGGCCGAAGTTTTTTTCACTGCACTTTTTTGATCTTTTCGATATTAATAATTCCCGCATTCTCTATCAATTATCATCGCGGGTACCAACTCTTCCAATCCAAATGATCAGGTTTGAACTGAACTAAGTGATCGTGCGAAAGAAATCCCGCCAAAAAACCGATAAGAAGTGCTAGTAAGATAACAATTACCATATGCTGAAATCGGCTTCTTTCTTCAGGTAATTCTTCTTCCGGTAAATCTTTTTGTTCTTTCATACCTTCGATCCCTTTCTTGATACAATTAAATAATCTTCATAGCTACCATCAACATATCGATCAGCTTGATTCCGATAAACGGAGCTATGACGCCTCCGACACCGTAAATGAGCAAATGTCTTCGCAGCAACTGGACGGCGCTAATCGGCCGGTATTTTACTCCTTTGAGCGCTAATGGTATCAGTGCAACAATAATCAGTGCATTGAAGATAACTGCAGAGAGGATAGCACTTTCCGGAGTGGCAAGTTTCATGATGTTCAATGCATTCAATACAGGATATGTTGTTGCAAATGCAGCGGGGATGATGGCAAAATACTTCGCAACATCATTGGCAATGCTGAAAGTTGTCAGGGTCCCGCGTGTCATGAGAAGCTGTTTTCCGATTTCAACGATCTCCATAAGCTTTGTCGGATTGCTGTCGAGGTCGATCATATTTGCGGCTTCTCGTGCAGACTGTGTGCCGGTATTCATTGCTACTGCAACATCTGCCTGGGCAAGGGCCGGAGCATCGTTCGTACCATCACCGGTCATTGCGACAAGACGTCCGCCTTTTTGATAATCACGAATAAGTTTAAGTTTATCTTCAGGTTTTGCTTCTGCAAGAAAATCGTCTACACCTGCTTCGGCTGCGATGGCAGTTGCTGTTAATGGGTTGTCGCCTGTGATCATCACGGTTCTAATTCCCATTTTGCGCAGATGTGCAAACCGTTCTTTAATTCCACCTTTGACAATATCTTTCAAATGAATGACGCCGAGCACTTCCTTGTTTTCTGCAACGACCAACGGAGTGGCGCCGGCACGGCTGACATCCTGCACTGCCTGTTGGATAGCAGATGGAAACACGCCGCCCTGTTGTTCGATATAGAGTTTCATTGCCTCAGCAGCACCTTTTCTGATAATCCTTTTTCCGTTTTTGCCTTCGGGCTGGATATCGGCTCCGCTCATACGCGTCTGCGCACTGAAGGGAACAAAATGTGCCGAAATCTCATGAATGTCACGACCTCGCAATCCGTATTTCTCTTTGGCAAGAATGACGATCGACCTGCCTTCGGGGGTCTCATCCGCAAGAGAAGCGAGCTGTGCTGCATCTGCCAATCGTTCCTTTGAGATTCCCGGTGCGGGAGTGAATTCTGTCGCCATACGGTTTCCAAGAGTGATGGTTCCTGTCTTATCGAGGAGGAGCACATCGACATCTCCTGCAGCTTCGATGGCGCGACCCGATGTCGCTATCACGTTATGCCGGATCATCCGGTCCATACCGGCTATGCCGATTGCAGAAAGAAGTCCGCCGATCGTCGTGGGAATCAAACAGACAAGAAGAGCAACGAGCACCGTTACGGTAACAGGTGCCCCGTGACCGGCGACTTCAACGCTAAATAACGAGAAGGGAAGAAGCGTCATACAGACGATAAGAAAAATAATGGTGAATGCTGCAAGTAATATATTAAGGGCAATTTCATTTGGAGTTTTTTGCCGCTTGGCACCTTCAATTAAATGAATCATTCTGTCGAGAAATCCGCCGCCGGGCTCTGCTGTCACCCGAATGATGAGCCAATCGGAAAGCACGCGCGTGCCGCCTGTGACAGCGCTTCGATCACCGCCGGATTCACGAATCACCGGAGCACTTTCGCCTGTAATAGCGCTTTCATCTACAGAAGCGATGCCTTCAATAACTTCACCGTCGGCCGAGATGATATCTCCAGCTTCTGCAAGGAACGCATCACCTTTTTGTAATTGCGGCGAAGTGACCACATCAAAACCTGAACTTCGCTTGGGACTATGCAATCGCTTTGCCGTTGTGTCCCTACGTGATCGGCGTAATGCTTCCGCCTGCGCTTTTCCTCGTCCTTCAGCCAATGCTTCTGAAAAATTTGCGAAGAGAACCGTGAACCATAACCAGAGCGATACAAAACCAATATACCATGCTGGCGCTTCTCCAGTGCCGAGCAACGCTTGAATCCATAAAGCCAAAGTTAAGACACTTCCAACTTCCACGACAAACATAACCGGATTCCGTGCCATCGACCATGGATTCAATTTCACAAATGAATCAAACAACGCACGGCGAAACATTCCGCCGTTAAGTCCTAAAGGTTTCCTGAGTTGTTGTGTAGATTGTATTGCCATTTTTCTATCGTCCTTCTTTCTCGTGAGTACGTTATTGCATCATCAAAAAATGTTCGACAATCGGACCGAGTGCAAGAGCGGGCAAGAAATTCAGTGCACCAACAATCAATACGACGGCAATAAGCCAGAAAATAAATAGCGGCGTATGCGTCGGCAGTGTTCCTTCGCTCGCCGGAACCAATTTCTTTTTTACAAGAGAACCCGCTAGTGCTAATGTCGGCACTGCAAGCCAATAGCGTCCGATGAGCATTGCCAATCCGCCGGTGAGATTGTAAAACGGTGTATTGACACTGGCACCGGCAAATGCACTTCCGTTATTGTTCGCTTGCGACGTAAAGACATAGAGAATCTCGCTAAATCCATGCGGACCCGGATTCATAATCCCTGCTTTTCCGGCAGCCGTGACAACCGCGAGAGCTGTAAGAACGAGCACCGTGATCGGCATAATAAGTATGAGAAGCGATGCCATTTTCATTTCATACGCTTCAATTTTATGGCCTAAATATTCAGGTGTACGTCCGACAAGCAATCCCGCCACGAAAACAGCAACCACCACAAAGATCAGCATTCCGTATAGGCCTGACCCAACCCCGCCGAAGACAACTTCTCCGAGATGAAGCATGACAAGCGTAATCAATCCACCAAGCGGAGTGTAAGAATCGTGCATAGAATTTACTGAACCGTTTGAAGCAGCAGTAGTAACTGTCGCCCAAACAGCGGAATTGGGAATGCCGAACCGGACTTCCTTTCCCTCCATATTACCGCCGGGATTGATGGAAGTCGATTGTTGATCCACGCCGAGTGCGGTGAGTTTAGGATTGCCTGAACCTTCAAGACTATACATCCAAAATACTGCAGCGACAAGTATCAGCATCATAGCAGCATAGATTGCCCACCCCTGGCGCGTATCGTTCACCATCTTTCCAAATGTGCAGCACAGTGCTGCAGGGATAAGTAAAATTGCAAGCATTTCTAAAAAGTCAGCAAGGGGAGTGGGGTTTTCATACGGATGCGCTGAATTAACGTTGAAGAAACCACCGCCATTAGTTCCAAGCTGCTTAATGGCAATCTGCGATGCCGCTGGTCCCATCGCCAGAACTTGATTCGTCACTTTCACACCGCCGGTGTCGGAGGTCGCTTGGAGAAAAGGAACGGAAACGTATGCAGAATTATTCTGGATAACTCCTTGCGAAACAAGGACGAGTGCAAAGACAATCGCAAGCGGGAGGAGTATATACAATGTGCTGCGAGTCATATCCACCCAGAAATTTCCAAGTGTTTTCGCAGAATGCCGGGCGACCCCGCGGATAAAAAGGGCAAGTACAGCCATCCCCGATGCTGCAGAAACGAAATTCTGCACGGTCAGGGCGAGCATCTGTGTAAAATAGCTCATCGTTGTTTCCCCACCGTAGCCCTGCCAGTTCGTATTCGTAGCAAAGCTCACGGCGGTATTGAACGAAGAGTCTGGAGTAACGGCTGCCATTCCTTGCGGGTTCAACGGTAAAAATTGTTGAACGCGCTGTATAAGATAAACGGCGAGCAGCCCTATAAAATTGAAGAGGAGCAGTGCAATTGCATTTGCTTTCCAATCCATCTCTTCGTCAGGACTGATTTTTGTCAGACGGTAGATGAGACGTTCGAGCGGGCCAAGAACAGGATCGAGAAATGTTTTTTCTCTTTGGTACACGCGCGCCATAAATGCACCGAGCGGTTTTGCAAGCAGTGTCAGCGCTGCGAGGTAAAACGCGATTTGTAAAATCCCATTGAGTGTCATTCGAATATCTCCGGTTTCAATAGTGCGACAAGTAAATACGCTAAGAGACCAACTGCGATAATTCCTGAAATGATATAGAGAAAGTTCATATGGTGCCTCCTGATTTTTCTTCAATATTTTTATCAGCTTCGGGCTGAAGAACTTCACATATTTTCAGAAGTCCCCACGTAAGAACAAAAAATACAACGGCGACGCCGATATAGATAATGTCGTCCATGGTTATTTTCCTCCTGATAAGGATTGAGTTTCATCGAGTGCAAGATTCAATTTGAGAACATTCACACGAGGTTCTCCAAGAAATCCCAATTGCCTTCCTTCGGTGTATTGAGTCACCAGAGATCGAAGATTATCCTGGTTCAGATTTCGGATTCGGGCTACACGGGGAAGCTGATAGAGAGCGGCTGCAATACTGATGTGAGGATCCAGTCCGCTTCCTGAAGCCGTCACAAGATCCGCCGGAACAGGCTGTATATTCGAGGAGTCGACTGCTTTCAGATCCTGAATTCTTTTCTTCATTCCCTCGAGATATGCCTGATTGATCGGTCCGTAATTTGATCCTGTTGACGCTGCGGCGTTATACGCGAATGGGCCTGTTGCCGATAACCGGCTCCAAAAGTATTTCGGGTCACTAAACGGCTGCCCGATAAGTTCAGAGCCGAAAGTTTTCCCGTCCTTTACAATCAAGCTTCCGTTCGCCTTCTTAGGGAATATTAACTGTGCAAGGCCGGTTACTGCCAGCGGGTACAATATTCCCGTGAGAACGGTGAACACGCTAAGAGCGATAATAGAGATGCGAAGATGTTTGAGCAACATCATTGTGGATTCCTCCAATTGTCATTTTGAATTTTTGTAACCGCCTCATCAATTAGAAGCGGAGTGATGATAAATTCTTGTTTCATAAAATTTCTATTCATTGTTGCGCTTCCAATATGGCAAGAGATGAGATACAAATGCAATCAACAAGGTCTAAAAAGAGAGGCTGGAAGTATAAAGATATTATTAAAAACGGCGAATTCTGTAGAATAATTTCTATTGAGGTAATGCGAAATAAAATAGGATACGAGTATAGTATCCTCTATCAAGCTTTGGGAGTGAAGATCGATGAACCTGAACTAAAATAAAAATGTATCCAAGGATATAACGTGCTGACTGCTTTTAGTCTCTCAATTCTTTCTTTAACCAATCGGATATCAGTTCTGAACCGTAGGCTTTATAAGGGCGCTTGAGGTTGATAATGTAAATATTGTCACCTGTACCGATATGTTTTTTCAGTTCTTCACACACAATGTCCGGTGTTTCATCCGTGATGATTGCATAGGAAGATTCTGAAAGTCGGACGTTAGAATAACTATTAATTTTATCAAGTAGATTTGAATAATTCTGTCCGGTTTGTTCGGGTCGAATGTAACGAGAAGTAATGGCATAATGTTCTTTCTCGAATGAGGATGTCAGTTGCTATTCTTTTTTGTTATTGCTCTCAATATATAGAGGCTGAAAAAAAATCAAAGTGGAATAAAAAAGGATGCTAAAAGTGTAAAAATAATATAAAAACAGTGAATCCTGACATATTAAACAAGTAGGAAAATGGAACCCATCTTTAAGATGGACGCCTTTCTCTATCCACAATAACCTGTCGCCCTATTATACATCATTGCGGGTTGCCAATTTACTTTGTTCCCCAAGATCATACGGGGAGATGTGCGATACTCCTGAAAGCCTTCTGAAGTTAAAAATTCCCGAGCAATTGTATTTGTTGCCGGAACAACCGCGGTTGTCTTACCGCGATTTAAACGCACCTTCATTAATTCTAACCCGGCAGCAGAATTACGCGCAATAATTAGTCCTCCACCAAAATCAGGCAGAAAAAATCCTGATATACGGGCGAATGTGTCTGGTGCATAAATACAACCCGTTGAAAAAAACCTCTTAATGAATTGAAACCGATCTTCTCCTGTAACCTCTCTATCTAATTCTTTGATTATCAAAAAATCTTCCTCTCGCATTTCTCTCACATTTGAAATGTGCTGAGTTGGAACAATCGATTCCCTTTTATAAAACACATACGTCGAATTTATCTCAAAGCCAAGCTTTCTATAGACGGATTCACCCATTTCACTTGCAGTCAATAAATGGCTGGTGCATCCTTTACTTCGACAATAGTCTATGAGATTAGTTGTAACTTTTTTCCCTATTCCTTGTCTTCGATATTCCGGTAATACAATTATTGTTCCAAGCCAGCTAATAGGAGCGTGCATGATGCCGATGCCGCAGCCAACAATCTTGCTATTCAATTCTGCTATCGCTGGGTAAAAATAAGAATGACCAAAGTGAAATGAGAATAATCTGGGTAGATCTAAATTCCAATCTTCAGGAGGAAAATTTTGTAATTGAGGTATTTCTGACTCTAATATTTCTCTAATTTTTAGCATAACTCTATCCAATAAAACAATTATCTATTTCAAACATACAGGTGAATTATGACGAGGAAGGTAATGCAGGTTCTGCAAAAATTGTTTTCTCACGCTCTACTGTCACTGTTCCCGCAGGTACGCCTTTGGGTTTTCTTACGTACTTTCCTTCGCACATTGTCACAGGTACAAGTTTTGACTTCTTCATCTTGCTATAATATGCCGCGATCCCTGCCGCCTGCTCGATTGCCTGTTTGCTCACTTCACCCTTGCCGGTTCCAATTTTTAAAACCACATGCGAACCGCCTACACCGCGTGCATGAAACCAAAGATCGTTCTTTGCTGTATGGCGCGTTGAAAGGAGATCGTTGTTTTCGCCGCTCTTTCCTGCCCACACTTGAAAGCCGCCGGCAACTGTAAAGACCCGGAATGGCAGCTGTTCTTCTTTTTTTATCTGTCCAGATTTTTCTGTTTTCAATCCAAACTGAAAAAGTGCGGTCCGATTTTCTTCTGCAAAATGTTTCAAGTCTTCAGATGTTGATATGTGTTCCATTCTATCTAAAAGCAGAGAGATGGATTTTTGCCGTTGTGTTAACTCCACAATTCGATGATGCTGTTCTTCTATCGCATGCCGGGATTTATCGGCTTTCTCAAAGTAATGCTCGGCGTTTTTTGCCGGTGTCAGATGCTGGTCAAGCGGAATTTCGACAAGTGCATTGGAACCGTTCACAAAATCTTCCACAACCGCTGTTGTTTCGCCTTTCTTAAGAAGATGTAATTGCGAGATCAAAAGTTTGCCGAATAATTCGTACTGCTCTGCACGATTTTGTTTCTCTACTTCCTCCGTAATTTTATGAAGTGTGTGTTCAATATGTTCGCGCTCTCGTTCCAGCACTCGGACAATATCTTCTTTTTCCTGAAGAATGCTTTTTTCATGGTACAAATTGGCGCGATATGTTTGAATTGCTTCCGATACAGAATTATAGGTTTGAAACGTAAAATCACTCAAGTGATGCAGTGGAAGGATGGAGAATCTAACTGGCGATGTTCCGTCGAAGTACACACGCGGTAATGGTGGAGTAAGAAGTTCTTCATTCATCCTCTTTGCGGAATCCAGCAGCCGAGCAATTTCATTCTCCAGTAAAGCATTTACCGCTTGTTCACCATTCAGACCAACGCGTGCCAACAGTTCTTTTATAAGCACCGGACCAAATTGTGGAAACACACGCTTAAGTGCCATTGCAAGTGATAAATCAGCGTATGTGGAAAGAAATGTTTCTGAAATTACAGCACGAGACTTAGTCTGATTAGATTCAATTCCTGTGACTTTCGCATCAGATTTCTTCAAGAATGTTTCGGTGATTATACCGTTTGTATTGAGTAATAAAACATTCGCTTTCGATCCAAACAATTGTACTACAAACTCGCGCTTATCTTTCAAACGAATATGCAGTTGTCGATCGGTCGGATGCATGAAAATATTATCGATTATAGTACCAGGTATGTCAGTAAAAAGATCGGCAGAGTTCCGTCGTGCGCGGGAAAAAGTCTTCCGTGCATAGATAAAATTATTCGCAGGTTCGCATCCGGTAATGATAACAGCTGGTGTCTCTTTAAATGAGATTACCAATTCACCTCGATGTTGAGTAAATATTTCGTTCACTGTTTGTCCGGCAAACTCGTGCTCCAGCTCAGTTGCAACGTGAAATAGTGTATAATAATTTGTAATCATTGTTGTTTATCTGTTATCCACAATCCCTAATTAAAGTCCGCAAAAATGAAAGGAATTGCAATCCCGATGTGGATAACTCGTGGATAGTGGTGTGCAAATGATGTGCAAAAGTAAGTCTTGCCGTACCCTCGAAATTTCCGTACATTTTATTGGAATCATTTAATCAAAGGAGTTTTAATGGTAGCAAGTATGACCGGTTTTGGCCGTGCAGAAGTCAACAAAGACGGCATTACCGTCAGAACAGAGGTTCGCAGTGTGAACAGCCGTTATCTTGATCTGACACTGCGTTTACCGCGCAACTTTTCCCAGCGGGAAAAAGAATTGAAAGATATTGTCCGCACGTTTTTAAATCGGGGCAATTTAAATATTACTGTAAAAGTTGAACATGATTCAAACGATGTCGTTCCATTGAAAGTGAACAAAGCAGCGGCAAAATCGTATTACAAACTTTTAAATGAAATCCGCAAGTCTGTAAAATTGCGCGAGCATGTAAAACTTGAACACTTGTTAACATTTTCTGACGTGCTTGAACCTGTGGATGAAGAAGAAACCGATGAGACTGAATGGGAACTTGTACAGGAATCAGTCCGTCAGGCGCTCGAGAGTCTCAATGCGATGCGCGCTCAAGAAGGATGCGAACTGGCTGCCGATCTTGAAAAGCGAATTCGCTGGATGGATGAGACATTGAATGAAGTAGAAAAACTTTCAAAGGAGCGGATTCCTGAAGAACGTATAAATCTACAGAAACGCATTTCAGAATTGGTAGAAGATAAATTTGTCATCGATCAAAACCGGTTAGAATTGGAAATCGCGCTGCTGGTGGATAAATTAGATATAACGGAAGAATGTGTCCGTTACCGCAGCCATAATAAATATTTTCTGGAAGCGCTCAACAAGAATGAAGCTGCAGGCCGAAAATTAAACTTCCTTGTGCAGGAAATGAACCGTGAGGCAAATACCATCGGCTCCAAATCCAGCGATGCCACAATTGCACATTTGATTGTTGGATTAAAGGAAGAATTGGAAAAAATTCGGGAACAGTTGCAGAACATAGAGTAATGAGCGGAAAATTAATTATGATGGCCGCTCCTAGTGGTTGCGGTAAAACGACAATTGCAAAGGCGATTCTGGCAAACCATCCCGATATGCTGTTCTCAGTTTCGGCCACAACGCGCCCGAAACGTGGCAACGAAGTAGAAGGGAAAGATCATTTTTTTCTGACTAAAAAAGAATTTGAAAAGTATCTCTGTAATGGCGATTTGGCAGAGTGGGAAGAAATTTATGGTAATTATTATGGAACATTGAAAAGTGAGATCAACCGGGCGCTTCAGCAAGGTCACACGATGTTGTTTGATATAGATGTCAAAGGTGCGTTATCGATTCGGAGACATTTTCCGAATGAGTCCATTCTTATATTTATCAAACCACCAAGCTTTGAGGTATTGAAGAAACGATTGGAAAGTCGGAATACAGAGAATCCGGAAACACTTAAATGCCGGCTGGAGCGTGTACCGCTGGAAATGGAACAAGGGCAGCAATTTGATTTTCAAGTTGTGAACGATGATTTGCAAAAGGCCATCAACGAAGTGGATAAAATCGTTCAAGCAAACATCAAGAATATTATTTAATCACATTCATAGTTAATGGAGGTAGAACAGTGTCAGTCAAACCAGTTGCAATGCACGAATTTTTAAAACAAACCGGGAACATTTACGAAGCTATAATCGTGGCTTCTAAACGTGCGCGGCAAATTCACGATGATATGAAGATCGAGTTGACACAACAGCTCGAAACGCTGAAAGCGTTGAATGCAACACCAGAACCGGAAGATGATATGGAAGTCGCAACTGTCAACCCGGATCAGCTCAAAATTAGTTTAGAGTTTGAAAAAAGTCCTAAGCCGACAGAAGTTGCGATCAACGAAGTGCGGGAGAAGAAGATTCCATATCATTATAAGGAACATGTTGATTTCTTCGCGAAAGACACTTCTAAAGATACATCGACAGAAGAGTAACGAGAGACGCGATGCGCGGCAAGCATGTCTTGGTTGGCGTCACGGGTGGAATTGCAGCATACAAAGTTGGTTATCTCATTCGTGAACTGATAAAATCCGATGCAGAAGTTAAAGTGATGATGACCGAAGCGGGAACGCGTTTCGTTACACCGCTCACGTTCTCGGCACTTTCCAAAAATCCGGTCTTCACCGATCTGTGGTCAAGCAACCAATCGTCGGATTCCGACATCAGCACGCAGCACATAGATCTTGCCAACTGGGCGGATGTTCTTGTTATCGCACCGGCATCTGCGAATACTATTGCCAAACTGACGTACGGCATTTCAGATAACCTGCTGACCGTTGTCTCTCTTGCAACCGCACGACCGATCATTCTTGCGCCAACAATGGATACGGAGATGTATCTTAATGCCATCACGCAGAAGAATCTAACAATCTTAAAAGAACGCGGTTATTTCATCATCCCGCCGGCAGAAGGCGAACTTGCCAGCGGCTTGAGCGGACCGGGACGTTTGCCTGAAATCAAAATTCTTATTGAGACGATAGAAAAAGTTCTTGGCCATTCAATACAAGATTTGAAAAAGAAACGGATCCTCATCACAGCCGGGCCGACATTTGAAGCAATTGACCCGGTTCGTTTTATGGGAAATCATTCTTCAGGAAAAATGGGATTTGCAATTGCAAATGCTGCTGCGCAACGCGGTGCAGATGTAACACTTATCGCCGGGCCGGTGGTTCGTGAAACACCGCGCAACGTCAAACGAATCGATGTTGAATCGGCGCAAGAAATGTTGACCGCTGTTCTTGCACAAACTAAAAAAACAGATGCTGTAATTATGTCGGCAGCGGTTGCGGATTTTACACCTGTCCATCCGGCAAAGCATAAAATAAAAAAACAACCCGGCAGCGAGACACTGGAAATAACGCTGAAAGCAACACCGGATATTCTTGCAATACTCGGCAAAAGGAAACGGAAAATGGTGCTTGTCGGATTTGCACTGGAGACAAAAGATGCACTTGCCGGCGCAAAAGACAAACTTCGGAAAAAAAATCTTGACCTCATCGTACTTAATTCTTTTAATGAACGAAATCGCGTATTCGGTTCCGATGTGAACACGGTTACTTTGATTGACCATTTTGGTAACGTGGCAAGATTTCCAAAGTTGTCAAAGTTTGATGTAGCGAACAAAATTCTTGATAAAATCAAAAAGCTTGTATAAGTAATTTCTAGAGCATTCATCGTCTCTGAATTCAATCATTTCACATGTCTCTCAACGAAGAACTCAAAAATATTCTTACCGATACCGAACGATTCCTGAAACAGCAGCAGGAATTGTACGGCGATACGATTTTTGTACCGAAAAATGAACCACTTTCTTCCGACTCAACACCGATGCCTGCACCGGCAATCGCCGGGCCTGCTGCTCCTGAGATCGACCTCTTCGGGAATGCCGCTCAACCGACAACAAACCATCATAAAACCGGAGAATCGATATTGCCAGCATTTCCTAATGAATTGTGGACAAAAACAAAGAATCTTGAAGAATTAAATAACGCAATCAATACCTGCATAAAATGCGACCTTGGAAAGACAAGAATCAAATTTGTATTCGGCGTAGGAAATCCGAAAGCAGATGTAGTCGTTGTCGGCGAAGCGCCAGGTGCTGATGAAGATGAAAAGGGTGAACCATTCGTCGGACGCGCCGGACAGCTGCTCAATAAAATACTTGAAGCAGTCCAGTTTAAACGAGAGGAAGTTTTCATTTGCAATATACTCAAATGCCGCCCGCCGAACAATCGTGACCCGCAAACGGAAGAAATTGATTGTTGCGAGCCGTATCTTTGGAAGCAATTAGAAATTATCAGCCCAAAAATGATTCTCTGTGCTGGACGCATTGCCGGTCAATCGCTGCTGAAGACGAATTCCACGTTGACGCTTTTACGCGGCAAGGTGCATGATTATCGAGGCATTCCGCTGATGGTAACGTATCATCCGGCGGCATTGCTTCGCAATCCGAACTGGAAGAGACCATGCTGGGAAGATATGCAGCAGTTCAGAAAATTATATGACGAGATGAAAAGTCATAAGTCATAAGTCATAAGTACAATTGATGTAAGTGAATAAGAATAAAGAATATATCGGCAATTTAAAAAAAGCATGGCGTGATGAAATGCTGAGCGCCACGAATTACCGCGCACTTGCTGAACAGGAAAAGAATCCGGAAAGAAAATCTATTTTCATCCGAATGGCAGAAGCGGAAGACCGCCATGCCGAACGATGGGCTACACGCCTGAAGGAATTTGGCATTGAGATGGGTTCATTCAGGGAAAACCCGATAGAGCTGCTACGGAGGAGAATGCTGCTGAAGAGCTCTCCAGAAGCCGCCGCTCAAATGCTTGAAGTGGGTGAAAGTGATGCCGATAAATTATATGAAGTGATGATTGATGCGGCAGAAAGCGACGCAGAGCGTGAATTATTGCTCGATGTTCAGCGGGAAGAAAATGCACACAGTCTGATGCTGCAGGAGATGTCAAATCCGCGCGTCACGCGCCATCCGCAAAGCCGACTGGATCGCATCCTTGGAAAAGAAAAATGGCATGCCACTGCCGGCGGCTGGATTGGTCAGGCAATTTACGGCGTGAACGATGGGCTCGGCGCGGCATTCGGCGTTGTAAGCGGGGTAGCAGGCGCAACAGCAGCAAACAGCGAATTTATATTGTTGAGCGGACTTGCAGTTGCGGTTGCATCTGCATTATCGATGGGCAGCGGTGCGTACCTCGCTGCAAAATCTGAGCGAGAAGTTTACGAAGCAGAAATTGAAAAGGAAAAGCGCGAGATTGAAGAGCATCCGGAAGAAGAACAGGAAGAGATGGATCTCTTCTACCAACTCAAAGGATTTTCACCGGAAGAAGCTAAAAAAATGGCGGCAAAACTTGCCGAGCAGCCGGAACAATTTCTCAAAACTCTGGCGCATGAAGAACTGGGACTTTCAGAAAAGTCGTTTCCGAACCAGTGGAAATCAGCATTCAGTGCAATGATCAGCACAGCGCTTGGCGCTATCATCCCTGTTCTTCCTTTCGTATTTTGGTCGGGAATGGAAGCGCTCATTATTTCGTTTATTATTAGTACAGCGGCACACTTTGCAGTCGGTGCATCGAAGGTACTTGTCACCGGACGTTCGTGGCTCAAGAGCGGCACCGAGATGACGCTTGTTGGATTAGGCGAAGCAATCACAACGTATCTCATTGGCATGCTCATTGCGCCGATGATTAGATAGAAAATTTCCAACCACGAATTCTAATCCGTGGAATTTGTAAGGAGAATAAGTTGTATGTCAGATCCAAGAAAAATAATTGACTTCAACACACCACAGTCGGTGTCCACGGAAGGGCGCGTACCGCCTCAAGCAGTGGATGTAGAGGAAGCGGTCATTGGAGCGATGCTTTTAGAAAAGGATGCCATCGCCAAGGCGATTGAAACACTGGATGACACCGCTTTTTATAAACCAGCGCATCAAAGTATTTATCGCGCAATGATGGCGTTGTTTGAACGAAGCGAACCTGTCGATCTTATCACGCTGACAGAAGAACTCCGCCGGCGTGGTGATCTTGAAAAAATCGGTGGCGAGTATTATCTCACCGAGCTCACAACAAAAGTTTCAAGCGCTGCAAACATAGAATATCATGCACACATCGTACTGGAACGAGCGTTGATGCGGCAATTGATTCACTCCTCATCAGAAGTCATTAATCGTGCGTACAGCGAAACCGAAGATGCGCTCGGTTTGCTTGATCAAGCGGAACAAAATATATTCGATATCTCCGAACAACGGATGAAAAAAAGTTTTGTCTCGATGAACACTGCCGTGCACAAAACGATGGATATGTTGCAAAGTATTCACGGCAAGCACAGCGGTGTTACCGGTGTGCCATCGGGTTTTGCCGATCTTGATTCGCTCACAGGCGGATTCCAACCATCTGATCTTATTATTATCGCAGGTCGTCCGTCGCAAGGAAAGACAGCGCTCGCGCTTTCTGTTGCACGCAATGCGACAGTGCTGCATGATGTTCCCATCGGTATGTTCAGCCTTGAAATGTCCACACAGCAATTAGTGATGCGATTGATGTGTGCAGAAGCGCGCGTGGATGCACACAAGGTTCGCACAGGACGTTTGCCGGAAGATGAATGGAAGAAGTTAAGCATGAGTGTCGGCAGGCTCTACAAAGCAAAGATGTTTATCGATGACACACCCGGACTTGCTGTGCTGGAATTGAGAGCGAAAGCACGCCGCCTTAAAGTAGAACACGACATCGGTCTCGTCATAGTGGACTATCTTCAATTGATGCAAGGACCAAGAAATGCTCAAAGTCGTGAGCAAGAGATCTCCGCTATCTCACGATCACTCAAATCGCTTGCAAAAGAATTGAATATTCCAGTCATCGCGCTGTCGCAGTTGAATCGTTCTGTTGAATCGCGCAATGACAAACGGCCTGCATTATCTGATTTGCGAGAATCCGGTGCTATCGAACAAGACGCCGACGTCGTTATTTTTGTTCATCGTCCTGAAATGTTTGGTATTACAGAACAAGATAACGAACCAACGGAAGGTCTTGCAGAAATTATCATCGGTAAGCAACGTAACGGACCGACTGATACTGTGAAACTGCAATTCATTAAACAATATGCGAGATTTGAGAGTAGAACGGTATTTCGTCCTGAAACATTCTTGCCGGAAGAAACACCGGAAACAACGCCGTTCTAATTTTCAAATTGTTAATTGTCAAATGCAAAGTACTATCGCTTTCTGATAACTGCTCATGGGGAACTTGATTTGCTATGAATCGTCGTACATTTCTGCAATTGATTCCTGTTCTTATAATCTTTCCCCTTTTTCTTCAGCAACAGAAGAAAACGACAGTTGAAATTTCTGATGATCCGAACGAATTGATCTGCAAGAATAAATTCAATCTCGCCGATTCGATGAAGTTGTGTGAGAAACCGATAAACGAAGTTGTCGTTGCGATTGCAAAATCTTTCATCGGAACAGATTATTCCGCCAATAGCTTAGATGCACCGGGCAAGGAACAGCTCGTTGTCAATCTGCAAACATTCGATTGTGTCACTTTCTATGAAAACGCACTTGTACTCGCGCGTTGTATTAAAAAGAATACACTGACCTTTGACGATTATAAAAAAGAGCTTCAATTTGTCCGTTACCGCGGTGGCATTATCGATGGTTATCCGAGCCGTTTGCATTACACATCTGACTATTTTTTTGATAACGAAAAGAAATTTGTATTGAAAGATGTGACCAAAGAATTTGGCGGAGTACCGTTCAAGAAGAAAATCAATTTTATGTCTACACATCCGGATTCATATCTTCAATTGAAAAATTCTCCAGAGTACGTGAAAGAAATCCGAAAGATTGAAGATGAAATGAACACACGATTGATGTTCCACATTCCGAAAGCGAAGATTAAAAGAATAGCATCACAGATCAAGGACGGCGACATCATCGGCATCACCACAACAATCGAAGGATTGGATTGCACGCATACAGGCATTGCCATCTGGCAAAATGAAAAATTGCATTTGCTTCACGCGCCTATTCCCGGCTCGAAAGTGCAAATCACTGAAATGCCGCTCTCGGAATATCTCGCAAAGATCAAAAAAGATGCAGGAATTATAGTTGCGCGTCCGGTCGAGCCGTGAAGATATTTAGTAATTCATGAATTATTAAAGGTATATAGTATGCCTTCTCGGTTTTCTATTGTACAGGGTGACATTACCACACAAGCTGTGGATGCTATCGTGAATGCGGCAAATAACTCTTTACTTGGCGGCGGCGGAGTAGACGGTGCAATTCATCATGCAGCCGGACCGAATCTTTTAGAAGAATGCCGAACGCTGGGCGGATGCGAAACAGGCGGCGCGAAAATCACAAAAGGATATAATCTTCCGGCAAAATTTGTTATTCACACGGTTGGACCAATCTGGCAAGGCGGTAATCATAATGAAGAAAAACTACTGGCAAATTGCTATAGGAATTCCTTTGCACTTGCACGGAAACATCATATCGGCACTATTGCATTTCCATCCATCAGCACAGGTGTATATCGATTCCCAATTGAACGCGCTTCACGTAATGCACTGCAGGAAATTTTCCAAGAACTTGAAACCAATACGAACCTTGAACGTGTTGTTATCGTATGCTTTGATAGAGCAACATATGAAGCATATTTAGCAACCGAAAAGGAATTGGCTAAAACAAATTAGTGTTTTAAAAATAGAATAATATGAAATCAAAATCTATAAAATGCAGTTTGTTGCTTGTTGCTTGTTTTTTAACTCAAGCGCTTGCTCAAAAACCAATTGTAAGCCCGCGCGATTCAGTAAAAATTATTTTCAACGGAAAAACGATTGCAATTAATTATGGCAAGCCGTCAATGCTTGGGCGGAAAATATTTGGAGTATTTGTTCCATTCTACAAAGTGTGGCGTACCGGAGCTGGCGCAGCCACTATCCTGACAACGGAAGCCGATCTTGAAGTGGATGGGGCAGTAGTACCGCGCGGCACATATTCCCTCTACACGCTTCCAACGGAAGAGCGCTGGAAACTTATTATCAACAAACAGACAGGCCAGTGGGGCACCACGTACATGCCTCAACTTGATCTTGCACGCATCGATTTGAAAATTAAAAAACTGAAAACACCGGTCGAAGAATGCACATTCAAATTAGAAAGAAATAACACGGGGAGCGGTACACTCAAGATTGAATGGGAAAACACATCGCTCTCCGTGCCATTCCACATAAGCAAGGATTCTCTGGTGCCAAGTCCGGGGGATTCATCAGTCCTTGTCATAAATGATAAACGAGTATCAGTAAATTACTGTCGTCCATCGATGCGCGGCAGAAAAATCATGGGCAGCGTAGTTCCGTATGGCATTGTTTGGCGCACGGGAGCAAACGCAGCGACAAGTTTTGTAACGCAGACAGATCTTGTTTTGTATGGTGTGAAGATACTACGTGGATCGTACACGCTCTACACGCTTCCATCTTCTAAACAGTGGAAGCTCATCATCAATAAGCAGACGGGGCAGTGGGGAACGGTGTACAATGAAAAATTCGATCTCGCTCGCATTCCGCTAAAGAAAAATATGCTGAAACAGCCTTTAGAAAAATTCACAATTACCTTGGAACGTATTTCAGAAAAAACCGGTGTGATGAAGTTGGCGTGGGAAAAAACCCAGCTCTCTGTAAACTTTCAACTAAAGTAGGAGAAAAGCCATGGCTGCAAAAATCATAATTAAAAACAACAGCAATATCCAAGTAGAAGGTGAATTTGATTTGTTCGATACGGACGGAAATAAATTTGATCTTGGAGGGCGTACAACAATCTCTTTGTGCCGATGCGGCCAGAGTAAAGACAAACCATTTTGTGATGGCACCCACCGCGCGTGCAATTTTAAATCAGAAATAAAAGCGCACAAATTACCGCCGGTTTCGCCGAAAGTATAGTCAATGCGCATGCTTAGAAATATTTTTGTTTGAACTGTCCCGCTGGCGCATTACTTCATAAAGAAACACAGCGCTGGCACTTGCTACATTGAGTGAATCCACGTCACACTGCATCGGAATTGCAATGGGCATATCGCATGTGGAAAGAACCTGTGGCGAAACTCCATTGCCTTCACTTCCAAACACGAAACAGCAATTGCCGGAGAAATCTGTGCGCTGAATGCTGTGTTCTTCTGTGTGGGGATGTGCCGCAAAGTTTTTAAATTGGTGAGAGCGTTGAAGTGTCGTGAGAGTGTCCACAAGGTTCGTGCAATGTACAACCGGCATTTTGAATACTGTTCCCATAGAATTTCTCACCGCGCGACGCAAGTATGGATTGCTAGATGTCTCACCGACAAGAATCGCTTGCACACCAAATGCGGTGCAATTCCGTACAAGTACACCAATGTTTTCAGCATTGGCTAACCCGTCCATTGCGACAAATAAACGCGGCGATAGTGACTGTGTCAACACCGAGTCAAGTGTTTCTTGTGCAGGAATTTTTCCAAGCGCCATAATGCTTTGATGCAAATTGTATCCGACAATCGTGTTCAGCAATTCTTTCTGTCCGACAAAGATGGTTATTTGTTCTGGACGAGCAGCGAGGCGTTCGCGGTAATCTTCTAACCATTCCGGTGTTATTAAAACAGAAACAATTTTATGAGCGCTCTCTAGAAGTCGTTGAACAACGATTGTTCCTTCAGCAATAAACAGTCCTTTACGAAATTGTTCAACCGATTGACGTAGCGTGCGATACGGTGTCAAGTCCGGATGATTGAGAGATGTAATGGAAACGGTTGTAATCATAGTGTTCAGCGCAGAAATGGTTTGCGACACAATTATTTTCTTAACTAAAATACAAAGAAGTCGGCATCAAAACTAACTGCAATATTATCATATTAGATGAACCGAATTATTGATATCATGCGATGGGAAATATTTTAAAGTTAAGGTTGAGCTGTCCTAAAGAATTCTCGAAAGCATACAATTTTTCACTTAGAATGACTTTGTTTATGTAATATCTTGATGAAATCCGTGTTTAATAAAAAAAACATCGCCTCTTTTCCAAATACTCACGGTGTCTATCTTTTTTATGGTGCTGAAGACATTCTACTGTATGTCGGTAAAAGTAAAACGATCCGCGCACGTATTCACTCGCACTTTGCGGCGCGAGAAGAACGATGGCTCATAAAACGCATTTGCCACATTGAAGTTCGCGAAACGGCCGGTGAACTTGGCGCACTTTTATTGGAATCGCAGCTCATTAAAGAATTGCGACCGATGTACAATGTACGCTCAAGACAACCGAGACGAATTATTATTGCAAGACGTGCAGATAACAAGCAAGGATACGCGACAGTCAAATTGGAAGCAGTTGACTATCTCGATATTAAACCAGACTCGCCTATACTTGGCATCTTCAAACACAAAACACAAGCAAAGGGATTTCTCGACACGGTTTCTAAAACGCACAAGCTGTGTCCGAAGCTTTTACGGTTAGAAAATTCTAGCGGTTATTGCTTCTCGTATCACCTTGGACAATGTGACGGCGCTTGCATGGGAGAAGAAGATGTTACAGCTTACAATGCACGCGTGGAAGCGGCATTTGAAGCGCGGCGCATTATTGCATGGCCGTTTACAGGTGCAATAACTATAGAAGAAGTCTCGAAGGATAAAAAACTGCGCGAAGTATTTGCTATCGACAACTGGTGTTTGATTGCGAGTAGCAAAGACGACTATGGTGCCGGAAAGAAATCCTTGACAGCACAGAAATCTTCTCCACACCGCTTCGATTACGACAGCTACAAAATTCTCTACAGCTATGTGATGGAAGAAGGAAATAAAATCAGAAATATTTAATCTGATATTATCTAAGATATGTTAAGGCGAGCGATGGATGATTAGCAACGGATTGATGCTATAGTTAACATCCATCTGTTAAATCATTTTCAGAATGGCCTACAAAATCTTAGAATAAACTGCGCTGGTGCGGGATGATCGGTACGCCATGCAACACCTACACGGAACGAACCACTCCGGTTCGAGAACGCGACGCCAAAGTCGTGCCTAAAATCGTTCAATTTGACTGCTTCAACTCCTTCCAATGCTGAAGCTGTTGGTAATGCAATCCGTGCAAAACCTGCATCTGACAGAATTAAAATATTAACATTGTGGAATATCCACATAGGCCAGAAATCTATTTCCTCAAGAAAACTGCCATTAACTATCAGTTCTGCATTGATGAGAAGCATACGATTACCTATTTCAGACTTGAAAGGAAAAGCATTCATCGTACCTAAACCGCCTAAATCAAACATTTTTTGCATTATACGATCACCGGTTAAAGAACCTGCCCGCAGACGAATGTTAAAATTATTGTACTTCCCAAGAGGTTGAAAGCGACGCAGGTCAATTATGTACTGATCGAACTCAAACTCACTGCCCCAATTTTTCTTCGCAAACTCGCCAGAAGCATACAAACTCCATCCTTCGGGTCCATGGCTTGTATTGGAAATCGTACTGACGCCACCGCTCGCGATTATACTGCGCATTTTACCTGGATCAATAGTAGGATTCAAGCGAAACTTTTTAGCGCCACCAAACAATGCCCAATCAACTTTATTTGTCAGTGAATCGTACGTGTCTACCAAATATGCAATCTTCAACTCGTTTTTCAGATAATCATGTTTGGAATAATATGCTGCGTGTAATGTGTAGCCGTTCCGTTGAAAGTAATCGCGGAAATCTTCATGAATTAATAATGCCGCCGCGGTGTTTTCGTGTAGTGAGATAATCCATTTATCTTTCGTGTCAGTAAGACTGTATCCATCGGCACCCAACTCAATAATGCCGCTTCCTTCATTTGTGAGGATTGCAAACTGCCGTGCCAATCCAAGATTGCCGCGCCACGTGTGCGACTTGAATCCCCATCCTACTGAGCCGTTCATACTCCAATCTCGTTCTCCGTCCCAATAATATTTCTTTTCAGAACCAAGACCAAGGAAAACACCTTCAACTCGATTATACCGAAAAATAAAATTATCTAAATTCATTTGCTCGTCAGACCATGGCACATCAAACGTGTGCTGGGTTCGTGAGAATTTACTGCGTGCTGGACGAAAGCTCGATTTTTCTTTTCTGGAATAATCTTCGAGCCCTTTAATGACCGCACCATCTTCTTTCAGAATACTCCCATTTACAACACGCGCGTTACCGGTAATCTTGCCTGTGCTTTTCATATGTAAATCGCCGCCTACCACCAGCACGTCGCCATTGACTGTACCATAAACAGTCAGATCGCCGCCTTTCACAACTATATTGTTGTTAATTGTATCAGATTGTTCAATCACTTTGTTGCCGGAGAATGATTGCGCGTTGCTATCTATTTCGCTGTCGGTAATATTTGGTGATATATAAGATGTAGAATCAATAGTGTCGACTTCTGTAATTTGTTCATTATCGAAAGGTGAAGTCCATCGCTTGACTATATTATTAACCATATTATCGGTGTTGTTCCCGATATTATTGATTTCTTTACCAACTTTATCGGTTTCGTATCCAATGCGCTCGCTGACACCCTCATTGTTCGTTTTCTGCAGCTTTGATTGCGCGTTAGCAGAAAATAAAGGTAAAATCAATCCAAGAGTAATGAGATATAGGATCAAGTTTTTCATGGGTTCACCATAGTGTTCTTAAGAAACGCTTCTTGCAATATTACGGCATAATAGAGTTGAAAGTTACAGAATTCTTTACATAAGATAGTTTGAGATCGGCTGATATTCAATTCTTTTACGAAAATGAGTATATTATACTGAACTTATATAATAGAGGATAAAAAAAATGAGATTAGCTATAAACATCGACCACATAGCAACATTGCGCAATGCGCGCGGTGGAAGCGACCCAGATCCCGTGAAAGCGGCGCTTCTTTGCGAGGAAGCTGGCGCTGTTGGTATCGTATGTCATTTGCGCGAAGATCGGCGTCATATGAAGGATGATGACGTGCAGCGCCTCCGATCTACAATCAAGAAAAAGCTCGATCTTGAGATGGCAGCGACCGAAGAAATTATCGGTATTGCAATTAAAACAAAACCCGATCTCGTAACACTTGTGCCGGAACGGCGTCTGGAACTTACAACTGAAGGCGGATTAGATGTAGTTGCGCAGAAGAAATATCTTGGTGAAGTTGTTAAGCAATTTAGGCAAAATAATATTCCAGTCAGCCTGTTCATTGACCCCGCAGATGCTCAAGTGCGTGCATCAGCGGATATAGGGACTGATATGATTGAAATTCATACAGGCGAATATGCTGAAGCAAAAACCGAAAGCGAAGTGAGAGAACAATTCCAGCGAATTCAGGAAACCGCTAAATTTGGTAAATCGCTTAGGCTTGGTGTCAATGCTGGTCATGGATTAGATTATGATAACGTTGCTGCTGTTGCTGCTATTCGCGAAATTGATGAAATGAGCATCGGTCACGCCGTAATCGTACGCGCATTGTTCGTTGGGCTAGAACAGGCTGTGCGGGAAATGATACATTTAGTTGAAGGAAAAACAAACCAAGTAAGACGGCAGGTAGAAGAAGAATAGGAGAGTAAAAATTTCATCAACGTAAAATTAAGCTGTTATTGCACACACTTGCTAAACATGTAGTCACATATCTATACTTTCATCGCCTCGTCTAATACGCGCTGGTTCTTTAATCCTTCTTCAGTGGGTATCGGCGATTCGGTATTGTTAAGAATACATTCCGAGAAAAGCGTCACTTCCTTCTCGTACAGATTGGGAACGACAATTATTTCTTCCTGTGTTTCTGCTGCCGTGCCATTTTTCCCCAGTACAATCGTTAACGGAAGGGTCAAATTGCTCAACGTAAAGTTTTCTGCGGAAAGAATACCTTCTTGTCCTATTACTTCAATAATTGATCTACGGAATGATGCTACAAAAGAACAATAGACACTTGCCGGCGTTCCTTGTGAAAACTTCAGCGCCAAAAGCGAGGTTTGTTCGGTCGTGGTCTCTGTTGGTATTGGCGCAAGCTGACTCTTTACTGAGACAACATCATCATCCAATAAAAAACGGATTGTATCTAAACAATGGATGCCAATATCGAAAGTTGCCCCGCCACCGGCAGTTTTTTTATCATGCAGCCACCGCCGTTTTGAAAGACGCGCATCATACATGTATTCTGTTTTTACAAACGCTACCTTGCCAATGGCTCCGGAGTGAATCAATTCTTTCATACGAACAATAAGGGGAGAGAGGCGAACCATTTGCCCAACCATGAGTTTAACATTCTTGCTGCGGCAGACTTCGATCATTTGCTTAGCTTCTGCAGTATTCATCGCCATCGGTTTTTCAACTAACACATGCTTGCCAGCGAGTGCGGCTGTGATGGTGTCCTGCGCATGTTGGACTACTGCGGAAGCGACAAACACTGCGTCAATATCCGGATGATTTACTAATTTTTCTGCAGAATCAAACGCTAGCGGAACATGAAAGTCACGTGCTTTTTCCACAGCGGCAGTAAGCGAACGCTTCTGAAGCGCAAACAATTCCGAGTTTGATGATGATTGAATTGCAGGAGCAATGGTGCGTTCCGCAAAGTTACCGAAGCCAAGGATACCGTAACGAACTTTTCGTGCCATCTCTTTCTCCGTAAAAGGATTACCTGAATTGAAAATACTGAAGAATGCTCGTGAACTCAAATAATATAATAGAGACCTCTGAAATATTAATGAAATAACGGTAGACGCGAACTTTAGTTCGCGAGAATAATTAAAAAACGAAATCTGAAAAATGCGACTACCTTATTAAAACCGATATTTCAAAGGTCTCTATATAATAAATATTTTGGTGTAAATATTCATTAATAAAGATTTATTAATTTTAATTGTTCGAATTATTCCGTATCTTTACTTCATAAAATGTTGTAGTAAAATTGGAATATCTTGATTAAGAACAAAGAATAGGAAATTTTAATACTTCTTTAGTAAAAAAAGTGATGGGAATCAGTTATAAAGATTTAAAGCATGTCGTTTGTAGATTGATTTTTTAGATGCTCATTCTTAAATATTAGATTCTAACTTTCTGAAGATTGATAGAATCTGACATTTCTTTCCCGCCAAAGTATTATCCTACGGTAATTCCATTTTCTACAAAAAATAGGAATTATTATGTCTGTAAGTATAGACTTCGGTGGGGATTCTCTTGCCGGATGGATACAACATAAGTCCGGAATATCTGTCCAGCGGTGTTATCAGTGTGGTAAATGCTCTGCAGGATGTCCGGCAAGCAGCGATATGGATTTTGCCCCAAGTGTTCTTCTGCGCCTGCTTCAATTACAGAACGCTGAATCCGATCAGAAAGTACTAAGCAGCTATTCCATTTGGCTCTGCCTCACTTGTCATACCTGTAGTGCACGTTGTCCAATGGAAGTTGACCTTCCAAAAGTAATGGATGTTCTCAGAGCAGAATCACTCCGTCACAAGTTGGTCAATAAGCGTGCTAAAGATATTGTAGCATTCCATAAATCATTTATTGATACTATTCGCAATTTTGGACGATTGTGGGAAGTTGGTCTTGTTGCCGATTACAAACTCCGCACGCGCCATTTCTGGCAAGACGTCGTTGTAGCTCCTGTTATGTTGAAAAAAGGAAAATTGTCTTTGATTCCTTTGTTTCATAAAAAGTTTGTCAGTCGCATTTTTTCCGGTCTGCGCAACAGAGAGGAGCGCGCATAGTGAAAATAGGTTTATATCCTGGATGTTCATTAGAAGGCTCTTCCCGTGAATATGCCGAGTCTCTTCGTGCCATTGCTCCGCATCTTGGTTTGGAATTGGAAGAGATAGAAGGTTGGAATTGCTGCGGTGCAAGTTCAGCTCATCAGCTTGATCATACATTGTCGCTGGCATTACCGGCGCGTATTTTAGCGCAAGCTGAGAAACAAAAATTTCCTGAGTTGCTGGTTCCATGTGCGGCTTGCTACAATCGACTTGCTTCCACAAAAAAAGATCTAGCTAATGATGCGTCAACGCGCGACAAAGTTACGGATCTAATAAACATGCCTTACACTGGCGTTACGTCAGTACAGAATATTTTAGAAGTACTAAATCTTGTTCTTACGCCGGATGTTCAAAAAAAAATACCCGCGGCATTCCCTCATAAAGTAGTTTGTTATTACGGATGTTTGCTTGTGCGTCCTGCGAGTGTTGTTCATGCGGAGAAAATGGAAGACCCGATGCAAATGGATGATTTAATGAAACGCATTGGCGCAACACCTTTAGATTGGGGAATGAAAACAGAATGCTGCGGTGCAAGTTTGTCCATTACTCGCACCGATATCGTTGGAAAATTATGCGGCAATATATTGGAAGATGCAACAATGCGCGGCGCGGAAGCAATTATTGTTGCATGCCCTATGTGCCATTCAAATCTTGATATGCGCCGGAAAGAAATTGAACGCGTTACAGGAAAGAAGTTTTCTATCCCCATCGTTTATATTACACAAGCGATTGGAATGGCGCTTGGTTTAGATGCAAAGAGTTTGGGTTTGCATCGGCATTTTGTAGAAGTCTCAGTTCACGGAAAAAACAAAGTTCAGCAAAACGTATCGTCGCCTTCAATGGCAGCGGTATCATAATAAATAGAGTTTATCGATGTCACGTATCGGAGTATTTATCTGTCATTGCGGTGAAAACATCAGCGCAACGGTGGATTGTGAAAAAGTAGCGAAGACGCTCGCGTCTATGCCGGGAGTAGCGCACAGTGTTGATTATAAATATATGTGCTCCGACCCGGGGCAAAGTCTTATTCGTAGCGCAATCAAAGAAAAAAAACTTACAGGTGTTGTAGTCGCTGCGTGTTCTCCTCGTATGCACGAACCTACATTCCGCAAAGCTTGCGCGGAAGCAAGATTAAATCCGTTCTTGTGCGAAATGGCAAATCTTCGTGAACATTGCTCATGGGTTCATGCCAAGGGCGATGCAACGACAGATAAAGCTATCGATCTGGTTTCGATGTTGGTTGAAAAAGTGAAACGGAATAAACCGCTGTTTCCGATTAAAGTTCCTGTCACAAAAACTGCATTGGTCATTGGCGGCGGCATTGCAGGCATTCAAGCCGCGCTTGATATTGCAAACGCTGGACAGAAAGTAGTTTTAGTAGAACGCGAACCGTCTATCGGCGGGCATATGTCGCAGCTTTCGGAAACATTCCCTACGCTTGATTGCTCGCAATGTATATTAACGCCGCGCATGGTAGAAGTTGCACAGAATCCAAATATCACTCTCTACACTTACGCAGAAGTAGAAAGTCTTTCAGGATTTATCGGGAACTTTACGGCACGCATTCGAAAAAAAGCAAAGAGTGTTGATGAAAAACTTTGCACCGGCTGCGGTGAATGTGCAACGGCATGTCCTATCAAAAAAATTCCAAGTGAATTCAATACTGGACTCGGCATGCGCGGGGCAATTTATGTTCCATTCCCGCAGGCTGTTCCGAACAAACCAGTCATTGACCGCTCGCGCTGTACATATTTTAAATCCGGAAAATGCAAATTTTGTGCATCAAAATGTCCTGCGCAAGCAATTCGTTTCGATCAACAAGATGAAATTATTGAAATACCGATTGGTTCTGTTGTTGTTACGACTGGTTTCAATATTAAGGAAACATCATTCTTTCCTGAATATGGTTATGGAAAGTATAAAGATGTTGTTACTGGATTGCAATTTGAACGATTGCTTTCTGCATCGGGGCCGACACTTGGTGAAGTTAAACGCCCGTCCGATGGAACAGTGCCTAAAAAAATTGTTTTTGTTGCATGTACAGGCTCGCGCGATCCAGCGAAAGGCATAGAGTATTGTTCCAAAATTTGCTGCATGTACACGGCAAAGCATGCAATGCTATACAAACACAAGGTGCATGACGGCGATGCTTATGTGTTTTACATGGATATACGTGCGGCAGGAAAAGGATACGATGAGTTTTTTCGCCGGGCGATTGAAGAAGACCATGTGAATTATATTCGCGGGCGTATTTCGCGTATATATGAGCGTAATGGAAAATTGATCGTGCGCGGGGCAGATACTTTACTTGGTGCCCAGCAGGTAGAAATTGAAGCCGATATGGTAGTACTTGCCACTGCCGCCGTAGCAAATGACGGAGCAGAATCCCTGGCGCAAAAATTACATGTCAGTTACGATGCACATCATTTCTTTGCTGAAGCTCATCCGAAATTACGCCCGGTGGAAACAAACACAGCAGGAATTTTCCTCGCAGGGGCATGTCAATCACCAAAAGATATTCCCGAAACCGTCAGTCAGGCATCTGCTGCGGCAAGTAAAGTAATCGGATTATTTTCTAATGCAGAATTGACGCGGGAACCGATAATTGCAGTTGTGAATCGTACTGCGCCGCCTTTGTTTTCAACTTGTGTAGGCTGCTTTATGTGCCAGTCTGCCTGTCCGTATCACGCAATTGAACAAGAAGAAATAAAAACGCGCGAAGGCAAATTGATTAAGATGGTCGCCAAAGTCAACCCAGGATTGTGTCAGGGGTGCGGGACTTGTGTAGCTTTTTGCAGATCAAAATCAATCGATCTACAGGGTTACAGCAATGAGCAAGTTTATGCTGAAGTGATGGAATTGTTGAGTTAATATGGAAAATAATTTTGAACCAAAAATAGTAGCCTTTGTATGCAACTGGTGCACGTATGCTGGTGCAGACTTGACGGGGACAAGCAGAATCAAATATGCGACAAACGTGCGCATCATCAGATTTCCATGTACCGGGCGCATAGATTACAATTTACTGCTTAAAGCGTTTGCCCAAGGTGCCGACGGTGTGATTGTTTCCGGTTGTCATCCTAATGACTGTCATTACACTTCTGGAAATTTCCATGCACGCCGACGCTGGATAGTATTTAAACAAATGATGGAGTATATGGGAATAGACATGCGCCGTGTAAAATTTTCCTGGGTATCAGCGGCCGAAGGAGCAAAGTGGGCGGATATAGTAAACACGACTGTAAATGAAATCCGTGAACTCGGTCCCTCACAGGAATATTTAGAAATGTCCCGGCAAGGAGTTGCTTAAGAATATTATTATAATGGCAGAACAACATTCTGTCAAAGTTTTTATTTGAGAGAAAAGAATGCAAGCGTTACATCAAAAAGCTAAAGAGCTGTTAGAATCTGGAAAAGTTCAGGTAATCATTGGATATGGCGATGGCAGCGGTGATCGTGTCCGTCCCGTTTTTATCAGCAAAGCAGAGAGCGCTTCTGATTTAATTTGGGATGATCGGTGCAGGCAAAATTTAGCTGTGTATCTGAACAAACCTGAAATCAAAAAACTTGGAGTACCGGCTATAGTTGCGACACCGGTTGTTGTGAAAACCATTATTCAATTGATTTCTGAGAATCAGTTGAAGAGCAGTAATATTGTTGTGCTGGTTGTAGATAATGATGTTGTTTCTGAATTAACAGACAATGCTTCACTGGAAGCATATTCTGCAGGTCATCCGGTAGTATTTCCGCCTTTCGTTGTCAAAGAGATAAAAGACATTGCTGAGATGTCTATACAGCAGCGGAATAAGTATTGGCAGGATGAACTTTCTCGCTGCTTCAAATGCTATGCATGTCGTGCGGCGTGTCCGTTATGCTATTGTGAGCGGTGCCTCACAGATAACAATCAACCGCAATGGGTCTGTGTAGCTTCACATGCACAAGGAAATTTTGAGTGGCACATAAATCGTGCAATGCATCTTGCGGGGCGTTGTGTTGAATGTGGTTCATGCACTATCGCATGCCCTGTCGGCATTCCTATCGGTTTGCTTACTATAGAAGCATCACGAATAGTAAAACAGGAATTCGGGCAGGAACCGGGATTGCATTGCGACGCAGATTCGGCAATGTCATCGTTCAAAGTTGAAGATACGGAAACGTTTATAAAATGAGCATGCAACAAAGAGTCATACAACATGAAAATTTATTAAAGTTTCTTGGCGAAATCATTTCGTCCGGTAAACAGCTTTATGCTCCACAAAAGAAGGCAGAAAAAACATATTTTCTACCTGCAAGCGATGTGCATTCTATTGTATTCGATTATATTCAGACGGCCGAATCACCGAAAGAATTATTGTTTCCTAAAACGGAAAGAATGCTTTCGTACGAACAAGTAGATGGCAAATTAAAGATGATCGACCATGCAGAAGGCGAAATATTTCCAGAAAGAGTATTGTTTGGTTCACATCCCTGCGATGCGGTTGCATTAAAGACACTTACGGATTTTTTTCGCCATGATGTTCCTGATGCTTTCACTCAAAAACGTCAAGATTCCTTGACTGTGATCAGCGTAAGTTGCATCAAAGCGGACGATAATTGCTTTTGCACTTCTGTCGGGACTTCGCCCGGCGATACAGAGGGCAGCGATATATTGCTGACACCTATAGGGAATGCAAAATATTATGTCGAAGTGATGACAGAAAAAGGACAGTCATTATTTGCAGCGCATGAAAAATATTTTGAAAATAGTGATATAATATCCAAAGATAAATATCTAACAAAAATGAGCGAAGTATTTTCTTCTAGTGAAGTTACTGCACGTCTATCGAAAGCATTCGATCATCCAATATGGAGCGATGCATCGTTGAGATGTTTAGGATGCGGCGCTTGTGCTTATGTCTGTCCGGTTTGTTCCTGTTTTGATATTCAGGATGAGGGAACAGACAAGAAGGGTGATCGACTACGGTGCTGGGATTCGTGTGGTTTTTCATTATTTACACTGCACACATCTGGGCACAATCCTCGCAAGAATCAAAGCGACCGCTGGCGGCAACGTGTCATGCATAAGTTTTCGTATATGCCTGAGCGATACGAACTGCTTGGCTGCGTCGGCTGCGGCAGATGTTCCCGCGCTTGTCCAGCAGATATGAATATCAAAGAACAGCTAAAAGAAATCACAGAAAAAATAGAAGGTTGAAGACCGCCGGAAATTTATGAGTTCGAGTAATATATATAAACCGTATCTAATGCAAATAGAGAAAGTCATCGACGAAGCTCCCGGCGTGAAAACTTTTCGGCTTAGGTTTACTAACGATGCCGATAAAGAACAATTTAATTTTACGACCGGACAGTTTGGCGAGTACTCGGTTTTCGGTGAAGGAGAATCGACATTCTGTATTGCATCATCACCGACGAGGAAAGATTATATCGAATGCACATTCAGACAAGCCGGACGGGTCACTTCAGCGTTGGCTCAGAAAGAAGAAGGTGATGTGATCGGTTTCCGCGGACCATATGGAAATATCTTTCCGTTGGAAGAATGGTATGGAAAGAATCTCTTGTTTATCGCTGGTGGTATTGCACTTCCGCCTCTTCGTAGTGTGATTTGGAATGTGCTTGATCTACGTGATAAATTTAACGATGTGACTATCTTATATGGTGCTCGTTCTGTTGCAGATCTTGTGTACAAACAAGAATTGGACGAATGGGGAAAGCGTTCAGATGTAAAACTTGTTACTACTGTCGATCCGGGCGGAGAAACGCCAGACTGGAAAGGCAAAGTTGGTTTCGTGCCTTCAGTGCTTGATTGGATGGAACCGTCAAGCGAAAATACAATTGCGATAGTCTGCGGTCCACCTGTGATGATCAAATTTACGTTTCCAGAGCTGCTGAAACTCGGTTTTACACCAGATACTATTTTCACAACGCTCGAAAACAGAATGAAGTGCGGTGTGGGTAAGTGTGGTCGTTGCAATGTTGGCAAAGTTTATGTTTGCAAAGACGGTCCGGTGTTTACGTACAAGCAGCTTCAGGAATTACCGGCGGAGTATTAGAAATAAATTTCAAGGCAATGTGTACACGGGCGATCTTTGATCGCCTTTTTTATAAAAACAATTATACCTGCTTATGAAAATAATTGAAGTGCCTGAATATATCAAAGGGTTAATATTTGATTGCGATGGAACGTTGGTAGATTCAATGCCTCTGCATATGAAAGCATGGGAACATGCAATCACGCAAGCAGGCGGAGTATGGAATTATGATTTTATATTTTCTAAGAAAGGGATGCAAGGCAAAGACATTCTTGCATTATATAATAAATCTTTTGGATTTGATCTGGATGTGGAATATACGGCACGCGTAAAACAAGAATATTTCCACAAGCATTGCGCGGAGATGAAGCCGATAGATACTGTCGTGGACATTGTGCACCAATACGCATCACGGCTTCCCATGGCGATTGCTTCCGGTGGTTCGCGAGAAAATGTATTGCTCTCTTTAAAATTGATTGGGATCGAAGAATACTTTGCTACTATTATTACGGCTGACGATAAAGATGTTCAGCCGAAACCATCGCCGGAAATATTTTTAGAAGCCGCAAAACGAATTAATGTTGATCCGAAGTTATGCCAAGTTTTTGAAGATGGAGATATTGGGTTGGAAGCGGCACGCAATGCAGGCATGTTAGGAACTGATATCCGTGAGCTGTAAGAACAACGTTACGTACTAAATTATTACCGGATCGAACATAACCATAGTCTACATTTCTATTCTCTTATGAGCGGCGAACTTTGTACTCACTTAACTTTTAATTTGTAACTGAATTGTTGCATATGTTCAGCATCCGCCTTGAATTTTCTTTTCCTTCTTCGCTTCTTTTAACTCCTTGTAATTCTTAAAGTGAGATCGTCTTTATATAAAAATCGGCAGCCCGAACAAGCGCTGCCGAAGAATAAACAAGAACGTTGAATAGTTTAAGCTACCATTTTCCATTTTTGATAATAATCGCTGCGATCTTTTTGAGCTGTTCCTGCGTAAGAATCGGTTTCATACCTTGTGCAACATCGATTGAGGTCGAGATTGTTATCCAGTGCGTTCCCTGTCGCACAGAAAGAATAAATGGGTCCATCTTGGGTGGACCGTCGTACGCTTCGTCACCGATTTCCTTCACCGGACCGTTAAACGCACTCTTGAACGAACTCGATGCTTTGGTTTTCGCAAACTCTTTCAGATCGACAGTTTCAAATACGACACTCAAGATCCTTTTTCCGTCCGGCTTAACAAAATTCAGATCACCAATCATTCGTTTGCTTGGATCTTTTGGAACCATCTTGAGACCCTGGATTCCTGTTACTTTTACCACATCGGCAATAGACAACAATTTATCATTCGGTGGATCTGCGGCAAACACATGGACACCAGAAATGCTTGTGATAAATATTGCCAGCAACCATGCCACGGCGAAATTGATGAATGTAGGTCTCTTCATAACGCCTCTCTTAATTAATGAATTTTTTTAGTGATGGTATAAGAAAATTATAATCTTGAACTATCATAGACAAATAAAATCTATCATTAATGCAATGCAAAAACAATCGAATTCTTAGGAATATCTATTGATATGTAAAAAGGGCAATAACTTTCGTCCAACCTTGGACGGGATTATCTCTTACCGCTGGCCGTTCGTTTGTCTGTTTGACTGTCTTCACATTAAAAATTATATTGAAAAAGATGTTGCGGGAGTAATTCAGCGGTAGAATGCCAGCTTCCCAAGCTGGACGTCGCGGGTTCGATCCCCGTCTCCCGCTCACCGAGCATGGTAGTCCTTGCATTAAAAGTGATGTAGTAATCACTAGTCCGAAATCCATACATTCATCAACAAACCAAAAGGAGAAATTATGAAAAAAGTTCTTATTGGCGCTGTTGTTGTATTTGTGATTTTAGAAGTGCTGGATTTTCTTATCCATGGTGTTATCCTTGCCCCTGCCTATGCAGCCACAAAAGACATCTGGCGTTCCGATATGATGGATAAGATGTGGATCATGTATATTGTAACAATTGTGGTTTCATTTTTCTTCGCATTGATCTTTTCAAAGGGGTATGAAGGAAAAGGGGTCATAGAAGGCGTTCGTTATGGCCTCTATGTCGGAGTGATGATAGGCATTGGTATGGCCTACGGCACATATGCAATGATTGCCATTCCATATTCGCTTGCAGTGCAATGGTTTATCTTTGCGGTGTTCGAATACACCATTGCCGGCGTCGGACTGTCGCTGGTGTATGGGAAGAGAAAATAAACACAAGTTTAACTTGAAATACTCATATCAATAAACGTACAACTCTTGCCTGGTTTTCCTCCGGGCATTTTTATATACATACAAGTAACCTTCTGCATTGAATAAACGTAATACTGAAAAGAAATTATTCCCATGGCCACAAACGGTAGGTTCGAATAGCTATGAAACGTTCATCCATTATCATCCTTGTCTTTGTTCTTGCTAAATTCTTCCTTCAACTTGCAGCTCTTCTTCAACCGGAGTATGGGTTATTCCGCGATGAATTGTATTATCTTGCCTGCGCCAAACATCTTGCGTGGGGATTTGTCGATCAACCTCCGTTTTCTATTGCGGTGTTGTGGGCTTGGGTCTCCATTGCCGGCGATTCACTCGTTTCGCTTCGCGTACTTGCGGCACTCATTGGCACCTTGCCGGTTGCGATGGCAGGGCTTATTACACGTCAGCTTGGCGGTGAATGGAAAGCGCAAGCGCTGGCATGCTTCGCTGTGCTGCTCGCTCCGATTCAAATCGGTATCTCAAGTTTCTATTCTATGAATGCGATAGAATATGCACTGATCACCGTGCTTGTTTGGTTGTTACTACGAATTATCATAAAACAGGAATCATCTCTTTGGATTCTATTTGGTGTTTTTCTCGGTGTCGGAATTATGAATAAGCATACATTCGCTGTTCTTGCAGGATTTTTGGTCGTTGGTCTTTTGTTTACTTCATCGAGGAAAGAATTTCTGAAAAAGCAATTCTGGATTGGTATGGGAATAGCTTTCCTCATTGTTTTGCCGAATCTCATCTGGCAGATCTCGCATAGCTTTTTATCGCTGGAGTTCTATGAGAACGCTTCAAAATTAAAAAATGTCCCAACGCCTCCGCTGAAAATTGTTCTCGAACAATTGCTTTCAAGCAATCCCATTGCAGGAATTCTATGGGTAACCGGACTCATATGGTTTTTACGAGGGAAAGAACGGAGTGAGTACCGAATATTAGGTATTGCATTTTTATTGATGCTTGTGATGATGATGATCGCCCAATCGAATCGAGCAGATCGAATTGCGCTCTATATTCCCGCGCTTGTTGCAGGTGGTGCGGTTATCTGGGAACGCTTCAGTGCCAAGCGTTTTATGAATTGGCTTATTCCTCTCACTACTGTTTTATTGCTTATAGTCGGATTAGTTTCAATGCCTATTGCACTGCCGGTTATGTCTCCATCTTCTACCGCTAAATATCTTCAACGGATTGGTATGCAGCCAAGTTTCGAAAAAGGAGTTACAGCAAAGCTGCCCCAGAATTTTGCAGATAGGTTTGGATGGAAAGAACTTGCTGATTCTGTTGCCGCAGTGATTCAACGATTACCGGAACGAGAGCGTCATTCTTTTATTCTTGCCGGCCAGAACTATGGCGATGCAGGAGCATTGGAATATTACGGACGCTCGTTGAATTTTCCGCAGGTAATCAGCGGGCATAACAGTTACTGGTTATGGGGGCCCGGTGAACAAGCAGAGGTTCTCATTATGGTCGGAAATTCGCGGTCACGGATGGAAGAGCTTTTCTATGATGTGCAGGAAGGAACACGCGCATCCACCGGTTGGCAGATGAATTACGAATGCAATCGTCCGATCTGGATTTGCCGAAAACCGAAAATGTCTATAGCGGAAATATGGCCCAAAGCAAAAATGTTTATTTAAATATTTGTATCAAAAAGTAATTCTGCCTTATCATCGAGTTCAGTCAATTTAATATTCGTGTTCGTGCGTATTCATTTATATTCCTAAGGATGTGCGTATGAAATACGCATGTTGCCCGGTCTCTTACTCGTCCCTTCACTCTCAAGGTTTATGTGCAAAAACTTTTGCATTTTGTATACAATAACCGTCGACTATATCTTCATGAAAATAAATAACGTGTAACACATATTATGTCTAAAACTATCAGCCCGAGCATACTCTCTGCACAAAATCTTGCTGTTCGGTACGGTCCTCAAACCGTACTCAAAGATGCTACATTGAATGTTCATCAGACAGATAGGATAGGGCTCATTGGGAACAATGGTTCCGGCAAATCGACTTTACTGAAAATAATTGCAGGCATCATGCAGCCGGATTCAGGTTCGATCTCACGGCGCAGAGATATAATTACTGGGTACCTTCCACAGAATTTTCAACTTGATCCCACTAAATCTGTGTACGAGAATATTGTAGACGGTGCACACGATGTCATTGATATTCTAAGAGAATACGAAAGCCTGCCGCCGACATCCGAAAAGCGCCACGTGCTGGAAGAACAAATCCTTCATCGTGATGGATGGAATCTTGAAAATCGAATTGAAACGGCGATGCATTCGCTCAACGTACCAGATAAGCAGCGCGCAATTGATACACTCTCCGGAGGCGAAAAAAGGCGTGTGGCATTGTGCAGGGCTATTATTGCGCGCCCTGATTTTCTAATTCTTGATGAACCAACGAATCATCTCGACACACAATCGATTGAATGGATAGAAGAATATCTTGAAAACTATTCTGGTGCATGTCTCTTCGTTACACACGACAGGTATTTCTTAGATTCGATTGCAAACAGAATTGTCGAACTTGTAAATGGTGAATGTTATTCCCATGATGGCAATTATGATGACTTTTTGATAGACAAAGCAGAGCGGGAAATGCAATTAGAGACCGAAGAGAAAAAACGGGCTAGCTTTTTACGCCGGGAACTTGCATGGGTTCGCCGTGGAGCACGGGCGCGAAGGACCAAAGCAAAGAGTCGACTCAATGCATATTTTGAAGCCGCAGATCAAAAAGGACCTGAGGTTGAAGGGGAAGTGGAGTTGATTATTCCTCCGGCGATAGGACTCGGGTCGACAATCTTGAATTTAAAACATATAGGAATGGAATTAGGCGGAAAGAAATTATTTGAAGGGCTTGATTTCAATTTTGACAGGAAACGGAAATTAGGAATCATCGGACGGAACGGTCTTGGTAAAACAACATTGTTGAGAATTATATTGGGGGAACTAAACGCCGCCACAGGTAATATTGTCGTTGGTGAAAGAACAGTATTCAACTATATAGATCAATCGCGCGTGGCGTTGGACGACGAGAACACTGTGGTTCAGGAACTCGGCGAAGGAAGGGAATGGATAATGTTCGGCGAAGAGCGGATGAAAGTATGGACGTATTTGCGGCGTTTTCTCTTTGCCGATGACCGAATGAATACGAAAGTAGGAAAACTTTCCGGTGGAGAGCGAAGCCGGCTGCTGCTTGCAAAGGTATTAAAGAATGGTGGAAATTTTTTAATTCTCGACGAACCGACAAACGATCTGGATCTTGCCACGCTCCGCATTCTGGAAGAAGCGCTCGCAGCGTTTAATGGATGCGTCATTGCGGTCAGTCATGATAGGTATTTCTTGAATCGAATTTGTAACGGTATTCTTGCGTTTGAGGGTAACGGCAAAGTGCACTTCAGCGAAGGCGATTATGACTATTATTTAGAGAAGCGCACTGCAAGAGAAACAGAAGTATTGGCAAAATCTATAATATCTGCACAACCCGAAAAGCAAGAAATACGCCAAAAACCGCAAACGAATAAATTGAAATGGAAAGAGGCAAAAGAACTTGAAACGATTGAAAATGATATTATGCATGCCGAATTGGAAGTCGTACGCATTGAAACAATCTTTGCGTCTCCCGATTTCTATGAGAAGCGCAGTGAGCAAACAGTTCAATTGACAGAAGCGCTTGCCACTGCAAAAGTTTTAGTTGAGCGTCTTTATACACGATGGCATGAGTTGGAAGAAATAAAAGCTGGGAATCGGGAATAATTAATTTGCCTGCAATAAATATACTAAATACTCATCGACTTATTTCCCTATTGGTTTTCTTTTCACCGTCCTGTTCGTAGGTTTTGCCGTCAGCGGATCTTCTGGCCAGACATGCTTGGGATAGCGCACGCGCATTTGCATTCGAATTTCTGGATAGGTGTTTGTCCAAAAGCTGTGTAAATCCTGTGTGACCGCGAGCGGACGATGTGCCGGAGAAAGTAAATGCACAAGCACATTCACTTTGCCACCGTATATCTTGGGTGTTTCAATCTGCCCGAATAATTCTTGCAAGCGGACGGCAAGCACTGGCTGATCTCCGGAATAATCTAATGCGATGCGTGATCCACTCGGCAAATTCAAATGCGACGGTGCAAACCGTTCTAATTCTTTTTGTTGCGCATACGTGAATCGTGCATGGAGAATATCCATCAACGATAATTTCTGAAGTTGATCACGGCGCCATATATTATCAAGGAATGGAACGAGCCAATCTTCCAATGTTTTTAACAGAGTTGAATTACTGATATCCGGTAAATCAGGGCGATCGAGATTCTTTCGCAGCCATTCAGCCCGTTGTTGAAGCGAACGCGTTTCTTTATCCCATGGCAGACATTCCAATCCAAGCTGTCGCACACCATCAACCATTGCTGCGCTTACTTTCTCTCCATGCGGTTTGATATGTTGCTCGGAAATAATAATTGCTCCAAGTCGTGAGATATTTCGTGTAATTACCATATCATCGCTTGAACTCCAGCGAATTTCTTCTTCCTCTATTATAGCATCGGCAAATACGCGTTGTAAATCTTTTTTGGCAAGTGGTGCGGCAAGATATATACGAACTTCAGTGCCAATGCCGTCTACTTCACCAATCGCAAGAAATTCTTCACGAGCAAGCAAGCTTCCCTTTGGCAAAACACCTGTTGTCCTGTTTGCCAATTGATAACGATAGCTGTTGTTCTCGCGTAGGCGGGCTATGCGTTCCGGATATGCAAGGGCGAGTAAAATCCCGGGCTCGTTTTCTTCTGTTTTTTTTAATTCATCGCGAACGCCGACAAGTTGTTTTAATCGTTTTGATTGAGATGTGATGCGTTCGTAAATTCCTTTATCACTCGTGTGTTTCTGATGCAATGTGTGTAGTCGCAGTGCAAGATCAATGTCACTATCTTTACTCCCTGCAAGAATATCCCGCTCTTCAAGCAATGCCGCGATGTCGCATGCAAGTGCGCCTAAGTTGAATTCCATACCGCGCAAAATCATGTTCGCAAATCGCGGGTGAAGAGGTAATTCAGTCATTGTACGCCCGTGCACAGTTAACTTTCCGAATCGATCCAACGCGCCAAGTTCTTCAAGCAAAGTTCGTGCTTGTGTGATGTGCGCATCCAGGGGAGGATCAAGAAATCGTAAGTTGCTGCCGTTTGGGGTTCCCCACTGGGCCAGATTAAGGACGAATGATGCAAGATCGGCCGTTTTGATTTCCGGCTGCGGATAATCTGGAAGCTGTGCATGTTCTGTCTCAGTCCACAAACGATAACATACTCCGGCTTGCTGGCGTCCTGCGCGTCCACGCCGTTGGTCCGCGACAGCCTTGGAAACGGGAACCGTTACTAGCCCGGTCATTCCGCGCCGTACATCGAAGCGTGCTGTGCGCGCCAATCCAGAATCGATTATTACACATACGCCGTCAATCGTTAAGCTTGTTTCTGAGATACTTGTGGAGAGAATAACTTTGCGTTTGCCAGCCGGTGCTGGAGACAATGCTGCCGATTGCTGTTGATATGACGCATCACCGAAGAGCGAATGAACAATTACATCACTCGGCAAATGTTTTTCCCATAAAGAATTTTCTACCCGGCGCATTTCTCGTTGTCCGGGAAGAAATGCAAGCACATCGCCCTCGTGTTCGCTCAGAGCTCGTTTAATGGTATCAGCCATACGGATTTCAATTGTTTTATCGGAAGTAAAGCGAGTGTAATTGGTAGTAACAGGATAAAGAAATCCGGCGCTTTCAACAATCTGCGCATTGCCAATTAATCTTGCCACTGCTATACCATCGAGCGTGGCAGACATAACAAGAACGCGTAAATCATTCCGCAGATGTTCCTGCACGTCCAGCGTCAACGCAAGTCCAAGATCGGCGTGAATGCTGCGTTCATGGAATTCGTCAAAAATAATCAAAGCAACATTTGGCAAATCCGGTTCGTGCTGAAGATGCCGGGTAAGAATTCCTTCCGTTACTACTTCAATTCGAGTGTTCTTGCTGACGACCGCTTCACCGCGAATGCGATAACCAACAGTCTGACCGACAGATTCGCCGAGCTGAGCCGCCATATATTCTCCGGCACGGCGCGCGGCAAGGCGACGAGGTTCGAGCATGATCAATTTTTTCCCTGCCATCCAATCTGAAGCGAGCAGAGAAATTGGAACGCGTGTAGTTTTTCCCGCCCCGGTTGGTGCGGAAAGAACGATGTTATTTGTTTGTTGAAACGCTTTCAGTAATTGTGGTAAGACGTCGTCGATGGGATATGTGTGTTTGAGATTCTGCATTTGTTAGTTTGCAATATGCAAACGTATCAATCAATTTACATCATTCCTTGCGGATCCACATCGATAATCATTTTTATTTTTTTGTTGGCGGCAAGTGGCGATGCATCGAATTGTGCTTTAGCTTTAAGAATCGCGGAGCGTAGGTATGCACCGGAAGGATCGTTTTCTTTTAAATCTTTGATGACAACATGTTTGCGGAAAACGTTTTTGATTTTTGGAATAGCGGCATCAGCGGGACCAAGAATTATGAACCGCTTCTGTTGATTGTACGCTGCAAGGTATTCGGTGAACTTCCGTGCGCGGTGCTGAACTTCATTCTCCCGCTCGCCGGAAAATTCCAGTAGTACAATCCTTGAGAACGGCGGATAATCCAACTCGCGCCGGTATTCTAATTCCTCTTGATAGAATCCGCGGAAGTTGTGTGTGATGACATGTTTTAAACTGTAATGATCCGGTTGCAAAGTCTGAATTACAACTTCACCGGCAAGCGTGCTTCGTCCAGCACGCCCAGACACTTGTGTTAATAATTGGAACGTAGATTCCGATGCGCGAAAATCCGGCAGCAGCATTTGTGTGTCAGCAGAAATTACGCCGACCAGGGTCACACGCGGAAAATCCAATCCTTTTGCGACCATCTGTGTGCCGAGGAGAATGTCCGCTTTGCCGGAACCGAACTGCTGTAGAATCTTATCGTGCGCACCTTTGCCGCTCGTGGTGTCGCGGTCCATCCGAAGAATAACTGCCCCTGGGAATAGTGCCTGCAATTCCTCCTGCACTTGCTGAGTGCCGAAGGCGTGCATCCGTAGTTCAATGCTTCCGCACTTCGGGCAAATCGTCGGTGGTTTTTTTACGAAGCCACAGTAATGACAGCGAAGATGTTTTTTTGTTGCATGGAAAGTGAGCGAGACATCGCAGTTATCACACTTCTCTACGAATCCGCAATCGAAACATTCCATTACATGTGAAAAGCCGCGGCGATTTTGAAGAAGAATGATTCCTTCTTTTTTCTCTAAACGATTGGTGATCTGAGATTGCAGTAGCCGGGAGATAGAGGAGTACGGAAGCCGTTTAGGAAACTCCATCCCATTTTTTTTAATTTCCATTTTAAGGCTGTTATAGACTGCTCGTCGCTCTTCCGCCATATCAATGATATCAATCGTAGGAAGCTGGGCGTTGTCAACGCGGTAGGGAAGTTCTAGCAATGTATATTTCTCATGAAGTGCATTTGCGAAACTCTCCGCCGATGGTGTTGCCGAACCAAGCACCACGACGGCGTTAATGTGCAATGCGCGGACCAATGCAACATCACGGGCATTATAGCGCGGCGTGGCATCGAACTGCTTGTACGAGCTATCATGTTCTTCATCCACTACAATAAGTCCAATATTCTCTAACGGTGCAAAAATTGCCGAGCGTGGTCCGATGACTATTTTAACTATACCTTGATGTGCCATCCGCCATGCATCATACCGTTCGCCTACAGACATTTGACTATGCATAACTGCAACATCGTCGCCAAAATGTGCTTTGAAGCGGCGTACTGTTTGGGGTGTGAGTGAAATCTCTGGAACCAGCACGATGGCTGTCTTGCCCAGAGCCATTACGCGACGAATTGCATCGATATATACTTGCGTTTTGCCGCTGCCAGTAATCCCATGTAAAAGGAACGCACGAAACTTGCCTGCCATAGTCGCATTCGTAATCTCATCCAGTGCGTGTTGTTGATTTATATTTAATATGATTTCTGGCGGCGGTTCATCTGGTTCGTAATCTGAGCGGCGGAATACTTCGCGCTCAGAAATCTGCAAAACGCCGTTCTTCACTAATGTCTTAAGAGAAGAAAGCGATACATTATTTCGTTTTAAGAAGGAATTGAGACCAATTACATTAGTTTCAGTCGTAAGTTCTTTTTGAAGTGCTTCAACAAGAAATATTTGCTTTGAAGAAAACGATACCCTGCTTATTCCATCTGAAAGAACTTTTATACCTTCTGTTGTAAAACTGACGACTCGTTCTGTCTTCGGTTTTGCTTTCGGCTTTTTTATTTCCTCTTCTACAGAAATCCATCCACGCTGCTGCATTTCGTTTACCACAGCGTGAATACCTTTTGCGTGTGCTTTTTTTAGGAGCTGAGAAAAGGAAAGTGTTGCGCTGCTTTTTAGCGCCTGTAGGATTGCGTTTTGGCGCGGCGCCGATTTTTTTGTCGTTTGTAAAAGTGTTTCAACATTTTGTGCCAGAAGATGAACCATCTTTTTACTTTCTTGCGAAAATCCTTGTGGTGTTGTGGCCCTTAGCACTTCGCCCCACGGTGCAAGATAATATTCCGCAATCCATTTTGTCAGTGCAAGAAGTTCTGATGAGAATGTCGGTTTCACATCAAGAATATCGTTAACGGCTTTCAGTCCTGTAACATCTGTCGTTGCAGGCAGTCCAACAATAACACCCGTGAGATATTTGTTACCGAACGGAACTATTGCGCGTTTGCCGATGGTGACAGAAGATTGAAGTTCCGGGGGAACAAGATAGGTAAACGTGTGGTCGAGTGGAATATACAGGGCAATATTGACTAAGAATGGTTGCAATGATAAGCCAGCAAAGAGAAGGAAGCTGCGAAAATTAACTGCTGAGTTCCTTTTCTAATTTCCGATACACTTCTGCAAGCGGCAGATTTTTTTCTACAGCGATGCGTTTGCATTCTTCAAATTCTACCCGCAGCTGTTCCTTACCATCGACATTAATAACTTTAGCGGAAACAGTACCGAAAGATGTTTGTACCGGTTTTGTGCTGCGCGGAAGTTTTTTGCGTTCGATCGATTGAATGCGCACACCGAGTGTAGTTGTTTCGCGGAAGATAATATTGAGAATCCGATCAATTTTTGCGCGTTCGACGAGCGCTGAAAGAATAATACCGGGACGACCTTTCTTCATCAAGATCGGAATCATATATGCATCGTATGCGCCGGCGGAAAAAAGCTTCTCGATGACGTACGGATAAATTTCTGGGTTCATGTTATCAATGTTTGTTTCAATACTTACGATTTCATCGCCGAGATAATTCGGTTCCAAATTACCAATGAACACGCGAAGTAAATTCGGCAATTGTTCAATTTCACGTCCGCCAGCGCCATACCCGATGGCAGAGATCTGTATCTTTTCTGTCGTTAAAACGCCTTGCGAAAGCGCTTTAATGATAGCGGCTCCGGTTGGTGTCGTCAATTCAAATGGAACATCAGTCAGCAGAATTGGATAATCTTTTAAGATTTCCATCGTTGCCGGTGTCGGCACTGGAAGAGCACCGTGTTGAGATTTCACAATACCGCCGTTGCCAACCTTTATCGGAGATGAATAGACAGCTTGAATGCCCAATTTTTCTAAACAAATAGAAACGCCGACAATATCAACCAAAGAATCAATGGCGCCGACTTCATGAAAGTGTACTTTTTCGATGGCAGTGCTATGAACTTTTGATTCGGCATGTGCAACTTCTCTGAAAATCTTCTTTGACCATTCTTTGACATTTTGAGTGAGAGAACTTCTCTCAATCAGTTCTTCTATGTCTTTCATATGCCGATTGTAATGCGGCTGCTCTGAGATAACGACATCCACTTTTGTAGCAACCATACCGTTGCGCTCAATATGCCGCGCTTGGAGTTCGAATCCGCCAATGCCGAGTACTTGAAGTTCTTTATTTAATTCATCGAATGGAACGCCAGCACTGACGAGTGCCCCTAACGTCATATCTCCACTGATGCCGGCAATAGTATCGAAATAAGCTATTTTCATATTGTGAGTCAGTTAATTGGTTATTAATAAAATTGAGTGATTATGATATATTGACTTGATCTTTTATTCTGTTCCATTCCATTGCTTTTATGTTTCATTAACTCAATTACTCAACAACTCATGAACTCAAAGGCTTTTTTCTAAGTGCTGAATGAATCGTTCTGTAGCGCCGACATTTTCTTTCACTAAAGCAAACGCTTGTAAACCGGCAATGGAATTTGCTTTCTTATCATCAAGCAGTGTGCGGAGTGTGCGATAACATTCCTGTTGATCATTCACGACGAATCCGCCGCTGCGATGCAATAGTTCAATTGCTTCCTGCGAATTTGTGTACTTCGGTCCAAAAACAACAGGAATGCCGTACACTGCCGGCTCTAGCACATTGTGGATGCCTTGCCGGAAACTTCCGCCGACGTAGGCTACATTCGCATATTGATAGAGTGCCATCAAAATGCCAATGCTATCGACAATAATAATATGTTCGTTGGAATAGTCATTGAGATTGGAGAAGCGAATCGATCGTGGTTTTGAACCAAGTTTATTTTCAACATCTTCAAGCGCATCTTCTGTTGGTTCGTGCGGCACGAGAATCACCAGTACGTTTGAATCATACTGAAGAATTTTTTTGATTGAGGGAATAAGAACCTCTTCGTCTTCCGGCCACGTGCTGCCGGCAAGAAGAAGTATTTTCCCTTTCAAGATTGCAGGAGAAATTATATGTTTCTTCTTTGCATCATCGCTGCGCTGCCATACCTGATCGTACCGTGTCTCGCCAATAGGTTCAACCGAGGGATGTGTCAATCCGAACATAGCAAATGCATTGGCATCTTTAGCAGATACAGTAAAAATAGACTCAAAATTGTTGAATAAAAAGCGATGAAAATTTTTCAACAGTGGATAAAATCGCGCCGATGTCGTGCGCATAGTGGCGTTTGCGATGAATGCTGGAATTCCTCGTGCGTTCAATTCCCATAAATGATTTGGCCATACATCGTACCGCACAAACACGGCTGCCGTTGGTTGTATTAGGTCAAGGAACCGGTGTGCGTTTGCTTTTGTATCAAATGGGATGTATGTGATGATGTCGGCAAGTTTATAATTTTTTGAATGATCATAACCGGACGGTGAAAAGAATGTGACAATAATATTAATATCACGGTATTTCCTCCGTAGTGCCGCAATAATAGGTTTTGCCTGTTCGAACTCTCCCATCGACGACGAATGAAACCATATGCGCCGTTTCGATGTGAGTTTTGCTAGATCGCGTTCAACTTTTTCAAACAATCCTTTCCGCCCGTCAATACCGCGACGAATTTTAGTGTTGAATAGCGCGGCAATCTGTAATAGCGTCCAAAAGGATGGTATGAATACTATATTATAAAGAATAAACCAGATTTTTTTCATTATGCTGCAAACGAATAATGGAAACTAAATTTCGGAACTATGGTAGAGAAAGTTTGATGGAAATGCAAGATAAGGAAGTGTGGAGCAAGAAAAAAGCAAATTCTGCTTAAGAAAATAGAGTAACGATTGGGACGCTTCTTTTTTTTAGCTGCATGCAACGTCCCAATCATTTGGAACATACTACTATCTAAAAGTTATATCCACTTTCTCCATGTTGACTGAGATCGAGTCCTTCCACTTCTTCCTGTTCTTCGACGCGCAGTCCCATCGTTTTCTGAAGAGCTTTTAATATAAGCCAAGTCATCACGAAAGAGAAAATAGTCACGACCACAACGCTAAATATTTGAATACCGAGAAGAGAGTAATTACCATAAAAAAGTCCATTTCTTCCGGCTGCGTTCACTGCAGTAGTAGCAAACAACCCGATTGCAATTGCTCCAAATGAACTGCCAACGCCATGAACACCAACGACATCAAGTGAATCATCAAATCCAAAGTGGCCTTTCATTGATACTCCCCAATAGCATAAAATTCCTAAACACAATCCGATTATAATTGCTGCAATCGGTGTCACAAACCCTGCTGCGGGAGTGATACCGGCAAGTCCGGCGATTGCACCGGAGGCGGCACCAAGAACAGTCGGTTTATCACGTTTATACCATTCCATATACATCCATGATAATGAGGCAGCAGCAGCTGCGCAATGCGTATTGATAAATGCAGTGAGAGCTAATGTTCCCGATGTCAAAGCACTCCCTGCGTTGAAACCAAACCAACCAAACCAGAGCAATGCTGCACCGGTTAATGTCATTGTCAAATCATGTGGCGGTATATGCTCGTGACCATAACCTTTGCGCTTGCCTAAAACAATTGCTGCGGCAAGCGCTGCAACTCCCGAACTAATATGCACAACAAATCCGCCTGCAAAATCTAAAGTACCCATCGCTCTAAGCCATCCCCCAACGCCCCACACCCAGTGGGCAATCGGTGCATAGACAAAAGTTGACCATAACAAAAGGAAAACAATATATGTTTTAAATTTGAATCTCTCGGCAACCGCACCTGTAATCAGTGCAGGGGTAATGACTGCAAACATCATTTGGGAAATCATAAATGCTTGATGAGGAATTGTCGCAGCGTAATCTGGATTTGGAGCAAGTCCGACACCGGTAAGACCGGCCCATGATAAATTTCCGATGACATGTCCACAATCTGGTCCGAAGGCGAGACTGTATCCCCAAAATACCCACTGCAGTGTGATAACACCGAGTGCAATGAAACTTTGCATGATTGTTCCGAGAACGTTTTTACGCCGTACCATGCCGCCATAAAATAATGCTAATCCTGGTGTCATCAGCATAACAAGCGCTGTAGACACCATCATCCAAGTCAAGTCGTTAGTATCTATTTTCATAATGCCTCATCTCCGGTCTCATCTGTTCGTACACGTATTGCTTCTTCTACTGGTAAGATGAATATCTTCCCGTCTCCAACTTTACCTGTTTTTGCTATGCGGATGATGATCGAGACTGCCTCCTCTACACGTCCATCTGGCACAACGATTTCTAATTTAACCTTCGGCAGAAAATCTACCTGATATTCGGCTCCGCGGTAAACTTCGGTATGTCCCTTCTGTCTGCCAAAGCCTTTGACTTCCTGTAATGTCATTCCGCGGAATCCCGCCTCTTGTAGCGCTTCCCGAATGTCGTCTACTGCATGTGGACGAACGATAGCCTCAACTTTTTTCATAATGGATCTTCGTTGCTTTTTCTTGAAATATTATGTGTAAAGTATTTGACGTGCAGAACATTATTAACTATAGTAATTTAAAATATATTACTAATTAATCAAAGGTTGTTCTCATTAATATTTGATTTTAATAATGTTGGAATAAATAGGCACTGTGTAAAAAAATGATAGAGATGTAAAAAAGAAGGATGGAAAAGAATTGTTGCTTGTGCAGAAAAACCTTGATAAATAATGGGCGCTTTACATACAACTTCCAAGCGCCCCTGGAGCATGTCGACTTAGAAAATATAACCGCTTTCACCGTGCTGGCTAAGGTCTAAACCTTCTACTTCTTCCTCGATTGGAACGCGTACGCCCATTGTCCGATCAAGTACTTTAAGAATGATCCATGTAACACTGAATGCATACACAACTGCTACTGCAACGCTTAAGAGCTGGACAAGAAGGAGAGATGGGTTTCCGAAGAATACACCGTCAGCTCCTGCAGCATTTATTGCTTTTGATGCGAAGAAACCCGTCGCAAGCGCGCCGAATATACCACCGACACCATGAACTCCGACTGCATCAAGTGAATCGTCAAAACCGAAATAATTTTTTATATTCACACCAAAATAGCAAAGGGCACCGGCGCAGAGACCGATGAGAAGAGCTGCAAGCGGGCCCACAAAACCAGATGCCGGAGTAATCGCAACCAGGCCTGCAACTGCACCTGACACTGCACCGAGGAGCGTCGGTTTCCCGCGATGTTTCCATTCCACAAAGATCCACGAGAGCGTAGCTGTCGCCGCTGCAATATGAGTCGCTAAGAATGCAGATGTTGCAAGTGCGCCGGATGCAAGAGCACTGCCTCCGTTAAATCCAAACCAACCGAACCATAAAAGCGTTGCTCCAAGTAATGTCATGGTCAAATTGTGAGGAGGCATATGTTCATGTCCATGACCTTTACGTTTTCCGATGATGATTGCCGCAGCAAGAGCCGACACACCGGAACTAATATGTACTACAA
>PLMK01000072.1 GCA_003142475.1 Ignavibacteriota bacterium
CGCCTCGAAAAAAATCTCTCCCAAAACACTTTAACATCTTATAAATTCGATTTTGCTAAATACCGCAGCTTTCTCATTTCTTCCGGAATTCGGACTGCATCCGCTGTATCGGAAGAGCTTATCAGTAAGTTTTTAGCTTTGCTCCATCGAGAAAATCTTTCTCCACGTAGTGTGGCGCGAACGCTCTCCACCATCCGTGGATTTCACCGATACCTTCTTGGCGAGGACGAAGTGAAGGACGATCCGACGCAAATTATAGATTCACCTAAACAGGAAAAAAATCTACCCGATGTGTTAAGCATTTTTGAAGTAGATGAGATTTTGAAACAGCCAGATACTTCCAGCCGGCTTGGTATCCGCGATCGCGCATTGCTTGAGACACTCTACGCCACTGGTATTCGTGTTTCAGAATTAGTGAATTTGAAGCAGTCAAACCTTATGATTGAAGACGGATTGATTCTCGTCTATGGTAAAGGATCAAAAGAACGGTTAGTCCCAATTGGACGTTCAGCAAGGCAATGGATTGAGGAGTATCAGAAACAATCACGCATACATCTTGCTAAAACAAGCAAGTCGCAGGATGTTCTCTTTCTGAATGTCCGCGGTATAAAATTAACACGTGATATGATTCGGAAATTAGTGGAAAAATATTCATCGGCAGCGGGAATCGGAAAGAAAGTACATCCGCATACATTCCGTCATTCGTTCGCAACACATTTATTAGAGGGGGGCGCCGATCTCCGCGCTGTACAGGAAATGCTCGGTCATGCCGACATCTCCACAACTCAAATCTATACACATATCGATCGCGAATATTTGAAGGAAGTTCACCGCACATTTCATCCACGCGGGTAAGGAAACACTTACTTTTTAAAAACTTGCGAAGGTCATCAAAGTTTGCACTAAGTAACCTTCGCATAAGTAAATAATTATTTTACTGCGCAATCTTCCCGGCGCGTAATTCCCTTACAATTCTCTCCGCTTTATAAATTTTCTCCAACCCTTCGAGCAATCCCGAAGAATGGACCGCAACAGACCTGTTATTTATATCATCAAAGATAATATCCCCCGGCAGACTTTCTATGTTACCATCAAAAATCAATCCAACAACTTGCAAATTTTTATTAATCACAGGGCTTCCCGAGTTACCGCCAATAATGTCATTCGTTGAAACAAAGTTCATCGGCGTATTCATCTTAAACGTCGCTGGCGGATTAACCCAACGTTCAGACAACTTCCATGGATCTTTCATACCAAACGAATAGTAACGATCATACAATCCATAGAACGTTGTAACAGGCGGAGCGATAGTGCCGTTGTATTCGTATCCTTTTACTATGCCATCAGCAATACGAAGCGTGAATGTAGCATCCGGTGGAATTTGTGTTCCATAGACCTCGTACATAGCATTGCCAAGCATTTGTTCACACGCTTGAAGTTTTTCATTGATGTCGTTATATCTTTTTTGAATTTCTTTTACACGCATTTGTTCGGCAATAACAAATGCAATCAAAGGATCGTTTGACTTGATAATAGCTTCCGGTGTTCCGGCAAGCAACGCTTGTGTTTTCTCTTTCGATGCAATGATTGAATTTGCGCTCAAATCTTCTGCCGCATTCTCAGGTGTCCTTCCCGCCATCAGTTTGTTAAACGCCTCATCCTTTCCTTCCAGCGCACGCTCCATAATATTCAATCGGAATGCAAGTAGCCGTTTCTCAACCTCCGGTGTTAAATTGGAAGGATATAATTTTGTTCTTATCGAATCCGCAATTGAATCTTTAGACTGATTTGCCGCATTTACAAGATCGGCTGTCAATGACAAGTATTTAGGGAAGTTACGTCCACGAAACCTCAACGCATCGAATTTCGGATAGAGCGCTGTAAGCTCGGATTGGTACTGTGCAATATCGCTCCACGGATCACCATACTTCTCGTTCAATGCTGGTTTGTCAAGCATGGCCTTTTGAAACTTCTTTTCAAAATCTTTCTTCTTCGCCATCAGCACAGGATCTTGCAAACCGTTTAAATATCCTGTAATTGCTTTCCGCGAGTTTTCTAATCCGAAAATTGTGTTGAGAAATTTTAATTTTGCTTCAGGATGCGCTGCAATATACGATGAATAGATTGTTCCAACTTTCTCATACGTCTCGATATTTGCTGGATACGTAACATCACGCAGATATTCCAACTGCGCCACCGTTTTTAAACGGTTTGTTCTGCCAGGATTTCCAATAACAAATACGGCATCTCCTTCTTGTGCACCATCTTGACTGAATCGGAAAAAGTTTGCAGTCTTCAATGGTTTTCCGTTATCATAAACGCGGAAGAAAGCGCAATCAAAATCGTATCTGGGATATGTGAAATTATCCGGGTCACCGCCAAAGAACGCTATCATATCTTCCGGTGCGTAAACAAGGCGTACGTCTGTGTAACGCTTGTATCCATAAAGTGAATAGCGTCCGCCATTGTAAAACGAAACAACACTAAACACCATTGAGTCTTGTGGCGTACTCGTTTTATATTTCGCTGAATAGCGTGCCTGAATTTCTTGCATCTTCACCATGCGATTTGCAACCTTGGCATTGTCTGTCGTACCCCTGTCAAATGCTTGCTGTACTTCCTTCGTAACATCATCCATCACAAGCAATTGATCGATAAAGATGTTGGATGCTTTCCGTTCGTCATTCAATGTAGCTGCATAGAACCCATCTTCTGCTAACCGTTCGCCTTCTCTATTTACACTATCCAAGGCTGAGCGGGCGCAATGGTGATTGGTCATTACTAAACCATCTTCCGAAACGAATGATGCAGTGCAATTTGGCAAACGAAGTGCGGATAAGCGCGCCTTATCAAACCACTCTTTTGAAGGTGCAAAGTTATACGTCTTGGCGAAATAATCCATAGGCGGAAAATCGAATGTCCACATTTTGCCAGTATCAAACTGTCCGGCTTGAAATTTTTCAAGATTGATATGACGCGGTATATCGCTCTTGGTTGATTGCTGATTCGAACAACCCATTAAAAGCACTATTACAATAAAAGACATGAAACTATACTTCAAAAGAAAATGTTTCATAGAAACCTCATTTAGTTGGCTTATTTTTCATAATTAAAATGTATGAAGAACAATCTGTCGATGCAATAAATTCATTTGAAAAACTGAAACACACTTTTTTCAACTAGAAATATTCCATAACTTCATCAACGATGTTAACACAACGAACAATATGGTGTGGTTCCATTCTTTTCATAGGAATGATGTTTCTTGTAAGTTGGCAGAAGGCAGTCGCACAAGAACACGAGCAGAGAAGCGGGATTTCTAATTCATGGCTGATTATGCAAGTTGTACCCAGCGTTTCCTGGACATGTTTTCCGGCGCAGACTCGCTTTTCTTTTGAATGGGAAGCTACACCCATATTGTATTCATGGGGAATGACAAAGCTTGACCCACCGTTACATTTCTTCTTTGTCACGCAACCAGAACGCTTTGCAGGTTCGGTCGAGTTCAACATCTCCATGCAGCTTTACACGAGCCAAGTCAGGGCAAGCCATTGGGGATTTTCCGGACAATTGCTGGCGCATCTGCCGCTTGTGGAACATGGCGAATATGTCGGACTTAATCTTGGTGTTGCACGTTACAACATTGCTGGTGTATCTTCAAATTATGTTGTTGGAGGATTCTCGACACTCTTTGGTTTTCTTCATTATAACATTAAGTACAGTCCTGGTAATGAAATTTGGATGCACTCAATTGAATTCCGTTTTTTCTAATTTTCCATTATGAACAATAAACGCCTTTTACTACATTTTATTTTATTTTCACTCATCGCTCTGCACTGCTCGTTGATTATTACTGGTTGTAGTTCTTTCTTTATCCGCTTCATAACAAAATCTTTTGAGAACCTTCCGAATTCGCCCGATACTGTTGCTGCAAAAATCGCACATCCAATTTTTCAGAACGTCGGATTGTCGGTTTTGTGGGTTGGTCATGCAACATGTCTCATTCAAATCGATGATAAAATATTTCTTACCGATCCAATATTTTCAGAGACGGCTGGAATGATATCTAAACGCAGAATCGAGCCGGGAATTCTACCATCATCCATTGATAAGCTGGATTATATTCTCATCTCTCATATTCATTTCGATCATTTGAATTATGGAAGTTTATCAATACTGCCCAAATCTGCAGCGGTACTTATGCCGACTGGCAGCGCGGAGTATGTCCCGGAGTTTGGTTTTTCAGATTATCATGAGATGAATCCGTGGACAACATTTGAAGCAGATGGTGTGCGCATTACTGCCGTGCCTGTCAAACATTTTAGCGGAAGATACGGATTCGATGGCGCCTGGTTAAACCATAACACGTACACCGGTTATGTGGTTGAGTATAAAGGCAAAACAGTTTTCTTTGCAGGCGACACGGGATATGATCCAGAAAAGTTCAAAACAATTGGAGAAAAATTTAGAATTAATGTAGCATTGATTCCTATTGCACCGATTGAACCTCACGAGTTCATGAAGCACGTACACGCCGATCCGGAAGAAGCCCTGCATATTTTTGATGATGTGCATGCGAAGATAATGATTCCGATTCATCACCGTACATTTGTACAGGGACTAGATTCGACGTTAACCTTTGCGGAAAATCAATTAAGATTGTTAGCATCGGAAAGAAAATTAGGAGATCGCATGCTAATTCTCAAAGTCGGCGAGCAACGAATAATTATACCATGAAATTAAAATAAAACCACAAAGTTTTCCAAGGTGCACTAAAAATAATATTATGGAATAACTCCATAACGATTCTTTGCGTTCTAGCAGTTATCTTCTAATTTTCACAAATAAATACAAAGCCCGATCCTGCAACTGTAGAACCGGGCTTATAAATTTATGCCTCTTAATCCTGTCCGAAGACAGTACTCTGCTCAACGATTTATTTTACCAACTCCATCGTAGCTATTCCACTGCCAGCTTGAGGTGGCAGTTTGGATTCGGATTTAATAATTCTCCGAGTATCTTTTGCAATCCACAATTTTGTTCCGCCGGATTCTCCTTCTTCCTTTGGGGTAAGTTCTACTTTCCAGACATCGAAGTCCTTAGCCGCTACAGTTATTTTTTCAGATCCTGCAACTGTAAGTCCCATCGCTTTTTGTTTCTGTGCCATCGCTTCAAATTGATAGAGCGTCGCTTTGTAACCATCTATAAACGGAAGTGTGCTGAGCGGCAGTTCAATTCCAGCGCCATCAGACAGTACAATATTTGCTGTCTGTACTTTGATCGGCATTTCCTGCGGACCCATAATCAGCTTTCCATCGACTGCATTGCCTGAATAAGTGAAAACCATCTTTCCGAGTCCTTGAGTTGCAAATCTGCGAATCGGTAACAAGGTTACAGCATCCATATCGAGTGTGTCAACTCCTGAACCCATTGCTCCAGAAGTTTCTTCTATAACGCGCCATACATCTTTACCCGCATAGGTTGTTTTCACAATTGTCCGCGTTACATTCACTGTAAGCTGCTGACCGCGAATTTCCATCTTTACAGTGTAGAGGAGTGTGTCCGGTCTCAGAAGCGCGCCATTGAATGCAGGCATTATTTCTTTTGTAACATCTGTTACTGGTTTCGGCATGGTTACAGTTTTTACATCAACTGTAATTGATTCCAGTTTTTTCTGGATCACATCGCGCACATCTTTTTGCACTCTTCCATCCAAATGTTTGGCGAAAAATTGTTCCATCGCAGTGTACATTGCAATGCGGTTTTCTTTTCCAGCAAATCCATGTCCTTCATCCGGTGCAACGATGTACTCGACCTGCCTGCCAAGGTCGCGCAGCGCGACAACGATCTGATCTGCTTCAGCTTTCTTCACGCGCGGATCGTTTGCTCCTTGCACAACAAACAACGGCGCTTTGATATTCTTTGCCGAATTAAAAGGCGACTGCTTTTCCAGCATCTCTTTATCTTTCGGGTCGTCTTTATCGCCGACTCGGATCGCAAACGTCTTTTTCATCGGCGCCCAATACGGGGGAATGGAATTCAATAGTGTTATGATATTTGAAGGCCCCACAATATCGAATCCGGCAGCGTATAAATCAGGCGTAAAGGTCAATCCAGCCAATGTTGCATAACCGCCGTATGATCCGCCGGTAATACCAACACGCTTCGAATCTGCAATTCCTTTCTTAATCAAATATTGTACGGCATCTGTAATATCGTGCTGCATTGATCCGGTGCCCCATTGTTTATTGCCGGAGTTTAGGAATTTTTTCCCGTATCCGGTTGAACCACGGAAGTTTGGCAAAAGCACTGCATAACCACGATTGGCAAGAAACTGTGCAACGCTGTTATATCCCCAGAAATCGCGTGCCCATGGACCGCCATGTGGATAAATAATCGTTGGCAAATTCTTGGATGGAACTCCTTTTGGAAGAACAAGATATGCGGGAATTTCCATACCATCGCGCGCTGCATAACGTAACGGTTTCATCTGTGCCAAATTTTTAGATGGCAAATTCGGTCGGGATCTGTAAAGCAATTCCGTTTTTCCAGTTTTCCGGTCAAACAGATAAGTCGAACCCGGATCAACATCGCTACTGACACTGACCAGCCATAGACTTTCATCTTTTGTTGTACTTCCTAAACTAATATTGCCGCTTGGAAATTGTTTTTTCAATTGTTCGTAACTCTTCGCAAATTTTTTCTCTTTGGGATAAACACGAATAATATCTCCTCGATATACAGTGGCAAGCAATTCATTTGTCTCATCGGAAAAAATTGCATTGCCAAAATCAACTTCATTCTTTGGATCTTTCTCTACCAGCTTCGTTGCGCCAGTCTTGAGATCAAATATTTCACACTGTGTTTTATCGAGCTGATCGCCCTTGTTCGTTTCTAAATAGAAACTGTTACCATCCGGTGTGAAGCGAATCGGGTCAACCGACTCATCTGCTGTAACCGAATAGATGGATGTAAATGATGTATCGTGCAGTTTTAGAATTTCCATGCCGCCATCACTCGTTTGCCGAACGCCAAGTCGGAGATCGCCATTGATATCCGTCATCCAGCCGGCAATGTTGTCCTCATTCTTGCGAATGAGAGTTCGTTCACCTGTAGTAAGATTAATTCTATAGACATCGTGAAGCGATGGATCGCGGTCGTTCAATCCCACAATAATTTCATTGGGTTTGATTCGCGGAACATCAATAATCATTGCACGGATTTTTTCCTGCGGTGTTAAATTGCGTGCTGGGGGAACTGGATCACCTGCAATTGTTGGATCGATCGCATACACACGATAGTTTTCATCTCCGCCTTTATCCTGAACATATAAAACATACTTTGAATCCTGCGACCAGAAGTATCCGGGTATCGGACGCGCTGTGTCGGCAGTTAAAGGACGGGCTTTTTCAAACGCTTCCTTTTGTTCCTTTATCCAAATATTACGGACATTCTTAAAAGGTTTAATGAATGTAATATACTTGCCGTCTGGTGAAAGCTGAGCTCCGGATATCTCTGGGTCACCAAAAAATATCTCTCTATCAATAAGCGGCGGTAATTGCGCAAACAACGAACTTGACGAGATAATTAACAGAATAGACCAACAAACAATAGAACGAATCATAGTATGACCCCTTTCGTTGGTGGATAATGATTGGTTTGATTAAAACAAAGTGTTATAATTTTCAGAAAAGATTCGAGGCCGCTGTTTCTAATGCAACCATGGGTGTTAATGTATTAGAGAAATGTCAGAGTGTCAACTATTCAATTTTATATTGAAAAAACACACGCTTTACGTTGATTCTCCTTCAACTTCTCATTACATTTCGATGTCATCGTGAGGTATTTTTTTAGCAATAGTGGAATGAATATCGCGATTTTCGCCTCAGGGCGCGGTTCAAATTTTCAAGCAATTCTTAATGCAATTGACTCTGGACTTCTTCCGGCGCAAATCGCTGTACTCATCAGCAATAAATCTGATGCAGGCGCGATGGAGATTGCGCGCGCACATAATATTCCGACACAACATCTTTCGCGAAAAATGTTTTCGTCGGAAGAGGCACTAGCGGATGCGATGCTGGAAGTGTTAGAGAAAAATCACGGAGAATTTATTGCGCTGTCCGGATATATGAAAAAAATTCCTGCGCAAGTAATTCACCAATATCGAGACCGAATCGTAAATATTCATCCGGCGCTGCTGCCATCGTTTGGCGGCGAAGGAATGTACGGTTACCGCGTACATGAAGCAGTAATTGCAAGTGGTGAAAAAGTCTCTGGCGCAACGGTTCATTTGGTGGACGAAGAGTATGATCGTGGCCCAATAGTTTTGCAAAAGACTATCGCCATTGCTCAAAATGAAACACCGGATTCACTTGCAGAAAAAGTATTGAAAATTGAACATGAAATTTTCCCGCTCGCGCTGAAAGCATTCGCTGAAGGGCGGGTAAAAGTTGAAGGAAGAAAAGCTTGGATAACGTAATAGTTTTAGATCCATTCTCAAAATCAACTTCATCGGATAACGACATACCACCGCTCACAATTAAGCGTGCGTTAATTAGTGTGTCAGATAAAAAAGGAATTATCGAATTTGCAAAGGCACTGCGAGAATTCGGCATAGAGATTATTTCCACCGGCGGAACATTTACCACGTTGAAAAACGCTGGCATCGAAGTGAAATCAGTCTCGGATGTTACCGGCTTTCCCGAAATTCTTGATGGCCGCGTCAAAACTTTGCATCCAGCTATTCACGCTGGCATCCTTGCTGTGATGGATAATCCCGCGCATCTCGAGCAATTAGAGAAGCACAAAATAGAACCAATCGATCTTGTCGTCGTCAATCTCTATCCTTTTGAACAGACTATAGCGGTTGAAAATGTGAAGTTAAATGAAGCCATCGAGCAAATCGATATTGGCGGACCGGCAATGGTACGGTCATCATCAAAGAATTTCAGACATACGGCCGTTGTTGTCAATCCAGATCTCTACGGCATCGTATTAGAAGAAATGCGCGAACACAACGGCGCACTCACATTGCAAACAAGATTCAATCTTGCATGCCGAGCATTTCAACACACTGCACATTATGATTCAGTTATAGCATCATATCTTACCGGACTCACACCGCAAAAAACTCTTCCGGATTCCATCACCATTTCACTGAAGAAAGAACAACCGATGCGCTATGGTGAAAATCCTCACCAAGCGGCGGCACTGTATGGATCATTCAGCAGCCATTTTCAGAAACTACACGGCAAGGAACTTTCTTATAATAATATTCTCGATATTAATGCAGCGGCGTTACTTTGCACTGAGTTTGACGAGCCAACTGTCGTTATCGTCAAACACAACAATCCTTGTGGCGTCGCTACTGACACATCTCTTATTGAAGCATACCGAAAAGCGTTTGCAACGGATACAAAATCCGCGTATGGCGGTATCGTTTGTGTGAATCGCCCGCTTGATAGAACGACAGCAGAAGCCATCAACGAAATTTTCACCGAAGTGATTATTGCACCAGAATATGAAAAAGGCGTGCTGGAATTTCTAACAAAGAAACGAGATCGTCGTTTGATGAAACAAATATCCAACCTGCGAAAATTTTGGGAGTTAGATGTACGAAAAGTTGTTGGTGGCATTTTAGTGCAGGAACCGGATCAACACAGAATTCATCAAAGTGACTTACGGGTTGTCACAAAACGTCAACCGACCGACGAAGAGATGCAGGCTCTGTTATTTGCATGGCGTATTGCAAAGCACGTGAAATCGAATGCAATTGTGTACACACTGGGTGACCGGACACTTGGTATCGGCGCCGGGCAAATGTCACGCGTTGATTCATCCAAAATTGCAGCAATGAAAGCAACGGAAGCCGGATTTGATTTACATGGTTGTGCAGTTTCTTCTGATGCATTCTTCCCATTTGCAGATGGCTTATTAGAAGCAGTCAAAGTAGGTGCAACGGCAGTCATTCAACCCGGCGGTTCCGTGCGAGACGAAGAAGTTATTAAAGCGGCAGATGAACACAATGTTGCAATGGTGTTCACTGGTATTAGACATTTTAGGCATTAAAATAATCCATTTTTATTTTTTCATTCATAATTTTGTAATTGGATTCTCATGGGACTCTTTTCAATGTTTTCTGCCGACCTTGCCATCGATCTTGGCACAGCAAATACTGTTATCTGGATGAAGGGCAAAGGCATCATCCTTAACGAACCCTCCATTGTCGCATTCGATCGGAACACGAAGCGCATCATCGCCATTGGCAATGAAGCACGTGCGATGCTCGGCCGCACACATAAAGATATTCGCACCATTCGTCCGATGAAGGACGGCGTGATCGCAGATTTTGAAATCGCTGAAGGTATGCTACGCGAATTTATAAAAAAAATCAGTGCTGGCTGGGTACCAAGCAGACGCATTATTGTATCGGTACCATCCGGAATTACGGAGGTGGAAAAACGCGCTGTGCGTGATTCTGCCGAACACGCCGGTGCGAAAGAAGTTCACCTGCTTGCCGAACCAATGGCAGCGGCAATCGGTATCGGACTCGATGTTGATGCACCGGTCGGAAATATGGTTGTCGATATCGGCGGCGGCACTACAGAAATCGCCGTCATTGCATTGTCTGGTATCGTGAACGAAGAGTCGCGGCGGGTGGCGGGTGACGAGATGAACAATGCCATCATTCAATTCTTCAAACGCAATCACAATATTCTTATTGGTGAACGGACAGCGGAAGCTATCAAGTGTGAGGTAGGTTCTGCTATGCCATTGAAAGAAGAAATTACGATTCAAGTAAAAGGGCGTGACCTTGTGAACGGTGTACCGAAAACAACGGAAGTCAGTTCTGTGGAAATTCGCGAAGCGTTAAACGAACCGATTGCTCAAATTGTCGAAGGCGTTAAGGTCACATTAGAACGAACTCCACCAGAACTTTCAGCCGATATTCTTGACCGCGGCATCATGCTTACCGGCGGCGGTGCATTGTTGAAAGGTCTCGACGAACGGCTACGTCTTGAGACAAATCTTCCTGTTCACGTTGCTGAGGAACCATTACTTGCTGTTGTGCGCGGCACGGGTAAAGTTATGGAAAACATGGACAAATATTCCAAGGTATTGTTGAAGGGAAAGAGATACTGATAATTTCATTTCGCAATTGGCAATCCGAAATCCGCAATTAAAAGATGTTTCAACGACTATACGATATTCTATTCGAATTCCGAGAATATGCAATCTTATCTGTCTTAATTATTGCTTCCTTTGTCCTGATGGCAATGAATGACAATCCACAGATCAAACAGATCAGAGCTATTTCGACAGTAATTTTTGGCGGAGTGCAGGAACAACTTAGTTTTATTCCTACGTATTTTGGGCTAAAAGCAGAGAACGAACTTCTTCATCATATCAACATTGAACTTGCCGACGAAGCACAACGGCTCCGTGAAGCAAAACTTGAGAACCTCCGTCTGCGGCAATTACTTGGATTAAAAAGTCAACTGCCATACAAGTTGATTGCAGCTCGTGTTGTCAACAAGAACCTTGCACTCTTGCGTAACACGATTACAATCAATGTCGGCTCAAGTGACAGCGTACAGCAATATATGCCAGTGGTAAGTGACGGCGGATTGATCGGCATCGTCACAACCGTGACCAAGCATTATTCAATCGTCAATATTCTTTTAAATACAGAATTTCGGGTAAGCGGCAAAGTGCAGCGCAGCCGTATAGACGGAATTGTCGTGTGGGATGGAAAAACACTCAGTCTCAATAATGTTCCAAAAATGCGCGACGTTAGCATGGGTGATGTTGTTACAACATCTGAATACAGCAATACTTTTCCACCAGATATTCGTATTGGTCTGGTCAGCGATGTGCACGAACAACCAGGTTCGCTTTTTAAATCCATCACAATTGAGCCCGGTACGGACTTTGTGAAATTAGAAACAGTGTTTGTGATGGCTTATGCCCAAGATAAAGAACGGGTCGAACTCGAACAGCGGACCGGTCTGCGAATCGGAAAGTAATTCTCCTCTGTCAACCTTGTTTTTTCTCTACCTTGCATATTGCTCGTTTTTCCGTTACTTTAATTCCGAAAATTAAAAAACGAACACCAGCGAACTTACCGATGGCAAAGTTAAAAACAAAGAAATCTGGCGCAGCCAATATTCCGCATGTTTCTATCGTTGTTCCTCTTCTTAATGAAGATGAATCTCTGGGCGAATTATTCAAGCTCATTAACGAGACAATGCAACGGATTAAGATGTCCTATGAAGTGATTTTTGTGGATGATGGTAGTACCGACAGATCGTTTGAAGTTTTGACTGCAATGCATACTGAATATCCTGACATTATTAAAGTGGTTCGTTTCCGGCGAAATTTTGGAAAGTCTGCGGCACTTTCAGCCGGCTTCAAGGAAGCACAAGGTGAATACATCATAACAATGGATGCAGACCTGCAGGACGACCCAAATGAAATTCCGTCGCTTATTGAAACACTCGGAGATTCCTACGATTTAGTATCGGGATGGAAAAAGAAAAGACGGGATTCTGTTATCTTCACACTACCATCACGCATTGCCAATAATATTACAAGCAAACTAACAGGACTGCACATTCATGATTTGAATTGTGGACTAAAAGTGTATCGTAAAATAGTCGCTAAGGAATTAAAACTTTACGGCGACCTGTACCGCTATATTCCAATTTTAGCACATCAAGCAGGATTTCGCGTCGGAGAAAAAATCGTTCAGCATCATTCACGAAAATACGGCCATTCTAAATATACAGTCGGAAAATTTTATCGCGGCTTTCTTGATTTACTAACGATTCTCTTCACAGCAAAATACATCCGCCGCCCTCTGCATCTCTTTGGCGTTTGGGGAATTGTTTCATTTGTAATCGGTGCCGTAATTGATGGATACCTCTCACTTGAATGGTTCTTGGGTTTAACATCCATCAGCAATCGTCCACTCTTCCTTGTCGGATTTCTCTTTATTATCATCGGCGTCCAATTCATTTCTCTCGGTTTATTAGGTGAGATGATTTCGCGACACGAACGTAATGAAGAGACGTACTCCATCCGCGAAAGTTTGAAGTAAGATTCCGTGCCAGATCAATCTTCTTTCATTAGCTTTTGTACTCTATGTTTTAACTGGTTCATTCCAATCTGGATGGTGGAATGATGAACATTGAACAGCATCAGATTGAAATTCTGCGGAATAAACACGCTTGGGAATCAAAGCGCCTGTTACGTACCATATACGAATCATTTTACAATCAAATTGCGGCGCTCATTGATCCAGTGTTAAAGGGAAAAATTGTCGAGCTTGGTTCAGGAGTCGGGAACTTGAAATCTGCTATTCCTCATGCAATTTGCACAGATCTTTTTCCAAACCCATGGCTTGACACTGTATGCAGTGCTTACGCGATGCCGTTCGAGGACGGTTCAGTTTCGCATCTTGTGCTCTTTGATGTATTCCATCACCTTGAACGGCCGAATGCTTTTTTTAAAGAAGCTTTGCGTGTATTGACCAACAACGGACGTGTCATTATCTTTGAACCATACATGAGCATTTCATCTATAGCAGTCTATGGACTTCTGCACCATGAGCCAGTGGCGTGGAATGTGCCAATTAATCATTCGGACGACTCACCGTCAGAAGTTCATTATTACGCTGCACAGGGAAATGCAACGCGCCTTTTCTTCCGACTCGAAACTGAAAAATGGCTGAAAGGCTGGAAAGTATTTCATAAGCAACCAGTTGTTAGTTTTAGTTATTTGCTATCAGGTGGGTACAGCAAACCGGCAATATATCCTGAACAGGTACTGCCTCTTATGCAAAAGATCGATACAATGCTTTCACACTTGCCATCATTGTTTGCTGCACGTTGTTTAGTGGGATTGACTCCAGAATGAAACAAAACACGGATACATTGGTTCGACTTACAAATTACTTCGATTCAATTGCTGAACGATGGGATCGTTGGCAGGAACACAATCGTTACTATCACAAAAACGTAAAACACCTGCTCCAATTTCTTATTCCACAGCATACATCTGTGCTTGAACTTGGTTGTGCTACCGGCGACCTGCTTAATGCTGTACAACCATCAATCGGTGTTGGTGTGGATATTAGTTCTAAAATGGTACACATTGCTCAGAAAAAATATCCGCACTATACATTTCATAACATGAACGCGGAACAATTGTCGCTTGAGCAAAAGTTTGATTATGTGGTAATGTCGGACCTTGTTGGGCATTTGCATGACATTCAACAAGCGCTGGAAAAATCGTACGTTGTGATGACACAGCGTTCGCGTCTTATTATCACCTATTACAATTTTATATGGGAACCTATCCTGCTTCTGTCGGAAAAACTTCGACTGAAAACTCCACAGCCGCATCAAAACTGGGTCAATACACATGATTTGCATAATTTGCTCGACCTGGCAAATTTTGAAATCATCCGAAGTGGATATCGTCTTTTGCTTCCCAAGAACATTCCAATTATCTCTTGGCTCTTCAACAAATATCTTTCACAGCTTCCTTTACTGCGAAAATTCTGCGTTGTCCGCTTCATCGTAGCAAGACCGCGTGTCCAAGTAGCACATCCTGAACGTTTTTCTGTCTCTATTATAATCCCTGCACGTAACGAACGCGGCAATATTGAAACAGCAGTGCAGCGCATTCCAAAGATGGGAAACAAAACAGAAATTATTTTTGTTGAAGGCGGCTCAAATGACGGAACACTTGATGAGATTAAACGCGTTGTAAAAACTTATAAGAAAAAACGCGCTATGAGCTTCTGTGTCCAAAGCGGAACTGGCAAAGCGAATGCCGTACGTGAAGGTTTCGCACGTGCTCACGGCGATATTCTAATGATATTAGATGCTGACCTGACAGTTGCGCCAGAAGATCTGCCAAAATTTTATAACGCACTTGCTGAAAACCATGGAGAATTTGTGAACGGTAGTCGGCTTGTCTATCCAATGGAAAAACAGGCAATGCGTTTTTTGAACCTGCTCGGAAATAAATTCTTTAGTATGATGTTCACATACTTGCTCGATCAAAAGTTTAAAGACACACTCTGCGGAACAAAAGTGCTCTTCAAATCGGATTATGAAAAACTTGTGGCAAATCGTTCATACTTCGGCGAATTTGATCCGTTTGGCGATTTTGATCTTATCTTCGGCGCAGCAAAACAGAATTTGAAAATTGTCGAAATGCCCATCTGTTACGCGGAGCGTACATACGGCGAGACAAACATTCAACGCTGGCGGCACGGATTACTACTATTAAAGATGGTAGGAGTTGCCGCGCATCGGCTGAAATTTGTATAAGGTAAATATCACTCATGGCTAAATCTTACAAATCAAAAAACATTTTAGAGAAAAATCAAACAAGGCATACGACGTACGATCGATTGAATCGTTGGTTTGAAAAAAATAACTATCGATGGCTCCTAGGAGTGCTAGCCATTGCATTGATCGCCAGCATTTTTTCATTCGATATAAAACCAAGTGTCGATGGTGATGATACATCGTACGTTCTCTCAGCAATGAGGATTGTTCATTCCGGGCAACTGCCAATTGGATTCCGAACACCAGGGTACCCAATCGTCCTATCATTGTTTATCTGGATGTTCGGTATAAACCTTATAATGCTAAAAGCTACCTCGCTCTTTTTTTTTCTCGGAACAATTATTTCGTTATTCTTCGTTTTCCGAAACCGGCTTCAACCGATAGTGCTCTCTTCTCTCCTGCTGCTGGTTGCACTCAATCCGTTGATGTTGAAATATTCACATCAAACATTCAGCGAGACTCTCTTCACACTTATACTCATTTGGACAATTCATTTTATATTGCAAGCGAACGAGAAAGACTCAACGAAATCTACACTCATTGCGGCAACATTAACAATGGCATCTTTTTATGTTCGTATTGCAGGTGTAACAATTGCGGGCGTTGCCGTTCTTTTCTTTATTTATCAGAAACATTGGAAACAACTCATTATATATGTGATTATATGTGCTGCACTCTACAGTCCGATGAAAATATATGAATGGACATCGGGCTCTGCTGCATTCGGACAGGCATCCATTCTCATGTTGAAAAATCCTTATACCACAACAGAAGGAATGGAAACTGTAAGCGGATTTATTGACCGTTTTGCAAATAATATTTTTAATCACGCCAACTATCAGATTCCTACGTCACTCGGATTACCAATGCCTCAAGAATTAGGATTTGCTGATGGACGCTTTATGCCAAATGCATCAGCTCTTCTTGGCATCTTGGTTTCTCTTGTTCTAGTAATAGGGTGCATCGTGCCAATGATAAGAAAACCAAAATCGATGCTGGCATTTCTCAGTTTTTTCATTGTGATATATATAGCTTTTATCTCAGTAGCACTACAAAATATTTTTGCCACACCACGTATGCTTATGCCTATTATCCCTTATCTTATTATTGGAACACTTGAAGGATTTCGCATTCTCGGCAACCGCTGGGTAAAAGTAACGGATACAGAAACAGTCTCGGCTCGTGCAAAGATACTTGTACTTATTGCAGTCATCGGATTGACATTCGCAAATATTATTGGAACCAAAGAATCGATTGATGAAAGCTATCCTATCCTCAAAGCTAATCTTGGCGGTAATGAGTTCGCCGGATTTACAGAAGATTGGACAAATTATTTGCGTGCATGTGTTTGGATCAAATCACAGTTACCGATTCAATCTACCGGAATCATTTGCAGGAAGCCGGAATTGTTTCTGCTCTACGCTGGAAATTACAATGTCTATGGCGCTTATAAAGTTGATCAAACAAATCCAGATTCGATTATTGCGAAGTGGAAATCGCTCAATATGACACATCTTCTTTACGACAACTTCCAGTGGACATCTACCTTACGACGGTACATTCAGCCGGTTGCGGAAAAATATCCACAAATGTTTGAAATGGTACATCAAGAAGGTTCCCAGTATCCAAGCTATGTTTTCCACCTCAACTACAATGCGACAAATGACACAAGTGAAATGCGCAAGGAATCCCGCTGATGAAAATCGTACTCATCGGTCCGGCTTATCCAATCCGAGGCGGTAATGCGCTCTTTGTTGCACACCTCTATGAATCTTTGTCAGAAACAAACGATGTGCAAGTTATTTCTTATTCCCGTTTATATCCAGGATTTTTGTTTCCCGGAGTTCGTCAAACAGATGTTAGTGGTGTTGCTATAAAAAAACATCCCGCTACACTTATTATAGACTGCTTAAATCCGTTTACGTGGTGGAAAGCTGCGCATCTCGCCGCATCGATGAATCCCGACATGCTTGTCTTCACCTGGTGGAATCCTTTCTTCGGTTTCATTGTTAGAACAATCGCGTCAACATTTAAACGACGCGCAAAGAAACCCGTGGTTATCGTAGCTGAAAATGTTATCTCGCATGAAGGCAGATGGATCGATGTATTCCTTACAAAAATCGCGTTACAAACAGCCGACAGATTTCTCGTTCTATCAAAAGTTGTTGAAGAAGGAATTAAAAAGTTATATCCACAGATTAAAGTTTTTCGTTCTTCGCTCCCGATTTATGATTGTTATCAAACATCGGAGCAACTAACGCAACAGCAAGCTCAAAAGCAGCTTGGATTAGAAGGCAAGAATGTGCTTCTGTTCTTCGGCTACATTCGCCAATACAAAGGATTAATGAATATTATCGAGGCGCTGCCACTGATTCGTAAACAAATAAACAATGCGCATCTTCTGGTAGTCGGCGAATTCTACGATAACCCCCAGCCATATCTCAATGCCATCAAGCGGCTTGATCTCGGCAATGATATCACAATCATCAATGAGTATGTTGCAAATGAAGCAGTGCATCTCTATTTTACAGCGGCAAATCTTGCAGTTCTTCCGTATAATGAAGCGACTCAAAGCGGCATTCTCAGTATTGCCTATGGCTTCGCGAAACCTGTCGTAGTAACGGATGTCGGTGGTCTGGCGGAATTGGTAGATGATGGCAAAACCGGCTTCATCGTGCCCCCGCATGATATTCCAAGACTTGCCGATTCTGTCATTCGCTATTTTAAAGAAAATCGCGAACAAGATATTTCTCACAATATAGAAGCGAAGCGGCAAGAAAATAGCTTCAACAAAATCCGAATTGTTTTTGAGGAAATAGAATCCGATCTCAAATCTGAACGAGACAATACGCACTAATTTTTATGATTCTTAAGCTCGACTGCAAATATTTCCCCGGCGACCGTCCCTGCTCATTTAATAAGCGCGAAGGTGTGAAGTGCGATGTTTGTCCTTATTACGAAACTGAACAGACGCACATTCTGATCATCAAATTAGAAGCCGTCGGGGACGTCCTGCGCACGACGTGCATTCTTCATGGACTGAAAGAAAAATATCCAAAGAGTGAGATCACTTGGATCACAGGCAAAGCCGCGTTGCCTCTTTTCGAAAACAACAAACTGGTGAACCGCGTTTTCGCTTATGAGTCAACGGAGACAATTCTGCACGTCATGGTTGAAGAATTTGATGTCGTCATCAATCTTGACTCAGCACCGGATAGCGCAGTGCTGGCAACGACAGCAAAGGGCAAAGAGAAAATTGGATACGGGCTCGATACGCGAGGGAATGTCTTTCCATACAACATCGAGGCGATCACGTGGTTAGAGATGGGCGCTTTCGATGACCTGAAGAAGAAGAATACACGATCATTCCAGGACTTGATGCTCGATATTTGCCGTTTGAAAACAACAAAGAAAGATATCGTCATCGAGTTATCTGAAGAGGAATTAAAATTTTCGCATTCCTTTGCAAAACGGAGTGCCTTAGATCATCATTCATTGAAGATCGGAATGAACACCGGCGCTAGCGGCAGATGGCAGTTTAAACAATGGACAATAGAAGGATTCGAGAAACTCATCAAACTGATTCTTGAAAAAACAAATGCAACGATCCTTCTCTACGGCGGTCCATCAGAAAAAGAACGTAACGAAAATCTTACCAAACTTCATCCGACGCGAATTGTGAATACGGGCACAGACAATTCGTTGCGGCAGTTTTTTGCACTGGTGACATTGAGCGACGTGTTTCTTACCGGTGATACACTTGCGCTCCACGCAGCAACAGCGTTGAAGAAAAAAGTCATAGCGCTCTTCGGTCCAACATCTGCGGCGGAGATTGATTCTTACAATGGACAGATTGTTAAGGTACAGGCAAATTTAGACTGTCTCGTTTGCTACAAACCGCGCTGTGATTTTAATCCAAATTGCATGAATGCTATTACGCCAGAGCAAATATTTTCACTTATCAAGGCTAACTTGCCTTAAGTATTCAGTTTATATGGCGACGGTTTTTAAAATTTTATGCTTTTTTATTTCTCATTGACAACTAAATGCATTACGATCCAATAAAAAAAGTCTTTGGTGATGTCATCCGTAAAAATCCGCGGTTGAGAATTCTGTTTTACAAACTGCTGGGGATTATGTTTCTCCGTGAGTGGTACGTAAAACGCGAACTCCGGCATCAGCTTGGCAACTGGAACAAACCGTTCACTGTTTATGACGCTGGAAGTGGTTTCGGTCAGTATTCATATTACATCGCAAAACATTTTCCGCTTGCAACAATCTATGGCATTGACTTGAAAGAAGAACAAGTTGCCGACTGTAATAATTTCTTCCGCTCTGTCGGACTAACCCAGTGTTCATTTACCGTTGAGGATCTGACACAGATTCAACATTCAGATAAATTTGACTTCATTCTCTCTGTCGATGTAATGGAGCACATCCCTGACGACATTGGTGTTTTCCATAATTTCTTCCAGGCACTAAGGTCTGGCGGAACACTGCTCATCAACACACCGTCAAACCTCGGTGGGTCGGACGCGCATTCTGATAACGAAGAAAGTTTCATCGGCGAGCATGCCCGCAATGGATACGGTGCGGAAGAAATTCAGAAGAAGTTGGAATTGGCGGGATTCAGAGTGGAATCAATTCGCTACACATACGGTACTTGGGGTGATCGATATTGGAAAATTGGCATCAAGTATCCGATGCAAATGCTAAATATTTCCAAGATTTTATTTGTTGTCCTTCCATTCTACTACATAATAGCTTTGCCGCTCATACTGCCGATGATGTGGTTAGACTACAATGCCGATAATAAAACAGGGACGGGTTTAAATGTGCTGGTGAAAAAAGTGTGATGTTGTAAGAGACGACGAATTTATTGAATGTGAACCCATTTCTCTTTATTATGCTTTCGGTAAAAAATCAAAAATCTGCTGATTGGCAGGTAGAGTATTCTCAATATTCATAAGGAATAGAAAACACTTATGGCAAAGAATGTAAGAGAACAGGCTCGCACTCCAAAATCTGCACGCGTTGAACATCCTCTCATCCCGCCAAAGTATCAGCACTTTGCTGCAATTGTTCTTATTTATATCAGCTTGCTGGTCTTTTTTCATTCCATTATTTTTGACGGTAAAATGTACCAATCTGCCGATACCATCGCATCGCACAGTTGGGAAACTCTCTATAAAGATGCAAAAGCGGAGGGCATTTTCCCGCTGTGGAATCCCTATATATTCTGCGGCATGCCTGGATATGCGAGTGTAACGTTTGCCGTACAACGAACATTCGATATCACCACATTCATTTGGGAACAAATCGTCCGCAAAGTTCTTACATATTTCTTTTTTGATGATGGCAGTCAATCGGGCACCTGGTTGTTGTACTATTTAGTGTATGGTATTGGAATCTATTTATTCGCCTATCAGAAACTGAAAAATAAATCTGTCGCGGTTATTGTGTCGTTGATGGCTTTGTATGCAACATACGTTGCACTTCTTATTATGATGGGGCACATGACAAAGCTTGCAGTCCTGGCATGGTTCCCCTATGTTTTTTTAATTGTAGATAAACTACGTGAAAAATTTTCTCTTCTCTGGGCACTTATACTTATCCTTGTCATACGTCTCTTAATAGAGCCAGTTCATGTGCAATTTATTTACTATAGCTATTTAGCATTAGGATTGTATCTGCTGTTTTTCTTTATTCGCGCATTATTTAAAAAAGAGAACTGGCGAAATGTTCTTATCAGCGGGGCAACATTAGTTGTTGCATCCCTTTTTGCATTTCTCATGGGCGCAGACCAATATTTCTCAACTCTTGAATACAATCCCTATTCAATACGAGGCGCCAATCCGATTATTCAAACATCTGCATCACATCAAACAAAAACCATAGAGGGTGGTCTCGACTACGATTATGCGACAAGCTATTCATTCAGTCCCGGCGAACTCATGACATTCTTCGTGCCGTCATGGTACGGATTTGGACCACTTTCTTATCAGGGTCCGTTGACGGGGAATCAGCCTCAGCGATTATATTTCTATTTGGGACAGCAACCGATTGTGGATGGCCCGCAGTATATGGGCATCATTGTTATTATTCTCGCCATGGTGGGTATATATCGTTTTCGGAAAGATCCGTTTGTTCAGTTCTTGGGTGGATTAATTGTCTTTGCGCTTTTTGTTTCATTTGGCAGAGATTTACCATTCATCTACGATCTGATGTATCGGTTTGTACCGATGTTCAACAAATTCCGCGCACCGGTTCTCATTCTTATGCTCGTGCAATTCTGTACACCGATGCTTGCCGGTTATGGAATAACATCGTTCTTAACGGAACGCAATAAAACGATGAGTCAAGCTCAAGAAAAGAAATGGAAATATATTCTTGGTGGACTCGGTCTCGGTGCCGTGGTGTCACTTGTAGGGTCAAGCCTCATCAAGGATTTCTATTCTTCGTTCTTCCCTCTTCAAGAAATCGGTAAAGCGCTTTCGCGTTCTTATGGTCAATTAAATCCGACTGTTGTTGGAATGTTCTATGATTTTATTAGTTCATCTGTCCTTTCAGACATACTTGTTGGATTTATTTTATTGCTCTTCATGTTTGGAGCTTTCTATTATTATCAAAAAGGAAAATTAAAACTTCCAACCTTGTACGGTATGCTCATTGTTGTCGTTCTTTTTGACCTTTGGCGTGTTGCATGGAAAACTTCAGATCCAAAAAGTCAGCAGGAAACCATGCAAATGACGGCGATACCTGATTTCGTAAAAGTATTGGAACAGGACACAACACAATTTCGCGTATTGAAAATGATTGATGGTCAGCCTGTTTATGATAACTCGCTCGCCTACTGGCGTTTACAAAACGCCTACGGTTATCAGGGGGCAAAGATGCGCGCGTATCAGGACATGGTTGATGTTGCCGGACTTGGCAATCCGCTCGTGTGGCAAATGATGAACATCAAATATCTCATTACCAATAGGGATGAGTCAAACCCTGGATTAGTGCAAGTATATAATAGTCCAGGAACAAAGGTCTACGCCTTCCGATCATGGCTGCCCAGAGCGTTCTTTGTGAATCGATGTGAAGTAAGCGACAGTTTGAGCACTCTAAATAAAATAGCTGCAATGTCATTCAATCCACGCGATATTGCCTATCTCTCAAAAACCAATACTGCAAATATCGATCCTCCATTACAAGGAGCAGAAGCAACGATTGTGCACTATGGAATTCAAGATATCGAAGTGCATGCGACAGCCACAGGTAACAACCTCTTATTCCTCAGTGAAACGTACTATCCAAAAGGATGGAAAGCATATATTGATGGGAATGAGGTGGAGATTCTTCGTCTTGATTATTTGTTCCGTGGCGTAATTATTCCACAGGGCTCACACACACTAGTGATGAAATTTGAGCCTGCATCCTTTATAATTGGCAAAAACATTAGCCTAGGAACCAATCTGTTAGTTCTCAGCGGTCTTTTGGTGTTTGCGATACAATATTTCTTTCAAAAAAAGAAAGAATCACAAGTTTGAGATGAAGTTGAATATTTACAGAAAGGATTTTAAATGAAAGCGGTGATTTTATGCGGTGGTAAGGGAACACGGATCAAAGGGATATCCGAATCACTTCCTAAACCAATGGTACCTATCGGCGGCATGCCTATTTTATGGCACATCATGAAAAACTATTCCCATCACGGAATCAAGGAATTCATTCTGTGTTTGGGTTATAAATCATGGGAGATTAAAGAATTCTTTGTGAACTATAAGACTATTTGCCATGATTTCACAATAAATCTTAAAAACGACCATTTGGACATTCACAATACATTGGAAGATTCGGACTGGAAAGTGACGCTTGCCGATACAGGGGAAAATACTATGACAGGTGGGCGTCTGTCGCGCGTAAAAAAATATTTAGAAGGTGAGGAGCTGTTTTGTCTCACCTATGGTGATGGTCTTTCTGATATAAACATCCGGGAGAGTATAGAATTCCATAGGAAATCCGGAAAAATCTGCACGTTGACTGCCGTACATCCTTCTTCGCGATTTGGTGAAATTACATTCAAAGATTCCATCGTTACAAATTTTAACGAAAAAGCGAATATTGGACAAGGATGGATTAACGGCGGATTTATGGTCTTCGACAATAAAAAACTCTGGGATTATTTATGGTCAGATGACGATCTTGTGCTAGAACGAGATACACTCCCTGCCCTAGTAAAAGACAATCAGCTGGGGGCATTTCAACATGAGGGTTTCTGGCTTGGTATGGATACACCACGAGAATATGAATCCTTAAATGAAATGTGGGTAAGCGGTAATGCTCTTTGGAAAATCTGGACTTAAAATTCTATGGAACATTCTTTTAAAAAATTTTTTCGGGACAAACGTGTTTTAGTAACAGGACACACTGGTTTCAAGGGAGCTTGGCTCAGCATCTGGCTTAATGAGCTTGGTGCAAAAGTATTTGGATACTCATTGGATCCTCCATCGCAACCGAATATTTATGAATTGTGTGGTCTAGACAGTCGCATTGAAAAAGTACATGCTGATGTTCAGAATTTTGATACAATAAAGAAATATATTTCAGAAGTGAAACCAGATGTTGTGTTCCACTTAGCTGCTCAAGCGCTGGTACGATATTCTTATGAAGTTCCCCAATTAACAATGAGAACTAATGTTCTCGGAACATTAAATATTCTCGAAGCAGTCAAAGAATCTGATTCGGTTAAATCGCTCGTCATTGTCACAAGCGATAAATGCTACGAGAATCATGAACAGGTCTGGGGATATAAGGAGAGCGATCCTTTAGGCGGGGAAGATCCGTACAGCGCTTCAAAGGCGGCGGCAGAAATTATTTTTCGTTCCTATCTCAAATCTTTCTTTCGACATAAGGAAAATCTCGGTGCTGTAAGCGTGCGCGCAGGAAATGTCATTGGAGGAGGAGATTGGGCAAAGGACAGAATCGTACCGGATGCTATCAGATCCTTGAGCAAAGGGGAGTTAATTCAAATACGAAATCCCATGGCTATGCGTCCATGGCAGCATGTGTTGGAACCGCTCAGTGGTTATTTATGGTTGGCTGCACGTGCAAGTGATGATCCGACCGGATTTTCTGGCGCATGGAACTTTGGGCCAAACGATAATTCTGCAAAATGTGTACGTGATCTTGTTGAAGCTATCATTGGTAAATGGAAAAGCGGTGGATTCGAAGTTTTACAACAAGAGGGACAAAAACTCCATGAAGCAGGCTGGTTACGATTGACCTGTGATAAAGCCCATGTCATGCTTCCCTGGTCTGCGGTGCTCACTTTCGACGAAAATATAAAACTTACAGTAGACTGGTATAAAAAGTATCACGAGAGCCCTGATCAAAACCTGTATCACTACACCGTCCACCAAATACAGCAGTATACAGAATTGGCACATAAGAGAGATCAAATTTGGGCATCTTAAGATCAGAAATCAGGATCTGATAATCACGCGTTTAATATCTGATTAATATTTTTATAATAAAAACCTATTATGTGAAAATGAATATAAATCAAACAGAAATCGTTTGCCGCTCATGTAATTTCTCCCAGCTTGTACCGATCTTATCGTTAGGTCAGATGCCATTAGCGAATGCCTTGCTGACTCAAGCTCAACTCGACCAGCCGGAATCAACCTATCCACTGAATTTTGTATTTTGTCCGCAATGCAGTTTAGTGCAGATCACAGAGACAATTCCTCCGGAACAATTATTTCGAGAATACTTTTATTTTTCTTCCGTCTCTGACACTGTTTTGGAAAATGCTAAGAACATTGCAAACCGTTTAGTCATAGACAGAAATTTAACTTCATCAAGTTTGGTTGCTGAGATTGCCAGCAACGATGGCTATCTTTTAAAGAACTATCTGGACAAGAATATTCCGGTCTTAGGAATAGAACCAGCAGAGAATATCGCACACGTAGCAGAAAAAAGTGGTATTCGTACTCTCTGTGAATTTTTCGATGAAATAGTAGCGCAGCGATTACGGACACAGGACAAACAAGCAGATGTGATCCATGCCAATAATGTTGTTGCCCATGTCGCCAATCTTCATGGTGTTGTGGAGGGAATTAATGTACTTTTGAAACCCGATGGTGTCGCCGTCATTGAAAATCATTATATAAAGGATCTCGTTGAACATATCGAGTTTGATTCCATTTACCACGAACATCTGTGTTATTACTCAGTAACCTCGTTTCAAAAGTTGTTCCGCCAGCACAATCTCGTTCTGGTAGACGCCGAGAGGCTGCCAATCCACGGAGGCTCCATCCGAGTTTTCTTTCAACGCAAGGATGGTCCATGTAGCATGGCAAAAGACGGTGCCACAAGAGTGAAGAGATTACTTGAAGAAGAGGCTGCCTGGGGTGTTGATCGATTTGAAGTATATAAAGGTTTTAGTGAAAAAGTAGAGCAGACAAAACGAGAATTGGTTTCGATTTTACGAAAGTTAAAAGCAGAAGACAAGAAGATTGCTGTCTATGGGGCGTCCGCAAAGAGCACTACTTTGCTGAACTATTATGGGATCGGATCAAATATTCTCAGTTATGTGGTCGATAGAGGATCTGCGAAGCAGGGACGCTATACACCAGGAACCCATCTTCGCATTTATCCACCGGAACAGTTGCTGGAGACTCAACCGGATTATGTACTCCTGCTCTCATGGAATTTTGCCGACGAGGTACTGCTTCAGCAAGCTGAATATCGTCGACGCGGCGGAAAATTTATTATCCCTATCCCCAATTTAAAAATTGTATAACAAAAATGATCTTTTCTCAAACAGCTATCCCTGGTGCTTTTCTTATTTCTCTGAATCGTAGTGAAGATGAGCGTGGTTTTTTCGCTCGTACATTCTGCCGCTCAGAATTTGAAGAACACGGGCTCAATCCAGATTGTGCGCAATGTAGCATCTCTTTTAATAAACAACGGGGCACTTTGCGTGGTATGCATTTCCAAAAACCACCGTTTGAAGAGACAAAAGTCGTACGTTGCACGATGGGTACATTGTTTGATGTTATTATTGATCTGAGACCTGACTCGCCGACATTTAAACATTGGCTGTCATTTGAATTGAGTGCTGAGAACCGATCGATGTTGTATATTCCACGAGGTCTAGCTCACGGATTCCTGACACAGGAAGACAACACTGAGGTATTCTATCAGATGTCTGTTCAATATGTCCCTGAATCTACCGCAGGCATTCGATGGAACGACTCTGCTTTCGGGATCCAATGGCCTGAGCCTCCACGTATTATTTCAATAAAAGATCAGGAATATACGGATTTCATCTCATGAAGAAAGTTCTCGTCACAGGCGGCAGCGGATTTATCGGTCGGCATTGTCTGCCATTACTCGTAGCAGACGGTTATGAAGTTCACGCTGTGTCCATCATACCAGAAGATCCTCTGCTTCATATTCATTGGCATGTAGTCGATTTGCTGAATTCAAGAGAAGTGAATAAACTCGTTGCTGAAGTAAAACCGACACACCTCCTTCATTTATCCTGGTATACGGTCATGGGAAAGTACTGGACGTCGCTGGAGAACATTCGTTGGGTTCAGGCAAGTTTGGAATTACTTCGAGTATTTGCGGCAAACAATGGAAAGCGGATAGTGATGGCAGGAACATGCGCGGAGTACGATTGGAACTATGAATTATATTCCGAACAGACCACACCCCTCAAACCTTCAACGCTCTATGGTGCATGTAAGCACGCACTGCAGGTCATAGTGGATGCCTTTTGCAAGCAAACCGGAGTGAGCTACGCTTGGGGACGAATTTTCTTTCTCTATGGCCCGTACGAACATCCGGATCGACTTGTCTCTTCTGTGATTCGTTCATTCTTGCAAGGAGAACCGGCACGTTGTTCTCATGGCAATCAGATACGGGATTTCCTTCATGTGGAAGATGTCGCTTATGCATTTGTTGCGCTTCTTAATTCCGATATCGAGGGTCCTGTGAACATTGGACAAGGAACACCGGTGGCCATTCGTGAGGTTGTTGAGATAATCGGTGACCAATTACATAGCAAGCATTTGATTCAACTTGGAGCGCTGCCCGCTCCACCCAATGATCCACCGGTCTTGATTGCCGATACACACCGCATTCAAAGCATTGGCTGGCATCCGAAGTACAATTTGAAAACCGGATTAGAACAAACAATTACTTGGTGGAAAACGAACCTTATCACTGCTCAAAGATCACAAAAATGAAACTCACAATAGATACAAATTCAAAAATATTAACTTACGAGATTGATGGACGCACACAAAATATTGATTTGTATTCAAAAGAAGCGTTTGAATTGATATCGAAGCAATGGCTCAAGGTAGGATGGAATCAAAAATATCCATACACTTTCAGTTGGATGGGACGACCTATCATTCAATTACCCGAGGATATGATTCGCATCCAGGAAGTGATTTACCGCGTCAAACCGGATGTGATCATTGAAACAGGAATTGCACATGGCGGATCTCTGATTTATTATGCCAGCATTTGCAAAGCGATGGGAAAAGGAAGAGTTATTGGAATAGATATTGAGATTCGTCCACACAACGCCCAAGCAATTAAAGCACATGAATTATTCGGATTTCTTACTCTTGTCGAGGGAAGTTCGACTGATCCTGAGATTGTTACGAGAGTAAAGAATATGGTCAAACCCGGGGAAACCGTTCTAGTGATTCTTGACTCCAACCATACAAAACAGCATGTCGCAGATGAACTTGAAGCGTATTATACTCTTGTTACTCCAAATTCATATATTGTTGCGACAGACGGAAGCATGCTCGATTTATTTGATGTACCGCGAGGAAAACCAGATTGGAAATGGAATAACCCAACTGCTGCTGCTGCTGAATTCCAGCACAACCATCCGGAGTTTACAATAGAACAACCAGAGTGGCCTTTTAATGAAAGCGAGCTTTCGCTCAATATTACTCATTGGCCGGGCGCCTGGCTGAAGAAGAAATAACGCTTCATGCCATCAATAAGAAAAAATGTTATAGCAAATTTTGCCGGGAGTGCATGGACTGGCCTGATGGGGGTGATCTTTGTCCCTCTGTATATCCGATTGATGGGTGTAGAGTCCTATGGAGTTATTGGAATTTTCGCTTCTCTCCAAGCCATGTTTGCGGTGCTCGATCTTGGTTTGTCACAAACCCTTGCCAGAGAAATGGCTCGTCTTTCGGTGGATCAAAAGAATACACGCCGCATGGCAGATACGGCACGAACATTAGAAATTATTTATTGGGGAATTGCTTTGATCGTTCTTGCCGTCATTACGATGGCGTCTCATTTCATCGCTTATCACTGGCTAAATCCCGAAAAATTATCCAGAGAATTCCTGCAAGAAGTCCTCTGGATTATGGCGTTGGTTGTTGGCTTACGTTGGCCTGTGTCGCTATATATGGGAGGCCTCAATGGTTTGCAACGTCAAGTCCTTGTGAATTCTATCCTTGCAATATTCGCTACACTGCAAGGAGCGGGCGCGGTAGCAGTATTATGGTTGATACAACCGACCGTTCAAGTGTTCTTCTTCTGGCAAGCTTTGATGGCATTGGCCCAAGTGATCGTACTCCGAATTGCTTTGTGGCGGAACCTTTCTTCTGAACGGAAAGGAATATTTCGCGTAGATGTATTGAAAGAAATCTGGCGATTCGCAGCGGGCATGACTGGCATCTCTCTGGTATCAACGATTCTGATGCAAACAGATAAAATCCTGCTCAGCAAGCTGCTTTCTCTCTCTGACTTCGGGTACTACACCTTTGCTGCAACAGTGGCAGCAGTTCTGTACAGACTTATCACACCGGTGTTTACGGCGTACTATCCGCGTTTGACAGAATTAGTTTCCAAAAACGATCAAAAAGGTCTCGTACAAACGTATCATCAGGGCTGCCAATTTATGGCCGTTGTTATTCTTCCTTCAGCGCTTACTCTCGCTTTCTTTTCTAAAGAAGTACTTAGTTTGTGGGTAAGAGATCCCGAAGTTATTGCTCATGCAAGTTTATTGGTGAGTTTATTAGTAATCGGGAATACCCTGCATGGTTTAATGCATCTGCCCTATGCATTACAACTCGCGCATGGCTGGACAAAGCTTTCCTTTTCTACAAATCTAGTTGCTGTAATATTTTTGGCTCCTGCAATCTATTTCGCAACGACGGCTTGGGGTGCTGCGGGAGCTGCCAGCATGTGGATTGTTCTGAATGTAGGATATCTCCTTATCGTTATTCAACTCATGCATTTTCGGTTATTGAAGCATGAAAAATGGACATGGTACCGCAATGATGTAGGTAAGTTGCTGGCAATTACTCTGATGGTCACCGGTATAGGACGATTGATCATGAGAGATGGTTTGGAAGATATTCTAAAATTTGTGATATTAATTATAGTCTTTGGTACAGCGACACTGAGTGCAGTAATGGGGGCAGCATCATTGCGTAATATGTTCAAGATTCGACAGGTGTTCTGATTGATGATAAATTCTACCGATGGAAATCATGTGAAATGCGTGGTAAACAATGAGTGAGAGTATTAAATACACTGTCATTATTCCTACACGGGAAAGAGCTGAGACATTGTATTTTACTCTCCGCACAGTCGTAGAGCAGGAATATCCCAACCTAACAATCATTGTCAGCGATAATTTCAGTCAGGACAACACACAAAAAGTTGTCGCATCTTTTCCAGACTCTCGGATTCAATATATTAACACCGGTAAACGTGTGAGTATGTCAGAGAATTTCGAATTTGGTTTGAGTCGCGTAAGCGAAGGTTTTGTCTTATTTCTCGGCGATGATGACGGACTGCTTCCGGGAGCAATTCGGCGTGTAAACACTATTGTGGAGAAAACCGGCGTTCGCGCAATAACATCCGGTATCGCACAGTATGTTTGGCCGAATTATCCCGATGAGAATGTACGAAATAAAATGTCTTGGTCCATTCGTGAAGATGTTGAAATTCGGCGTTCCTCCGAATGGATAAGAAACGTCCTGAGTTTCAAACCACTGTATACTTTTGATCTTCCAGGACTGTATTGCGGTTTCGTCCGTATCGACACGATCAACTCCATGAAAAAAAATGGTGTGTTTTTCCGATCACAAACACCCGATGCCTACTCGGCATTTGCCTGTGCTGTTGCACTCGACATATATGCTTTTTCACATCGACCGTTTGCAATCCATGGTGCTTCAGGACGCAGTAATGGTGCTTCCTATTTTCATAAGCAGGATAAATCAGAATCAAATAAATTCTTTGCAGAAAATACTATTCCGTTTCACCCCATGCTTAAGGTCTGCCCCTCCTTTCGTGTGATTGCATCTGAAACGTTCCTGCAGCTAAGAGATGCGTTTCCAGAAAAAACAAGTTCATACAAATTTGATTTGAGTGCGCTCTTATCTGCGGCTTTATGTGAACGCAATGAATACTCTCGCACGACGATTGACCAAGCCGTTATGGAAATGGCCACTCAGAACAAATTGGATGTGAACAATATTTATCGACAAGAAAAAAGAATCGTGCCAAGAATTCAGAGATATCTGTTGGAACTCTCTAAACTGTTTCCATTGCATGCCGCATATTCCAGTATTCCCGATTCATCCAGTATTGGTGTCTCCAATGTCTACGAAGCAGCTAAGGTGATGGTCGTTTTCTGGGGAATCAACGACGGTGTCATTCTGACACGATATCGATCTTATTTGAAAAGGTTTTTAAGTCTGTTTAAAAAGTCATAAGGTTTACTTCCCAGAAATTTATGTAAGGCAGTCCAAAAGACATTTCCTAACATAATTATATCAGTCAGTATGGATGTTTATTAAATATGGCAGTTCAACCATTCGCCACTCCTATACTCTTTCTCGTCTTTAATCGTCCAGATACAACCGAAAAAGTGTTTGCGAAAATTCGCGATATTCAACCTCGTCAACTCTTCATTTCAGCAGATGGGCCGCGATCCGACAAAAAGGATGAAAAGCATAAATGTGAAGAGACACGAAAAGTCATTCAAAGAATTGATTGGGAGTGCGATCTCAAGACAAATTTATCGGAAAAGAATTTAGGATGCCGTGTCGGTGTGAGTTCCGGTATAAATTGGTTCTTCAGCAATGTTACAGAAGGAATTATACTTGAAGATGATTGCCTTCCGGACACATCCTTTTTCCATTATTGTGAAACACTCCTTAAGCATTATCGTGACAACGAGAGAATAATGCATATTGGTGGTACTAATTTCCAAGATGGAAATACGCTGGGGGATGGCAGTTATTATTTTTCCGCATTCAATCATGTCTGGGGTTGGGCCACATGGAAGCGCGCATGGAACCTATACGATGTAAATATGAAATCATATCCGGAGTGTCTGCGGCAAGGATTATTGAATCAACTATTTCCTGATCCAGCTATTCGCAACTATTGGAAAAAGAACTTTGATCTAGTTTTTGAAAATAAAAAAGACACATGGGATTTCCAGTGGCAATATGCTTCAGCAATCAACCACGGATTATCGATAATTCCTAACAGGAATCTGATTACCAATATCGGATTCGATGCAAATGCGACCCACACAGTTGATCATTCGCATTCGTTAGCGAACATGCGCGCAGAAGCAATACAAGACATCATTCATCCGACCACAATTATAATCGAGCAGAAAGCAGACAAATACGCATTCCGGCATTATCTTTCTCCGCCAAAATGGAGAAAAGTTTGGTCTTTGATTCGAAGGATATTTTACTGAGATTTATATAGTTGGCTGACATAGATATTGTAGAAGTGAATCGAGAAAGGAACATTGTTTGATTTGCAAAATTTGCGGTAAAGTATCGCATCAAATATTTCGACGAAAGATTCTGGAGAAATATGATATCGCTTATTTTCAATGTTCTTCATGTGAATTCATCCAGACAGAGGAACCGTATTGGCTTGAAGAAGCATATCAGCAAGCTTTGAATATAGAAGACACCGGAATTATCAAACGAAATATCCTTTGCGCAAAACGTACAAGCGTGGTTCTCTATTCGTTCTTTGACCATAATGGAAAATATCTGGATTATGGCGGAGGTACAGGATTATTCGTACGGCTGATGCGTGATTATGGATATAACTTTTACTGGAATGATCCTTTCACAACAAATATATTTGCGCGCGGGTATGAATCCGATTTTTCTCAACCCCGCAGTTATGAAGCAGTGACATCCTTCGAATGTTTTGAACATTTCGTTGATCCACACGCAGAAATCAAAAAAATGCTCTCTGTTGCTCCTGCAATCATTTTCTCGACAGAAACATTTTCCGGCGGTACACCTTCACCAAATACGTGGCAGTACTATTATTTTTCTCATGGTCAACATGTGTCACTCTACTCTTTAAAATCTTTGCAGATAATTGCACAAGAATATTATCTTCATCTCCTAACAAACAAGAAGAGTTTTCACGTTCTTTCGCCTATAAAAAGATCTTCTATTGCCTTTCAGGCTCTTCTCAAAGCTTCTATTCTTGGTTTACCATCGGTGATCACCGCTCTTAAAGGGACGAGAACAAAGTTCGATTCTGAAGATCTTAAACACGAAAAGAAAGCGCGTAAGTGAATATGAATGTTACTTACGACGCGCAAGTATTTTCATTCCAGGAGCACGGTGGAATCTCTCGGTATTACTGCGAATTGCTCAAGCAATTCTCTATGATGGACGGAATTGATCCATCTCTTATTATTGAGTATTCTAATAGTCAATATCTGCCAGAACTCGATTTCATCCACGTCAGACATTTTTTCCCTTCTCACAGATTTAAAGGAAGAAATGAAATCATAAAGCTGCTCAATCGGATGCACGTAAGGCGCAGTTTTCACAAACTATCGCACATTGATGTATTCCATCCTACGTACTACGATCCTTATTTCCTCGATCTTCTGGATGACATACCCTTTGTTCTAACAATTTACGATATGTCGCATGAATTGTACCCTCAGTTATTTAGCAAATTTGATTTTACTGCAGAGAATAAAAAGGAGGTATCCGCAAAGGCGAGTCGAATAATAGCCATTTCTGAACACACCAAAAAAGATATTGTCACTTTATTAAACATCCCTGTTTCAAAGATTGATGTCATCCCGCTTGCCACGACACTTTTTCCCAGCAGGATGGGCGATACCGCACTTTCGCTGCCACACAAGTACATTCTTTATGTTGGCAAACGAAATACATATAAAAACTTTTTCTTTCTTCTCAGTGCAATAAAAGCTCTTTCGAAAATGAACATTCACTGTTCTTTGGTTTGCGCGGGTGGCGGCAATTTATCCGCACAAGAAAAAAAGGAGATCAATAGACTCCAATTGTCCGATAAAATTATTCAAATGGCGGTTAATGACAATATATTAGCACATCTATATTCTAAAGCGCAAGCATTAGTGTTTCCTTCACTCTATGAGGGATTTGGCATACCAGTACTTGAAGCATTTGCGTGCGAATGTCCCGCGCTCTTAAGCAACCGAAGTTCCCTGCCAGAAGTTGGAGGAGATGCTGCGCTATATTTCGATCCGGAAAGTGTTCCAAACCTCGTAGAGAGATTAGCTGAAGTACTAGAAAATAATGTTTTAGTTGACAGCATGAGAATAAATGGGCTTAGGAGGTTGAAATTATTTTCGTGGGAGAATACTGCACGAAAAACAATAGAAACTTATAGGAAAGTTGTTGGTTGAAATGGCATTTGAACTCTAGGTAAAGTAGACTAATATAAAATTCTTTTTAAAGAAAGATCACTCTTCATGGCAACAGCTGAAAATAATGTTGATTCAAATTATCAGGCACAAGAGACGAACATTAAAAATATGGTACGTGAAAAAGAACAAGTACTCTTTCACATCAAAAACCAGAATTGTGTTGCCTACAAGGTAATTTCAGAACCATTGGAATTCCTTGCCCCCTTTTTTGATCCAAACAAAACATGGTTGACCGTTGGAGACTATAGTGGTTTAGAGGCAAACTACTTATTGCAAAGGAGCCAAAATGTTGTCGCATCCGATCTGTCTGATGCTATGCTCAAAGAGGCGAAGTCTGATGGGCTCATTAAGGAATTCAGCAAACAAAATGTTGAAAGATTGACATACAATGATAATTCATTTGATTATGTCGTTTGCAAAGAAGCATTTCATCATTTCCCGCGCGCGTATTTGGGTTTATACGAAATGATACGTGTCAGTAAAACAGCAACTGTGCTTGTCACAGAGCCAATTGATATACTCTCCAAAATGTCACTTCTCGTTATTATTAAAAATATTTGCGACAGAATAAATCCTTTATTTATTAATAAAATCTGGAGGAATCGTTTTTCATGGGAAACTGTTGGCAACTATGTTTTTAAAATTTCCGAACGTGAAATCGAGAAAATAGCTATGGGAATGGGGTTGCCTTGCATTGCATTTAAGCGATATGATAATTTTAAAAGTAATACTACTATTAATGGAATTATGGATGTTCCGATCAATCAAAAGCTTTACAGAAAAATCAAATTGAAACTAGCAATGAGGAACTTCATAAGTTCGTTGGGAATCATTCCCCATGGTTCATTGTGCTGCATTATATTCAAGCAACAACCTAGTGAAAAAGTAATAATGGGCATGAAAGACCGGGGATTTATTACTATCCCCTTACCTAAAAATCCATACCTGAAGTGAATAAATAAAGAACAACAAATGAGTTTAAATAAAAGAACGTCATGCAGAGACTATTTCGTCAAAAATTTTAGCCAAGCTTCCAGCAATTTCTTTTCTATCAAATCGTTTTACGCTGTTCAGATCGGTCTGAAAGCGCTGTAGCTGCTCGAAGAATTCTTTACCATCTGACATCAATGGAAAAATCATACCTGCGTGAGTTTCTTCCAATATCCTTTGAACTTCTTCATTGCCATCCCCAAAAGCAAGAATGGGCTTGCCTGAACGAAGGTACTCAAACAGCTTTCCTGGCACATGGCGTTTTTCTGAAGCACATACCAATAAGTACGACGCAGTACTTATTTCTTCAATCATTTGTTTATAGGGTAGAAATCCCTTGTATACTGTTCTTTCACTCAGTCCTGCATCTTGTATTGACTGCCGAATACCCGGCCCAACTGTTCCTACGAACACAATTGTAAGATTTCTTCCTTTATCGATTTCCCTTCGAAGAGTTGTCCATAGCATTTTAGGATTTTGGTGGTCGTAAATATTTCCCGCATGCAAAAGAATTTCAGGTCCATCGAGTATTTTCGAAATGTAAGTGCTAAACGCTTCTTCATCATATCCCCAATAGAGAACATGTGACTTGCTTTGAATGTGCGGATATCGACGTTCGTAATCTTCTTTCATACTATTCGTTACAAAAACAATTCGTGCAGCTTTTTCCAAGACAGAGCGTTCAAGACGGCGGTCTATTGTAAGGGTAAATTTGCTTCTCTTAAAATCCTGGTAATAGGAGATATCAACCCATGGATCAATGAATACCGGAATGTGCGGGATGTCCGCTATTGCACTGAGCTTTTTTCCCACTAACAGCGTTGTGTGCGGCGGACCGATGGATACGATTGCTTTGATATTTTCTGATTTTAAAATTTGTTTCCCTTTGCGGACAGCGTTCCAGTACCATCCAATGCGCGCATCAGGAATAAATAAATTCATTCGTATCCAAACGGCAAGTCGATGACGTAAGCTACGATTCGTTTTAGATATTGTCTCGGAGGCTGTTAAAGGCGTGTCTTTCTTTTTCCCAAGCAAGCGTCGGTAGATGCCAAACGGTTCTAATGCTCGCGCTTTGAAGATCTTCAGATCAGGATCAACTTCCTTCAATAACGATTCGTCTTTCGAAGAAAAGGTATCTTCATCTGCTGTGAGAACAAGCGGCTGCCAGCCATACCCAGGAAGATGTTTGATGATCTTTAACGGCCAATGGAGCGTGGCTTTACCCGAAGGAGGCCAGAAATATGTAATGAAGAGAACCTTTTGCATAAATAAGTGTGCTAATGTACTGTGAATATTATGGAATGTCAAAAGAGAATGATACAACGACAAGCAAGAACTATGAACGAATTTGTATAATTTTATCTTACCGAACCATACCGAACATTTTGTTTTTTGCTGTCATCTTTAAAAAATATTGAAGACGTTGTTTAAATATAACGGGGTGGTGTCGCGACGCATCGATCCATCCGGTGCGGATATGTTTGTAGTATTCCGGGAATTTTTTGAAATTCTTCCATACAAGCGGATCTGCTTTCAGTGCATCAAGGATATCCTGTGGAATAATAAATTTCTTCACCTTAACTGACTGTTTGGAGCTGCTCGTTTCTTTTTCCATATGATGCTGAATGATTTCGAGTCCAAACCGGGTCATCTTTTTTGCCTTGATCAACCGGCGCACCCGTTCCTTGTTCATCTCTGAGAGCTTGCTGTTCTTCCTTCTTGGACTAAATCGCTGCAGGTATGATATTTCATCTTTTGGTTTCAACGTGCTGTCTATCCAGCCGTAGCAAAGCGCTTCTTCAACGGCATCATTGTATGGAATGCGCGGTTTACCGCTGTTCTTCTTATAGTAAATGAGCCAGATTTCCGGTTCCGATTGATGGTTCTTTGCCAGCCACGACCGCCATTGTTTTCTGTTTTCTGCGTAAAAAGTTTTACCGATCTTCATATGATTTTAGATGATATCAAAAATAATGAAAGTAGCGAGTGATTTTATTCCATTGAATGAATTAACAGGTAATCATTCAAAAATGGAATCAGTTTCAACGGGAAGAGGGACAGCATTCTGCCTTAAGCGCGCTCTCGGCATTTCATCATAGGTTTTTCCGAAAAGTTCACGACCTGCCGCTTTCTTGCGAACACCGCCCCATTGTTTGAAGAAGAATGGAACTTCCATTTCCCAACCAATAGCGATATTTGTTTTCCTATTTCTCATACATCCTTAATCACCTTCATCACTCACCACTTGAAGTGTATAGAATGCCCATAATCCTGACTATCTCTTTTTTCCACAATCAATACAATACCCTTTATGGACACAAATCTTGCCTCCACACCGGGAGCAAGTCCATCGTACATCTTCGTTCTTTACAAATTTCCTGATACCATAAATTTTAATATTCTCAAGATTTTCAATCATGCTCATATTGTATTTGGTGCGGTATCTTTTATCCAAATGTTCCAACCTATCACAGGGAAAATCTCCGCATTCAAAACAAAACTTTGCTCTGCCATTTCGAAAATATTTACAATTCTTGATTTTACATCGAACCCGGGTGATTGGTTTATTGGTGTCCACTACTCTGCAACCGGGACATTTATTTTTTTCTCTCAAATAAGCCATACAAATGCCGCAGTTCATTCCGCAGGGGGCTATAAGAGAATATTTATTCAAGGACTTCATAATCTAATCATTATTTTTTATTTGCCAGGGCCGCTCCAATAGCAATGCTCATCGCCGGGATCATAAGATATCTTAATCCTATCTGTGCGAAATAATCCAGAATTGGCATTTTCGACATCGGTACCAATACCAGCAAATCCAATACAATATTTAGGCAGAACCAAATGATTCCGATAAGAATTCCTTCTTTAAGATACTGTTCATTTATTTTTTTAAAATAAGAGACCAGGAGAATCGCGCCGGTGATAGACCCGACGATGATCATAATTGTTTTAAATAAAAATATATCAATATTCAGTTTCCCATCCCTCGTATAAAAAAAGAAACCAGTAACAAAAGGTACGAGCCAAGCGATAAATCCGTATAAAACGACTTTGAAATATTTTTTCAAGATAAATACTCCTCGTAAAAAGTTAACTCGTTATATACTTTCAGTTATTGTTAAGGCGAATGCTGTCAAGTGTTGCTTTTGCTTCTGCTGTACCCGGATAAGCAAAAAAAACTTTAAGCTCATTGCATGAATCATATTCAGAGCAGTACGCGCAGTTTTGAACTGCTTTTTTTACTGCACACTGACGAATTTTACACATAGAGTTACAGTATCCGCTCTTCCTGCCATTTTTTGTACAACCATCACACATAACAGATTTTGCTGTTATCTCTTCAGAATTATACTGCTTTCGCCATTTCTCGGCAATGCCCTCTATAGCTTTTCGGTCGTTTGACTGCGTGGCAATATAGCCCTCGCATTTGGAGCAATCGATGCCGCAATATGCTGTCATATTGTCCATCTGATATTTTCCTTTCTTTTTGATTTATATATTTCTTAATCGAGTGGAACTAAAAATTAAAGGCACTGGATAATTATCATTCATCATTCTTTATTCTTATTTATACACTCTTAATCACCTTGATCACGCGCCACATAAAACTGACATCGCGTTTACGCACAAGCATTGGTTCGTACTCTGGATTCAGCGGAATGAGGTGAACGAACTGTTCGTCGATCTTGATCCGCTTGACGGTATCTTCCTCGTCCACTCGCACTACGCAGATGTCGCCGCTTTTCACTTCGTGCGTTGGACTGACAACAATAATATCCCCATTTTCAATGCGGGGAGACATACTGTTGCCTTTTACTTCAAGCGCAAATGCATTCGGATCCCGCACATCGTCAACGGTGATATGCCGATCGGCATGTTCCGGATGAAAAATATGGCTCGGCACTCCGCCGGGTACGGAAGCAAACAGCGGCAGAGAAACAAGTGCCACCTTTTTGTAGCGGCTTGTCGGCAGCGGTATAATCTTCGACTTGTGCACATCGGCGGGAATCATTTCTCCCTCTCCGGTGAGCAGCCAGCGGGCCAGCACGCCGGTTGCTTTCGCAATGCGCATCAGGTAATTGCTGTCAGGAACCTGCTCGCCCTTCTCCCATCGCTGGACAGTACGCGTGGCAATATCAATCTTCGCGGCAAGCGTTCCCTGGTCTAATTGTTTAAAGGAGCGCGCTTCTCGAATGCGTTGTGCAATTGTAGTTTTCATACATATCCTCAAAACGACATAAATGTCACTCCTAAGATACCGCATTTTGCACTGTATTGTCAAGCCTTTTTCACTTGGCCTTCTATTCTTTAATTGATCCTCTTGACAAGACGACAAAAATGTCGTAATCTTTTTCAGAATTATGAACAAAACCTCATCCATATTCCCCGGCATGCATCACCACAGATACCCAAGTCCGCCACTTTCAGTAGAATTAAGCGGCGATGCTGTCCCGGTTCGCTCGGAAGGAATGATTCGTTCATTCGCAGAAAAACCCGGCAAGGTATTTTTGCTGTACGGCGAACGCCCTATCTTTCAATTGTCCATGCAGATGGCGGCGCACGCAATGGCTGACGGAAATTCTCTTGCCGTTGTGGACGGATGCAACCGGTTCGATGTCCACACGCTTTCACGGTTTGCACGCACTCGGAAAATCGACCCAAACAAATTTCTTAACCATATCTTCATCTCACGCGGCTTCACCTGTTACCAGATGGAACAGGCTATTACGCACAAATTACCTTCGTTTCTTTCAACCATCCACTCACATACGGCATTGATCTTTGGACTGCTTGATACATTCTACGACGAACAAGCGTCCTTGCGGGAAGTGCAACAGATTCTTCAGAGACTTCTGGTTTCATTTCAGAAAATGAAAACGACGGGCGCTTCGCTTTTACTGGTGTGCCTAGAAAGAACTGTCGCTCCGCCAGAACGAAATCAATTATTCGCCACGCTGAAAAAAGGCGTGGATCGCGTGTACAAACTCGACACCAACGAACGCGGTACACTGCAACTATTTTTGGAATCACAACAGACAGCTGCTGCTGTTCAGTTTATAGCGAGAGGAGAAACAAATTATGGGACGGACGGTACCAACCTTCACCAACCTGATCGACGCGGAATTGTCAAGCTGGTCAAAGTTTCGCCGCGGACTGCGCAAAGAAGATCAGGAAGCGTTTGATGAAATATTCCGGGCGGCAAAGCTGCATCTGGCGGAAAATTTCTACGCCATGCGCGCTGTTCCGTTTGAAAGCATGATGATGTCGATCCTGATAGAGCAGCAGAAGGCGATACGAAAACTGGAAAAAGAGGTTGAGAAATTAAGATGTTGAGATAGGAGAACTTGTGAGCCTATAGGTCTGGAAGTCTATGAGCCGTTGAGGAGTGAGTCTATAAGTCTTATGAGTAAATTTGAGTATACAGTAGTTTAGTATGGAAAAAACAAATCGTCAATCGACAATCGACAATCGGCAATCATCCATCTCTGCCTGGCTGTTCGACGTCTATCCATCAGAATGCGGGGTGACGCTTTGGCTGATTGGCCTGAACGGTGCGCGGATGCACTTCTTCCGGCAATTCACACCATATTTTTTCCTTCATCTAAACACATCCGACATAAAGCGCGCAATTGCACTTGGTGCACGATGTCCGATTCCCGTCTCCTTCAAACAGACAACACATACAGAGATTTACTCTGGTGATTCTATCGATGTGCTACAAGTATTTGTACAAGATCCGATGCGGTTCAGAGAAGTTGTATGGTATTATGAAAAATTCTTTCCTCATTTTGTTTTTTTTAATTCCGATGTTTCCGTTGAGCAGCAGTTTCTCTACGAAACACAGCTGTTTCCGCTGGCACTTGGCGATTACGAAATGAGCGGCGACGGCGAACTTCTTTCCTGGCATTTGAACGACAGCCGCGAAGCGGTTGACTACGAGCTGCCGCCATTTTCCATCATGCAGATTCGCAATAGCAATGATTTTGTTCCGCCGAAGTACCAAAAATTTCTGCAATTAGAAATCAGCTACGACAACCGCACGTATGCGCTGGAACAGGATTCTCCAAAAGAATTGCTGGAAGCGCTCAACTGGCATCTCTACCGCTGTGATCCGGACATCGTCGTAAGCGACTACGGCGACGCCGTTCTTCTGCCAAAACTTTTTTCTCTTTCCAGGAAATCCAATATTCCACTGCTCCTCAACAGAGACACAACCGCGAAGTTCGGCACAACGAAGGAATCCAGTTTCTTTCAGTACGGCAAGATTGTTCACAAGGATGGCGCGTTCACGCTCGCAGGCCGCTGGCACGTGGATGCGCACAATTCCTTTACTGTTGCAGAAGCGGATCTTGACGGTCTGTTCGAAATGACACGTCTCACGCAAATGTGCGGACAGCGGCAAGGACGCGCAAGCATCGGCACGTCTATGTCGTCGATGCAGCTTTCGTGGGCATATCGCAACAATGTTCTTATTCCATCAAAGAAGCGCGAGCCGGAGGGATTCAAATCCGCCGCAACACTTCTGCTCGCCGATCGTGGCGGACTCATCTTCAATCCGCCGCTTGGCTATCATGAAGACGTTGCTGAGCTGGATTTTGCGTCGATGTATCCGAGCATCATGGTCAACAATAATGTCTCGCCGGAAACAATCAACTGCCGCTGCTGCAAGAATAATGCAGTACCGGAGCTTGGCTACACAATTTGTGAAAAACGAAAAGGAGTTGTGCCGGAAACACTGCGTGCCGTCGTTGCCAAGCGCGCGCACTACAAACAGATGAAAAAAGAATTCAAGGGAAAGAATGAAACACTTTTTAAACGGTACGATTGCCGGCAAAGTGCGCTCAAGTGGATGCTCGTGAGTTGCTTTGGTTATCTTGGCTACAAAAATGCACGCTTCGGCCGCATTGAAGCACATGAATCGGTGAACGCTTTCTCGCGTGACATCATTCTCACGGCAAAAGAAATTGCCGAGAACCGCGGCTACCGGCTTCTCCACGGAATTATAGATTGCGTTTGGCTAAAAAAACCTGGTGCAACACAGAATGATTACGAAGAACTCGCCCGCGAAATTTCCGCACGCGTCGGCATCACTATTTCGCTGGAAGGCATTTACAACTGGATTCTCTTCCCCGCTTCTAAAACAGATCCGATGATCACCACAGCGAATCATTATGTCGGTTGGTACAAGCACGGCGATTTGAAAATGCGCGGCATCGAGGCCCGGCGCCGCGACACGCCGAAGTTCATCAAGAACATGCAAAAAGCGATGCTGGATAAGATGCCAACCGCCAAGAATGTTGAAGAAATATCGACATTGGTCCCAGAGGTGTTGGAAGTTGCTCGTGGTTTTATTTCACTCCTTCAGAGCGGACGCGCAAACCCGATGGAATTAGTTCTTAAACGTCACATCACGCATGAGGCTGATGAATACGTCAACAACAGTATTAGTGCGGTTGTTTCGAAAATGGTGGAAGAAATGGAGGTGCATCTCTCAGCGGGCGAGTCGATAGAGTTTATCATTATAGATCAATCAGGAAAGAAAAAGCCGGAAAAAGCCAAGCCCATCGCGCTTTATGCATTTGAAGACGGCTATGACATCGAGCAATATACCGAACTTGCACTACGGGCAGTGGAAACGCTCCTGTTACCGTTTGGATATGATGTGGAGCGTTTAAAAGCGAACTTTGACATCAACCAGCCAAAGCGAAAACGGCTGCCCGGACATCTAAAAAATCAGGAACTACCGTTGTTTAGAATTGATATTTGATGGAGTCGTGTGAGAAATGTCCTTGCGAGATTGGTAGAGAAATCGTATCTTCCCACGTAAGAAAAGAAGAAGATTCACCCGAAATGATTTTTAAAGGTATACAATGGATCAAAAGCTGAAGCTCCGTCTTCTAGACGAAAAATTTGCTGTCAGTCTTATGCCGCAATTTGCCGAGCTTCCTTCGGTCTTTGCCAAGGGTGAAATGTGTTTTGTGATGCGGACCGACGATGATTTAACTATTATCTGCCCGGAGTTTATGGCGCCGGATAATGGTCAACAGGAAATCGGATATCGCTGCATACGTACTGAGGGGCAAATTCCATCGAATGCCACTGGCATTCTTATCTCTCTTGTAAAACCATTAACAGAGGCGGAGATCAGTATATTTGCAGTTTCTACTTTCCATTCCGATTACATCTTTTTGATGGAAGAACATCTCGTGAAGGCAACGCATGCACTCCAGCATGCGGGACACGAGTTTGTTCACGAAGAGTAAATAAATTTATTCTTGATTTTAGAGATCTAAGAAAGTTACTTCATCCTGTTTTGCAATTCTTTTGTTATATCGGCCAGTGTTAAATCTTGTTGACGCAGAAGTACAAGAAGATGAAATAAAAGATCAGCTGATTCTTCGGTAAGGCGTTTCTTATCTCCCAACACTGAGGCAAGCGCAACTTCTACTCCTTCTTCACCTACCTTTTGAGCGATACGCGGTGTTCCTTCTTTGAATAATTTTGATGTATAAGAACCTTCCGGCATCATTTGTTTACGGCTGCAAATGGTTTCTTCCAACCTGCATAACACATTGCCGACATCTACCGTTTCATCTTCACCAAAGCAAGTAAACTGATTCGTATGGCACACGGGGCCATGCGGAATTGCTTTGATAAGAAGTGAATCATTGTCACAATCCTTTTGCATAGCAACATACTCAAGATAATTGCCTGAAGTCTCACCTTTCTGCCATAAACGCTTTTTTGTACGGCTCCAGAATGTTACCTTTTTATCAGCGAGTGTCTTTTCTAACGCTTCGGGATTCATAAAGCCAACCATGAGCACTTGGTTTGTTCGCACATCTTGAATAACGGCTGGAACAAGTCCGCTTAATTTATCAAAGTTTAATTTATCCATTACGTTCGCACCGGAATATTATTATCGTGAAGAAAAGATTTCAGTTCGGAAATCGAAATTCTGTTATAGTGAAAAATACTTGCCGCTAATACTGCATCAGCGTGACCAAGTAGGATTGCATCTCGCAAATGTTCCTTATTACCGGCACCACCTGAAGCAATCAACGGAACAGAAACGCGATCCGATATGGCTTTCAGTAACTCAACATCGTAACCTTCAGTTGTTCCATCACGATCCATCGATGTAACAAGTAACTCGCCGGCACCGCGTTGAACTACTTCATCTGCCCACAGAAGCGCATCCTTGCCGGTCGATTCCGTGCCAGCTTTTGTCCAAACAGTCCAGCTGCCGTTGCTTCTTTTTACATCAATCGCCACGACGACGGATTGCGAACCAACACGTTTGCTTGCTTCATCAATAAATGATGGACGCGCAAGCGCTGCAGAGTTGAGTGAAACTTTATCTGCGCCTGCATCAAGCGCACGTCCAGCATCATCCACAGTGCTAATGCCACCGCCCACGGTAAATGGAATTTGAATAGCTTCTGCTACGCATTCAACCATTTGTAAAAAGGTTTTTCGCCCTTCGAGAGTAGCGCTGATATCAAGAAACACAAGTTCATCAGCACCTTCATCTGAATAACGGGCGGCTAACTCAACTGGATCACCTGCATCACGTAGTTGCAAGAAATTTGTCCCCTTTACTGTTCTGCCGTCTTTCACATCAAGACACGGAATGATACGTTTCGTCAACATATAGCACCATTCATCTTTACCAGTTCTTCGATTGGCAGTTTATTCTCATAGATGGCTTTGCCAACAATCACTCCGGCAAGTTTTGCTTTATTCAATATTCGTACATCTTCAAGTGTCGAAATGCCTCCGGAAGCGATAATAGATAATTTCGGGAAAGCTGATTTTAGATTTTCATAAAAATCTATATTCACTCCGCCCAACATACCGTCACGCGAAATGTCTGTGCAGATGAATATCTTCGCGCCGCGCTTTATCATGTCTAGTACAAACCCCATCGGTGCTCGATGGCTGTCTTCTAACCAGCCGCTGATAGCAACCGAATTATCTTTTACGTCCATTCCAATAACGATCTTTTCGGCGCCAAACTGCTTAATCCAATACTCAACTAACTCTGGCGCCTTTGCTGCAACACTGCCGACAATAACCCGCGACACTCCGATCTCAATCAGTTTCTTTATATCCTCCGTTGTCCGAATACCTCCTCCAACTTCCACTTGCAATCCAGGCACTGCAATGATAGATGCGATGGAATCCCAATTTACAACCTTTTTTTCCTTTGCTCCCTGCAAATCCACAACGTGCAGAAACGTGAATCCGGTTTCTGCAAATTGTTTTGCTACTTCTGCCGGCGATGCGGCGTAGATAGTCTTCTGTTCATAATCGCCTTGACGCAAGCGAACGCATTTACCGTCCATAATATCGATGGCTGGAATTATTAACATAGTTCAATAAAATTTTTTAGAAGTTGCAACCCTTCTTTACTGGATTTCTCGGGATGGAACTGAACCCCGTAATAATTCTTTTGTTGTATTGCTGATGTGAATTGCACATCATAGTCCGTTACACCGATAGTCGCAGGTACAATTGGTGCATAATAGGAATGGACGAAATAGAAATTCTCGCCTGATTTAATTCTGGAGAATAATGGATTTTTACTATTCTGCTGAATTTGGTTCCATCCCATATGTGGTACTTTTAATTGAGATTGCCCGCTATAGAACCGCTCGTTTGTACCGGAAATAATACCCAGACATTCGGTTGCGCGTTCTGTCGTATATTCAAATAGCAATTGCATTCCCAGGCAGATACCAAGAAACGGAACAGTAACTTCCTTTAACCAATCAGCAAGCCCGGTACGAATAAGAGCATCCATTGCACTACGTGCTTCGCCAACTCCCGGAAAAATAAGTTTATCAGCTTTATTGAGTTCATTACAATTGTTAGAAACAAAATGCTGCACACTGAGTCGATTGAGCGCATTGCTTACCGATCGAATATTACCAGCACCGTAATTTATAATCCCAATCACAATACACCTTTTGTTGAAGGAAGTACATCGGCATTTTGTTCGTTCTGTGCCACAGCTTGCCGCAAAGCACGCGCTACTGCCTTGAAGATTGCTTCAATCTTGTGATGATCATTTCTGCCAGTAACAGTAATGTGGAGATTTGCCCGCAAACCATCGGCGAAGGCACGGAAGAAATCTTCCACTAATTCCGTCGGAAACTCGCCGACCCTTTCGCGCTCGAACGACGCATTGAAGGAACAGAATGGACGCCCGCCCAAATCCAGCGCAACCTGTGCCAACGACTCGTCCATAGGCAGGAGAAATCCATACCGCTCAATACCGCGCTTATCACCAAGTGCTTGCCGGATTGCATCGCCAAGTGCCAATCCTGTATCTTCAACGCTGTGATGTTCATCCACTTGAAGATCGCCCTGCACTTCTATCTTCATATCGATGCTGGAATGTTTCGATAGCAAAGAAAGCATGTGATCGAAGAAACCTATACCAGAATTTACTTCATAACTACCCGTGCCATCCAAACACACTTCCACGGAAATCTTTGTCTCTGCTGTATTTCGCTTAAGGGTTGCCGAGCGGTCTGATCGGATAATATAACGACACGCTTCAACAAAGTTTTCAGTTTTAAAATCGGCACGTGTTGATTCATCGGATGTCAGGCGAACAGCTTTGCAGCCAATATTGCGAGCAAACTGAACATCCGTCTCACGATCTCCAAACACAAACGAATGTGAAAGATCAACTTTAGTGGTACGAATAAATTTATCTACCAAACCCGGTTTAGGTTTCCGGCACGCACAGTTTTCATTTGCACCATGCGGGCAAATGAAAACAGCGTTGAATTGAATTCCTTCACCATTTAGCAAACGCATCAATTTGTTCTGAACGATTTCGTACTTTTCATTCGGATATGCTGATGATCCAAGATTATCTTGATTTGACACAATTACCAAATTATATCCACGGTCCTGTAGAAGACGCAGTCCCTGAATTACGCCGGGAATTAATTCAAGCTTTTCTAAAGAATCCACCTGCTCATCAGGCGGTTCCATAATGATAGTGCCGTCGCGATCAAGAAAAATAACTTTCATGCGCAATACTCCTTCATTGCTCGAATCAATTGTTCATTCTCCTGTCGTGTACCAACGGTAATGCGCAAACAATTCTCTAGGAGTGGTTCTGTATTGCGATTACGAACAATAATTTCTTTTGCCGCTAAATATTCATAAAGCGTAGTTGCATTTTTGCACCGAACGAGGATGAAATTCGCATCAGATGGAAAAACATGTTCAATACACGACATCGCTGACAAGATAGTAGAAAGCCATTTGCGTTCTTCCACAATCGAATCGATTGTTCGGCTTACTTCTTCTCCATTGCGAAGCGCTTGAAGCGCCGTTCGGCTTGTTAGTACATTAATATTGTATGGCGCTTTAACCTTCATCATAAAAGAGACAACAATTGGATCAGCAACGCAGTAACCGAGACGAATTCCCGCTAATCCCCATGCTTTTGAAAGCGTACGCAACACAACAAGATTAGGATGCTTCAACGATTGTTTTCCCATCGATGTTACTTGAGCAAAATCTATATACGCTTCATCAACAATAACCATGGCACCCAATTGGCATAATGCAAGAATATCTTCCGAACGCAACAAATTTGCAGTGGGATTGTTTGGTGAACAACAGAAGATAAGTTTTGTCGATGCATCGATTGCCTTTTTCACTGCGTCGCAGTCAATTTGAAATTTATTGGTAAGCAAGCAGGAACGAATTTGGACATCTTGAATAGATGCAGCGACACGGTACATTCCATATGTCGGTTCCAAAAGAATAACCGAATCACGCTTTGGTTCACAAAATACGCGCACGAGCAGATCAATCACTTCATCTGATCCCACGCCAACGAATATATTCTCAACCGAGACACTATTCATTTTAGCAAGTACGGCCCGCAGTTCTCGCTGATACGGATCAGGATAACGGTTAAGAGATAAACCGTCAACTGTTAGTGAACTTCCAAAAGAATTCTCGTTAGCATCAAGGAGAATACCAGAAAGGAAATCTTGGCGCGCGCTGTGATACGGTTTCAATGTGCGAATATTTGTACGGATAAGTGATTCAATGTTCATGTGATTAACCCGTTATTTTGAAAGTCGGGATGTGACGGCACGTGCATGCGCCTGTAAACCCTCAACAGATGCGAACGCAGTCAATGTTGGAGCCAGACTTTCAAGACCTGATTTTGTGATTGATTGAAACGTAACATTTTTCAGAAAACTATCAAGCGAGACACCGCTTGCCCAGCGAGTTGTACCACTCGTAGGCAGCGTATGGTTTGTACCTGACGCATAATCTCCCGCTGTTACGGGAGCAAATGATCCCACAAACACAGATCCTGCATTTATGATCGATGGAATAATTGCTTCCGCATTTTGCATATTGATAATGAGATGCTCCGGCGCGTAATCGTTAGAAAATCTTACAGCAGACTCAAATGAATCTGCGACAAAAATATAGCTGTGTTCCAATGAAGACTCGACGATTTTATTCCGTGGAAATTCTGATGCCCTTTGCGGTAAAACTCGCAGCACTTCCTTCGCCAGCAATTCGCTCGTCGTTACCAGCACGGCTTGAGAATCAGCATCGTGTTCTGCCTGGGATAGCAAATCATACGCCACAATATCCGGATTCGCTGTTTCATCAGAAAGAATTAAAACTTCAGATGGTCCAGCAAGCAAATCAATCGCGGCACCTTCAGGATCGGTCGAAACAAACTGTTTCGCAGCGGTCACATAGCGATTACCGGGACCAAATATTTTGTCAACCTTCGGAATAGTTTCTGTTCCATATGCCATCGCAGCGATTGCCTGCGCACCACCGACTTTATACACCTCATCAATTCCGATCATTGCTGCGGCTGCAAGTACGAGCGGATCTACTGAACCATTTATCTTCGGTGGTGAACATAATATGATACGCGAACATCCTGCGATCACCGCCGGAATTCCAAGCATTAATACTGTTGACGGCAGCGGCGCTGAACCTGCAGGGACGTACAAACCAACTCGTTCAATAGGGCGGGCCTCACGCCAGCAGACAACACCTTCCATCGTCGTTATACGCTGTGCTTTATTCAACTGGGATTCGTGGAAGGTGCGAATGTTTTTTATTGCAATATTTAGTGCACCTAAAAATTTTGCTGAGAGTGAGTCTTTTGCCGCTTCAAGTTCTTCTGCTGATACACGAAGTGCTTGCACTTCTGCGTTATCAAACTTCTTGTTATACTCACGCACCGCATTATCGCCACGCTGTTTTATTGCGAGGCACACCTCTTGAACAATTTGTCCGGTATCACTTTTCAGTGCACTTGGACGTCTAAGAAGAGAAATGTGCTCCTCTTTCGTCAGCTTATTTTCATAATAGATCTTCATCGGATAATTGTTTCAATGGGCACAACAATAATATCGCTGGCACCTGCTTTTTTAAGTTTTTCCATCACATCCCAAAATACATCTTCTGCCACTACAGAGTGAATTGCCACCATGCCTGTTTCTGCAAGCGGCACTACTGTCGGACTTTTCAAACTTGGAATAACACGCTTCAATCTCGCGACAGAATCGGCCGGTGCATTCATCATGAGGTAACGTTTGCCGCTTGCCTCTTGCGAACCATGCACGCGAATCATTAATCGATCGATAATTGCACGTTTTTTCTTATTACGCATTGCTGCCAGATTTGCTACTAAAACCGCCTGCGATTCCAGTACGGTACAGAATGTGCGCAAGCCATTCATTTTTGCCGTTGTACCGGTTGAGACTATATCACAAATGACATCGGCAACATTAAGACTTGGAGCGAGCTCAACCGAACCGCTCAACTTGATAATTTCCGCCCGCAACTTGTTATCTCTTAAAAAAGATTTGAGGATTGTTGGATACGTTGTGCCGATACGTCGGCCATCAAGATCTGCTATCTTGCGAATAGTAGACTTCTCCGGCACACTAATCATAAGTTTGCACCCTCCGAATCCAAGCGGTGCAAGGAGATGCACGTGTGCATTTCGTTCCTTCAGTACATTTTCTCCGATGATACCAAGATCCGCAACACCATCCCGTACATATTCAGGAATATCATCATCCCGAATTGCCAAAACATCCAAATCAAAGTTGTTGCAGGGTGAATAGAGACTTTGCTTTTGAAATTCAAAACTTAATCCGCATGCACGGAGTAACGCTACAGATTCTTCGGTGAGACGGCCGTTGCGTTGAATAGCTATTTTCATTCTTCCATTTGTTGCGAGCATACTTTATCCTGATAAAGTGTATAGTCCAAAAAAAATGTTTCGCTATTTTGTCGTTCGTTTTAACATCATCGAATATCCGCCCTTCCCCTTCTTCAACCATCTGCCGACACGAGCGATCGTTCGTGTGCTCAATCCCGTTTCAGTTTCGATTTGTGTATAGGGGATACCGTCTGCCAGCATCTGCGCCGCTTTCCATCGTTCTACGAATTCTTTAATTTCGTATTCCGTCAGCAGATCACGGAAAAATCGTCGGCATTCACCCAACGAATTTAATTGGAGGATGGCGTTATACAAATCGTCGACTTCTTTTGTGCTTGGTTTTTTCATACTTTACTCTGATAAAGATTAAAGAATTTTTTCCAGAGTGTCAAGTATTTTTTCTCTTATCAAAGAATAATCCTTTTATCCGCTTTTAAATTGCTTAAAACGGGGGAATCTTATATTATTTCAGGTACTGATATTGAGCTGACGTATGCTACAGTCAAACAATGTTTCATAAGGCACTGCTTCTTACATTTTGTGACATGGTCTATAGATGCAGCGGGAATGTGGAACCATCTTTCCTCGAAAAAGGGTTATAGATAATGACGAGATCACTATTGATGAGACTTGTTCGTTTATGAAAACTTTCATATTTTGATAAAGGAATAACAATTATCAACATTCAACAGATGGTTATCAATTAAAAGAAACAATAAATTAAACATTAATTGCGAATTACTCATATGAAGCTTGCAGTCTGCATCAATCACGTACCCGACACCGCCGCAAAGATTAATATTGCGTCTGATGGGAAGAATATTGATAAAACTGGTGTCACTTTCGTTCTCAATCCTTATGACGAATATGCAATTGAGGAATGTCTCCGTCTCAAAGAAAAGAATACCGGCGAAGTAATCGCTATTTCACTTGGCGGCGACTCGCATAAAGAGACATTACGCAAAGCATTGGCGATGGGCGTTGATAAGGCGGTTCTGCTGAAAGATGAGTCGCCGCGCGATTCTTTCGCCGTCGCTCGCGCGCTTGCCGATTACCTCAAAGAAATTTCTGCTGACGCTATTTTCTTCGGCAAACAGTCTGTCGATTCAGATGATGCGGCAGTTGGAACAATGGTTGCAGAAATGCTAGGACTGCCTTCTGTTTCCGTCGCAGTGAAATTGGAAATCGCTAACGGAACGGCAACTGCCGAACGCGAAATCGAAGGCGGCAAAGAGAAAGTTCAGATAACACTTCCCGCAGTGTTTACGGCACAAAAGGGGTTGAATGAGCCGCGGTATCCATCACTCAAAGGGATTATGTCATCCAAGAACAAGCCCATCGAAGAGAAAGCACCGGCGCCATCTCAGGTGAAAGCAGAAGTGCTCGCAATGCGTAAACCTCCTTCAAAAAATGCTGGAAAAATTATCGGAACCGATGTTAACGCAGTACCGGAGTTGGTTCGCTTACTCCACGAAGAAGCGAAGGTCATTTAGAAATTCTTGATTTAATGATTGACAATTTGATGATTGATGAAATTATAATTTCTTAAGATACTTTTTCACTAAGCTTTTAACTTTTAAATTACTATGAAAATACTCGCATTCGCAGAACAAAGAGATAACAAATTAAAGAAATCAGCTTTTGAGGTTGTGCACACGGCTCGAACAATCGCAGATCAAATAGGCGGAGAAGTAATTGCTTTGGTAATTGGCGATCAAGTGCAGGTTATTGCCGGCGAGCTTGGCGGATACGGTGCAACGAAGATTCTTGCTGTTCAACAGCCGAAACTTGGGAAATATTCTTCTACAGCATATGCAAAAGTTATTGCGGAAATAGCAAAGAAGGAACAGGCAGATATTATTCTCCTTCCCGCAACAGCAATGGGTAGAGATTCTGCACCTCGTGTTGCCGTGAAGCTTGATGCCGGCATTGCTTCAGATTGCATAGCATTTAAAGTCGACAGCGGTAATATTATTGCAACACGTCCTGTGTACGCCGGCAAAGCGCTGACAGAAATAAAAATCAATTCTGCCGTAAAAGTTTTTACTCTTCGTCCTAATGTTTTTCCTGCCGGAACAAGCACCAGCATGGCCGCAAAGGTTGAGGTTACAGATATTCCTCTCGCCGAATCAGATTTTGCATCGCTCGTAATCGAAACAACGCAAGCATCCGGCAAAATAGATGTTGCAGAAGCAGATATTATCGTTTCTGGTGGACGCGGAATGAAGGGTCCAGAAAATTTTAAAATGATCGAAGACCTTGCCGGCGTTCTTGGTGGAGCAGTCGGAGCTTCGCGTGCCGTTGTTGATGCCGGTTGGCGCCCGCACAATGAGCAGGTTGGACAAACAGGAAAAACTGTCTCACCTTCACTTTACATTGCCGTAGCAATTTCGGGATCTATTCAACATCTTGCCGGTATGTCATCCTCAAAGTACATCGTTGCAATAAACAAAGACAAAGACGCTCCAATTTTTCAGATTGCAGACTACGGTATTGTGGCTGATGCATTTGATATCGTTCCCGCAATAATGCTGGAAACGAAAATGCTTCTTGGAAAATAATATGTCTGCAGAGGACAAAGTTCAAGTCGATATTTTAGGTTTGTCAAGCAGTCAAGCCAGCGGTGGAGCTTACGCGTTGATATTAAAAGAAACCAACGGACCGCGCAGGCTGCCTATCATCATCGGTGCGTTTGAAGCACAATCCATTGCATTAGAAATGGAAGGCATCAAACCTCCGCGGCCACTGACACACGATCTTATGAAGAATCTCATCGACTTGCTTGGGGGCGAGTTGATAGACGTCATGATTAGCGAGCTGCGCGATGGTACATTTTTTGCCCGCATCAATCTTGACACACAAGAAATTGATGCGCGCCCCAGCGATGCGATTGCGATTGCTGTACGGTACGGCGCACCAATTTATGTTGCCGAAAAAGTAATGTCAGAAGCATCATTTGTGTCTGAAGGTGGGGAAGAAGAAAAAGCAATTCCACCCAATGCAAAACCTGAACAGGAAGAGCCGCCCAATCCTCAACTTTCCCAGGCCGAACAATTAACAAAACGACTTGAAGATGCCATCGCCAAAGAAGATTATGAAAAAGCAGCACAATTGCGTGACGAACTCAAAAAGCTTCGGGGGCAAAATTCATAGCAAAATATTCCACCATTGCACTACAAGTTCAATAAGCATCTTTCTTCATTCTAATATCAAGGAGGGTCACACCTTGAAACAGGCTTCCAATTATATCCTACTCGTTCTTCTTGTTAGTTTCTATATGTCTGCAACAAAAGCTAGTGCAGCAATCGTTGAAGACGATTCAAACAAGGTCAATCAATTGATTGCAAAAGGTAACAACTTCGCAGAAAAAACATTCGAAAACCAGAGAGCACTCGATATGTATAACGAAGCACTTTCTCTTTCACCGAATAATTATGAAATCCTTTGGCGGTTAAGCCGTACATACGTTGATATTGGCGAACATCTTCCCGCAAAAACTGATGCCGAGAAACAAAAGCAATTAGAGTTCTACGATAAATCTTTGGACTTTGCAAAAAAAGCCATTGATGCTAATCCAAAAGGAGCGATGGGTTATATACGCGAGGCAATCGCCAACGGACGTATTGCTCTCTTTCGCGGCATCTGGGATGCTATAGACCTTGTGAAGCAAACAAAAGCTGGCTGTGAAAAAGCGATTTCATTAGATGTAGCAGAACCATCAGCATATTATGTCCTTGGACGGACAAATGCAAAAGTATGCGAGAAACCGAAAATTATTCGCTGGCCGCTCGGTCTTGGCTGGGCAAACATGGATGATGCAATAAAGAATTATGAAAAGTCGATTGCACTGCGTCCGAATTTCATTATGTACCGGCTCGATTGCGCGAAAGCTTACATTGAGATGGACGAATATGGAAAGGCGCGCGAACATCTAACAAAAATTGCAACTTTGCCGAAAGAAGATGAAGATGATGATGTCTTTAGAAAAGAAGCTTTGGAGTTGCTGAATCAGATTAAAGATAAATGAACATATATGATATAGTATAGAGGAATGATAATGGAACACAAGAAAGAATGTCCGGGCAAAGATAAATATCTAAAAGGGAAACGGGTTCTTCCCAAACCAACATCCAAAGACAGCACTCTTGTATCCGTCATTGATAATATGGATGCTTACAATGGCGGAAGACTAAGAGCTGCTTGTCAATTACTACGCGATAAATATTCGCAGGAAGACGTGACTATTGGAGTAAGCTTAGCGGGCGCATTGACTCCGGCAGGATTGGGACCATCGACCATCATTCCGTTGATGAATCATGGATTCGTGGATTGGCTGACTGCAACCGGAGCGAATATGTACCACGATTTGCATTTTGCATTCAACATGCCGCTTTATCGCGGCAGTCACAATGTCGACGATGCAGATCTTCGCGACAAGGGAGTCACGAGAATTTACGATATCCTTTTTGATTACCAAGACGTGTTGATGGAAACAGATAAAATTCTCCGTAAAATTATGCTGCGCCCTGAATTCCAAAAGGAAATGGGAACCAGAGAATACTATTATCATCTTGGTAAAGTGATTGATGAGTACGAACAGAAGAGCAACATCGGTCAGGTAAGTATTCTTGCAGCTGCATATCGAAATGGAATTCCAGTCTTCACATCCTCCCCTGGCGATTCAACAATTGGCATGAACGTGGCTGGATTGGAATTACTTGCCGAAGCTTCTGGAATGCTCGATAGATTCAAACTCAAGATTAATCCGAGCATAGACGTAAATGATTCAACGGCAATTATTCTCAATGCAAAGAAATATGAGAATGGAAAGACTGGCGTTATTCTCATCGGCGGCGGAAGCCCGAAGAATTTTATGCTTCAAACCGAACCACAAATTCAGGAAGTACTGATGATTCCTGAAGCAGGCCAGGATTATGATATAAATATCACCGATGCGCGTCCGGATACTGGTGGTCTCTCCGGTGCACCACCGAGCGAAGCGGCAAGCTGGGGTAAAATCGATCCCACCAAACTTGACGAAACGGTCACTGCGTATTTAGACTCAACTGTCGCCTTTCCACTCATGGCGGCCTATGTAATACAAACAACAAAACCCAAGAAATTAAAACGGCTGTACGATCGTGGAGAAGAACTGCGACAAAAGCTTATCAATTCGTATCTTGAAAACAATAAAGAAGTTGAGGAACTCAAATCGCTTATTAAAAAGCTTTTTGTATAAATTGAATGAGGAATAGTGTGTAGATGAAAGAAGAACTTATAAAATTAGTAGAACAGCACGGCTCTCCATTGTTCATACTTGATCACGATAAAATTCGGGAGAATTACCGGACTTTTAAAAAGCACTTGCCACGCGTTCAGTGTTATTACGCAGTCAAGGCAAATTCTACTCAGCAGATTATCGAGACTTTGTTCAAAGAAGGATCAAGCTTTGATGTTGCATCCTATAACGAATTTATGCAGGTGTACCAGTATATAAAACATTTCGACAAAAAAGATAAGAAACATTTTGTCTGGGACAAGATAATTTTTTCCAACACAATCAAAGACATAGCGACACTGAGCAAGATCAAGCAATACAAACCATTGGTCACATACGACAATAGCGACGAACTAAAGAAAATAAAAGATCATTGTGAAACGGCCGGATTGGTTGTACGATTGAAGGTGCCAGATACCGGTTCGCAAGTTGAAATGAGTTCAAAATTTGGTGCCGAACCAACCGATGCACAGAAATTAATACAGCAAGCATTCGACATGGGATTAAAAGTTGAAGGTATCAGTTTTCACGTAGGCAGTCAATGCACAAATTTCGATAACTTTACATCGGCACTTGCCATCACTTCGGAAATTTTCAACGATGCGCGGAAAAAAGGATTCGGTCTGAATCTCGTGGACATTGGCGGTGGATTTCCGGTTCCATATGATCCGCAAGTTCCGGAATTTAAAGTTCTTGCCTCTTTATTAAATTCAGAATTTAAACGGTTGTTCCCCGATGATATTGAAATTCTCGCAGAACCCGGAAGGTTCATTGTCGCAACTGCCGCGACACTGGTTTCGGAAATCATCGGTAAAGCCCGCAGAGATGGCAAAGTGTTTTATCATATTAATGACGGAGTATATCAAACGTTTTCCGGGGTGGTGTACGATCATTGGATTCCCAACTTCAGTGCATTCAAAGAAGGTAAAAAAGAAATATGCGCCGTCGTCGGGCCTACTTGTGATAGTTTTGACAAAATTACTTTGTCGGCGGAGCTACCTGCAAATTTGGAAGTCGGAGATTTTCTCTTCACCGAGAATATCGGTGCATACAGTACTGCTTCATCAACCAAGTTCAATGGATTTGATGGAGCAAAGATAATTCACAAGAATCAATAAATGTCGCCTAATCAGCAAAGGTTCTCCTCTAAGTATCCGTCACAGCAAAGTGACATTCACGTGCGCACTTTCCGCTTCTCTTCGTTGCTTGAACATCAACGCAAAATAAACGCCAAGTATTAACAACACGGATGATAGGATGTACGGTCCAGAATGGTGGATCTCGTACAAAAAGCCAGAAAGAATCGGAGCAATGACCATATAGGCAGACATCAGCGCAGAGAGAATTCCCATCGTCTCTCCTTTCTTCGCAGGATCAGCCGCAGCGGCAGCTTGACTTGTAATGACAACTCGAAGTATCGCTTGACCTGTTCCAGAGCCAAGAAAGCTTAAATAAAATAATGGTAAAATTTCCGTCGAGACCATCAGCGAGGAAATCGCCAGCACGACAAGCATTATAATTTCAAGTCTTGCCTCTGTAAATTTATCCAGCCAAAATTTCTTGAGCAAAAATCCCTGGTTAATTACAACAATCATACCGATCATCGTGAACATCATCCCAGTTTGAAACGCACCGAATCCAAACACATCTTTCACAAACAAGCCGAAGACCGCTTGACTTGTTACAATGGCGAAGGCAAAGAATGACCATGTAAAATATAGTGGACGCAATTTTTTATNNTTGTGCTGCCCGCATGAGTGGAGCGAGTGGATTAAAATTCATCGGACTATGCGCATCGCGTTTATGATGTGTCTCTGGCAGGAAGAAGAATGCTGAAACAGCGTTTGTTGCCGCAAGCACTCCCGCAATCCAAAATGGGAATGAATGCGAGACCTTGCTTAACGCACCACCAATCAGAGGACCTAAAATGAATCCTATACCGAATGCCGCCCCAATAAGTCCAATATTTGCAGAGCGTTCCTTTTCATCTTTCGCGAGATCTACCATATAACTCTGCGCCGTCGTGAAATTTCCTGCAGCGCAACCATCGATAATGCGACCAAGGAAAAGCATCCAAACAGAATTTGCACTCGCAAATACAAACCAGCCTATTGCCGTGCTGGTAACACTGAGAAGGAAAATCGGCCTCCGCCCGATCCGATCTGACCAAGTTCCCAGCAGAGGCGCACTCAGGAATGAGAAAAAAGAAAATACAGCAAATAAAAGCGTAATGATGATTGCGGAAGCGCCGAATTCAGTAACATAGAAAGGCAAGATAGGGATGACAATGCCGAATCCAATGACATCTACTAAAACTGACGAAATAACAATGAGTTTTTGTCTTTGCATACTTGTATTTATAATAATATTAGTTTGAATCAATTATTGAACACTGAATTAATACTGAGAGGTTCCGCTTATCTTATCTTATTCTTATGTCGAAATAATTGGACGGCATATTCACAGGTACAATTGTTGCGCTTGACAACACACAGCATTCACCGTACCTTACTGGCGAGGTAAGTGATGCCTGAAGTTACTTTAAAAGATATTCTTGCTGAACATACAAAAGAAGGCGAACTGTATACCAAGTTACCAAATAACTGGGTGCAGTGTTTCTCTTGTGGACATCGATGCAAAATTCCGCCAGACAAAGACGGAATTTGCAGGATTCGATTCAATAGACAAGGAATGCTATTTGTTCCATATGGTTATGTCTCCGGTATTGCAATTGATCCAATAGAAAAGAAACCATTTTTTCACGCATATCCGGGATTGAATACTCTAAGTTTCGGTATGCTTGGCTGTGATTTTCATTGTTCATTTTGTCAGAACTGGATAACCTCACAAGCCCTGCGCGATCCTCATGCAGTTTCTTCTATCGAAGTAATCAATGCTGAAGAAATCGTTAGCCTTGCCATTCAGCATAAGACGCCAATCATCACCAGTACTTATAATGAACCGCTCATTACAACTGAATGGGCTATGGAAATATTCAAGCTTGCAAAGAATGCCAGACTTATTACTTCGTATGTTTCAAACGGCAACGCCACACCGGAAGTGCTCGACTACATTCAGCCGTGGATTGACCTATATAAAATTGATTTGAAATCATTCCACCAAAAGGCATATGCACAAATGGGCGGAGTGTTGCAGAACGTGCTTGATACAATCAAATCTCTTCACAAACGCGGCAAGTGGATTGAAGTTGTTACGCTTGTTGTTCCAGGAATGAATGACTCAAACGAAGAATTGACGGACATTGCCAAGTTTATTCACTCCGTTTCACCTGATATTCCATGGCACGTGACGGCATATCACCAAGAATATAAGATGACGGACGAAAAGTTCACCCCAATATCAACACTGATTCGTGCAGCGGAACTTGGCTACAAAGAAGGATTGCATTTCGTCTATACAGGAAATCGACCGGGACAGACGCGCAACTACGAGAATACTTATTGTTACTCCTGCAACGAGTTGCTTATTGAGCGTCGAGGATTCCAAGTATTGTGGAACCGCATCTCAAACGGAACGTGTTTCAAATGCAACACAACAATTGCCGGCAGATGGATATGACATTCTATTATTAATAATTGCTTAGACGGAGATTGTATGCATTTTACTTTTTTGCCTGATATTATTAGTTTTCTCCTACTTTGCTGGGCATTTATTTTACTGTGGAGACAGCGAAAACAATTTCAGTCGTTGACTCCAGTTACGATCGCTGTTGTTTTCCTGTCTCTCGGCAGAATTGCGGATGTTATTCTTGAATTATCGATATCTCGTTTCGCGTCGTCTCCGCTTGGATGGAAACGCGAGAGTTTTGATTTAATCATGACAAATACTGGCAATATTTGCGATGTTTTAGGAATATTATTTCTTATTTATGGATTTCTTAAAACAATTGAGTTCCAAAAAAAGGAAGAAAAGCGAATTCAAGATTTGGAGACTTTGCTTCCGCTTTGCGCATGGTGTAAAAAATATCGTTCAGAAAATGGTGAGTGGAAACCTATTGAAGAATATCTCCACGATAGTGGTGCACCTGCGGTTACGCATGGTATATGTCCGGAGTGTGCATCCAAACAAATGGATATAGTGCGTTCAAGAAAGCAAAAAAATTAACTAACTTTTTATTTCAGTAACAAACAATAATAGAGACCAAGGGATGAATAATGAAAGCATACTCATTCACTATTTCTACATCTTTTCCGTTTTCTTCTGAAACCGTATTTACGGCTCTCACAAATGCACGCCAGATAGCCGCGTGGAGCGGCCAAAGTGGAAAAGTACATCCGACAATCGGTGGAAAAATTGAATTGTTTGATGGCTGGGTTAAAGGAATAGTGCTCGCGTACGAATCAGGCAAACGGCTTTCTTTCACATGGAAGCCATCAGAATGGGCGAAGGAAAAACAAGCCTCCATCGTAACATGTCTCTTCAAACCAATAAAAACCGGGACAAAGCTAATCTTGAAACACTCAGGTTTTCCGAATGATAGTGAACTACAAAGTCACAAAGAAGGCTGGGTTGAATTTGTTTTCGACCCGTTGAAAATGTATCTTACATCAAAACAAAAATAAGAATCTGTGTATCTATATTGTGAATTAACGAATAAAACAATTAATATTTAAAATTCTTATATCAAACCTAATGAAGACTATTAGTATACGAGCATCTATATTTACGATAGCATTTTTATTCTTGTACAGTTGCACAACACCGCCGAAAGCCGAGAAAGAAGCATTAGCAAAGAAACCGGAAATCACAATTCAGATCGCAAGTATCAATCTTGCCAATTTGAATAAGCGAATTGAACAGAATAATATAAACGAATTGATAAAGATTCTTAAAAGTGAACAAATTGAAATATTTGCAGTACAAGGAATTTCACGTTATCCTGGCATCGCAACACGAGTAGATTTAATAAATGAACTCTCTGCAAAAACCGATTGGCGTAATGTATTTGGCGAAATGCTAAACATCTCCGGCCGACAAACAGGGAATGCAATTTTCAGTATATATCCTATTCTTTCCCATCAAAATTTTTCATGGGATAAAGTGATATCTACAAGCTTTGAAGCGGCTTTACAAGCTACAGTTGACGCAGGAGCGCATCATCTAACGGTTGTAAGCACACAACTGCCGCTTAAGGCAACAACAAGCGAACAGGCACAATGTTCAAAATTAATTGCCACTTTGAATCCTGATACGACCAATCAGCTTACAATTGTTGCTGGAAATATGCCGACAGATGAAATCATTCGTACAACTAATGCGTTTGCCGAGGTTCCATTGCATGAATCCGCTAAGGGCACAAAATCAAGAATATGGTATTCGGCAAGCTCATCGCTTCAATTGCTCACGTCAAGATCGAGGGAAACGGAATTAGGAACGCTAGTGATTGCACAGTTTGGATTATTAAGATAATGAAAGCATTGAGATTTCAAGCGCTAATTGATTATTATGGAATATAGATAATACTATGTGGACATTTAACATTTCGCTCTTGGAAGTTGCGCTTCGAACTGTTATTATATATGCAATCGTGCTGGCGGGGATTCGACTCACGGGCAAGCGCGAAGTGGGGCAGATGGCATCATTTGAATTAGTGCTTATCTTGCTTCTTGCAAATGCAGTGCAAAATGCAATGACTGGTCCGGATACATCTCTTACCGGCGGCATCGTCGGAGCATGCACACTGTTAATTGCCAATACAATCGTGACTCGTGTTTCTTCTCGCTCGCACAAATTGCGTACAACACTTGAAGGAACACCAACGGTTCTTGTCCTTAAAGGTAATATAGTCAAAAAGAATATGGATAAAGAACATATCGCAAATGAGGAACTTGAACAAGCATTGCGTGAGCATGGCATCTCTTCATTTGCAGATGTCGGTATTGCGGTGTTGGAAGTTGACGGATCCATCAGCGTATTGAGGAAAGATGAATTACCGTCCGATGTTCGCCCGCATCATCACATTCGATTTATTGTGAAAAATAAAAACTAATTGTATGACCGATAGTCAAAATTAATTATAAAGTAATGGCCAACGAAAATAAACTCGATCCACAAACAATAAAAGAACGCATTGGCAGACATCTGCGGTCAGCAGATGAATTCACACGCTACCAGCGTTATGAAGAAGCTATCTTGGAAATAGAAAATGCATTGGAAATTGATCCAAAACACAATTATGCACGTTCGTTCCTTGAACGAGTTAAGCTGATGCAAAAACGATCTCAACCCAAAGAGATTTTACAAAGCGGTTCGGCAGAAACGTCGCTGGAAGAGCGCATGGAAATTATTTCTCGGCATCTTACTAAAGCTGAAGAATTCATTAACAAAAAAGATTATAAACATGCGTTGGATGAAGTAGCATGTGTCTATAAAATCGATCCAAAAAATTACTACGCACAAACCTATTCCGATCGAATCGATATATTAATGTTGGAAAAACATGCTGAGGCAAATAAGGTTGCTAAAATCGAGATACAACCGGATGAACTGGTAGTGCCACAGCCGCCAGCGTCTGAACGAGGCAGTACACCTATGTACCTTGAACTTCTCAAAGAGGCATGGTTTGATGGAAAGGTATCGGAAGAGGAATCAATGAAACTTGCTGCCATGCGCGAATTGTTTGGCATTACACCAGAAAACCACAAACAGCTTGAACATGAAGTTAAAATTGAGGCATATCTCGAAGCGTTGCACATTGCAGGGCGTAACAACGTCCTTACAGATATGGATCAAAAAACATTGCAAATGATGCGCGTCAAATATGGTATCTCACCGGAAGAGCAGGCGGCAGCGGAAGCAAGATATGACGAGATTAAACGTTCATCAAAATCGCACGGAACTATTCTTATTGTGGATGCAGATCGAGATATGCTTCTGTCATTGAATAAAGTGCTGATACAACGCAGCTTTACTATTCTCATGGCGCAAAAAGTAGAAGAGGCTATGCAAATTCTTATGAAGCAAACTCCCAACATTATTCTATCTGAACTCTTTTTTAAAAATTCACAGATCGATGGCGTAGCTTTTTTCGAGAAGTTACAACACCATTTATTACTAAAGCATGTACCATTTATTTTTGTTAGCTCGCTGACAGATAAGAAAGTCATTCAGGCAGGCTTACGCCTTGGCATTGATCATTATATTACAAAACCGGTTGATGTTGATCTATTGTTAGCAATAATTGATGGAAGGTTACGAATATAGTATAATATCAATCAGAAACGTTGTCCTACGGCTCTGGAGGTCGATGAGCCTATCGGGATGCTAAGGAATAATGCATTTCCGACGGTTGTATGTCCGCTCTATCACATATAGGTTTCTATTAGTAATATATATTGAATAAGAAAATTTTGGGGAACAATTATTTAATTAGCGGGGTTCAATATCTGAGAGACTAATTTTTATTCCCTAGATTTTCAAAAACGCGTTGGCATTTAGTGGCAACCCGTACAAGAAGAAAAGTAATTAAACAATGTCCTCCAAAAAACGACCTTCTATCGATCCAATTAAAGAGCTTGTCAGTGAACAACTTCGAGCAGCAGACAAGTTCGTCCGGCAGAAGCGGTATGATGAAGCCTTGTTGGAAATTGAAAAAGCATACAAGATTGATCCAAAAAACATGTACACTCGTTCTTTTCTTGAACGTACACGTTACATGATCGAGCAGCAGAATAAAGAGCGGTCGGAGGAATTCGGCAGTGAGTTTGATGTAACGACTGAAAGCCGCATGGAAACTATCTCACAATTGTTCGCGGCCGCAGAAGAATTCATTAAGGAAAAAAAATACCACCTTGCGTTAAATGCAGTGGGAAAAATATATCGTATTGATCCAAAGAATTATTACGCACATGCATTTTCGGATCGTATCGAGCTCTTGATACAAGCTGAAGCTGCTATTAAAAAAGATAGAAAATACGAAGCTCCTCCATCTATCGCATCAGAGTCTGACGTTCCTCAATTGGAAAAACCAACCACCTTTGTGCACTACAACGAATCAGTGCAATCTGCAAATATTCCGCCAACACCATCAACGCCGAATATTGAGCCGCAAGAAGAGGTTGGCCGGTTTGTGTTGTATAAGGAGCTACTTAAGGAATGTTGGGCAGACGGTGTTATTACTCCTGAAGAATCTGATATGCTTCATCGTGTGCGATCACAATATTCAATTTCTTTTGACACGCATTGCCGACTCGAAGTTGACATTAAGATCGATGCATATGTTGATGCGCTACGCATTGTTTGGATAGATGGCGTTGTAAACAATAATGAACAAGAAGTCTTGGAAATCATGCGCAAGAAATTCGGAATCGCGCCGGAACAACAAGCGGCAGCAGAGAAGAAATTCTCCGAATTGCGTAAAACCAAGCAAACAAAGGCAATGATTCTGGTCGTAGACATTGATAAAGATAACTTGATCTTTGTTGCACGCGCTCTCATTAGTCATAGCTATGATGTTAAAATTGAACAGCATCCAGATGATGCGTTTTACTTTCTGAACACGCATACACCCGACCTCATTCTTAGCGAAGCTGTTTTTCCACAATTGAACACCGATGGTTTTGAATTTTTTCAGAAGACTCGTTTAGATGAACGATTAAGTCAAATACCTTTTCTTATGATGACATATCCCGGCGATGCACGAATTGTACGAGCGGGATTACGCATGGGTGTGGATTATTTTATTCCCAAACCTATAAATATAGGTTTTATGATGGCAATTGTAGAGGGCAAGCTTAAATCTGGGCTACAATTAACAATACATAAGTGAACTATACTCTGCGCGGAAAATAGAAAACGCGTACCTCGTTTAAAGATACGCGTTCTAGAAAGTTCCACAAAAGAAAGCTTATACTACTCCGGACTAATGACCTCACCGATCTCAGGCAGATGGATCAACTGAAGTTGCTTTTTCCCTTCTTTACTTACCATCGCACGCTCAAAATAAAATTTGATTCCTTGGGCGGTTTGCAGATACGGTGAATCTTGAAGATGATAGTGCAATAGCGGCTCTGTTGCATCTCCGGAACTACCGCACTGTGCAAGCACCTGCCCACGGGTTACCCTATCTCCCACTTTTACACGAATGCTGCCTTGTTTCAAAAAAGCTAAAACTGAATATTCTTTGTTAGAATGCTGGATGACAATTGCGTTTCCGATTTGTGCGTATGGATTGCGCATACCGGGAGAATTCTCACGAATACCATCTATAACTTCAACAACCGTTCCATGGGCCGGGGCGACGACTTCCCTTCCGTATCCAACATAATCTTCTTTTACTTTTCCATCATTCTTATAGCGAAGCCCAGCTGCATCTGTTCCGGAAAATTCATACGTATATTGCTGTTGTAATATATTATGCTGTGCTGTGCCTTCGCGAAATTCGCCGCCGGAAGTGACAATCCAAGTGCCAGTGAATGGTAGATACAACTCTGTCTGTTGTTTGTCAAGAACAACTGGAGTAGCGGGCTGCTTTACTGGACTGGATGATTGTGTGGAATTAAGTGCAATATCCTTTAAGGTTTCTGAGTGAGTAGTAGAATCTGAGTTAGATTTTTGTATTGCTGGGTTTGTGGATTGTAGAATTGAAGTCTGCGCCGCTGCTGTGTTTGGTTCCGTTGTATTTTGCGGATTCGGTTGAGGTTCAGAAGCAACGTGAGTGGTAAAGAGAAAACCCTTTATCTTCCCTTGGTCATCGATGTAAAGCGTCAAATCTTGTATACCACGTTCGGAATACATCACACAAACAGCTTGGTCAGCTGCTTTAATCTGTGGCGGATCTACTTTGATAACTTTTCCAAAGGTATCATAATTGTTTTTAAAAAAATAAGTCGTTTTAAATAGAGGAAAAGCAGCCGACATCCCTTTGTCGTACTCTCGCACAATTGCATCATAATCCTGTTTATTCATCGCCTCCACCAACCGGCTGAAAACTTTTACAAACCTTTCGTTCTCCTGTTGCTGTGAACACAACGGCAGTGCCGTGCCAAAGAATAAAAGAATAAAAAAAGCTCTCCTCATGATCGATCCTTTCATAAAACTCTACTTTGCTTGGTTTCCTCTCTGAGGAGCCGGTGTACAACCAACCCGACTTAACCGGTAAACATTAGACCTTTTTTTTGTAAGAATCAACATGCAGGCATAGCACAAAAAATCAAAGGCAGGTTGGTTGCCTGCCTTTGATTACTTTTTATAAATTCACTTCAAAATTTACCGAATTTGAGTGTTAGGATCGCAGAAGGTCCACTCAAGTCAGCATTAGTAATACGGCGCTTTTTAAGCCGCTCACATACCGATAACCAACACCTGCAGCAATGCGGAAAAAGTGCGTGATATTTAGATTTGCATGAACACTTGGTTCGAGCACAAAAAAAGAATTCATATTGTGCGAACCATTGAAATCATTATTGTCTTCATACTTATATCCTATTCCACCACCGCCAACGAGCAATTCCATCGAAAGGTGAATAAGATCATTGGATGATGCGATGTATTCCATTTCCAATCCGCCGTACCCCATTTCGATATATTGATAAATTGAATCTGTTGCTTTCGCCTTTACGTCGGTCACTAAACCATAACCGCCGCCGCCAAGAACGAATGAATGATTGATAATCCAACCGCCACGACCGCCAACCATAACCGCATTTTTCGCTGTTAATATTTGTTACTTTAAGAACAGGTCCGCCGAATCCGCCGCTTTCAATATCGCCGCTGATAAGTGTTGCTTCCTGCGCCGCTGCAGAGAAAGTGAAAATTATAACGAGTATAATACAAGCATTTTCATGGTAATCTCAATTATTGATGTGAAATAATTATATGTGAATTTTGCCGATGAAAAACATTTGTTAATACGGCAGAAAATGTGCAGAGGTTGCAGAAGGATAGATAATTATTGATTTTTCCAATTCCACCAGAGAAGCAGTTCTGGATCGTGCCGCTTGTGCGAAGCATAATACACTGCGCATCGAAATACGTACAACAGACAGCGATCAACCGGCTTTCCAACCAGAATGCAATGTTTCCGATAAAGTATTTCCGGATTCTTTTTCTTCAGTGCACCAACGGAGCGAATGCCGAGATTCCAAAGATCAAGTGAAATGCTTCTACCAACCCCGGGAATAGTGCGCAGTTCTCGAAGCACCTCTTCTCTACATATATTATCTTCTTGAGGCATTTTACTTTCTCAAATCTATTTTCACCATACTCATTCATTTACATGAATAAATAACGCTATCTACGATGGATTTTCTGATGATAAATTCAATTGTTTATGAATTTCCCGCAGTAATTTGAATGTCAGCCAAAAGGCGATCACTTCTAAAACCAATACAATCCCAAACGATCCTTCATAAAGAATCTTCCAGATTAATGCTGGTTCCCGAACAATAAATGGCACCGAAGCAGTGAATCGTGTATAGATATTGTAGATCAATTCCGCAGGTAAAATGCCAAGCAAAACAACTGTCCCCTGCCGCGCTGATTGTGTGAATAAAAAGAGAGTTGCCGCAAGGGGCACAAGACAGAAGATTAAAAGAATCGGCGTATATTCCGACAACACATAGAGCATGTCTATCTTTTCGTGGGCATAATTACAAACCACATAGAATGCCGTATGTGCTGAAATTAAATATATTACCTGCTTGGCAAGTGAGCGAGTATTTTCTGTTTGTACCATGAAAATTTCCTTTCAAAAATTATATTGAATAATGTCTATCTGTTTTGAAGAATTCTTCGAGCGCATAGGAATCGTTTCAGGAGCGGTTCTTCATAATAATCCGACGTTGGATTAAAACTACTAAATCGTACTCGTCGCGAACTGTGAATATATAAACCGTTTTCCAAGTATAAGGCAACATGCGTAATATGTTTCTGCCGTTTCGCTGTAGCTTTTCGACCAAAGAACAGTAAATCCCCCTTCCTCAAATTTTGGAAATTCTTCCCCGGGTCGATTGGCATCCCCTGTTGCGCCTGCTGTCTGGCGTCGCGATTTAATTCCATGCCATTCAGATGGTACACTGTTTTTACAAACCCAGAACAATCCATACCTTTTACTGACATGCCGCCCCACAAATAGCGTATGCCCAAAAATGTTCTTGCAGTCCTCTCAAGATTTTCGCCCGTCAGTAGCAGGTTTTTATTCCATTCGCTAACATCTTGAACTAGCGTATCTGGCACAAATCCTTTTTTTCTATCCGCAAGTTCTACTTCTATCCAACCTTTTTTTTTGCCGTTGTTTTTCAAAATACATCCCTCAATAATTTCGCAAAGAATTGCAGAGGATGTATCTGATTGCATATATACCGTACCAAAAAACTTTGTAACAATCACTTTGGAGGCAGCATTCCAGGTACTTACATTCGCTTGATTAGATACAAATACGGATGCAGTATCGAGCCACCCAAGATAGTGATCGGGAGTTTGGATGAAAAAATATCCGCGATCCTTTTTCAGCAATTTTATCACTGTTCCCATCAATGCTTGCGTAAGAAGCTCTTCCTGGTTCCCTGGTTTTCGACGAACATTGGCTATATTAAAAATAACAATACCCATTGTATTGCTCCCAAGTGCTAAATCGGGCAGCACATGGATACTATCTATCACTTTACCCTTTATAATTCTTTGCATTGCTTGAATTACAGCACTCTTTGCACTAGGATTATCAACTTCTCCACGTACGATAATTCCTGTTTCGACCTGGGTATAAGAAATGTTAAAAACTGCAAGTTGCAAATCTGGGGCATAGCGCTGCCGAATGGATTGAAGAATGTGTTTAACTCGGATTTTATTGATCTGATTGTTGTTATGAATGCCACCAATATGCTGTTGATATGGGGTTACTCTTGCTGTTCCTATGAATAGCAAGAGAAGAACAACAGTTAAATATCTTTCAAAAGAGAATTTCATTAACGCGCAGTTTTAAGGGAACTGAAAAAAGTTTTACAGAAAGAATATACAGGAAATCTTTACCTCGGTCAACCGTTGTCAACCAAGTGATTTAAATCTTCTGCTGCAACCAAAGGGCTGCATCACTCAAACTCTCCTCACCGATAGTATGTTGAATTGGATATTCCCTATATAAGACATCCGCCTTAGCATCCATTAACCGTTGATGCGCTTGCCTGCTAAACTTAACCGGAACAATTGGATCGTCCGTACCATGCGCAATGAAAAATGATATTCCATTCAGATCATTCCATCGATACTTCAACTTATCATCTTGCGGCAACAGACCACTATGTGCAATGATGCCCTTGAAGCGACTAGGATGGGAAAGCGATACTGTCAACGACATCATCGCGCCCATACTAAAACCAAATAGAAAGACGCGCTTTAAATCAACAGGATGCTTTTGCTGAATATCATCCAAACATCGAATCAGAGCATCACATCCTTCAATAAGTTGATCTATATCAACTCCACCTTGTTCGTCAAGATCAAACCACATATATCCGCCATACGGAAATCTGAATGGTGCTCGGATACTAATACTGAGCAGACGAGGATCGAATGACGATGTCAAACCGAGAAGATCGTTCTCATCTGTACCACGACCATGCAATAGAATAAGTGTTGGATGCGGACCAGCTTCGTTACTGCTCGGCGGTGCGACTTTGTAAAAGAGTGACGATGCTTCCATAAGAATTTGATCATTAAGAAAAAAGTGATTTCAATAAGGGAGAATGGTGCATACTATAACTGTTCCGATGAACGGATCAGTTCATCAATGCCGCCTGAGCGTAAAAGCATTAAAATAGAAGAATGTGAAACAATGAGATATTTTTCTGACTCGTACTCTACTTCGATGGCAGCATCGCGCAAAAAAATCGCATAGTCGCCTTCTTCGGCTTGCAAAGGAATGTATTTAACAGGATCTTTGTGAGTTGTTGACCACGATTCCTGATCGATGAACTGTGGATTCGGTACCGCATACCCAGGACCGATGCGCACGACGTAACCGCTCTGAACTTTATCTTTCTCCTTCACACCCGGAGGCAAATATAACCCATGCGCGGTTCGTTCGTTCTCCTTGTCCGGTGCGATGAGCACTTTATCCCCTACAAGGATTATTTTTTTTCGGGTCTTCAGTTCCATTAGTTTATCTATATGTTATAGACGAAGAGAGCACAGATGAATGATGCTTTTTTCATACTGTGCTTTCTTAATTTTGTCGGGACGGCGGGATTTGAACCCGCGACCCCTTGCACCCCAAGCAAGTGCGCTAGCCGGGCTGCGCCACGTCCCGAATCCGACTATCACATGATAATCACTTTTTTGTAACTGTGCAATTCGGAAAATAAAGAAGGATAAAGAATTGTTACAACTTTCACTTCTTTAAAAAGAATCTGTATATTCATATAATATTTATTGAAGATATTTGCTTTTTCACTCATTCCAAATTGTCTATGAATATTTTTAAAATTACTGTTTACTTATTTTTTGTTCTATGTCTTTGTTATTTCACGTTTTCTCTCGTAACTGACTACCAAAATAATGCGACACGTAGCCATTGTTCCTTTATTATTTGGGTCATCGACATCATAGATCTGTTTATACATGAGACCGGCCACCTTGTCTTCAAGCTCTTTGGAAGGTTTATGGAGTTTCTTGGCGGATCATTGTTCCAGGTTATTATTCCTTTAGCAACAGTTATTGTGTTTGCACGATCATCTCGGCGTTCACTTCCGTTTACATTATACTGGACGGGACAAAGTATAGTTAACGTCTCTGTATATATTGGCGATGCACCTTATCAGCGCTTGCAATTGATTTCACACGCTGCAATTCATGACTGGCGCTGGCTGCTCAATTACACGGGAATGATTGAATATGCTGAAGGCATCGCTGCAGGAGTAAATTTCATTGGTCTAATAACTTGTTTGGTTGGAATTGGAATCGGTTTCTATTTTGTCGTTTACGAATCAATTCAATTATCTTCGCAAAATAAATTGCCTCTTCACAAGTATAACTAACTTTTAGCATTTTTTATCGGCTAATGTTTTAATGTCATGCCATTCCTTTGTTATTGCGGGTTAACAGCCCAGTTAAAGACAATTATTAATATCGGTTAATATTAAAAATAACTTTGATTAGTAAATATATTTGTCTATATTGCTATAGTAAATAAGGATAATATTCATTAGTCCTTGCTAATTATAATTCAATAACACAATATAGGATTTCCTTATGAAAAAAATCGAGGCAATTGTCCGCCCGCATGCGGTGGACGACATCCGAGAAGCGCTCCTCGAAGCCGGATTCCACGGAATGACAATAATGGAAGTTAAAGGCGTAGGCAGACAGAAAGGGCATACCGAAGTCTATCGCGGAGCTGAGTATCAGGTAGATTTTTTGCCAAAGATCAAATTAGAGATTGTTACTTCAGACGAACGAGTAGAAGAAGCAGTTTCAATTATTATCAAATGTGCAAAGTCTGGTAAGATTGGCGACGGAAAAATCTTTATCCTACCGGCAGAAGAAGCTATACGAGTACGAACAGAAGAAACAGGAGACGATGTGTTATGAGAATAGATACAGGCGATACGACATGGATGTTGGTGTCCACAGCACTTGTTATGCTGATGACACCGGGATTAGCATTATTCTACGGCGGTATGGTGCGCCAAAAAAATGTGCTAGGTACTATTATGCAAAGCTTTGTGGCATTAGGGTTGGTTACGGTACAGTGGGTACTGATTGGTTATTCACTAGCCTTTGGCCCGGATATTCATGGACTTATCGGCAATTTGCAATGGTTTGGTTTACAAGGCGTTGGATTGGAACCCAATCCGGCTTATGCTGCAACAATACCGCACCAAGCATTCATGATGTTTCAAATGATGTTCGCGATCATCACGCCCGCTTTGATCTCAGGTGCGTTTGCGGAACGTTTTAAATTCAGCACATACTTGGTCTTCGTTCTTCTCTGGTCAACTCTTGTGTATGCACCGCTTGCACATTGGGTGTGGGGTGTAGGCGGATGGCTTCGGTCATTGGGTGCATTGGATTTTGCAGGCGGACTTGTAGTACATATTAGTTCCGG